>CAZOHT010000004.1:88046-120673 GCA_964579825.1 uncultured Anaerolineaceae bacterium
TCAAGACCCAGATCGACCCGTCCGAGGAGGTCGACTACGTCGCGGGCACGGGACGGCGGGTCTTCATGGTGGACGGCCTGACGTTCGGGATCGCCATCTGCCACGAGGCCTTCCGCTACCCGGAGATCACGCGATCGCTCGTCCTGGCCGGCGCACAGGTCGTGTTCGTGCCGCACTTCGTGACCGCGGACGGCGGGTCCCTGCCCACGTCATGGTGCGCGGCCACGAACCCGTACAACGAGAAGGCCCTGATGCTCCGAGCGCTCGAGAACAACGTGTATGTCGCCCAGGCGAACTCGGCCGGTCCGATCCAGGGGTCGATCACGGGGATCGTCGGGCCGGATGGGTCGCTGGTCGCGAGCCTCGCCTACGGTGCGGTCGGTGTCGTGGCGGCCGACGTCGACCTCGATCTCGCGACGCGATCGCTCGCCCTGCGCTGGGCTCCGGAGCGCAACGGCTTCGCCTGATCAGGCGCGGATGCGGCGCCTCGCCATCTCGCCTTCGATCTGGCGCTCGGCATCGACGTAGCGGTCGATCTGCTCGCGGAGCTGGTTCGCCTCGGGGACGTAGAGGTGGACCTGCTGCTGGAGGATGTACGACAGCCGTCGGCTGGTCATCCGCACATGGTCCAGGTTCTTCATCAGGACGAGCGGATCCATCGACGCCAGGTCCGACGGGTGGTACATCTGCTGCATGGCCGCATTCTAGCGGCCGACGCGCGGCCGGAACGGCCGACGCGCCCTCCTACAGCGGACGGAGGGCCCTCGGTGGCCAGGTCCAGTCCACGTCCATGGCGGCACCCGACAGCGCGCGGCGGCGACCCGCCTCAGTGGCGCCGAGGACGAGGATCCGATCCGTCTTGGTCGCCTGTCCGGCCTCGTCGCCCCAGAGCTTGGTCATCTTGCGGTTCGCCGCGACGTCGTCCAGGGCGACACCGGCGAGCTTGAACCCTTCGGGTTCGGCGGCCGACTCCCAGACGCGTTCGGCCAGACCGACACCGCCCTTGATCCGTCGCCCGCGGTCCGTCTCGACATCGCCGATGACCAACACCACGACCGCATCGTCGGTGAGGATCGGGCGGAGGCCCGCCAGGGAGTCGCGCAGGAAGGCGAGATACGGCTCGCGGTGGTGGGCGTCGTCCAGGGTCGCGTCGATCTCGCGGGCGTCGAAGCCCAGGAACCAGGTTCGGAGCCAGTTGTAGTAGCCGTACTTCACGACCCGCAGGTAGGGCGGCGACGTGACCACGAGCCGGGCCCGATCCGGTCGGCCCATGGCGCGCAGCCCGGCCTGGGCGCGACCCGCCACGTCGCGCGCGTCACCGAGGAGGGCGAGTCCTTCGGTGCGCGGCGGGAGCTGGCGGAAGAGGCGATCGAGCTTCTTGCCGAGACCATCGAACACGTCGCGCTCCGGCGAGGTGAAGTCGGTCCGGGCGGCGAAGTCGCGCACGTAGCGCGGCGCCATGCTGAACGTGTTCGGCATCAGGACCGACAGGTAGCTCGCGCTCTTGCCGTGCAGGATCCCGGTGACGGCGGCGGCCAGGAAGCGGTCGGTCCGGTCATCCAGGCGCAGCATCGTCCGGACGTAGAGCAGCTGGGCGAGCGTGCGCGGATGGAAGGCGAGCGCGACCTCGAGCGGGACGGACTCGGTGCCGACCGAAGCGTCGCCAAGACCCGAGCCCGCCACCGGGACCATCGAGCCCACGCCGGTCGGATCCGCGGCGACCCGCGCCCCGAGCGCCAGCCATGCCCCGGAGACCGCGTTCCAGCCCAGCCGAAGCTGGGCGAGCCGGGTGGCGGCCTCGGCCTTGGTCGCCGGCTGGACCTTGGCCGCGGTCAGGAGATGGGCGAACGGGTTGAGGTCGTTGCCGACGCCGATGCGCCCTTCCGCGCACGCCTGCAACGGTGTCGTGCCGCGTCCCGAGAACGGATCGAGCACGACATCACCGGGCCGCGAGTAGCGGGCGATGAACGCATGCGTCAGGGCGGCCGGGAAGCTCGCGAGGTACGAGCACATCGGGTGGAAGGCGTGGCCCCACAGGCGCTGCTGGTCCTTCCACTCGGGCGCGAGCTCCATCGCGGGCAGTTCGAGCGGGAGTTCGAGGGCGAGCTGGCCCGCGGCGAGGCTGCGGCTGCGACCGCCGATCGCGCGTTCCGGAGGTGCCGACATGGGCGTGCTGGTCCTCACTGGCCACGCTCCGAATCCCGGTCGGGGCGATGGGTCGCGGAGCATAGCACGGCCGATTCCGTGCTCAAGGAGGGTCGTACTCGCGGTCCGACGCCCGATCGCGCCTCCCGCCGGGCGTCCGGTACTCTGTGTGGCGGTCCCCGTAGCTCAGTGGACAGAGCGGTCGCCTTCTAAGCGAAAGGTCCCAGGTTCGAATCCTGGCGGGGGCGCCAAATCGCTGACGTCGCGCTCAGGCGTGGGTAGGACATCAAAGCGTCGTCGTCGACCACGGTCTGGAGCCAGGCTCTTTGGAGAGCGGATGAGTGAGTTCCGCGCGTGGGTGTCGGGTTGGGGCAGCGGGGGATGGCTGGTTGCCATCACGGTCACCGTCTGCGTCATCGCCGTCGGCGTCGCCATGAGTCAAGGCTGGCGACCGACTCGCCGCTTCATCACGTGGACCGTGGCCGTCATCGCCATCGTCCTGACCCCTGTGATCATAGGAGTCGTCTTCTCCTGATGGCGACTACCCGATGACGTTGCGCTCGATCACTCGGCGGCCCTCGATGAGGCGCTCGTAGCCGAAGATCGACAGGTCCAGCGTCGTGTACCGACCGTGGACGATCCGCTCGGCGATGGCCCGGCCGACCGCCGGGGCGTGCTGGATCCCGTGGCCGCTGAAACCCGTCGCGAAGAGCAGGTTCGTCAGCTCGGGATGCGGACCGATGAAGGCGTTCCGATCGAACGTGCTGTATTCGTAGTAGCCCGCCCAGGCGTTGCGCTGGCGGATCGCATCGAAGGCGGGCACCCGCTCGGCCAGGGCCGGCCAGATCCGCTCCTCGAACAGGGCGTGGTCGACCGTCAGCGGCAGCCCGTCATGGTCCTCCTCCGGCGGCGGGGAGACGGCCGTGATGAACCCCTCGCCCTCGGGCCGGAACCAGATGCCGGACGTATCGATGACGAGCGGGCAGTCCGGCACGGCCGCCTGCGCGTCGAAGCCGAACACGCACCGGCGCCGCGCCTCGACGGGGAGTGGCACGCCCGCCATCGCCGCCACCCCGCGCGACCACGGCCCGGCGGCATCCACGACGTGTCCCGCCGCGATCCGGCTTCCGTCGGCGAGTCGGACATCCGTGACCCGTCCGCCGTCCACGTCCAGCCCGATCGCCTCGCCGGTGATGAAGTCCGCGCCGATCGCGCGTGCCTTGCCACGGAACGCCTGCATGAGCCCGTAGCCGTCGAACCAGCCCTCGCCGGTCAGCCCGAGTGAGCCCAGGGCCACGCCGTCGGTCGTCATCCAGGGAAACCGGTCGCCGATCTCGGCCCGGGTCAGCAGGATCACATCGGCGCCCTCGGCCGACTGGGTCGCGTGGTTCGCCCGCAAGGCGTCCTCGAACGCGGACGTGGCGAGGTACAGGTAGCCGCCTTCGTGCAGACCGATGTCCACCGTCGGGCCGTCGTCGACCGACAGGTGTCGGCCGACCTCCCGCAGGAACTCGATGCCGAACAGCGACATCCGGATATTCTCCGGCGTCGAGAACTGCTGGCGGATAGAGCTCGCCGAGAGCGCGGACGACGCCTGGGCGTAGGTCGGATCGCGTTCGATGACGGCGACGCGCCCATCGAACGTCGGATCGCTTCGGAGGAAGTAGGCGATCGCGCTGCCGATGGCGCCGCCACCGATGATCGCGACGTCGTGGTTCGTGCTCACCCACGCAGGGTACGGCGAACGAGCGGACCCGTGCCATGACCGTCATCGCGACCATCGTGGGCGGCGTCATCGAGTCCTGTCCGGCTCCCGCGTCCTGCCCGACCCACTAGACCGCGCGCCCGCCGCGTCCACCGCGGCGGACGGCGAGCCGACCCGCCATCGGTCACGAGATCGTCGGTCGCTCGGTGCTCGCGAGGGCGAAGGCCGTCGCCGCCTCGATGTCCATGGCCTCCCCCTCGGATCGCAAGGTCTCCAGGGTCTCGCGATCCAGCCGACGCTCCAGCGCGGCGATCGAGTCGCGGGCCGTGGCCTCGTCGGGTGGCCTGATCGGGATCCCCTCTCGGTGCCGCAATCCCGCCGCGGCGCCGAGCAATCTCGCGGCCAGGTCCGGGTCGCCATCGACCGACCCCTCGCCCATCCGCTCCAGGCACTCGGCGACTCCGTCGGCATCGCCCAGATCGGCGAAGGTCCGGAGTGCGGTCCGGACCAGCTCGATGCCAGCGGCTCGGTCCCCGGTCCGGATCAGGGCGGTGCCGAGCAGACACGAGGAGTAGGCGAGGACGCTCGATCTCCCAGAGGCTCGATCGAGGATGACCGCCTGGCTCAGCCGCTCGAGCGCCTCGTCGAAGCGACCCTGGTCCATCGCGACGACCCCCAGGTTGGTCAGCGTCGTCGCGATCCCACGATCGTCGCCAAGGGCACGACGCATCGACAGGCTCTCTTCGAGCAGGACCATCGCCCGCTCGGTCTCACCCGCGTTCCGTGCGACCACCCCGACACTGTTGAGCTCTCGGGCGATCCGGCGAGGATCACCGATCGTGCGCAGCAGGGCCAGGGCCGCTTCGAGGCGGGCCATCGCCAGGCCAGACTGACGCCGCTCATCGTGCATCACGCCGGACAGATGGAGCGCCTCCGCTCGCAAGTCGATCGGAGCCGCCGGGTCCGCAGCGATCGCCCGTTCGAGCAGGTCCGAGGCTTCCAGGGCTCGACCTCGCAGGTACCACGCCCGACCGAGCGCCGTGGTGAACCGAAGCGCCAGATGCTCGTCCTGGGCGGCGTCCGGGGCCCCCGACCCTCCGAGCAGCCAGGCGAGGGCCGCCCGGAAGTCGTCGGCCGACTGCTCGAGACGGGCCAGTGCGCCGTGCTCATCCGGACCGTCGAGAGCACCGGCCTCGGCCTCGGCGACACCAAGGAAGTGGGTGGCATGACCGCGCCTCGCGGCGAACTCCTCATGGCCTTCGGCCAGCCGCTCGGCCGCGAACTCGCGGATCAGCCCGAGCAACCGTAGCCCGGTGTGGTCGGACCGATCGACGACCTGGACGAGACTACGGTCCACCAGGCGCTCGACGACGTCGACCGGGTCCGGCGCCTCGGTATCGCCGGAGGCCGCGGCGCACACGATCGTCGCGGCGTCAAGGTCGAACACGTCGGCGAAGACCGACAGGCGTTGAAGCGTCGTTCGTTCGTCTTCCGCCAGCAGGTCGTAGCTCCACTCGATCGTCGCGGTCATGGTGCGCTGGCGTTCGGGCGCGTCGAGGGCGCCGCCTTTGAGGACCGGCAGTCCGCGGTCGAGACGAGCGAGCATCGCCTGTGGCGCGAGCAGCCGGCTCCGGGCTGCGGCGAGCTCGATCGCCAGCGGCAGCCCGTCCAGGCGAGACACGATGGCAGCGATGGCGCGGACGTTGACCGGCGTGAGGGGGAGGTCCGGCCGAACGGCACGAGCTCGCTCGACGAACAGCGCGACCGCCGGTGACGAGGTCGCCGACGTGAGGCCGGCATCCACGTCCGGTCCCAACCCCAGCGGTCGAAGCACGTACTCGCGCTCGACGTGAACGTGGAGGGGGCCCCTCGCGGTGACGAGGATCCGAAGGAGTCCGCATGCGTCGAGCAGCTGCGAGGCGAATCGGCCGAATCCCGGCAACCGGTCGGCCGTGTCGACCACGAGGAGCGCAGAGCGACCCAGCAGTCGGTCGATGAACGCGTCGGTCGGTTCGACGTCGGGCGGAAGTCGGATCCCGACGATCTCCGCCAGATCGACGAGGAATGATCCGAGTCGATCGTGCGTTGCCGCGTCGATGTAGAACACCCCATCCGGGTGGTCATCGACCAGCCCGCGGGCGACCCGGATCGCCAGGCGGCTCTTGCCGATGCCTCCGGGGCCGGTCACCGTGGTGAGGCGGTTGTCGCGGACCAGGGCCGTCAGGGCCAGGGTCTCGGCTTCGCGCCCGACCAACGATGTCCGGTCGGTCGGCAGGTTGGTCGGATGTGCCTCGAGCGTTCGGAGCGGGCCGAATCCGCCGTCCACACCATCGGGATCGAGTTGCCAGATCCGTTGGACCCCGATGTCCTTGAGCCGGTGTCGACCGAGATCGCGAATGCGGGACCCATCGGGCAGCGACTCGCCCGCCGCCGACCGCGTCGCATCTGACATCACGATCTGGCCACCGTTCGCCGCATTGGCGATCCGAGCCGCACGGTTGATGTCCAAGCCCACGTAGTCGTCGCCGGCGAGGACGCCCTGCCCGGTATGGATCCCGATCCTGACCCGGATCCGGGCCCCCTCCGGCCACGGATACTCCGCGAGGCCGCGCTGGATGGACGCGGCGGCTTCCAGGGCGTCCACCGCGAGGTGGAAGACGACGAAGAAGGAGTCGCCTTCTGTCGAGACCTCGGTCCCGGCGTGCGCTCGGATGGCCTCCCGGACGATGCGCTGATGGGCGGCGTGCAGCGCGGTGTAGCGCTGGCCAAGGGTCGACAGCAGGCGTGTACTTCCTTCGATGTCCGAGAACATGAAGGTGAGCCGGCCGGTCGGGAGCGCCATGGCTCCGCAACTCTAGCCCCACCTGCGGCGCTCCGACCGACGCGCCGCGAACCCGACCATGCCGGCCGCTCGCGCGTCGCGGGCCAGGCGGGCGAGGCGGCACGCACACGGGCGCCACGAAGAGTGAGTCGTTCGAGCCAACGGCACGCCCATACGATGTGAGTGCCCGGATCCACCGGGCGCCTTGGAACGGAAGGCGATGGATACCGACCTCGTGATCCGAGTGCAGAACGGCGACGAAGAGGCCTTCGCGAGCCTCGCCGTGGCCGTTGGCGATCGGCTCCATGCGGTGGCACACAGGATCCTGCGTGACACCGACCTCGCCGAAGACGCGACGCAGCAGGCGCTGTTGAGCATCTGGCGGGACCTTCCCCAGCTCCGCGACCCGGCGCGCTTTGACGCCTGGTCGTACCGGCTCCTCGTGCGCGCCTGCTACGCCGAAGGTCGCCGGACTCGACAGTGGTCGCCCAACCTGCGCCTGCTGCCGACCGATGCCCCGGCGCCCGACGAACTCGACCTGGTCGTCGATCGCGATCAGTTGGAGCGCGGATTCCGGCGGCTGTCCATCGAACATCGCGCGGTGGTGGTCCTGCACCACTACCTCGACCTGCCGATCGAGGTGGTCGCCGAAACGCTCGGCGTGCCGCCTGGGACGGTCAGATCCCGTCTACATCATGCGATGCGTGGACTGCGGGCGGCCATCGATGCCGACCTGCGGCCGACCGCGCGGGAGGCGACTCGATGAGTACCGATCGCGAGGTCACGCGCATCGTCCGGTCGTGGCTGGAGGAGGGCGCCATGTCGCTCCCGGACCGAGTCCTGGATGCCGTGCTCGACCAAGTCCCTGCGACCCCACAGCGCCGGCCCTGGCGGTCGGCGTGGAGGTACGCCGACGTGAACAACACCCTCAAGGTCGCGCTGGGGGCCGCCGCGGTGCTGGTGGTCGCTGTCCTGGCCGTCAACCTGCTGCCCCAGGGGGGAGGTCCGGGTGGCGTGGTCGCCAGTCCCTCGGTGGCGGCACCGTCGGCGACTGCCTCGCCGACACCGGCGCCTTCGGTCGTCTCGCCGTCGCCATCCCCTGCCGGCCTGGCGGAAGGCCCCCATCCGCTCTGGGAAGGACCGCCAGCCATGACGGCCACCATCGCGGCCCCCGGCTGGTTCGGCTTTCCAGGCGATCGCCTCCTCGTCAAGGACGACAACCCTGGTCCGCCGGCCGGTGCCGGGCTGATCGTCTTCACGGGCGACCTGTACGTGTACGGAGACCCGTGCAAGTGGTCGGGGACGGAGCCGGCCTCGCCGGCCACGACGGCCGCGGATCTCGTGACCGCGTTGGCGTCCCAGGCCCTGCGCGATGCCTCGGAGCCGGTGGACATCACGCTCGACGGGTATGCCGGCAAGGCGATCACCCTCCACGTGCCGGACGACGCCGTGTTCAGCGACTGCGACCGGAGCACCTTCGGCTCATGGACGATCAGCACGGCTGACGGCCCCGGCTTGGATCCCTACCGCTACGCGCAGGGTCCCGGCCAGATCGACGAGATCTGGGCCCTGGACGTGGATGGCGTCCTGACGGTCATCGATTGGTCCCACTATGCCGACACCCCGGCCGAGGACCTGGCCGAGCTGCAGGCGATCGCCGAGTCGATCACGTTCGGGCCGTAAGCCGTCGACCATGACACCTGAAGCGCGGGCGGCCCCAGCCGGTGCGCCCGTCGCCGGCGAGTCGGCCACCGCTCGACGCGGAGTTGCTAGGGTTCACGCGTGGAGACCATCCTCGCGCTGATCCCGGGCTACCAGGAGGGCCCGCGTATCGCATCCGTCGTGGAGCGAGCGCGGGCCTTCCTTCCGGTCGTTGTCGTCGACGACGGCTCCACAGACGACACCGCCGCGCAGGCCGAGGCTGCCGGCGCGACCGTCCTGATCCAGCGCCCGAACGCGGGTAAAGGTGCGGCGCTCCGCCGCGGCTTCCGCCACGCACTGGACCAGGGCTGCGAGGCCGTGGTCACGCTCGACGCCGACGGGCAACACGACCCGGCCGAGATCCCCCTGTTCCTCGCCGCGTGGGAGGCGGCCAGGCCGGAGCTCGTCATCGGTCGGCGCGACTTCGGGGAGATGCCACCGGTCCGTCGTCTGTCGAACTCGATCGGCGGCCTGGTCTTCTCCGCGGCGGTCGGACGGAACGTGCCGGACAACCAATCGGGCTATCGGCTCATCGGGCGACAGCTGATGACGGCGCTCCTGGACAGCGACGAGCAGGGCTTCGAATTCGAGGTCGAGATGATCGCCCGCTGTATCGCGCTCGGCCTGCCCATCGGCTGGGTCCCGATCCGCACGATCTACGAGGGCGAGCCGAGCCACATCCGGCCGTGGGCGCACTTCACGAGCTTCCTGCGCGTCAGCCGCGACGCTCGGCGCATCGTGCGAGGCGGCTGACGCCTACCATCGGCCACATGCACCGCACCCGGCTGGATCCGCGTCAGATCACCCTGATGGCGCTCGTCATCGGCGGGTCGCTGGGTGCCGTCTCGGTCGCGATCGCGATCCTCGAAAGCCGGGTGGACGTCCCTGACGCCTCGGCGGCCTATCTGCTGGCGGTGGTCGGCGTGGCCGTGGCGTTCGGGACGACCCCGGCCATCCTGACCGCGATCGGGTCGTTCCTGCTGTATGACTTCCTGTTCATCGACCCGGTCTACACGTTCACGGTGCGGGACCCACGTGAATGGCTGAACCTGCTGCTGCTCCTGGTCGTCGGGATCGTCGTTGGCCGCCTTGCCGGACGGCAGCGCGAGCGGGCGGAGGCCGCGCTCGCCGGTGAGCGCGAGGCACAGGCGCTCTTCTGGATCAGCTTCACGCTCGCGAACCGGCGCGACACGCTCGAGGCGCTGTCGACGATCGCCACGAAGCTGCGCACGGACACGAGGATGGCGCGCGTCTGGATGACCATCGGCAAGAGCACCGTGGCCGCGGACGACTCCGCGCCGCCACCACCTGCCGCCACCGCGACGCCGACCGTGTACACGACCCTTCGGCGCCGCCCCGGCGACGAGCCGGCCGAGTGGGTCCGGGTCCACGCGCCGTCGACCGGCTCCAAGGGAGCGCGCGATCCGGACGTCGTCACGTACCGGGTCCCCATGGTCGCCGGCGAGCGCACGCTCGGGTCCCTGTGGGCGAGTCGCGCGCGGGGCGCCGGCGACCCGGACGACGCGGAGACCCGGGTGCTGGCCGCTGCCGCCGACCAGGTCGCCGGTTCCCTGGAGCTGGATCGACTGGCCCGCGAAGCCACGTCGGTCGAGATCACTCGACGAAGCGATGCCCTCAAGTCGGCGCTGCTCGACTCCGTCTCGCACGATCTGCGGACACCGCTCGCCTCCATCCGGGCGGCCGCCGGGACACTGATGGACCCGGTCATCGATTGGCCGGCCGACCAGCGCCGCGAACTCGCCGCATCGATCGACCGTGAGGCCGACTGGCTGAACCGGCTGGTGACGAACCTGCTGGACATGAGCCGGATCGAAGCCGGTGAACTGCGCCCGAAGCTGGGCGTCTTCGAGCTCTCCGACATCGTCGAGCAGGCGCTGGGACGGTCGCTGGTCAAGGTGGAGGGGACCGAGCGGACCGTGACCGTGGACGTACCAGTCGACCTGCCACCGGTCTCGGTGGACGAACTCTTCATCGGCCAGGTCCTCGCCAACACGCTCGACAATGCCGCCAAGTACGCTGGCCGGTCCGCCCCGATCGCGGTCTCGGCCCGACGGCTGGACGACCGTTTCGTGCGTGTCACCGTCGAGGACGGCGGCGATGGCGTTCCGCCCGAGGCCATCCCGCGGCTGTTCGAGAAGTTCTACCGGGTGCCGCGCAAGAGCGAAGGGTCACGACGTGGGACCGGCATCGGCCTGTCCGTGGTCCAGGGCCTGGTCCATGCGATGGGGGGACACGTGGCCGCTCGGCGGAGCGCCCTGGGCGGCCTGGCCGTCGACATCGACCTGCTCGCCGCCGATCCGCAGCCGGCCCCGTGACCGAGTCGCACACGGCCGCATCGGTCCTGCTGGTCGAGGACGACGAAGCCACGCGGGTCGCGATCGCCACGTTCCTGCGCGGTCACGGCCAGGAGGTCCGCGATGTCGGAGATGCGGCTTCGGCCATCGCGGCGTGGGAGGCACGCCGACCGGACCTGATCGTCCTGGACCTCGGCCTGCCGGATCGTGACGGCTCGGCGGTGATCCGCCGGGTCCGGCGAGAGGCGACGACGCCGATCCTGGTGCTGTCCGCGCGCGACCGCGAGGTCGACAAGGTGGCCGCCCTGGATCATGGCGCCGACGACTACGTGACCAAGCCGTTCGGGATGTCGGAACTCCGGGCGCGGATCGATGCCCTCATCCGTCGAGCGGCGGGCCCGGTCGCGGACGTCGATGGCGACATCCGGATCGGTCAGCTCACGATCGATGTCAGCCGTCACCTCGTGTCGGTCTGCGATCGGCAGGTCCGCCTCACGCCGCGCGAGTACGAGGTGCTCAAGGTCCTCGCCTCGCATGCCGGCCATCTGGTGACCCACGCCCGGCTGTTGCGAGCCGTGTGGGGTACCGAGTACAGCGAGGAAGCGCATTACGTGCACGTCTATGTCAGCCAGATTCGGCGGAAGCTCAAGGCGGCCGACCCCGACGGCGCCCTCGATGGACTGATCGTCGCTGAGCCAGGTGTCGGCTATCGCGTCGCTGAACCCGGGGGTGCATCCCGCGTCACCGGACCTTGAGCGGTCCTTGAGCGGGTCTGGGCGCGACTGACCCGTCGGCCTCTTGGACCTCGGTGCGAGGCTCAGGACATGAGCGATCCGACCCTGGCTTCCACGCGAGCGTTCGAGGAGACCCTCGACCGCGAGGTGGCGCTGCTCACGAGCGCCGTCGACCTCGTTGCGGCCGGTGGAGCACCATCGGCCACCGTCAGTGGCCTGCACCTGTGCGAAGTCGTCATGGACGTCGTCCGTCCGACGGCTGACGCCCGGGGCGTCATGTTGGAGCCTCTGTGGACCGCCGACGAGGCCGGCTGCGACGTCCGCGTGCGCCCGGCGCGATCGGCATGACTGCCCGTGGGGCGCACGTGCTGATCATCGAGGACGACGAACCGCTGGCCGCGATCCTGTCCGCGCACCTCACCGCCCGCGGCTTCGGCGTCACCGTCGCGCCAACGGCCGAGGAGGCCGTAGCTCGCCTCCGTGACGGCCTTCGACCGGACCTCGTCCTCCTGGACATCAACCTGCCGGGCGACACCGGCTGGTCGGTGGTCCGCAGCGAGGCCCTCGTCGAGGCCGGCGATCCGCCCGTCGTGGTCGCCAGCGCCATGGCCGTCGATCCAGCGCGCCTGCGCGAGTTCGACGTCGCCGGCTACCTGCCCAAGCCGTTCGCCCTCGAAACGTTGACCACCACCATCGACCGTCTGCTTGCCGTGGAGAAACCCGAATGACCGACCTCCAGATCGTCCTGATCGCCATCGTCTGTGCCGCTGCCTTCAGCGGGTATCTGGTCCTGTGCGACCGAGTGGCCCGATGACCCTGCTCGAGGTCGTCGTCGTCATCGCCGTGATCTTCGCGTTCGGCTATCTCGTGTGGACCCTGCTCCGTCCGGAGGATTTCTAGTCGTGCCCATCCCCGAACTCCTGACCCTGGTCGCGTTCTGCGCGGCCATCCTGCTGATCACCCCGTTCCTCGGGCGCTACATCGCCCGAGTGATGGAGGGGGAGCGCACGATCCTGAGCCCCATCCTGCGACCCGTCGAGCGCGGCATCTATCGAGTCGCCGGGATCGATGAGACCGTCGAGCAGGGATGGCGCTCGTACGCCGTCTCCGTGCTGCTGATGGCATTCGTCGCGATCGTCGTCGGGTACCTGACGCTGCGCTTCCAGGACGTCCTGCCCCTCAACCCGAACGGGGCCGTCGCCCAGACGCCGGATCTCGCGTTCAACACGTCGGTCAGCTTCGAGACCAACACCAACTGGCAGAACTACTCCGGCGAGACCGGCGTGAGCTACCTCAGCCAGACGATCATGCTGGCCGTCCGGAATTTCACCTCCGCGGCCACCGGCCTGGCGATCGCGATCGCACTCGTCCGCGGCCTGACCCGGCGCACCGCGCAGACGATCGGCAACTACTGGGTGGACCTCACCCGTGGCGTCCTGTACATCCTGCTGCCGATCGCCGTCGTGTTCGCCATCGTCCTCGTCTGGCAGGGCGTGCCGCAGACGTTCGACGGCCCGGTCACCGTGACCACGCTGGAAGGCGCCCAGCAGACGATCGCTCGGGGTCCGGTCGCGACCCAGGAGATCATCAAGGAACTCGGCAACAACGGTGGCGGGTTCTTCAACGCCAACTCGGCACACCCCTTCGAGAACCCGACGCCCCTGACGAACTTCATCGAGCTGGTCGCCATGTTCGCGATCCCATTCGCCCTGACCTACGTGTTCGGTCGGTACGCCAAGGACCAGCGCCAGGGTTGGGTGATCTTCGGCGCGATGGCCGCCGTCTTCCTGGTCGGTGCGGTCGTGGCGATGCGAGCCGAGCTCGCCGGCAATCCACTGTTCCCGGCCGGTGTGGACCAGGCACTCGGCAACATGGAAGGCAAGGAGTTGAAGTTCGGCGCCGGTGTCGGCGCGCTGTGGGCGGCCGTCACCACGAGCACGAGCACGGGCGCGATCAACGCCTGGCATGACAGCTTCCAGCCGATCGGCGGGCTGATCCCGTTGTTCAACATGCAGCTCGGCGAGATCACCCCTGGCGGGATCGGCGCCGGCCTGTACGGCATGCTCGTGGTCGGGGCCATCCTGGCGGTCTTCATCGCCGGCCTGATGGTCGGTCGGACGCCGGAGTACCTTGGCAAGAAGGTCGAAGCGTTCGAGATGAAGATGGCCATGCTGGTCGTCCTCGTCCTCGGTGCGAGCATCCTCGGCTTCACGGCCATCGCGTCGGTCACGCCCGAAGGCCTGGCCGGACCCCTGAACCCCGGCCCGCACGGCTTCAGCGAGATCCTGTACGCCTTCAGCAGCCAGACCGGCAACAACGGCTCGGCCTTCGCCGGCCTGACCGGGAACACGCCCTTCTACAACATCACCGGTGGCATCGCGATGCTCCTGGGCCGGTACGGGATGATCATCCCGATCCTCGCCCTCGCGGGCTCGATGGCTGCCAAGCGTCGCGTCGCGCCGTCGCTCGGGACGTTCCCGACGACCGGACCGCTGTTCAGCATCCTGCTGATCGGCGTGATCATCATCGTCGGGGCCCTGACCTTCTTCCCGGCACTCGCGCTCGGACCCATCGTGGAGCAACTGATGCAGAACGCCGGGAGGCTCTTCTAGCCATGACCCTCTTCAGTGTCGATCTCGCCCGCGGCACGCGCCGCTTCCAGCGCTTCGGCGGTGGCACGGGGGCCCAGCCCAGTGGCGGCCCGACCAAGCCGCGCGGCGTCTTCGATCCGCAACTGCTGCGTGCCGCCCTGCCGGAGTCCCTGCGCAAGCTGGACCCACGCCGCCTGATCAAGAACCCGGTCATGTTCGTCGTGGAGATCACGGCGGCGTTGGTCACGCTCATCGCCCTGGCCAACGTGACCGGCCTCCAGACCGTGACCGGACCCAACGGGCTCGGGTTCCAGGTCCAGATCGCCGCGTGGCTGTGGTTCACCGTCCTGTTCGCGACCTACGCCGAGGCGGTCGCCGAGGCCCGGGGCCGTGCCCAGGCCTCCACGCTGCGCAAGACCCGGTCGGAGACGATCGCCCATCGGCAACGCCCGGACGGGACCTTCGAGGAGGTCGGATCCTCCGAGCTTCGTCGGGGCGACCTCGTCGTCGTCCGCGAGAACGAGACGATCCCCGGCGACGGCGACGTCGTCGAGGGTGTCGCCTATGTCAACGAGGCCGCCATCACGGGTGAGTCCGCCCCCGTCCTCAAGGAGCCGGGCACGGACATCCGCAGCTCGGTCACGGGCGGGACGCAGCTGACCAGTGACACGCTCACGATCCGCATCACGGCGGACCCGGGTGAGACGTTCCTGGACCGGATGATCGCCCTGGTCGAAGGTGCCAAGCGCCAGAAGACCCCCAACGAGATCGCCCTGTCGATCCTGCTGTCGGGCCTCAGCCTCGTGTTCCTGATGGCCACGATCACGCTCCGGCCGTTCGGCCTGTACGCCGGCGAGACCGTCGACACGGTCGCGCTGATCGCCCTGCTCGTGTGCCTCATCCCGACCACCATCGGCGGGCTCCTGTCGGCCATCGGCATCGCCGGGATGGACCGCGTCGCGCGGTTCAACGTGCTGGCCATGAGCGGCCGAGCCGTGGAGGCCTCGGGAGATGTGGACGTCATCCTCCTCGACAAGACCGGCACCATCACCTTCGGCAATCGGCTGGCCTCGCGCATCGTGGCGATGCCGGGCGTCCCGGACGCCGAGGCGGTCACCGCGGCGCTCCAGGCCTCCCTGGACGACGAGACCCCGGAAGGTCGCTCGATCGTCGAGTTGGCCCGCAAGCAGCTGGCGATCCTCGGGGCGCCGGCGGACGAGGTCGCGCTTCGGGCGGCGATCGTGGAGACGATCCCGTTCACCGCAGAGGCCCGTGCCAGCGGGGTCCGGCTGACCGATGGCAGCGTCGTCCTCAAGGGTGCCGTGGACTCGATCCGCGAGGATCTGGCCGGCGCCGTGCCGGACGAACTGGCGACCGTCACCGACGAGATCGCCGGTCTGGGTGCCACGCCGCTGGCCATCAGCCATCGCGGTCGCGCGCTCGGCGTGATCGAGCTCAAGGACACCGTCAAGCCGGGCCTCGCCGAGCGGTTCGCGGAACTCCGTCGGATGGGGATCCGCACGATCATGATCACCGGCGACAACCCGCTGACCGCGGCCACGATCGCCGCCGAGGCCGGTGTGGACGACTTCGTCGCCCAGGCCAAGCCCGAGGACAAGATCGCGATCATCCGCCGCGAACAGGCGGACGGGCATCTCGTCGCGATGACCGGGGATGGGACGAACGATGCGCCCGCGTTGGCCCAGGCCGACGTCGGGCTGGCGATGAACTCCGGGACGTCCGCGTCAAAGGAAGCCGCCAACATGGTGGACCTGGACTCCGACCCGACCAAGCTGATCGAGGTCATCGCCATCGGCAAGCAGTTGCTGATCACGCGCGGCGCGATCACCACGTTCTCCATCTCCAACGACGTCGCGAAGTACTTCGCGATCGTCCCGGCGATGTTCGTGGCGGTCTACCCGGAGCTGGACGCGCTCAACATCATGGGCCTGTCCACCCCACAGAGCGCCATCCTCTCGGCAGTCATCTTCAACGCCCTCGTCATCGTCGCGCTGATCCCGCTGGCCCTGCGTGGGGTCGGGTTCCGGCCCAGCTCGGCGAGCCAGCTCCTCCAGCGCAACCTGTTGATCTATGGCCTGGGCGGACTCATCGCCCCATTCGTCGGGATCAAGGCGATCGACCTGATCGTCTCGGCCCTCGGCATCGCATAGGACACCACCATGACCACCTTTCTTCGAGCCCAGCTCCGTCCGGCCATCGCCATCCTCGCGCTTCTCACCCTGCTGACCGGCGTCGCCTATCCCGCGGCCGTCACGGCGGTCGTGCAGGTCGTCTTCCCGCAGCAGGCGAACGGGTCGCTCATCGTCGTCGACGGGCAGACCGTCGGGTCGTCGCTCATCGGCCAGGCGTTCGAGGACCCCGGCTACTTCTGGGGCCGCCTGTCAGCGGCCGGCGCGGACGGCTACGACGGGAATGCCTCCGCCGGCTCCAACCTCGGTCCCACCAACCAGGCCCTGATCGACCGGGTCACCGACCAGGTGGAGGAGTGGCGCGCCGCCAACGGCGACGCCCCGATCCCCGTCGACCTGGTCACGACCTCGGCGTCCGGCCTCGACACGGATATCAGCCCCGAAGGGGCCGCGTACCAGGTGGCCCGGGTCGCCGCGGCGCGTGGCCTGTCGGAGGCGGAGGTCCAGGCCGCCGTGGCGCGACACACCGAGGGTCCACTGTTCGGCTTCCTCGGCCAGCCGAGGGTCCACGTCCTGGAGCTCAATCTGGACCTGGACGGCGCCTTGCAGTGACCAGAGCCGACGATCTGGACGAGCGGCCGAGCGCGGAGGAGATGCTGGCGCGCACCGAGCCATCGCGTCCCCATGGCGGTCGGGGCAGCCTGCGCGTCTACCTCGGGATGGCGCCCGGCGTGGGGAAGACGTACCGGATGCTTGAGGAGGGCCACCGGAGGACGGCCCGCGGGACCGACCTCGTGGTCGGGTTCGTGGAGTCCCACGGCCGACCCGCCACCGAGGCACTCCTGGCGGGTCTCGAGATCATCCCGAGGCGGCGACTCGAGTACCGCGGCGTCATCGTCGACGAGATGGATACGGACGCGATCCTGGCCCGCAATCCGGCGGTCGCGCTGGTCGATGAACTGGCCCACACGAACGCCCCCGGTTCCGCCCGGCAGAAGCGCTGGCAGGACATCGACGTCCTGCTCGATGCCGGGATCGAGGTCGTGAGCACCTGCAACATCCAGCACCTCGAGTCCGTGGCCGATGCCGTCGCCACGATCACCGGCGCCCCGGTCAACGAGCGGGTGCCGGACGAGGTCCTCGCACGGGCATCCGAGATCGAGCTCGTCGACATGAGCCCGCACGCCCTGCGCCAGCGGATGCGCCATGGCAACGTCTACCCGCCGGAGCGGACGGCCCTCGCGCTCGACCGGTTCTTCACCGAGTCGAACCTGACCGCGCTGCGCGAACAGTCGCTGCGCTTCGTGGCCGGGCGAGTGGACGCCCAGCTCGAGACCATCGGTGGCGGGACCGGCAAGGGCGCGGTCACCGAGCGGATCCTGGTCTACGTCGACGACGCTCCGTCGACGCCTCGTGCGCTCCGGCGCGGTGCCGCGATGGCCGCGGCGCTGCGTGCGCCCCTGCTGGCCCTCGTGGTCGATACGCCATCGACCGCCAGCTCCGGCTCGCGCGATCGGCAGCGCGATCTGCGCGAGAACCTCGATGATGCGGTCGATCTCGGCGCGGAGATCATCCAGGTGGAGGCGGCGGATCCGGTCGAGGCGATCGAGCGCATCGCCCGCAGCCGGCGAGTGAGCCAGATCGTCCTCCCGTACCGCCCGACCGGGTCGGTCGAGCGGCTCCGGAAGGGGACGGTCGTCGATCGTCTCCTGACGGACCTGCCCGAGGTGGAGGTCCACGTGGTCGCGGCCGCCAAGGGCGTGTCCGATGCGTACCGGGTGGGCCGCGGCGACTGACCCTGAGCGTGGCGGCGATCCGCCACGAGCGTGGACACGGACGGTTGGTACTGGCGGGTACCCCAAAGTACGGCTTCCCGGTACCCACACTCCACCCATACGCTCTGCCTCGCAGCGGCACGGACCATACCCCTGACCACCGTGGGGTCCCGGAACCGCCGACAAGTGCACTGAATCGAGGCAACGACAGCATGGCATCGATGGCCGTCAACGAACTTGGACCGATGCTCACGGCGACCGAGGTCGCCGAGATGCTCCACCTGCACGTCAATACCGTGAAGCGCTTGGGCGACCGTGGTGAGCTGCCCTTCTACCGCGTGTGCAAGCGCGGCGATCGTCGCTTCCGCTACGACGACGTGATCAAGTTCCTCTCGCAGAACCGCTGATTCCCGGCCGCCCGTGGCGGCCCCACTCCTGAACGCGCCTTCGCCGAGCGTCCGACCCTGTCGGGCGTTCGCTGCTGTCCAGGCTACGGTCCCGATGACATGGCCATGACCGGCACGCCGGACCGTGCCACTCCCAGATGCACCCTGGCGACACGGGAGCGTCGGTCGGCCATGGACCCCACCTTCCTCGTGAACCTGGCTGGGTGTTCACGAGGGATCCATCGCGGACATGCACCTGGATAAGCGGGCGGTGAGCGCCCCAGCGTTGAATGGCCCTCATGCCGTCCCTTTCACTGACGTTCGCCCATCGGTGCCGGCAGACCCGCACAGAGCTTGACCTGACCCAGCAGCAGCTCGCCGACAAGGTCGGTCTGAAGCGTGGATACATCGCCATGATCGAGGGCGGTCGGGCCAACCCATCCCTGAAGGCTGTCGAGCGACTTGCCCATGCCCTCGACATGGATGTCGAGCTGGTGATCCGGCCACCCCAGGTGGTGGGGAGCCCGAGCGTGCGGGACGGCCTCCACGCCCGATGCTCGGGTCACGTGGACCGACGACTCCGTTCCGCGGGACTGATCGTCGCGCGCGAAGTGGAGATCGTCCACGCCCGATCCCACGGCTGGATGGACCTGCTGGCCTTCGATCCACGCTCGGCCACGCTTGTCATCGTCGAGGTGAAGACCCACCTGGACGATCTTGGAGCCATGGAGCGTCAGATCGGCTGGTACGAGCGGTCCGCCCTCGACCCTGCCCGTAGGCTCGGCTGGCGACCACGGCAAGTCGTGACCTGGCTACTCGTGCTGGCGACGACTGCCAACGAGATCGCCATCCGCGAGCATCGCGACATCTTCGACACGGCCTTCCCCGTGCGTGCACGAGGCGCCGATGCCTGGCTGCGATCCGGCGGAGCTCCTCCGGTCGGCCGCACCATCGCCCTCATCGATCCCGCCAGCCGAAGGCGCGACTGGCTGATCCGGACACGGCTCGATGGAAGACGCTCGACGTTGCCGTATCGGGATCACCTGGACGCCCGGGAACGGCTTGGCTAGCCACGGATCGAGGCACGGTGCCGTCAGATGCCATCTGAGGACAGATCCCTCGTGATGAGGTGCCAGGTGCATCCATGCGGGCGTCATCGGGCGGGGGCCACGCTGAGTCGTCTTGGGATCGCATCTGGTGGCAACGCTTGTCGAAGATCGCGCGACCGGTGGCTACCCGCGGCGGAAGAGGAAGGCGCCCGCGGACGCAGGAACGCGCCCGCGCGCCTAGACGCGCGGCTGCGCCGCCAGGGTCTCCCCGAAGATCTCGATCGCCTCGGCGATCTCGGCCGACGTCACGTCGATCGGCGGCAGCCAACGGATGACCTCGTGCGAACGGCCGGCGGTGAGGACCAGCAGGCCGGCATCCGCGCAGGCCGCGCTCAGGCGGTCGGGCAGCAGGCCGTCGGGCTCGCGCGTCGTGCGATCGCGGACGAACTCGACGCCCACCATCAGCCCGGGTCCCCGGATGTCGCCGATCCGCTCGTCCTCCGCGGCGATCCGGCCCAGGCCGGCGGTCAGCTCCGCGCCACGCACCGCCGCGTTCTCGACGAGGGACTCCTCGCGGAACGTCTCGAGCACGGCCAGTCCGGCCGCGCACGCCACGGGGTTCCCGCCGTACGTAGACCCGTGCGCGCCCCGACCCCAGCGCTCCTGGAGCTCGCGCGACGACACGATCGCCGAGAGCGGCAGCCCGTTGGCGATGGCCTTGGCCACGCACACGACGTCCGGGACGATCCCGGCGTGCTCGAACGCCCACATCTTCCCGGTCCGTCCGTAGCCGCACTGGACCTCGTCGGCGATGAGCAGGATGCCGTGCTCGTCGCAGAGCTCGCGCAGGGCCCGCAGGAACGCGACGGGCGCCGGCAGGAACCCGCCTTCACCCTGGACGGGCTCGATCAGGATGGCCGCGACCTTCGACGGCGCGATCGTGCTGCCCAGCAGCGCGTGCAGGTCCGCGAGGCTGGCCGCCGTGGCCGCCGCCTCGTCCCCACCGGATCCGCCATAGACCGACGGGAACGACGAGAAGTGGACACCCGGCAGGAGCGGCTCGTAGCCGGTCCGATAGTTCAGGTTCGAGGTCGTCACGCTCGTGGCGCCGAACGTCCGCCCGTGGAACCCGCCCCTGAACGCGATGATCCCCGGTCGCCCGGTCACGCGGCGAGCGAGCTTGAGCGCAGCGTCGATCGCCTCCGACCCCGAGTTCAGGAAGAAGACCGAGTCCAGGGGATCGGGGAACGTCGAAGCGAGCTCGGTGGACAGGCGTGTGATCGGTTCGGCGAAGCCGAGCGCCGAGACCGGACCGATCAGCTTGTCGACCTGGGCGTGGATCGCCGCCGTCACCCGCGGGTGCGCATGGCCCAGCGAGGTCACGGCGATCCCGTTGGCGAAGTCCAGGTAGGCCTTGCCGGCCGTGTCGTACAGCCGATGGCCGCTGCCGTGGCTCCACTCGCGCTGGTAGTAGCGGCCCAGGACGGGCGTCAGGTTGGGGGCGATGTCCATGGTCGCGAGTGTATCGGGTCGGGCGCCGACGCCTACAATCGCCGCAGCACCGTTGACGATGGAGGACCCGTGGTCGATTTCGCCCTGACCGATGAGAACAAGCTCGTCCGCGAGAGCGTCCGCGCCTTCGCCGAAGCGGAGATCCTGCCGCACATCCGCGAGTGGGACGAGAAGGGCGAGGTCCATCGCGAGATCTTCGCCAAGATGGGCGAGCTGGGCTTCCTCGGCGCTCCGGTCCCGGAGACCTACGGCGGCGCCGGGATGGACTACACGAGCTTCGCCATCCTGTGCGAGGAACTCGAACGTGCCGACACGGCCTTCCGCGTCGTCCAGAGCGTCCATGTCGGGCTCAATTCGCTGGCCCTGCTCCAGTGGGGGACCGAGGAACAGCGCCAGCGCTGGCTCGTCCCGCAGGCGAAGGGCGAGAAGCTCGCCACCTTCGGCCTGACCGAGCCGGGCGTCGGGACGGACGCCGGCAGCCTCCAGACCACCGCCCGCCGCGACGGGGACGTCTACCGGCTCAACGGCTCCAAGCTGTGGATCTCGCTTGCCGACATCGCCGATCACTTCCTCGTCTTCGCCTCGGTCGATCGGTCGAAGAAGCATCGTGGCGTGACCGCGTTCCTGCTCGAACGCGGGATGCCGGGCCTGACCACCGGCACGCTCCACGGCAAGCTCGGGATCCGGGCCGGCAATACCGGCCTGATCAACCTCGACGACGTCCCCGTGCCGGTCGAGAACCGGATCGGTGAGGAAGGCGAAGGGTTCCTTATCGCCATGAGCGCGATCGATCAGGGCCGGTTCACGGTCGCGGCGGGCGCCGTCGGGCTTGCCCAGGCCTGCCTGGATGCGAGCATCAAGTACGCCCACGAGCGCCGCACGTTCGGCCAGGAGATCGGCGAACACCAGCTCGTGAAGCAGATGATCGCGAAGATGGCCGCCGGTACCGAGATCGGCCGGTTGCTCGTCTGGCGCGCGGCCTGGCTCAAGAACCAGGGCCTGCGCAACACGCGCGAGACGAGCCTGGCCAAGTGGCACGCGACCGAGCACTCGGTCCAGGCCGCGCTCGACGCGATCCAGATCCACGGTGCCAACGGCTACAGCAACGAATTCCCCGTCGAGCGCTACCTGCGCAACTCGAAGGCCGCGGTCATCTACGAGGGCACGAGCCAGCTGCACACGCTCATCCAGGCCGACTACGCGATGGGCTATCGCGAGGACAAGCCGCTTCGCTGCCAGCCGTGGCCGGCTCAGGGTTGGGAGCGCCCGACCGCGTGACGGCGGCCGCGTGACCGAGGCCGCATCGGCCGCGGCACCCCCCGCGATCCCGGTCGGCTGGACGGTCCGGGAGCTCGCGACACTGGCGGAGCTGGCGGACACCTTCGTCAGCGGCGATCCCGCCCGCCGCGCGACTCTGGCGGCCGAGGCGTTCACCCGAGCCGCGGACCCGGCGCAGGTCGCCCAGCTGAAGCTCGTCCTGGGCCTGATCGAGCGTCCGCTCGTCAACCTCGCCCTGGGCGGTGGACCGCGAGCCTTCCGGGACATGACCCCGGAGGCCCGTGAGCGGTACCTGCTCCGCTGGGCCAGCTCCCGGCTGGGCCTGCGACGGTCCGCATTCGGGGCCTTCCGCAAGCTCATGACCTTCCTGGCCTATGCCGACCCCGGGGTGGAGGCGCCGAACCCGCGCCTCGCCCGGATCGGCTACGTGCCGGATCCTCGCCCGATCGCCCTCGATCCGACGCCGATCGTGCCGACCCGGCCGCCGTTCGAGGCCGGTTCGCCGGGCGATCCGATCGTCCTCGAGGCGGACGCCGTGGTCGTCGGATCCGGGGCCGGCGGCGGACTCGCGGCGGCGGCGCTGGCCGAGGCCGGTCGATCGGTCGTCGTGCTGGAGGCGGGACCGTTCGCCGACGAGCGGACGATGCCGTCGAACGAGCTGGACGCGTTCGACCGGCACTACCTCAACCACGGCCTGCTCGCGACCTGGGATGGCGCCATCACGATGCTGTCAGGGAGTGGCGTCGGCGGCGGCACGCTCGTCAACTGGATGACCAGCATCGAGGCCCCGGAGGACGTCCGCGACGAGTGGGCGGCCGAGCACGGGCTGACCGGCGTCACCGGCGCGCTGTGGGAGCGCGACGTGGCGACCGTGGAGCGGGAGCTGGGCGTGAGCGAGTCGACCGGGATCCCGCCCAAGGACGCGGCGATCCTGCGTGGCGCCGAGGCCCTAGGCTGGGAGGCCGGCCCGACCCGTCGGAACGCGACGGATTGCGAGGCGTGCGGCAGTTGCCCGTTCGGGTGCACGCGAGGGACCAAGCGGTCCGGCATCCGGGTGCACCTGGCGAACGCGTATGCCGCCGGGGCCAGGATCGTCCCGCGGGTCCGGATCCTGCGCGTGCTGGTGGAGGATGGTCGCGCGGTCGGCGTCGAGGGCAACGCCCTGGTGACCGACGTCCTGACTGGCCAGCCCCTGGACGCAGCGGGCCACCCGGGCGTGCCGATGACGCGTCGGATCGTCGTCCGGGCGCCGATCGTCGTCCTGTCGGCCGGGGCGCTGCGGAGCCCGGCGATCCTGCAGGGCACGGGCATCGACCACCCGTCCATCGGGCGGTACCTGCGACTCCATCCGGTCCCGGTCATGGCCGGGCGGCTCGCGGACCCCGTGGACATGTGGCGCGGCACGATGCAGGGGGCGCGGTCACTCGAGTTCTCGGGCGGGAACGCCGATCGGCACGGCTACGCGATCGAAGCGGCGCCCGGGCACCCGGGCCTGCTCGCGCTGGCCCTGCCCTGGGAAGGTCGCGCGCAGCATGCCGAGACCATGGACCTGGCCAGATACCTGACGCCGCTGATCGCCGTCACGCGAGACGGCGGCGAGGGGCGGACGAGGCTCACGAAGGCCGGCCGTGTGCGGCTCGACTACCGACTCGACGCCACGGGGGTCGCGACCATGCGTCATGCCCTCGTCTCGATGGCGCGGCTGGCCCGGGCGGCGGGCGCGACCGAGATCGTCGCGGTCGGCACGCCCCCGGCCTGGTTCGGTCGCGCCGGGTCGAGCGCCTCGGACTTCGCCGCGTTCGAGGCTCGCCTCGCGTCGTTCGACTTCAGCGCGAACCGCGCCGGCGTCTTCTCGGCTCACCAGATGGGCTCGGTCCGGATGGGCGCGGACCCGGCCACCCATCCGTGCGACGTCGGCGGTCGGGTCCGGACGGGATCCAGGGGCGACGCCGTCATCGGGGGCCTCTACGTCGCGGACGGCTCCCTGTTCCCCACGGGCATCGGGGTCAACCCGATGATCACGATCATGGCGCTCGCACGACAGGTGACGCGGACGATCCTGGCGGAGTCGTGACGGGCGCCGCCTCGGCGGACCGGCCGGACCGTTGCAGCCGCCCGCGCGACGTCACGATCAGCACGACCGCCAGCACGATGACGGCGCCGGCGACGATCGTGCGGGCATCGATCGGTTCGCGGAGGATCAGCCAGCCGAGGATGACGGCGACGATCGGATTGACGTACGCGTAGGTGGTGATGAGCGGCAGCGGCGCGACCCCGAGCAACCAGCTGTACGTCGTGTAGGCCACAAGGCTGCCGACGATCGTGAGGTAGACGAAGGCGAGGAACGAGTCGCTCGAGATGGCGGCCGGGTCGAACGTCTGCCACTCCCCGCTGATCAGCCCCATGACGGCGAGGACGATGCCGCCCGTGACCATCTGGGCGCCGGTGGCGACCAGCGGTCGATCCGGCAGGGTCGCCCGGTGCGAGGCGAAGAGCGAGCCGGAGGCCCACGCGATCGGCGAGATGAGGATCGCCGCGACGCCGGCAGGATCCATCGCGCCGATGCCGCCGAAGGCGGACGGACCGACGAGGATCGCGACGCCGGCGAACCCGATGAGGATGCCGGCAACGGCCAGCCTGGGCAGTCGCTCGCCGAGGAAGACGCCGCCCAGCACGGCGATCCACACCGGCATCGTGGCGATGATCAGGGCGGCGATGCCCGACGGGATGGTCTGCTCGCCCCACGCCACGAGGCCCATGCCGCCAGCGAGCAGCAGGGCGCCGACGATGGTCGAGTCGCGCCACTCGCGCCGGGTCGGCCAGACGAACGAGCGACCCGCTCGAAGCATCGACCAGGCGAGGAGGGCCAGTCCGGCCAGGCCGAAGCGGAAGGCGGCCATGACGAACGGCGGGAAGGTGTCGACCGCGATCGCGATCGCGAGGTAGGTCGACCCCCACACGACGTACAGGACGAGCATGCCGACCCAGATCAGGGAGGGACCCGATCCGGTTTCGCGTGGCGTTGGCATAGTGTGCTGGTCCAAGGCTGGGAGTCTACGACAGCCCCATCGCCCTGTCGATGGGCGACAGGGCCGTCGCAGCGCTGTCTTCGCTCAGGCGGCGGCGAGCGCGGCGCCCGAGTCCGGGCGGCACACCCGGCACGGTCGGTAGCCCGCGTCCGCCGCGCTCGTCAGCGAGCGGAACGGCACGCGATGGGGCGCCGTGATCCGCTTGGCGTTGTGGCACGTGGGCAGGCACACGATGTGGGTCGTGGCCGAACCGAGGTACCGGACGCCCGCCCGGGCCTGATCCTCCAGCCCGTCCGGGTCCAGGCCCTCGGCTCGCAGGATCGTGCGCTTGTTGGCGGGTCCGCCGAGCGAGTACTGCCCGATCGTGCCGTCCGTGCGGACGACGCGATGGCACGGGACGATGAGCGGGACCGGGTTGTGGCCGAGGGCGGTCCCGACCGCCCGGACCGCCTTCGGTCGGCCGATCTCCCCGGCGATCCAGCCATACGGCCGGACCTCGCCGCGGGGGATCTCGAGCGCCTTGGCCCACACGTCGCGCTCGAAGTCCGAGTGACCGCGCAGGTCCAGGTCGATCCGGACGCGCCGGTCGCCCGCGAGCCGGCGGGTGATGGCCGCTTCGAGCTCGACCGGCAGCGGGGCCGGTCCCGCCGGTCGCCCGGTGCGTGCCAGGTGGTGGCGCACGAACGTCGCGTCGTCCGGGGCGGCCTCCACCGCCGAGACGCCGATCCCGTTCCAGGCGACCACGAGTGGTCCGATGGGGGAGTCGATCCGGGCGAACCGGTCGGCCAGGCCGACCAGCACGAGGACGGACGGGGCCAGCGTGGGCGGTGCGGTGGTCGCGAGATCAGCCATCGCCGCCTCCAGGATGTCGTCGGTGGTCATGCGGTCATCTCCTCGGGATGGAGGCGCGCCTCAGCCTCGTAGGCGGCACGCAGCTGGGCCAGGCCGCGATGGACCTGCGCCTTGACGGTGCCCTCGGGCTTGCCGAGGGCGAGGGCGACTTCGGGGTAGGTGAGGCCGTCGACGTGGCGGAGGACGACCGCCTCGCGATGGGCCGGCGAGAGCCGGAGCAGGAGGTCCGCCCAGATGGCCCGCTCGGCGTGTCGATCGGCGACCGCCGACGGGCTGAGCGTCGAAGCGGCCCGGGGTTCCAGGGCCGCCGGCAGCGGGGCGTCCAGGGACAGCGTCCCCACGGACGCCGCCCGGCGGGTTCGCCGGGACCGGCACAGGTTGAGCACGATCGTGGCCAGCCACGGCCGGAGCCGGAGCTCGCGGATCCGCGCCGCGTCGTATCCGGCCAACGCCCGATAGGCGCGGACGAGGGCGTCCTGGGCCGCCTCCTCGGCATCGGCCGGGTCGCCGAGGACCCGTACGGCGATCGAGTACAGCCGATCCTGGTGCGCCAGCACGAGCGCCTCGAACGTGCCGTCCAGGTTCGCGGTCAGACCCGCGATGAGTGCGTCGTCGGTATCCATCGAGCTCCAGAACCCGGCGGGGCGGCGAACCGTTGCGACGGGCCACATCCCCGACGTCCCTAAGGTACCCGGCCGCCTCCCGCTCCGAAGAATGAGGCCGGGGCGTCCCGCCGAGTAGGCACGCGTCCCGATGGCGGCCCGAGCCTGCCCGGCGAGAGTGCTCGCAGACCTCGGACGGATCGACCGGATGGACCGGTCCCGGACCGGGAGCGAAGGAGGTACGGACGGATGTCCGCCATGAGCAGCACGGCCACCACTGGCCGCACCAGCCACGTCAGCCCGGTCGCCGCGGCTGTCGCACTTGCCGGGATCGTCGCGGTCGCCGCGGCCGGTCTCGCCATCAGCCAGGGCGTCGGGACCTCGTCCTCGGTCGCCCAGCCCGCGGCCGGCCCGGTCGTCGTCACCGCCGACACGATGTCGGGTCCGCAGACCGCCGCCCACAAGGGCCTCGGCCCGAACCAGGCGGCGATCGCCGCCACCAAGGACGCCGACGCGTCCGTGTCCCTGGGGACCGGCCTGGCCACCCCGTACAGCGGCTCCGACTTCGGCGCCCAGTACGCGGCCTGGCTCGCCGCCCAGAACGCGCTGGCCGCCGACTTCCCGGACTACTTCCAGCGCCTCCCCGCCTCGGCGGCGAGCGTCGGCCGGATCGATCCCAGCCTGATCGGGTTCCCGGGCTACTGGGACGCGCTTGCCGGCAACCTCTCGACGCCGTACAGCGGCTCGGACTTCGCGGGTCAGTACGCCGCCTGGCTGAAGGCCCAGAACGCGGCCATCGCGGCCGACTTCCCGGACTACTTCCAGCGCATCAACGGCCTGAACGGCGTCGCCGCCCCGGTCGTCGATGGACGGATCTCCCACCAGCTTCGCCTGGCCCAGTGACGCTCAGGTGCCACCGGCACCGGACCGCGACCCAAGCGACACCGCCCCGACTCGTCGGGGCGGTGTCGCGTCATGTCCGGCCCGTGCGACAATCCGCCGCACGATGGCCCTCGATGACCGCTTCGACGATCTGGTCGGCAGCCTGGCCGGCTTCCACCGGACCTGGCTGGTGTACCTCGGCGTGGAGCTCGGCCTGTTCTCGCAGCTCCAGAAGGCCGGGCCTGCCGGTCTGACCGCTGCCGAGCTCGCGACGGCGAGTGGGTGCGTCGAGCCGGCCGTGGATGCCTGGGTGTGGGCGGCCGACGCGCATGAGCTCGTCACCATCGATGCCGGTCGAGCGAGTGTGGACGACGAGATCGTCGCGGTGCTGCTCGACGAGACGCGTCCGGAGTTCCTCGGCGGCCAGTTCGTCCACGCCGTGATCGCGTCGCTCGACTGGGCCGGGATGCTGGACTTCTTCCGAACCGGGCGTCCCGTCGCGGATCGACCGGATCGGTACCGCGAGTCGATCGAACGCCTGACCGTCCAGGACATCGCGGTCTTCTTCGGAGAGGCGCTCGCGGCGCTGCCCGAACTCGTGGTGTCGTTGTCGAAGGGCGGTCGGGTCGTCGATGTCCACTGCGGTGGCGGGCGCTGGCTGATCGCCATGGCTCGCCGGTTCCCGGATCTCGAGCTCGTCGGCGTGGAGTTCCAGCCGGACTCCGTCGTCCGGGCCACGGCCAACGTCGCGGCCGCCGGCCTGACCGAGCGCATCGCCATCCACCAGGCCGAGGTGACCAAACCCGACAAGGTCGACACCTACGACCTCGCCTACTTCCAGTACGCGCTCCATCAGTTGGCGGACCCGGTCGGATCCCTGCGAGCGGCCTGGCAGGCGCTGCGACCGGGTGGCTGGCTCCTGGTCCTGGACTGGCCGCTCCCGTCCAGCCTGGACGAGTTCCGGACCCGCCACGGCGAGCTGATCGCCGGGGTCCAATTGGACGAGCTCTACCAGGGCACCGCGCTCGCGACGCGCGAGCGGTTCGGGGCGTGGTTCGCCGAAGCCGACCTGGACGCCCCCGAGCTGATCGACCTGCCGTCGGGCGCCTCCCTGTTCGTGGCGCGCCGCCCCGGCTGACCCACCGACCGGGGTCGCCCGATCCGCGCCTACTGGACCTCGATCGTCCCCGTCATCGACGCGTGGACCGCGCAATGGAAGGCGTACGTCCCGGCCTTGCTGAACGTCAGTCCACCGGCCCCACCGGTGGGCAGGATCTCCGTCCCGCAGTCGCCCTCGTCCAGGGTGGCCGAGTGGCTCTTTTCGCCCTCGTTCGTGAACCCGATCACGTCGCCGACCTTGGCGCTGATCGTGGCCGGAACGAACTCGAAGTCCTTGATCGAGACCGCGACGGTACCGGCGTCGCCGCTCGGAGCGCAGGCGGCCTCGACCGGTGGCGCCCCGGAAGCCACCGCGCTCGGGCTGCCTGTCGTGGCACTCCCGCCACAACCCGCGAGGGCCAGCGTGGCGAACAGGGCGAAGATCCGGATCGGACGGATGGTCATCGGTGTCTCCTGGGCGATGTCGTCGGGCGGACGGGTCATCGAGGACCGTACCAGCCGATACGTTCGTCACGCTCGGCCGGTTCTCGGCCGGTATCGTTGGCCGATGCGCGGCCGCCGATCCATCCCGCCCGACCTGGACGACGCGACGATGCGGCGCCTGCTCATCCACGAGGCTCGCGTGCACGCCCTGCCGGGACGCGAGATCCGCGACCTGGGCGACGCCATCCTCCTGCACGACCCGTTGGATCCGGAGCCGTTCTGGAACCGCGCCGAAGCGCTTCGCTGGCCGTCCGATCCGGACGGATTCGACCGACGACTGGCCGAGTTGCTGGTCCTGTTCACCTCGCTGATGCGACAGCCCCACATCTGGCCGGCGCCGCTGCACGATACGCCGCACGATCTGGTCGCGCGGCTCGAGGCGAACGGCTTTCGCGATGTCGGCGGTGGGGCCGTCATGGTGCTGACCGACCCGGGAGCGGCCACGCAGCGGGCGGCCGCCCACCTGGCACCGGGCATCCGGTTGCACCGTCTTCACGGGTTGACCGGTGACCCGGCGCGTATCGCGGCCAGCGATGTCGTGAGCGTGCTCCTCGACGCGTTCGGCGTCGATCCGGATCGACGGACCGCCATCGAAGCCGAGACCGCTGTTTCGATGGGCCACGCGGCCTTCACGTACTACCTCGCCAGCCTGGATGGCAATCCGGCGGCCGTGGCCCGCTGTGCCACGTTCGACGGCGCCAGCTACCTGTCGTCCATCGGGACGGCGACCTGGGCGCGTGGCTGGGGGCTCGGGACGGCCGTGACGGCCGCCGCAACCGTGGACGCGATGGCGGCCGGCAGCGACTGGACGTACCTCGGGGTGTTCAACGAGAACGACGTCGCCCAGCGCGTGTACCGCAACGTCGGATTCAGCCAGGTCGGCGGCCCGTGCCCGGACCTGCTGCTGATCGGATGACGCACGAGGTCACCGAGCCGGGCGCGGCGCTACTCGAGGCGCTCGGACGGATCGCGGGTGACGGGCCGGCCGTGGAGGGCGCCGTGCCGTTCGCGCTCGGCTGGGCGACCGTCGAGTCCGATCGGGCGGAACGGGCCTTCGCCGAGGCGTTCGGCCCGATGGCCGGTCCGGCCGTCGCGGCACCGGCCGACGACCTCCTTGGCGCGTCGTGCCGCATCGTCGCCCTCGGCGTGCCCGACCTCCCGCTCGTCGTGCTGCTCGAGCCCGACACCGAAGGACGCCTCGCCGCGATCCTGGCCCGCTACGGCGAGGGGCCGATGGCGGTCTGGTTCAAGTCGGCCCCACCCCATGCCCCGACCCTGAGACCGAGCCGACCGGTCGGGGCCGCCGGCCACGGCCCATTCGGTCCACAGGTCCTGCTCTCGGGCGCGGCTCGTGGGTCGTACCGGTTCCTGGTGCCGGCCGGGCCGGGTACCATCACGCCATGACCGATCGCGCCGTGACCCTTCGCACCGCCACGGCGGCCGACGCCGAAGCGATCGCCACCCTGTTCACCGACGAGGGCTACCCCGCCGGCCCGTCCGATATCGCGGAGCGCCTGGCTCGGTTCAGCCCGCCGGACGGCGCGGTGATCGTGGCCGAGCACGAGGGCGCGATCCTTGGATTCATCGCGCTCCATGCGCTACCGCGATTCGAACACGGCGACTCGATCGTCCGCATCCTGGCGCTCGTCGTGGATGCGGGCGCGCGCGAGCGTGGCGTCGGTCGGGCCCTCATCGGCGAAGCCGAGCGCCTGGGGACCGAGCGTGGCGCGGCCTTCGTCGAGCTGACCGCCGGGCACCATCGGCCGGACGCGCGGCACCTGTACGAATCGCTCGGCTACGACGCGTCGGTGGCCGCGTACCTGCGCAAGAAGCTCTGACCGAGCCGACGCCGACCGATCCTCCGATCCCGCGGCTCCGGCTGCGCGACAGTGCCGGGGCGCTCCTCGACCTGCCCTGGGAACGCCCACTCGCGGACTGGCCGTCGGACTCGCTCCAGTTCCGCCAGCTGCCGGTCGGACCCTCGCGACACCTCGTCCGCTTCCTGGTCTCGGACGGTCGGACGTACGCGCTCAAGGAGGAGCCCCTCAAGGTGGCCCGCTCCGAGTTCGACGTCCTGCGCCACCTCGAGGTCGCGGGCCTGCCCGCGGTCACCGCCGTCGGCCTGGCGGAGGCGCCGAGCCGCGACACGGCCATCCTGATGACCGAGTACCTGACGTACTCGATCCAGTACCGACGCCTGTTGATGCGCTTCCCGCTGGGTCCCGGCCCGTACCGCGAGCGCCTGCTGGATGCGATGGCGTGGCTGCTCGTCGACCTGCACCGCTCCGGGGTCTTCTGGGGCGACTGCTCGCTCGCCAACACGCTGTTCCGGCGCGACGGCGACCGGATCCAGGCGTTCCTCGTGGATGCCGAGACGAGCGTCATCCACCCATCGTTGTCCGATGGCCAGCGGAACTACGACCTCGACATCCTGGTCGAGAACGTCGCGTTCGGCCTGGCCGACCTCGGCGCCATGCAGGGTCGCGATGACGCCTTCGACGACGCCGTCGGAGCGGCGGAGACGGTGCGGACGACCTACCTCGGCGTGTGGTCCGAGCTGACGGACGAGCCGCTCGTCTCGCCCGAGGACCGCCACAGCGTCCGCGCCCGGATCCGTCGCCTGAACGACCTGGGCTTCGCCGTGGACGAGATCTCGCTCGTCCCGAGTCGCTCGCGCGAGGGATCGGTCCGCGTCAGGGTGGCCGTGGCGAATCGACGGTTCCACGCCCACGAACTGCAGCGACTGACCGGCATCGTGGCCCTCGAGGGCCAGGCGCGCCTGCTGCTCAACGACCTGCGCGAGTACCAGGCGTGGCTGGAGTCGCAGGGCCAGGCGCGCCTCGACGACCGCGCTGCGGGACAGCGCTGGCTGCACGATGTCCTGGAGCCGAGTGTGGCGGCGCTCATCCCGGCGATCGGTCCGGGGCGCGACGCGATCCAGGCGTACTGCGACGTCCTCGAGGAGAAGTGGATCCTGTCCGAGCTGGCCGGTTCGGACGTGGGCCTCGAGGCGGCGACCGATGCCTATCTCGGGCTTGGAGCACCGGCACCGGAGGACGACGTCGCCTCGGCCGAGGGGTCGACGGCGCTCGATCTCGACTGATCCGGGCGACGTCCGTGGGGAGGGCTCGACGGTGGCGGCGCCGACGTGGCACCATCGGCCGATGTCGACGCTCCGAATGACTCCCACCACCGAGGCCGCCGCGGCGTCGGCCCCGGTCATCCGGGTGTCCGGCCTGACGAAGCGATACGGCGACCTGGTCGCGGTCGACGGGATCGACTTCGAGGTGGCCCGCGGCGAGGTCTTCGGCCTGCTCGGGCCGAACGGCGCCGGCAAGACGACGACGGTCGAGATCCTCGAGGGCCTCCGGGTCCAGGACGGCGGGACGGCGGTCGTCCTGGGATACGACGTCTCGACCGACGCCGAGTCGCTCAAGCCGCGGATCGGGGTCAGCCTCCAGACGGCCGCGCTGTACCCGAAGCTGACCGTGACGGAGC
>CAZOHT010000005.1:0-37077 GCA_964579825.1 uncultured Anaerolineaceae bacterium
TCAGCCTCGCGATCTCAGTACGCGCGCGCAAACACCGCCGTCTCTGTAGCCGGCGGGCCAGGTCTGGGCACCGGTACGTCCCATCGGTAGACAAGCTGGTCCGGGCCGCCGTGGCCGAGCAGCTGGACCGCCTGCATCGTCTCGCGAGGCGTGGGCATGAGCGAGATGTTGACAGGCTGACGGCGCGGCGTGACGTGGCGGCTCGGTCAGATGTCGAGCAGCGCGTCGGCCCACCAGGCCGGCGGTGCCGGCCGAGGATCCAGCGCCGGGTTCGACCGTGACGGCCCGTGCACCGGCGGAGCGGCGTCGTTGACCTGCGCCTGCCGGGCGATGACCGCCTCCTCTGTCACGTTGAAGACCGTGAGGTCCTGGCTTACCGTCACCGGTCCCTGGTAGTGGGCGCCCAGCTCATCGAACACGGCGTCGACCCCGGGGGTCAGGTCGAGGTGCCACAGCGCCCCCATCCTGGGCTGCGTTCGCTGGAGGATCTTGCCCATCTGCTCCGGGACCGTGTGGGCGAGCCGCGTGAGGTTCTCGGCCGTCTCGAGCGGCAGGCCGGTCGCCCGCGCGAACACCGCCGGCGACTGGAAGCACTCGTGGATGAGCAGATCCGCGCCTTCGGCCTCCTCGACGACGTAGCGGCATGGCCGCGTGTCGCCCGAGAACACGACCTTCCGGCCCGCGTAGCTGATGGTGTATCCAACCGCGCCGCTCAAGCCGTGGATGGCCGGGAAGCTTCTGATCGTGACCCCGTTGCGGTCGTAGACGGCGTCAGGCCGGTCGAACGCGATCTCGTGGGCGATCGCCTCGAAGCCGGTCGTCGGGCGCACGCCGCGGACGGAGGCGGTGTCCCAGGCCATCGCCTTGCCCATGTGCTCACAGAAGGCGGTGAGGCCGAGCGCCGGATCCTCGCTACCACCACCCCAGATCTCGACGGGATCCACCCGACCGGCTTTCGCGAGGCTGCCCAGGAGCCCGGGGATGTCGCCGACGTGGTCAGCGTGGAGGTGCGACAGGAAGACCTTGGTCGTCGACTCCACCGGAAGCCCGAGCGCGTTGAAGTTGGCGAGCGCCCCTGATCCCAGGTCGAAGAAGAAGAAGTCCTGCTCCGCGTTGCCGACCTCGACGAGCAGCGACCCAGAGGCCTGGCTCCGCCGGATCCACGGGTCCCCGCTGCCCAGGACCGTGACGCGCAGCTCGCCCACGGCCAGCGGCTCCGCTCCCGGCACGAAGACCGGTTCGTACCTCCGCGACGGCGTGCCAGCCACCGGGCTCGTCGACAGCGTCTGGCTGCTCCCGCGGGCGAATGCGTGGCGCCCGTCTCCCGTCGCCGTCATCGTGACCTCCTCGGGGATCGCTTGAGGCTCGAGTTCGCGCGTGCGCGCAAGCTCGGCGCGCCTGACACGTGAACCGTGGTCGGCGCACCGCTTCATCGTACGCGGCGGGCGATGCGCCGCCCTGTCGAACCGACCCCGATGCCGGCCTAGGTCCCCTCGTGCGGGAGGATGTTGCCCTCCGTCACGTAGGTGAGCGCTGCGCTGACCTCGTACGCGTGGATGGCGGACACGAACGCCGGCAGCCTGCGCGACAGCATCGCGACCGCGTCGCTGTCGAAGAACGCCCGCATGGTGTCGATGTCGCCAAAGCCGAGGATCAGCGAGGCGTGGAAGCGCTGGTCGGTGGGGTTGTCATGCGCGACGTTCGGCGTGTCCCACAGTCGCTCGATCCAGGGCATGAAGACCTGCGTCCGTAGCTCCCGGAGCACCCCCGTCCCGATGAGCGCAGGAACGAGCTCGTTGGCGAGGAACCTCCGGAACGCCCTGGTGCTGACGCCGCGCCGCCGGCGGAGGTAGATCAGGCTCCGCGCTCCCGCCTCCTGGCCGGGACCGGCCACGTCGTACCAGCGGGTCGAGTACGGTGGCCCCGCGTAAAGCAAGGTGCGCCGGAACACGTTGACCTCATCCTTGTAGGCGAGCCTGGTCTGCTTGCGGCCCCGCAGCGGCGAGAGGAGGGACGCGAACGTGACCTCGGCGACCCCGTCGATCCGGCGCTCGGGCGGGATATCGGTCTCGATGCCGCGGATGGCCGGCCACAGGCCGGGGTTGTCCTACCGCCAGATGGATCTGGCGGTACTCGTCGAACCCCGGTGTCGCGGAGATGATCTTCGAGTGCGGGCCCTTCCAGTGATCCATGCCCTGCTGGCGGGGCTGGTCGGTTCGCATCCACAGGAGGATCGATGAGGTGAACGGCTTCGTCGCCGAGGGATGTGACAGAGCCACGGTGGTGTCGTCCTTCACGTCGGCGGTCAGCGGCCGAGGGAGTCGACGGCGACTGGGGCGGACTGCCTGTGGTACTGGACGATGCCGCCGTCGCTGTCGGGGGTGCGCATGGTCGGTGTCTCCTTGGATGTGGCGATGTGAGGGTCGACGCTTCAGGCAGGCAATCGGTTGAGCTTTCGGATCTGCCGATCGAAGAGTCGCGCGGGGAAGATCCGGCGTCCGGCGCTGACGCGTCCGGCGAGCGGGCCGGCCGTGTAGCGCAGCTTCGGCTTCGCGTCGGTGGCCGCCGCGACGATCGCCCTGGCGACGACGGACGGGTCGTCGCCGTCCGCCATGGCTCGTTCGATCACGGCGTCGAAGACGCGCCGCTGGGCCGCATAGGTCGGCATCGGAGCGTCGGGCTGGATGGCCTTGGCGTCGAGGCTGGTCCTCGTCCAGGCGGGCTCGACGAGGAGCACCCGGACGCCGTGCTCCCGGACCTCGTGGTCGACCGACTCGGAGTAGCCCTCGATCGCGTGCTTCGTGGCGGCGTAACTGGCCATGAACGGCGCGGGCACGAGTCCGAGGACCGAGGAGATGTTGACGATCCGGCCGGTTCCCGCGGCCCGCATGTGCGGGAGGACCGCCTTCGTCATCCGGACGAGTCCGAAGAAGTTGATGTCGAAGACGCGCTGGTCCTGTGCGACCGAGCTCTCCTCGGCGGCCCCGGCTGCTCCGGTGCCCGCGTTGTTGACCAGCACGTCGATCCGCCCGAACCGCTCGATGACGGCCGCGACGGCCGAGCCGACCGACTCGTCACTCGTGATATCGAGGTCGAGGAACCGGACCCCGTCGAGCGGGGCGACGGCCGCCGTGTTCCGGCCCGTGCCCACGACGTCGAAACCGGCGTCGACGAGGGCACTTGCGGCGGCCCTCCCGATGCCCGACGAGGCGCCCGTCACGAGTGCTACCGGCCTGGCTGTTGCTGTCATCGTGGACTCCTTGCAGTTATTGGCTGATGACCGTAATATTACGCATGACATATGATAGATGTCAACAGCGAGATCGGATGAGGAGACGTGCATGGCCCGCTACGGGAAAGAGCACAAGCAGGTGACGAGGCGGCGGATCATCGAGGCGGCCGGCCGCCGGCTCAAGCGAGACGGCATCGACGGTTCCGGGGTCGCGACGCTCATGGCCGACGCCGGCCTGACCAACGGCGCCTTCTACGCCCACTTCGATTCGAAGGAGGACCTTGTGGCGAGCGCCGTCGCCGACCAGCTCCGCGAGCAGCGCGCGGCCTTCAGCGGGCAGCCACTCGAGGCGATCGTTCGCGGGTACTTGTCGATCGAGCACCGCGACGACACGGAACACGGCTGTCCATCGGCCGCGCTCCTCGACGAGATCGGGCGTTCATCCGGCGCCGTGAAGAGCGCCTACACCGAGGGTCAGCTGGCGCTCATCGACGACGTTGCGGCACGACTGGCGCCAGAGGACCCGCGATCGGCGCGCGTGCGGGCGTTCGGGGTCTTCGCTCTGATGGTCGGGACGCTGCAGGTGTCTCGCGCCATCGCGGACCGACCCCTGGCCGACGAGATCCTCGAGCAGGGCATCCGGAACGCCCTGGCCCTGCTGGGTTCCGCGGACCCGGCCTGAGACGGATGAGAGCACGGCGGGCCCGACCTTCGGCTATGCGGGCTGGCGGCCGGCGACTGCGAGGCAGAGCCCACCGAAGACGATCCTGACAACGACGCCTGGCACGGCCGCGGGCCTGACGACGTCCTGGGCGAAGGCGGCCAGGTCGACGACGGAGCCGACCACGAGTTGACGCCCGCGACCATGGCTGGCACAGTTAACGAGATGGTGAACCTTCGAGGTCGACGGTGGACGATCTGAGCGGGGTGTTCGACGCCCTGGCCAATGAGCACAGGCGCGAGATGATCCGGCTGCTTGCCCTTCAGCCCCGCTCGATCAGCCAGCTGGCGGAGCTCCGCGGTCTGTCGCTGCCGGCCATCCACAAGCACGTCCGCGTGCTCGAGGAGGCTGCGATGGTCAGCCGACGCAAGTCGGGGCGGACCAACTTCCTGGCGCTCGAGCGGGAGCCGCTTAGCCGTCTGCAGGCCTGGACGGGCCAGTTCCATCCATGGTGGGGCACCGAGGGGGAGACGCTGGCGAACTACGCCGACGCGCTCCGTCGGGCCACACCGTCAAGGTAGGAGGCATCGTGAAGAAGTTCGTATTCCTGGCCCACGGCGAGATGGAGCGGACGCCGGAGTTCCAGCAAGCGCATCGGGCATGGTGGTCCTCGATCCAGGCGCACGTCGTGGACTCGGGCAACCCCTTGTTCAATGGACGCAACGTCACCCGGACGCGGACGGTGACGGAACTCTCCGCCGACCAGTCGCCGGCGCTGGGCTACTCCATCGTGGAGGCCGAGTCGATCGAGGAAGCCGTCGCACTGCTGGCCGAGTGCCCCATGGACATGTGGGTCTACGAGGCGATGCCGATGTAGCGCGGGCGCCCGACATGACCGGCCCAGCGGGCGCCCCGACGCTTCCCTCAGACGGCAGATCCAGGGCGACGCTGGGACGCGTCGCCTATGCCGTCACGCCCTTCGCCCATGCGGGTGACGCCGTCCGTACCTCGGGTCGTCCATCGAGGAGCGGGCCGACGAGTCCGAGATACTCCCAGAACCACGGCGCCTGACCGGCTGCCTCGGCGGCTGCCGCGTCCCGGTAGATCTCGAACAGGTGGAAGACATCCGGATCCGACTGGTCCGCGCACCAGACGACGACCTCCTGCGCGTCGTTGGCCATGGCGCGCGGCGCCAGGTGCTCGACATACAGCCGCCGCACCTCGTCACGCATGCCGGGCTGGGTCCGAGTTGTGATGAGCATCACGAGCTTGTCCATCGTTCGGGGCCTCCTGCGGGTCGGGCATGTCGCCCGCATAGTAACTATCTAGTTACTTACTTGGCAAGGCGTCGGTGGCCTACGATGGCCATGATGTCCGCCGATCCCATCCCGACCGCATCGCGTGACCCAGCACGGACCCGCTCGCGCATCCTGGATGCAGCCCGGACCGAGTTCGCCGCATACGGATATGCCGGGGCGCGCGTGGATCGGATCGCCGCCGCAGCGGGAGCCAACAAGCGGATGCTCTACCACTACTTCGGCAACAAGCGCGAGCTGTATCGGATGGTCTATGCGCGCCAGGTCGAGGCGCATGGGGTGCGCGTCGACGAGAACCCGGTCGACCCGATCGATGCCTTGCCGTATTGGTACGACGAGGTGAGTCGTGACGTGGAGTGGACACGCCTGCTCGGATGGGAAGCACTGACGGAGGAGAGCCTTGGCTCGGTCGGTGCGGAGGCGCTGCGCCGGAATTACGACGGGGCGGTCGGATGGGTCCGCGATGCCCAGACCCGCGGGCTCATCTCCGTCGAGCTTGATCCGGAGCTGTTCCTCCTGATGACGATCGCCGTGAACATGTTCCCGCTCGGTTTCCCGCAGATCACCCGTTCGGTGACCGGTCTGTCCCCGACTGATGAGGCATTCCGCGCACGCCAGCGCGCCTTCCTCGTGGCGTTCGGCCGCCATCTCCGGCCGCGATGACCATCAAGCCGGGTACGATCCTGCGCGCATGACCGATCCCCGCACGAGCGACCAGACACGTCTCGATCGCTGGCTCTGCGCGGTGCGCCTCGTGAAGACCCGCCCGCTCGCGAGCCAGCTCTGCGAGGGTAGCCACGTCCTCGTGAATGGATCGCCCGCGAAGCCGTCGACGAAGGTTCGCGCGGGCGATCGGGTGGAGGCGCGCATCGCCGATCGCCAGCGGATCGTCGAGGTCGTACGGCCGATCGAGTCGCGTGTCGCCGCCGCCGTCGCCGCGACCTGTTACGTGGACCACAGCCCGCCGGTCGTGCCTGTGGTCGGGCCAGCGATGACGCCCGTGCGTGGCGAGGGCCGTCCCAACAAGCGTCTCCGGCGCGAACTCGAACGTCTGCGTGCGGGCGCTCAGCGGAGGCATCCATGAGGCCGACACTGACGGCGGGCTCGCGGCTGGCATCGCGCCGCTGGGCCGTGGTCGGGCTGGTCGTGCTGGCCGTCCTGTCGCAGGCGGCTCTCAGCACGCTCGTGTCGAGCTTCGGATCGCGTCCGGCGGACGAACTCGTCGTCTTCTTCCAGGCGCTCATCGTCGCCTCCATCCTGACCGTGCCCGGCATCGCGATCGTCGCGTTCATCGATCGACGCGAGCGGGAGTCCCCATGGCTGTACGCCTTTGCGCTCGGGTGGGGCATGCTGGGCGCCGCCGGGCTCTCGCTGCTGCTGAACACCGAGGCGTTTCGTTCCATGCTCAGCGTCACGGCCCAGGTCGATGGCGGCATGGCTGCGGTCACCGGCTTCAATGACCTGACGCGCCTGTTCGTGGCCGTCGTCTTCGCGCCGCCGATCGAGGAGCTGACCAAGGCGATCGCACTGGTCCTGCTCGTCTTCTTCCTGCGCGGTCAGTTCTTCACCATGCGCGACGGGATCGTCTTCGGGCTGCTTGTCGGGATGGGCTTCAATCTGTTGGAGGCGCCGTTCTACCTGATGAACGGGTACGCGGCCGACGGCGTCATCCCGTGGCAACAGCAACTGCTCGGCCGCTTCCTGTTCCTCGGACTCAATGGTCACGCGCTGTACACGGCGCTCTTCGGAGCGGGGCTCGGCTACCTCGCGCAACGAGGCGGTGCACGCGGCATGCTGGGGGCGATCGGTGGAGGCGCCGCCGCCATCGCCGCACACATGCTCAACAACGCCCTCGGCGGCGTGGTCCTCGGCCTCATCCTCATGGCACTCGGCTACGATCTGAGCACCATCGAGGACGCGGCCGCGTTCTTCGCAAGCATCCCCGCGGCCACGTACTGGTTTGCCGACGCGCTGGCGACCCTGATCCTCCAGGGCTGGGCGTATCTCCTGCTGGCGGTGCTCCTCGTCCGCAGCGCCCGATATGAGCAGCGGGTGATCCGCGAGGAGCTCGCGCACGAGATCGGCGGTGCGATCACTCGAGAGGAGTACGCCGGCATCGGCGCGGAGGGTCGATTCGCCCTGCGCCGGATCCCGGGCGTCCCGGCCCGGACCAGTCGGGATCTCGTCAACGCCCAGAACCGGATCGCGCTGCTTCGAGCCCGCGCGCGACACGAGGGTCGCGATCCGACGGTGGATGTCCAGGTCGTCGCGTGGCGGGCCGAGGTGGATCGACTCCGGTCCAGCCTCACCGGCGTCCCGTCGCGATGACGCGACCACCGAGGCGAAGCCCTTGGCTCCACCACGGCCGACACGAGCGCAGCCGTCGCGAAGCTGCCGCACCTCCCCAGCGTCGTGCGGACGTCCTCGCCAAGCAGATCGCTATTCGTCCGTCTGGGCCACGCTCGCGGGCTGTCGCAGGCGCGGCAGACCCAGCCGTCCGCTCGCCCGCAGTACGGCGAGCGCGTCGACCGTGACCCACGGATTGGCGCGACGAGCGCTCGTTCCGCCCCAGTCGACGTCCTCGTTGCCGAGCGCGACCGTCGTCGAGTGCTTGTAGTAGCGTGCCTCGGCCGGCCACCCGCCGTCGGGCAGCTGCTTCGACTCGAGCAGGTCGAGCGCATCGGCGCAGCGCGGATCCCCGATCCGACCGAGCTCAGCCATCGCCCTGAGGCCGGCGAGCACGTCGTAGTGCCAGTACAGCGGGTAGTGGAGCTTCGCGAACTCCGGGTGGATGACTCGGCCGGTCGATCGGCGCTTGTACAGGCGTCGTTCCAGGAAGACCTCGCTTGCCCGCTCGGCCGCCCGCCCGGCCTCGACATCACCGGTCCGCGCCGACCATGCCGCCAGGGCCCGCATCGGCGGCAGCGTCTCCATGAACGACGACGTGTCGGCCGTCGGATCCTTGTCGCAGTTCCAGCCACCATCTGGCCACTGCCAGTGGAGCAGCCGCTCGACGAGGCGAGGCGCTCGATCGTCGACCTGGCCGAGCCGGATCACCGCCAGGAGGGCGTTGCCCTGCTGTGAAGCGCAACGGCGGTGCCGTCCGTTCATGACCGGCACACCGCGGACCTTGTACGTATCGGCCTTGGCCTCGGCATCGAAGTCGACGTAGAACATGGGATCGAGCCAGGCCTCGACGACCCGGTCGCGGAGCGGCTCGAGTGCCCGATCGCCGGCCGGGTAGCCAAGATCGGCGAGGGCGCACAGCACCCAGTGGGCGCCCTGCCACTTCGCGTAGACCGGCGGCCCGTGCCCGGCCGCGGCGCCGACATGGCGCTCGAGCAGTCGATGGACCCGCGGCGACCGCCGGACCTCGGCCTGGAGCGCGCGCAGCGATGCCGAGGCCGGGTCCTCGCCCAGAACGCCGATTCTGAGCTTCCAGCGGATCGACGGCTCGTCCGACGCATGCAGCTCATCGAGGAGCGTCGCCGACTCGATCGATGCGGTCACGCCGTGAAGGTAGGGGGTGCCGAGCCGCGCGGCAATCCCGCATCCTGATCGGCTGCGCCGTCGTCGTCGGCCCCTGCCGTTGCACCCGCGAGCGAGCGATGGGCACTCTGCTACGGTTGCGATCGCCGATGGCCACCGAATCCGCCTGCCTGTTGATCGCCGACATCTCCGGGTACACCGGGTACCTCGCGGGAGTCGAGATCGACCACGCCCAGGACATCCTGGCGGACCTCACCAACACGATCGTCAGCTCGCTCCGGCCCGGTTTCCGGCTCGCCAAGCTGGAGGGCGACGCCGCGTTCACCTACGCGATCACGGATCGGATCGACGGGTCGCTGCTGCTCGACACGATCGAGCGCTGCTACTTCGCCTTCCGGCGGCGCCGTCGGGATGTGCGCCAGGCGACGTCGTGCGAGTGTCAGGCCTGCGTCCGGATCCCGGATCTCAACCTGAAGTTCGTCGTCCATCACGGCACGATCCTTCGCCAGCGCGTCGCGGGTCGCGAGGAGCTCCTCGGCTCGGACGTCATCGTCGTCCACCGCCTGCTCAAGAACACGGTCGTCGAGACGACCGGGATCGAGGCGTACGCGCTGTTCAGCCAGCCGTGTGTCGACGTCATGGACGTGGATGTCGAAGCGCTCGGCATGCGCTCGATGAGCGAGACGTACGAGCACATCGGGACCGTGCCGGTCTGGGCACACGACCTGGAGCGTCGCTGGGAGGAAGAGGAGTCGCGGACGCGCGTCGTCGTCGACGGAGGCTCGGCCGTGAAGGAGATCTCCATCCCGACCACAGCGCCGCCACAGGTCACCTGGGAATTCGTGACCGCCCCAGGCCGTCGGACCAAGTGGCAGATCGGCGTGACCGGCGTGGAGGTGACCGCGAGCGGCAACCGCCGCGGCGTCGGGTCGACGACCCATTGCCTGCATGGCGCCGAGGCGAGCGTCGAGGAGATGCTCGACTGGCGACCCTATGACTACTTCACCCTTCGGAACTCGATCCCGACGCCGATGGGCATGCTCCGCCTCCTCGAGACGACCGAGTTCGAGCCAGTACCGAACGGCACGATCATCCACTGGCGATGGGCGGCGCCGAAGACGGCCAAGGAACGGGCCCTCCTGGAGCAGATGGTGTCGTTCATCGATCACGCTATGGCGACGAGCGCTGCGCTGCTGACCGACCAGCTCGAGGCCGAGCTCGAGCGGCGTCGTCTGGACGGTGCCGAGGAGCCCGATCTGCCGGCGCCGCGTCGGGATGGTCCGCTCGCCGGGATGCCGCCGGCCGGGTAGCGACGCCGGCGGACATGTGCCCAGCATCCGTCAGCAGCGCGAGGCCGTTCGAGGCGACCCGCCGACCAGCTCGACGACGACCTTGCCAAGCGCGATGACGACGACCGCGAGCAGCCGCTGTCGACGTGGCCGGCCGGCGCCGAGCCGTTGGCGTGGGGATCAGGGGGCCCGGAACGCCACCCGGCCGAACCAGACGAGGGCCACCGCGCTGGCGAGCCCCATCAGGACCGTGCCGAGCATCGCCACCGTCAGGCCGACGGTCACCGACAGGAAGCCCATCGCCGGCGGGTAGAGCACCGAACCTGCGACCGCCATGCCGGTCAGGGCCCCACCGACCGCGGCCGAGCGCTCCGGGTAGCGCTCACCGCCCAGGGCCACGATCATCGGGAAGACCGGCCCCGAGGCGATGCCCGCCACGCCGAATGCGGCGATCGAGAGCGGGAGCGATGGGGCCAGGATGGCGACCGCGGTGAGCGCGGCCATCGCGATGGTGCACGCGACGGTGAAGCGCAGATGCTCGAACCGGTCGGCGATCGCCGATGCCAACAGCCGCCCGACCGTCAGCCCGGCCCAGTACAGCGACAGCGCGAACGTGGCCGTCGTCAGGGGCGCCGGCTCCAGGAACCGGACCAGCCAGTTCGAGACGCCGACCTCGGCCGCGACGTAGGCCGCGATCGCGATCCCGAGCAGCAGCAGGGGACCGGCCAGGAGGCGCGGCACGGACGCACCGGCCGCGGTGGAGGCGAACTCGGTCGTCGACCCGACCTGGCGCGACGCCCGCCGGCCGCTCGGCATCGGGACGACGGCATAGGCGATCGCGAGGAGCGCCACGATCGCGCCGGTGCCGATCGCGACCGTCTGCCACGGAACGCCGCTCGCCACGAGCGCCCCCATCGTGACCGGCGCGGCCAGCGCCCCGACGCTGAATGACACGTGGAGCAGGTTCATCGCCCGGCCGCGACCCTCGCGGTAGACGTCCAGGACGAGGCCGTTCGCCCCACCGTCCAGGCTCCCGGCGCCGGCGCCGGCGACGAGCGCCGCGCCCACGAAGACGGTCCAGGTGGGGGCCAGCCCCAGGCCCGCGATGCCGGCGCCATGGAGCAGTACCGCGCCACCCAGGACGAGGCGGCGCCCCAGGCGTTCGGTCAGTGCGCCGCCGCCGAACGAGGCCCCCGCGTAGGCCAGCGCGTAGGCCAGGTAGATGGTGCCGATCCCGGCATCGGTCTGCTCGAAGGTCGTCTTGATGGACCGGATGAGCGACGGGATGAGCAGCCCGGTCCAACCGATGGCGAGCAGCGTCAGGCACCCGACGATGCCGGCGGCCAGGCGCCCGCGAGGGGTCACCGATCCGTCACGGACGGGTGCAGCGGAGGACCGAGGTGGCAGGCACGATGCGATCGTGCCACGCGAGCGGCGCGACCGCGATCCCGCCACGTGTCCCGGGTCGGCGTACCATCGAACCGAACGGATCGTGAGAGGCACCGGGCCGTCGTCGTTGGACCGCTTTCGTCCACCACGGCTCGAACCGCCAGACCTTCCTGGAGGCATCCCTGACTGACAGAATGCTCGACGAACTCGGGCCCGTCGACTACCCCATCGTCGAATTCCCGGCCGGGTCCCAGAACTTCACCGGCGAGAAGGCCGCCGTCGTCGGTGCCGCCGTCACGCCGGGTCGCCGCCGCTTCTAGGAAAGACAAGGTGGCCGACCCGAGCCCACAGGTCGGCGTCCGGTTCTCTGGCGGTCGCCGGCTGGGACCCACGGCCCTCCCTTGTCCTGTCGGTCGGGATCGCCATGGCCGTGGGCGGGTAGCTGAATGGCCGCGCTCCTGCCGCTCAGTGACACGCTCGAACCGTTGAGACAGCTGTCGCCATGGGACTGGGCATTCGGGGGCGATCCGCTGGTGGTCGCCGCAGAGCCGTGGCGCTACGTCGCACCGATCGTGCCCGCCTTGGTCCTTGGCGTGATCGCGGTCCTGGGTGTCACGCGCCGCGACATCCGCGCGGCCTGAGCTTCCGGTCCGATCACGCCCCGAAGCGCAGCGGGCCGCCCCGGGCCCGGGACCCAGGACCATCTGCCCATACTCGGCTCACGCCAGGGCTGTCATGATTTAGGTGTCATGCGACATCTATCTACTCCGGGCCACCGGACCGGGTCCGGTCAATCCTTGGTCGAATACGGCCTCGTCACGGCGCTCGTGGCGGTCCTCGCCATCGGCGCCCTGTTGATCCTTGGCCCGACGATGACGGAAGCCCTGAATGGGGTCTCGGATGCCGTCGGCGGCGATGTACCGGCGTCGTCCGCCGGATCGTCCGCCGGGCCGACCGCGACGCCCACAGCGACGCCGAAGCCAATGACCACGCCGACGCCCACCGCGACACCAAGGGCGACCCCGACACCCAAGCCGACCGCGACGCCCAAGGCGACGCCGACCCCCAAGCCGACGAAGACCCCCAAGCCGACGAAGACGCCCAAGCCGACGAAGACGCCCAAGCCGACCAAGACCCCGAAACCCGCGAAGACGCCGGGGCCCTGACCAAGGGCTCCCGGCTCGCGCCCCGGATCAGATCCAGCGATCGAATGCGGCCGCGACGCGGACCATCGCCTGCGTGTCCTCGATACTCGGATCCTGCTCGCCGATCGCCTCGCGGATGAGGGTCCGGCGGCGATCTACGATCTGCTCGCGCAGGGCCATTCCAGTCGGCGATAGGTGAACGCGGATCGCGCGCCGATCGGCTGGATCCGGATCCAGCTCGACCAGCCCGCGGCGCTCGAGTCGACGGATCAGTCGGCTGGTGGATGGTCCGGAGGCGGCGATCCCGCGCCCCAGCGCCGAGATCCGAGCACCATCCGGTTCGAAGCCCAGGATGACCAGGACGCGCCACTGCTGGACCGTGAGCTCGCCTCGACTGGCGGCCTCCTGGATCGCCATGGACGTGATCGCCACCAGGCCGAACGCCAGCCGTTCAAGGGCCTTCAGATACGCGTCCCCTGCTTCCGGCATGCATCTCTCCCTGTCGTTTCGACGAAGGATGCGCTCTCGGCGCCTTCGTTGCCCCCTGCGCGGTCCGCGTGCTAGGGTGTAGTAGATGTCGTCTGACAACTATCGCTGTGCACCTCGGTCGACAGCACGCTCGACGCGGCCCGATGGGTCGACGGCAACCGGCCCGTCGGCCAGGAGCGCTCCAGCCGAGGCCGATGGCCCGCGGTCCGGACCATCGGCGTTCGTGGTCGATCGGACGGCAACCTGTGCGACGATCGAAGTCACCTTGTTCTCGCTTGTCGTGGTCGATCGGTGGGTCCGCCTGACCGGTCTTGTTCGGCTCGGTGGTCGTCCCGAAAGCCGCCTGGCGACAGTGCCGACCCTGCAGGTCGTCAGGGCCGCTGACCCGCCCTTGGTGCCGCTCTCCTCGCACGCGTTGCCTCACGGTACGATGGCGTGGCTGTCCTGGCTGTTCGAGCGGCCCACGCTCGTGGCCGGCACCTACGACGCGACGATCGACTGTCTCGAGCTCGCATCGGCCCAGACCGGTCGGTCCGTCGATCGGCGAGACGGGCCGTGGCGTTTCCGGTTCAAGGTCGCCGAGGGCGGGCATGCCTGACCGCCGACTCGACGAGCGACGCGGCGGTGCCGTGAGTCGCTAGGTCCCGCGGTAGTTCGACGTCTGCTGCCGGGTGGCGAACGCGCCGATGCCCCACGTGCCCAGGTCGACCATGAACGCCGCGGCGATGAACACCAGGTTCAGGATGGTCAGGCCGTTCGGCTGGACCAGCCCGTAGATCAGGGTGGTCCAGGGGAAGAACAGGAACCCGCCCAGGAACAGCACGGGCCCGCCGAACAGGGTCTGCGCCCAGTAGCTCGCGTCGTTCGACCAGGCCACGAGCAGCACGAAGCGCGGCAGGAGTGCACCGAAGATCGCCATCATGAGCAGGAACCTCAGCTAGTCAGTCAACGGTCGATGCCTCGACCCTGGGCTCGACGGAGCCCATCCGTGCGAACAGTACATCGGTCCATCGTGTGCGCAACCGGCCATCCGGCCCACCCGTTCTAGGCATCCGTCCCCGAGCCTCCAGGGGTGGGTGGCCGTGCCTGACCGATGTCTAGCTCGTGACAGGGGCGGGCGCGGGCCGGTTGCTGTACCCGTGTTCGGCGATCTCGCCGGCCACGCCTCGATAGGCCGCCGGGTCCGGTGCGGTCCGCGCGCGCAGGCCGTCGACCATCCGGTTGTACATCGAGAAGGCGGAGGCGATCACCACCGCCAGCTGGACATCGGCGTCCGTGGCACCGGCGGACGTGGCCGCCTCGACGTCCGCGACAGTCAATCCGAGCGGGGCACGCTGGACCGTGCGGGCGATGTGGACCAGCGCCCGCATCTTGGCGTCGAGGCCGTCCGAGGTCCCGAGCTTGATCGCTTCGATGGTGGGGAGCCTCGAAGTCTCGCCGGCCCGCTCCAGCAAGGCGGAGGCGAACGCGCCGTGCGAGTCCATGCAGAAGAAGCAGTCGTTCGCCGCCGACGTGGCGGTCGCGAGCATCTCGCGCTCGGCGCGACTGATCGTGGCGCCCGGGAAGTCGTTGACGAGCAACTCGTCGGCAAGGCCGCGCAGGTGGATGCCGAGACCGGGGCTCAACCGCATCGCGACGGAGATCCCGGGGACGTCGGGCAGCCCACCGACGATCGGCTCTTCCGCTGCGCGTTCCTGGCGCTGGTCGTCGCGTGTCATCCGAAGCATCTCCTATCGTGCGAGTCCGACTCCACGGGATCCTAGCGGCCGCCGCCCGGCGGCAGCACCGCCACGTTGAGCCAGCGCGAGCCGGTCGCCTGGCGCATGACGAACGTCTGGGCGAAGGGCTCGGTCGTCGTGGCCTGGAGCGCGCCGTCCGGCCCGTAGGTCTCCGTGACGACGGTGCCGGTCGAGTCGAGGCCAAGGCTGAGCCCATCCTGGCGACCGAACGGCACGATGAGCGCGATCGCCACGTGGTCGATGCGGTAGCGGTGGATCGTCGTGGAGCCAGTGGCGACGGCGTCGTCAAGGCGCCCCTGCATCTCGATGAGCCGGTCGCCATGGTCGGCCACGGTCAGGATCTCCCCGTCGGCCCGCAGCAGGGCCTGGTTCTCCAGCTCGAGGTTCTCCGCCAGGGTCAGGACCAGCTCGCGGGCGCCGGCACCCTCCAACTGGTGGTCGTAGTCGGCCACGCCCTCCTCGAGCGTGATCGTCGGGAACGTGGCGGGGTCCACGTCGTGCGGGACGCGATCGAGGATGTCCGCCGCGCCCGGCACGACGACCCCGCGAGCCGGTGACCCGGCGGCCACGATGCCGACACCCAGGACGAGCACGGATGCCCCGATGAGCGCCACGCGACCGGCGCCGCGGACGAGGCCTGCGCCGGCGTGACCGCCGGTCGCCAGGCGCCGCGCGAACCGGCCCAGGTCATCCGCTGCCGAGCGTGGTTCCGGCACGACCCGATCCAGGAGCGGACGGGCGGCGCACACGACGACGAGACCGGCGAGCAGCGCCACCTTCGTATCGAACTCATTTGTCTGCGGCGCCATCAGGAGCGTGCTCGCCACCGCCACCAGGAGGCCGAACGCGAGTCGCCCGATCCGCCCGGGCGGTGTCGTCTTCGGGTCCGTGATCATGAAGAACAGGAAGATGAGGACCTCGGGCGAGGTCACGATGACCCGCCAGAAGTCGAACCCGCAGACCGGGGCGAACGCCCAGCGCGCGGTCATGCAGTGGCCCGAGCTCGCCAGCAGGCCGACGCCGATCGACAGCGCCACCCAGAACGTCGCGGCCAGGCCAAGCAGCTTCAGGCGGCGGGTGATCAGCAGACCGCCCGTGATGATGACCGCGTAGGCCGCGATCATCCAGACGTCGAGCGGTGCCCACCAGAAGTCGAGTGGCTCGACGACCGTGCTGCCGAGCACGATGAAGGCGACGACGAGTCCGATGTTCGACGGGTTGAAGACATGCGTGCCGCGGTACTTGATGAGGTACTTCGTCGCGAGGGAGAACGCGGCCACGCCCGCGAAGATGTACCACCCGTACGTGGTCCAGTGATCGCCGGGTTGGGTCCCGACCACGCGCAGGATGAGCGCGACGCCACTGCCGGTGAGCATCGCGCTGGCGGGCCACACGAACGCCTTGCTCTTGCGGAAGGTGAGCGCGACTTCGATGACGGCGCAGGTCAGGATCGCGGCCAGGATCTGCGGGATGCTGACCGCGAAGCCGAGCCCCACCTGGCCCAGGATGTGGATCGTGATGACGACCGACGCGACGTGCAGGCGCGGGTCCCGGATGTTGGGCAGGATCACCGGGTAGCTGGTGGCACCGAACGTGACCGCCCGACTGTTCATCGGCGGAAGTGTAGCCGCAGCCTCTCGAGGACGCCCGTGGCGGGTACGCTCATCGGATGAGCGAGCTGTGAACCCGGCCGGTTGGTTCCTGCTCTTCGTCGTCGCGGCCGAGAGCGTCCACCTCGGCCTGGTGGGCCTGGCCTATCTCGCGCCCGACCGCGCCGCCGCCGTGCTACCCCGCGTGTCCGGGGCGCTGGCTCGCAATGGCCGAGCGATCAAGATCGTGCTCGGCCTCGCGTTCGGTGTGTGGTCCTTCGTCAAGGCGCTGCGGGGGTTCGGGGTCATCTGATCGCCGCCGAACCCCCGGGTCATCTGATCGCCGCCGAACCCCGGTTCAGCCGGCCGCGCCGGCCCCCACGGCCTGGATCGCGGCGTGTTCGTGCAGCGCACGAAGGTCCTCGTGGCGACCCGGGTGGAGATCGAAGACGACCTGCTTGACCGTGCCCGTGAACGGATACGGGGCCTTGTCCTCGTACGCCAGGTCCACCACCAGCCCGTTGTCGCGCCCGATGTCCATCCCGGAGTAGCTCGAGAACGCCACCGGCACGGTGTGGTCCAGGCGGCCTTCGCCGATCTGGCGGTCGTTCGCCCAGAGGGTGACCCGTCCGCCGGCGCCCGGCTTGGGCGCATCCGCCTCGAACAGCATCTTGACCGTGACATCGCCGGTCGGCAGTGGCTCCGACGAGACCTGCTTGTACGTCTCGACCCCAAGGAACGAGTACGTGTGGCAGAGCGCGCCCGAGCCGTCCACCCACAGCCCGAACCCACCGATGAAGTCGGCGTTGGCGACGATCACGCCTTCGGCACCGCCTTCCGGCACGGTCAGGTCCGCCTCGATCGAGTACGAGCGGCCCTGGATGCGAGGCACCATGCCGCGCTGGACGTTCTGGACATCGCCCGCGAAGGAGAACCGCGTGATCGTGGGCAGCGGCGGGAGCATCCCGAAGAAGATCGAGAACCCGGCGAGGAGCGGCAGGGCGCGGTTGCGCTCTGCCTCCTCCCAGAACAGGTCCTGGAGTTCCTTCAGCCGCTCCGGATGCTCGGCAGCCACGTTCCTGGCCTGCGAGAAGTCCGTGCCGAGGTCGTACAGCTCCCAGACGTCCGCGTCCGGGTCGAAGACGCCCGGCGCGAACCGCTTCATCGTCTCGGGGCTCATGTCCCACGGCGCCTTGTCGAGGCGCGTGCAGGCCCACCAGCCGTCCTTGTACATCGCCCGCGCGCCGAGCACCTCGAAGTACTGGACGGTGTGCCGCGCCGGCGCCGTCGCATCGTCGAAGGTGTAGGCGAAGCTCGTGCCGTCCATCGGCTCCTGGGCGATCCCATCCACCGACGTCGGCTCGGGGATCCCGATGACCTCCAGGACGGTCGGTCCGACGTCGATCACGTGCGTGAACTGGGAACGGATGGCCGCGTCCGGCTTGATGCCGCGCGGCCATGACACGACCATCCCGTTGCGCGTCCCGCCGAGGTGGCTGGCCATCTGCTTGCCCCACTGGAAGGGCGTGTTGCCGGCATGGGCCCAGGCGGCTGCGACATGCGGTGCGGTGTGCGTGCCGCCGAGCCCGTCGATCCCGCCGTACTGCTCGATCAGGGCCAGCTGCTGGTCCGCATCGAGCACGACCCCGTTGAGGAAGGTCATCTCGTTGAAGGACCCGGTGACGGTGCCCTCCATGCTCGCCCCGTTGTCGCCCCAGATGTAGAAGATCAGGGTGTTCTCGAGGTCGCCCATGCCGTCGATGGCGTCCAGGAGGCGACCGACGTTCCAGTCGGCGTTCTCCTGGAACCCGGCGTAGACCTCCATCTGCCGGACATACAGCTTCTTTTCCGCCTCTGACAGCGAGTCCCAGGCCGGGAACAGGTCCGGCCGCTCGGTCAGGACGGTGTCCTGCGGGATCACGCCGAGGCGCTTCTGGCGCTCGAAGACCTCCTGGCGGAGGGCGTCCCACCCGGCGTCGAAGGTGCCCTTGTACTTGTCCGCCCAGGCCTTGGCCACGTGATGCGGCGCATGGGCGCAACCGGTCGAGTAGTACATCATCCAGGGCTTGGTGGCGTCCTGTGCGCGCACGTCGTGGAGCCACTCGACGGCCTTGTCGGTGATGTCGTCCGGGAAGTAGTACTGCTCCCCGTGCTGGCCCTCGGGAATGCCGACGATCGTGTTGTCCTGGGTGATGATCGGGTCGTACTGGCCGGCCGCCCCGGACAGGAAGCCCCACCAGTGATCGAAGCCCCACGACATCGGCCAGTGGTCGAACGGTCCGGCGGCGCCCTGGACGTTGTCCGGCGTCAGGTGCCACTTGCCGAAGCCGCCGGTGACGTAGCCGTTCTCCTTGAGGATCCGCGGCAGGCCGGCGCACGACTTCGGCTTGGCCCCGGTGTAGCCGGGGAACGGACCCGGGTACTCCGCGATGGACCCGAACCCGACCCGGTGCTGGTTGCGCCCGGTCAGGAGCGCGGCGCGGGTGGGCGAGCACAGGGCGACGACGTGGAACCCGTTGTACGTGAGGCCCTGCTCCTGGACGCGGGTCATGTTGGGGGTCGCGATCGGACCGCCGAACGTGGAAGGCTGCCCGAACCCGGCGTCGTCGATCAGGACGATGAGGACGTTCGGGGCGCCTTCGGGAGCCTTGGGCCCGGCGACGATGGACCAGTCGGCCACCGAGTCAGCCAGGGTTCGCCCGGCGACGCCACCGAAGGCGCGGTCCGGGATCGGCAGGACGGTCCGATCCGGGCTGAACTTGCCCATGGCCTCCGCGAGCGAGTCCTTGAGGGCCGCGGCGCCCTTCTTGTCCGTCTCGACCACGGAGCTGACCAGGGCGCCGGGCAAGGCTCGTTCCACGGCCAGGCGCTGGTCCGCCTCGAACGTGGCGATGACCACGGCCGTGCCGGGCTGCATCGCCTCGCCGAGCTTGTCGTGCAGGCCGGACTCGATCTTGTGGTCCGCGAACCGGCCGACGACCGCACCGGCGGCCGCCCCCACCACGACCGACGCGAGCAGCGGCGGAGCCGCGAGCCCGACGAGGAACCCGACGGAGCCACCCCAGCCGGCGCCCTTGCGCCCGAGGTGGTCGCCGGTCTGCTGGACGGATACCTCGCCATCCTCGCCGTGCGTCACGAGGATGACGGCGTCGAGCCGGATAGCCTTCGCCTTCACCTGGGCCACGAGGCCATCGAAGTCGCTCGAGGCGGTGTCGACGTCTCGATAGGCAGCGACAAGGACGTCGGTCGTCTCGTGGGCCACGGTGGTCTCCTGCTTGTGCATCGTCCGCTGAGGGGCCCACGAGCATATCCGCCTCGTCGGCCGGTCGCATGGTGCTCGCGTCCGAGCCGCTTCGAGCGGCGGCCGGCGGCCCATACTCGGCACGACACGTCGCGCGGTCATGACCGGCGGTGATCGGTGGTCCCGACGAGGCGTGGCAGGAGTCTGACGAACGATGGACAGCCCCGACATGCGTCGCCCCGCCGGCATCACGATCATCGGCGTCCTGGCCTCGGTGGCCGGGATCATCTACATCCTCCAGGGCATCCGGATCCTCGGCTTCGTGGTATTCGGCCCAGGCCAGGCCTGGAGCAACGTCTCCGCCACGGGCTGGGGCACGTTGATCCTGGGCATCGTGTGGCTCGCCGTGGGTGGCGCGTTCATGTCACTCCGGCCGTGGGCCTGGGTGTTCGGCGTCATCGTCGTGGGCCTGTCGCTCATCGCGGCGTTCTGGGGCAACATCAACGGCTGGCAGTTCGGCGACCTGTTCGTCGCGATGATCGTCCCGCTCGTGATCCTGTTCTACCTGAACTCGGAGAAGGTGAAGTCGGCCTTCGGCCTGAACGACTGACGCGGCGAGTCGGTGGGTGACCCAGGTCGTCGTCGCACCTGGCCGCCCTTCCTGATCAGCCTGGTCGGCGCCACCGCGGCGCTGCTGCTGGCCGGCTCGGTCGGACGGGCGCTGGGCCTCCCCGACGACGGCACCGGCTACTTCGCCCTGGTCGTCTATGCGGCGATCCCGATCGCGCTCGTCGCGGCGGTCGTCGCCCGATCGTGGGTGGGGGCGATCACCATGACGCTCGGATTCGGCGTCGCCGGGGCGGTCGCCGGCGTCTTCGAAGGCGTCTCGTCGACTGGCGATGTCGTGACGGACGCGATCCGGTCCGGGCTGATCGTGGCCCTGCCGATGGGCGCTGCCGGCGTGCCGACCTATCTCGTGGCGGTCGCCGGCCTGCGACTGGTGACGCGGGCCCGCGAACCGGAGCCGGTGACGCCTCCGTCGGATCGTCCGGAGTGATCCCGTGTCGCTGACCCTGCTGGACTGGCGACGAACGGTCGCCGCGCTCTATCGGGACGTGCGGGCGACGGCGGACGCCGACCCGCGCGGCACGCTGGATCGGTTTCGCGCGGCCAAGGACGACCTGTTCGCGGAGCATCCCGACACGCCTATCCGGCCCGAGGACGGGGCGGGCTTCGAGGGGCTGCACTACTGGCCGTATGACGCTGCCCTTCGGTTCGACGTGGCCGTGGAGCCCGCCCCACCGACGGGGGCGCATCCCGTGCAGGCCATCAGCCTGACCGGCGATGCCTTCGCGCTCGAGCGGATCGGGCGCATCGCGCTCCCGGTCGGGTCACTGGACGTGTTCTGGATCGCCGTGTATGGCGGCGGCGTCTTCGTGCCCTTCCGCGACCTGACGAACGGCACCGACACGTACGGCGCGGGCCGCTACCTGCTGGACACGGTCAAGGGAGCGGACCTGGGCGGCTCCGACGGGCGGCTCATCGTCGACTTCAACTACGCCTACCACCCGTCGTGCGCCTACGACCCGAAGTGGAGCTGCCCACTCGCGCCGCCGGCCAACCGGCTGGACGTGCCGATCCGCGCCGGTGAGCGGCTCACGGCTCCGCGATGAACCAGACCTCGTTGACGCCCTGTCCACGGGTGTCGCCCGGCGACGTGTCGCCGATGAACGCGTAGAGCGGCTTCCCGTCGTAGGCCACCTGGAGCGAGCCATCCGCCCGGGCGAACGTGCTGAGGGCGCCGGTCACACCCGCGACCGCGGTCGGGGTCGTACCCGCGGGGACGGTCAGTGGCGGCCAGTTCTCGGCACACGTGTCCGTGCAGGCACTCGCGCCGTCGGTGTCCTTCGTGAAGACGTACAGGGTCATCCCGTCCGGGCGGGTCAGGTAGGTACCGGCGGCACCCGTGCCGGTCCCCAGCTCCACGGTGGCGCCGGCCGACGGCTCGATCGTCGCCACGGCCGACGGGCTCGAGGCCCCGCCACCGTAGTCGTAGTCGCCGCCTCGCCCGCCGCTCGACGCCGCCGCCGACGGCGCGACCGTCGGAGGACCGGCGGAGGCGGCTGCGCCCCCACCGTCGCTCGAGCAGGCCGCGACGAGCAGGGTCAGCAGGACGAACACGAACGTCCTTCGGGAGTGCCGGGCAGGCAGGGTGGGCATCGCAGGTTCCTCCTGTCCCTCGATACGCTGGCTCCGGGCGCCCGGTTTCCACGTCGCGCACCGATCGGGCCGGTCGGCCCTTGTGCGAGCGCGCCCGTTCGCTATGCTCTTGTGTCGATGGCCCTCGATCACGAGGGAGATCTTCAGAGGGAGGCACGCACTACATGCATCGACCCATCGGAGTCACGATCCTGGCCCTGTTGTCAGGCATCGCCGGACTCTTCGAGATCTGGCGCACCCTGGTGTTCCTGGGCATCGCCAAGTTCACGTTCGTCGGGACGGAAGTCTCGTTCCCGAGCGCACAGTGGGGCCAGGCCCTCTGGGCCTTGCTTCTCGCGGCGATCTGGTTCTGGGTGGCCATGGGCCTCTGGAACATGCGCGCCTATGCGTGGAGCTTCGGCATCTACATCTCGCTGTTCACGATGATCTTCAGCTTCTTCGCGATCCTCGGATCGAACGGCACGGCCGAGTCCGAGTTCGTGGCGATGTTCATCTCGATCATCATCTTCATGTACCTGAACTACCCGGGTGTCCGGGACCAGTTCATGAAGCATGAGATGGACCTCCTCACCCCGGAGCAGCGCGCTGCCGTCGAGAAGGCGCAGGCGGCCAACGCGGCCGCTGCGCAGGCGATGGCCACGCCGACCCCGCCGCCGGCCGCCCCACCGGCGCCACCGGCTCCGCCTGCCGCAAGCTAGGCGACCCGCACCGACCCACCGTCGGATCGAGGACCCGGGCCCACGCTGTTGGGCCCGGGTCCTTCCATGTCCGGCCCACGGCCGAGCGGCGTGTGCGACGCCGGCCGCGCCCCGCTCGGTCAGGCGGGCTGGACGGTCAGGCCCGCCGACGCCTCCGCGTCGATCGACGCGTAGAGCTCCTCTTCCTGCGCCTGGTGCAGGCGCACGATGGCGTCGAGGCCGTACAAGGCCCGCTGGAGGTCCGTCCGGTCGTCTGCGGTCGGCCCCTCCGAACCCAGTTCGTCCACGATGCGTCCGAGCAGTCGCACGAGGTGGAAGATCTCCGTGTGGGTCCGATGGAGCGCCGAGATCGCGTCGTCGGTCCCCAGCGCCGCCGATAGGAGCGGATAGACCTCGCGGTCCTCCTCTTCCTCGTGCGGGACCAGGGTGTCCTCCAGGAAGGACCGCAGCTCGGACAGCGCCGATCTCGCCTCGAGCGGGTCCATCGTGTCGAGGCGATCGGCCACCAGGCGCAGGCGGGCGATCCCCGGCGCCAGCGCTCGATGCTCGGCGAGCAAGCGCGCCCCGGTGTCCGTCCAGCCGGGCACGACGATCGGTCGCTCCAGCCCGCCTCGAAGCGCGCGCAGGGCATTCAGGATGACCGCGACGTCGATCGCTTCCTGCAGGATGGCGCCGGCGACGACCGGCAGGAGACCCACGGCCGCGAAGCCCATCGCCACCAGCGACATCCCCATCCCGGCCACGACGCTCTGCATGGCGATGGACCGCGAGTGGCGAGCGATGAGGACGGCTTCGGCGAGGCGGTCCAGCCGGTCCACGGTGATGACGACGTCGGCGGCCTCGGACGACGCCGTGGCGCCGCGGGCGCCCATGGCCACGCCGACGTCGGCCACCGCGAGCGCGGGGGCGTCGTTGATGCCATCGCCGACCATCACGACCGGTCCTCGGGCGATGTCGCGCTCCGTCCGCACCGCCTCCACCTTGTCGGCCGGAGCGCGGTCGGCCAGGACGCCGTCGAGGCCGATGGCCGACCCGACCAGCTCGGCCACCGCGTGATGGTCACCGGTGACCATCACGATCCGGGTGAACCCGGCCCGGCGAAGGCCGCGGATCGCGCGCGGCGTGTCCGGCCGGATGGGGTCCTCGAGGATGAGCGCGCCCGCGATCCGCCCGTCGATCCGCACGAACACGTTCGTGGAGCCCTCCAGCACGGATCGACGGCGCAGCTCGCGGACCCAGCCCGGCAGGCCATCGTCCCCAGCGACGTAGGTGGCCGAGCCGACCGCCACGGCCCGCCCGTCCACGGTGCCGGCCACGCCGCCACCGTGCGTCTCGACGACGTCGGTCGGCAGCGGCAGGTCGAGGTCGCGCCTGCGAGCCGCCTGCACGATCGCCGAGGCGAGCACGTGCGGCGACGCCTGCTCCAGGGCCGCCGCGAGGCGGAGGACGGCATCGGCGTCGCCGGCGACGGCCTCCACCGTCGCCAGGTGGGGCCGCCCGGCGGTCAGGGTCCCGGTCTTGTCGAACAGGAGGACCCGGGCGCGGGCGAGCGACTCGAGGGGTCCGCCCCCCTTGACGATGATGCCGCGCCGGGCTGACCGTGAGATGCCGGCCACGATGGCGATGGGGGCGGCCAGGAGCAGGGGACACGGGGTGGCCACGACCAGCACCGCCAGCGCCCGGGTCGCGTCGCCGGAGATGAGCCACGCGAACCCGGCCAGTCCGAGGGTCAGCGGGACGAAGTACAGCGCGTAGCGGTCCGCGAGGCGGACGAACGGCGCCTTCGCTCGGCCCGCCTCCTCCACGAGCCGGACGATCCCGGCATAGGTGCTCGCATCGGCCGTGGCGATCGCCTGGAGGTCGAACGGGGCACCGGCATTGACCACGCCGGAGGAGACCGGATCGCCCAGCTCGCGATCCACCTGGCGGCTCTCGCCGGTGAGGGCGGACTCGTCGAGGGTCGCTCCGTCGCTGCGGATGACGCCATCCACCGGCACCACCTCGCCGGGTCTGACCAGGAGACGGTCGCCGACCTGCACCGCGCCGATCGGGACGATCTCCAGCTCGTCGTCCCGATAGCGGGATACGTCCTGCGGCGCGCGTCCGAGGAGGGCGGTGAGCTCCCGGTGCGCACGTCCCTCGGCGTAGGCCTCCAGCGCCTCGCCGGTCGCGAGCATGACCGCGATGACGGACGCCGCGAACAGTTCGCCGAGCGCCACGGCCCCGGAGATCGCGAGCACGGCGATGACGTCCACACCGGCCTTGCCGGCCAGCAGGTCGCGAACGATGGACCAGGCCAGCCGGACGCCGACGATGACCGATGGGACCGCCCAGCACCATGCCGCGGCCGCCGGCTGGCCGGCCCACGCGAGGAGCAGGCCGCCCACTAGACCGGTGACCGTCACGACGAGCAGGGCGAATGGACGAACCGCCGCGATCAGTCGCATCAGAGCGTCATCGTGACAGGGTCAGATCGCCACGGCCGGGGCCAGGACCTCCACCCGCCCCGCTGGACCGAGGACGACCACGTCGGCGGCGACCGGCGCGGCCCCACCCGAGCGGACGATGAAGGCATGGCGGATCTCCACCTCGCCCGCCGAGAGCGTGGCACCCACCGAGCAGTGGCGGGTCGCCGAAAGCTCGATCGAGCGCCGGACGGCCTCGACGTCGATCGACGGGCCGTCGACCTCGTGCACGACGTCGATCCGCGTGAAGGCGGCGGGTGGGTCGTCGCGCTGGATCCCGCTGGCGTGGACCTCGTAGCGCGTGACCTCCTGGCGCTTCTTGCGCAGGATGGAGATGACATCCAGGGCCGTGCAGCCGGCCAACGCGAGCGGGACGAGCTCCGATGGCCGAGCCCCCGTGTCGCCCGCGGTGTCATCGAGCAGGATGCGGTGGCCGCTGCCGGTCCGGCCGACCAGCCCAAGGCCCAAGCCGGCGAGTGCCACGGACGCGGTCTTCACGCTCATGACCCCACCGCCAGGCCGTCGATCACCCGGGCCAGGCGCTCTCGCGCGTCCTGGGCGATGGGTCGGATGGCCGGATCGTCGATCAACCCGAGGGCGGCCATCGGATCCATCGCTTCGACGATGGCCTCCGAGCCGTCCTGGCGGATCACGACGTTGCATGGCAGCAGGGTCCCGACGGATGCGTCGACCGAGAGCGCCCGGTGGGCCAGGGTCGGGTTGCAGGCGCCAAGGATGAGGAACGGCGCGCCGTCCACGTCGAGTCGGCGCTTGAGCGTCGCCTGGACGTCGATCTCGGTGAGCACGCCGAACCCTTCGAGCTTGAGGGCGGCCTCGACCCGGGGTCGGACGGCGGCGACGGTGCCCGGCACGCGAGTGCCGAACGAGTAGGCGGTCAGCTGGGTCATGATTCACCTCGACGGGGCGCGTTCATGCGCACCCAAGGACCCAAGCATCGGCGCGGCCGCGGGCGGGCGATAGGTCCGAGGGTCACCTTCCGCCCGGGACCGCCGTCACGGGCTGGGCCATCTCGCGCCGGACCGGCTACGGCGTCGGGACCGGCAGGCCGGGGATGCCGAGGCCCGGGATCCCGCTGCTCGGCGGGCCGGTCGTCGGGACGAGCGTGCTGATGTCCTCGGGCAGGAGCGGGCCGAGGACCGCGAGCACGAACGGGACGGTCGTGTGGATGAGGAACTGGCCGATCGTGGAGCTGTCGAGCGCCTGGCTGATCTCCTTGAGGAAGCCCAGGCCGGCTTGCTCGCCGAGTGCGCCGGCCGTCCCGAAGTACGTGTCCAGGATGACGATCACCGCGGAGATGATGAGGACCGCCTCCATGCCGCCGAAGACGGCTCCGAGCGACTGGTCCAGCTTGCGCGACACGCCATGCACCGCGACCTTCGACAGGACGGGCCCGGTCACGATGTTCCCGCCGACGACGATGACCGTGAAGGCGATCGAATAGCCGACCATCTCGGCGTACTCCGGCGGGATCTGCGGGAAGATGCCCGCGACCAGCGTGCCGACCGGCTGGCGAAGGTAGGCGCCGAGGACGAACGCCAGGACCATGAAGCCGAGACCGGCCAGCCGACGGACGAGCCCGGTGCCCCATCCGCCCTTGACGTAGCCCCCGATGAAGAGCAGGAGCAGGACGTCCGCCATGGGCCGGAGGATAGCTGGTAGGTTGCTGCGATGCAGCACGCCAGACGCCCGATCCTCATCGACACGGACACGGCGTCCGACGATGCCGTCGCGCTCCTGATGGCCCTCCGTCACCCGGGTGTGGAGGTGGTCGCGATCACCGTGGTGGCCGGCAACGTGCCGCTCGATCAGGCCGTCCAGAACGCCCTGTACACCGTCGAGCTCGCAGGGGCCGATGTCCCGGTCCATGCCGGCCGAGCGGCGCCGCTCGCGATCCCGTTGCGGACCGCCCAGTTCGTGCACGGCCAGGACGGGATGGGCGACATCGGCTTGCCATTGTCGGGTCGCGATCCGGCACCGGGCGACGCCGTCGATGTCCTCGTGGACACCATCCGTGCGCACGAGGCGGGCACGTTGACCCTGGTCACCCTCGGCCCACTCACGAATGTCGCGGTCGCGTTCACGCGGGATCCGTCGCTGGCGGGTCGCCTCCGGGAAGTCGTCATCATGGGCGGCACGTCGGACGCGGTCGGCAACGTGTCGGCCGTCGCCGAGTTCAACATCTGGGTGGACCCCGAGGCCGCCGCGATCGTGTACGGCTCGGGCGCCCGGGTCACCCAGGTCGGCTGGGACATCTCGCGCAAGTACGCGACCATCACCAAGGCCGATGCGGCCGACCTGCGCGCCATCGGGCCGCTCGGGTCGTTCGTCATCGACATCAACGGCGTCGTCGACACCTTCGCGACCGAGAAGACCCATCTGGACGGGTTCGACCTGCCGGATCCGATCGCGATGGCGGTCGCCCTCGATGCCGGTGTCGCGACGGACACGCGACGGCTCAACGTCGTCGTCGAGACCGGTGGGTCGTACACCGCCGGACAGACGGTCGTGGACCACCTGGGGATCACCGCTCGACCACCCAACGTCGATGTCGTCATCGAGGCCTCGCGGGCGGCGTTCCTGCGCGTACTGCACGCGACGCTGGGCGAGCGCGACGGGAGTGGCGCGTGACGACCGCGGATCTGCCCGTGGGCCGGGACGACCGCCCGCTTCGTCCCGCGATCCCGGACGGTCTCCTCGCCGGGGGCGTGGTCGCGATCGGCCGGAGGATCGCCGCCGCACGGGTCGGGGCGATCGTGGATGGGTTGATGGCGGGTGGAGTGGGGGCGTTCGAGCTCACCCTCAACGAGCCGGAGGACGTGGCCCTGCGCTCCATCGAAGCCGCCGCGACCGTCGCTCCCGCGGGGATGGCCATCGGCGCCGGCACGGTCCTGTCGATCGAGGCGGCCGGTCGTGCTGTGGATGCGGGCGCGACGTTCCTGGTGACGCCCCACACGGACCCGGCCCTCGTCGCCTGGGCCGCGGCGCGTGGCATCCCGGCGCTTCCGGGGGCGGCCACGCCGACCGAGGTCCTGGCGGGCTGGCGAGCCGGAGCGGCTGCCGTGAAGCTGTTCCCCGCGTCCGTGGTCGGGCCCGGGTTCCTGCGCGAGATCCGAGGCCCATTCCCGGACGTCCCGATCGTTCCGACCGGCGGTGTGACCGCCGAGACCGCCGGCGACTACATCCGGGCCGGGGCGGTCGCCGTCGGGCTCGGCAGCTGGCTCATCGGGGATGGAGCGGCGGACGCGATCGAGGATCGCGCCCGCCTGGTCGTGCAAGCGGTGGCCGACGCCCGGGCCGCGCCGTAGCCGGGCATCCCGCCCGGGTCAGTCGTCCTGGGTCGGTCGGGTCGTTCGACGCCGGATGGCGACGGCCGCGCCGTACCAGCAAGCCAGCACGGCGACCAGCAGGAGGATGCTGGAGAAGTCGGCCAGGGCGGCCATCGGCTCCGACGTGTCCGTGTCGGTCTCCGGCGGCGCGACCGGGGCGACACTGCCGCAACCCGGGACGGTGACTTCGGTGACGGTGATCGAGTCGTCCAGCGCGACCTCCAGGCGGACGCCCGCTTCGACGCCGGTCGTGAGGCTGGCGGCGGCCGTCGAGCCCGAGCCGAGCCCGAACGTGACGCCGTCGATGGTGATGGACGATCCGCTCCGCGCATCGACGGTCGAACAACCGATCGTGTCGACCCCGAGCGAGAGCAGGAAGTTCCCGGTGTCCGTGTCCAGGCCACCGACGATCGAGAGGTCCGCGTCGGACCCGGTCCCGTCCGCGACCTGCAGCGCGAGGAGCGCGTTCCCGGACAGGTAGGCAGCCGGGAAGGTGGCGCCGTCGATGAGGAGGTCGCCGCCACCCGAGAACCCGACCGGCCCGCTGACCTGCGACGACGTCGAGACGCCGGTCAGGTTGCCGCTCGCCGGGTCGACCGTCAGCGTGACGGTCAGTGGCTCGCCGGCCTCGTAGGGGACGAGGATGACCGGGACCAGCTCGGGCTGGGTGACCAGCTGCGAGGCGGGCGCGAAGATCCGATCGGCCACGATGTAGGCGTCGTTGCCCACGTCGTACGTGACGGGGCCGGAGATCACGCCGCCGGACGCGAAGGCCATCGCGGTGATGACCCCGCCGCTGTCGGCGGTGATGTCCACGCACGTGATCGCGCCGTTGCCGACGAAGTTGGTCAGGTCCGAAGCCACCACCGGATCGAGCGTCGCGGCCGCCGCGATGACCTCCACGGGCCCGCTGAAACCGAACTGGATGCTGCCATCCGTCGGGCCGAGCGGGTCGGGAGCCGTGTAGGCGTTGATGACGCCACACTCGGCGCCGGTCGTGGCCGCCAGGGCAGCCGTCGGGGCGAGGGCGGTGAGCAGCAGGGTGCCGGTCGCGAGCAGCGCGGCGATGGATCGTCGGACGAGCATGGGGTGGGTGCCTCGGTACGCGTTCGACAGGTTCGAACGGACCATCACCGTAGGGACGTAGGGTGGAGATAGGTATGGCCCGGTGGTACTGGCCGGCCATGGCGCATCGGGCGCGTCCAGCGCGTTGGTGCGAGGCGGCGCTGGTAGCATCGCCCCCATGACCGAGACCCGCTATGACTTCGTCATCGTCGGTGGCGGATCCGCCGGGAGTGCCCTCGGCAACCGGTTGTCCGCGGACCCCTCGACCCGTGTGCTGGTGCTCGAGGCCGGCCGACCGGACTACCGGTTCGACGTGTTCATCCACATGCCGTCCGCGCTCACGTTCCCGATCGGCAGCCGGTACTACGACTGGAAGTACGAATCCGAGCCGGAGCCGTTCATGAACGGTCGGCGGATCTATCACGCCCGAGGCAAGGTCCTGGGCGGCTCATCGAGCATCAACGGCCAGATCTTCCAACGGGGCAATCCGCTCGACTACGAGCGCTGGGCCTCGGATCCCGGCATGGAGACGTGGGACTACGCCCATTGCCTGCCGTACTTCAAGCGGATGGAGACGTGCCTCGCCGCAGCGGCCGACGACCCGTGGCGTGGCCACGACGGCCCCCTGGTCCTCGAGCGCGGCCCGGCCACGAACCCGCTGTTCGCCGCGTTCTTCGCGGCGACCCAGCAGGCCGGATACCCGCCCACGGACGACGTGAACGGCTATCGGCAGGAGGGCTTCGCGGCCTTCGACCGCAACATCCATCGTGGCCGGCGGCTGAGCGCGGCCCGCGCGTACCTCCACCCGATCATGGGCAAGCGGCGCAACCTGACCGTCAAGACGCGTGCCTTCGTGACGCGGATCCTGTTCGAGGGCAGCCGGGCCGTCGGCGTGGAGTACACGAGCGGTGGTTCGGCGGTCCATCGGGCGCTGGCCGGGGAGGTGATCCTGGCGGGCGGGGCGATCAATACGCCCCAGCTCCTCCAGTTGTCGGGCGTCGGTCGGGCGGCGGACCTCGCGGCGCTCGGGATCCCCGTGGTCCGGGATCTGCCCGGGGTGGGCGACCACCTGCAGGATCACCTGGAGGTGTACATCCAGTACGCCTGCACCCAGCCGGTCTCCATGCAGCCGGCCGCGACCCAGAAGTGGCGGCGACCGTTCATCGGGGCGCAGTGGCTGTTCCTGCGCAGCGGACCGGGCGCGAGCAACCACTTCGAAGGCGGTGGGTTCGTGCGCAGCAACGAGGAGGTGGCCTATCCGAACCTGATGTTCCACTTCCTGCCGCTGGCCATCCGCTACGACGGCAGCGCCGGCGCGGCCGGACACGGCTACCAGGTCCATGTCGGTCCCATGTACTCGGACGCGCGCGGGTCGGTGAAGCTGACGAGCACGGACCCGCGGGTCCACCCGGCCCTCCGCTTCAACTACCTCTCGACCGACCAGGACAGGCGCGAATGGGTCGAAGCCGTCCGCGTCGCCCGATCGATCCTGACCCAGCCGGCGATGGACGCCTACAACGGCGGCGAGACCTCACCCGGTCCATCCGTGTCGACCGACGAGGAGATCCTGGCCTGGGTCCGTCGCGATGCCGAGACCGCGCTTCACCCGTCGTGCACCGCCCGCATGGGCGTCGATGACGCGTCCGTGGTGGACCCGCTCACGATGCGCGTCCACGGGCTGGACGGCCTGCGGGTGGTGGATGCGTCGGCGATGCCGTACGTGACCAACGGCAACATCTATGCGCCGGTGATGATGCTCGCCGAGAAGGCGGCGGACCTCATCCTGGGCGAGACGCCGCTCCCACCGGAGCCGATCCCGTTCTACCGGCACCCGCTCGCGGCCGGCACCGCCCGGAGCGCCGAGACGCAGGTCGCGGCCGGGGAGCCCGAGACCTAGGCCGGTCCTGGCGGCCCGAGAACCTAGGCCGGTCCCGGCGGCTCCGGCAGAGCCGTGTCGCCCGCCAGGACATCCATCGGGACGACGCCGTCGCCGGCGCCCGGGCTGCCCTGGATCGCTTCCGCGGTGCTCCGGTCGCTCATCACCGCGATGACGCTGCGCCACACGGCGGCGACGATCCCGAGGATCGGCACACCGAGGAACATGCCCATGATCCCCGCCAGTTGGCCGCCGGCTGGGATCGCGATGAGGACGATGGCCGGGTGCAGGCTGACCGCCTTGCCGTACACGATCGGCGCCAGGAAGCTGCCCTGGACGATGTTGAACACGACCGTCCAGATCCCCATGATGATGATGTCCTGGGTGGTGCCCACCTTGACCGCGACCAGGAAGGCCAGGAGGGTCCCGATCGCCCCGCCGATGTACGGGATGAAGCCGAGGATGAACGACAGGAGCATGATCGGCAGGATCAGCGGCAGGCCCAGGATGAACATGATGATCGCCGTCGTCCCGGCCCCGAACGCCGCGAGGACGCCGGTACTGATCATGTAGCCGCTGAGGACGGAGATCGCCTTCTGCCCGGCCAGGTCGATCGTCTCGCCACGCCATCCATGGAAGCGCCGCGTCACCGAGGCCCAGCCCGCACTCCCGTCACGCAACAGGTAGAAGGTCAGGATCGCCCCGAGCAGCAACGTCACGGCCAGGCCGGCGAGCGCCTGGATCGCCGACGTGAGCGCGCTGATGAAGCCGGAACCGACCTGGCCGGCGATCGTCTTCATGAGGTCGGAGTCGCTGATGTTCGACGCTCCGCCGGTCGTCGTGTCGACGAGTGACGAGGCATTCTCTGCGAGGCTGGCGATGGAGACGACCACGAGGAAGACGGCGATCCCCCAGCCACCGGCGGTCACGGCCAGGGCCGCCCGACCGGGATGCCAGCCTCGCTTCATGAGGGCGAGGACCGCGGGCCGGAACGTCGCGGCGAGGATGATCCCGATCGTGGCGGTCGCCAGGACGAGGGGTACCTGGCCGATGATGAAGAGGGTGACCCCGCCCAGGGCCGCGACGATCAGCAGCCGGATGCTCCACTGCCCCAGCCGATCCAGCCAGACCGGGATCTCCGGGTCGTCTTCGACGTTCCCTTGCGTTCGGCGGGACGGCTCCTCCTCCTGCAGGACGGACACGATCGCGCCCGAGATCGAGACGAAGCAGGCGGCGACCGGGATGGCGACGAACAGGCCGAAGATGCCCGCGATCGCGGCACCGGCCGGCAGGACCATGAGGATCACGGCCGGATGCAGGTCCACGGTCTTGCCGTACACGACCGGTCGCAGCACGTTGCTCACGATGACGTTCCGGACGACCATCAGCGCGAACAGGATGATCGTCGCCGTGCTTCCGAGCGTCCCGAACGTGATCAGCAGGAGGATCACGGTCGTGACGGCTCCACCGATGTACGGGATGAAGTTTCCCATGAACACCAGGACGGACAACGGGGCCGCCAGCGGGACGCCGAGGCCGATCAGGACGAGGAAGACGAAGTCCGTGACGCCATAGACCGCGCCCAGGATGGCCGAGCCGCGGAGGTACCCACCCACGCGCTGCATGGCATCGACCCCGGCCGCCCGGATGGGCTGGCGGCGCCAGCCCAACGACAGCGGGACCGCCCACGCGAACGCCTTGTCGCCGTCCTGGAGGAGGTAGAACGTCAGGAGGCCGGCCAGGATCGCCACGGTGACGACGATCGCTCCGATGCTGGCGATGTCGGAGACCTGGATGGTCAACCAGTTCCGGATGTCGTCCACGAGCTTGCCGGCGATCGCGGCGTATTCTGGCGGGAGCGTGACGTCCGCGGCGATGGTCTGGAGCCGCTCCACGCCCGCCTGGAGCCCGTCGATCACGGCGACGATCTGCGGCACGAACGCGATGGTGATGACGACGACGATCGCCGTGATCGTCAGGATGGCCCCGAGCGTGACGACCCCGGCGGCCTTGGCCCGTCCCCAGCCACGAGCCCGCAGCGCCATCACGTAGGGGGCGAACGTGGCCGCGACGATACCGGCGACCAGGACGGAGGCGGTCGTCGTGGAGAGTTGCACGCTGAGCCAGATCGCCACGAGGACCAGGCCGATCGTGGCCAGGAGACGCCAACCGACGGCGCCGAGCCACGACAGCCACTCGGGCGTCAGCGGTCGATGAGGCTGGGACTCGCTCAGGGGGCCAGACTGCATCGGCGCATCATAGGGGATGCGATGGCGCCATCCGCGACGGATCCCGACCGACCCGTCAGGGTGTCGAGGCGTCTGCCGGATCGTCCGTGGCGGCCGCCACGGCCTGCGCCGCGTCATCGGCCGGCTCCTCGGCCGGCTTGGTGACGCGCGGCGCCAGGAACGAGTTCGCGAGGAAGCCCGTGAGCGTCCCGAACAGGCCGACGCCCACGATGATGATGACGGACCCGATGAGGCGGCCCAGGTTGGTCACCGGGTAGCGGTCTCCGTAGCCGACGGTCGACATCGTGACGAGGGAGTACCACAGGGCGTCGGAGCCGGTCTTGATGTTCCCGTTCGGATCGCGGATCTCCACGGCGAGGATCGCGACGCTGCCGAATTCCCACATCAGGATGGCGATGAAGACCACGAGCAGGAGCGAACTGGACGCGCGCGCCTCGCCCAGGTCGTGGAGTGCCTTGGCCGTTCCGCCCTCGGCTCCAAGCTTCCGGACGACGCGGATGATCCGCACGATCCGTGCGAACCGCAGGAACGGCACGCAGCTGATGAGGTCCAGCCAGCCCAGCCCTTGCACGAAATACAGGCGGCGATCCTTCGCCTTCCGGAGTCGGGCGAAGAAGTCGGCCAGGAAGATGATGCTGATCGACACGTCGACGACCGCGACGACCGTGCCGATCTCGCTCACCCTGGCCAGGAACACGAGCAGCATGTTCGTGATCGACAGGATCGCCAGGCCGAAGACGAACATCTCCCAGCCGATCGGGAGTTCCGTGCGGTTGGCTGCGGGGTCGTATCGCTTTGGCTTGGCCGGGGCCGCGGGCGCGGTCAATGCACACTCCTTCGTGGGTGGGTCGAGTCATCGTACGCCACGAGTCGCGCTGTCAGATACGCTGTCCCACCCTAGGAAAGGACCGTCCATGACCATGCGCATCGGGCTGGTGATGCCGATCGCCGAGGACGATGGCCTCGACGGTCGGATCCCGTCGTATCGGGCCATAAGGTCGATGGCGCTGGCAGCGGAGGCGGGCGGCCTGGACTCGGTCTGGGTGTTCGACCATCTCCTGTTCCGGTCCGATGGCGAGACGACGGGGATCCACGAGTGCTGGACGATCATGGCGGCCCTCGCCGAGGCCACGACGCGGGTCCAACTCGGGTCCATCGTCATGTGCACCAGCTTCCGGAACCCGGCCCTGCTGGCCAAGATGGCCGCGACCCTCGATCACGTGAGTGACGGCCGTCTCATCCTCGGCATCGGCTGTGGCTGGCATGACCCCGAGTACGAGGCGTTCGGCTACCCGACCGACCACAAGGTGGGCCGCTTCGAGGAGGCCCTGACGGTCATCCGTGGGCTCATCCGCGATGGTCGAGCGGACCTCGACGGACGCTGGGTGCAGGCGCGCGACGCGGTCCTCCTCCCGCCGGCGCGCCCGGACCTGCCCATCCTCATCGCGGCCAAGCGGCCCAGGATGCTGGAGCTGACCGCGCGCCACGCGGACGCCTGGAACCTGGCCTGGTTCGGGCTGCCGAGCGAGCGCTTCGAGTCGGTTCGCGCGGACCTCGCGGCGGCGTGCGCGACCGTCGAGCGCGATCCGGCGACCCTCGACGTCACGGCCGGCCTCACGATCCGGTACGTGTCGGCGCTGCCGACGGGGAAGGTGCCGGACACATCGCCCGCCCTCGACGGCGACGACGAGGCCGCCGTCCTCGCGGGCTTCGAGGCCTGGCGCGCGATCGGGGCCGACCATCTGATCGTCGGGCTGGACCCGTGCACGCCCGAGACGGTGGCTCGGTTCACCTCGGCCGTCGCCACCTGGCGGGCCTGACGCGGCTCAGTCGGTCTCGATCCGACGGGGCGCCAGGCGCGGTCCGTACATCGGAGGACGCAGCCCGCTGAGCTCCAGCAGGCGGACGACGTACGCGCGTCGACCGGCGTACGGCGCCAGCAGCTCGAGCATCCGGTCGTCCGTCCCGCGTGGCTCGCCGGCAAGCGCGAACGACACGAGGTTCTTGAGGTGGAAGTCGCCGACGCTCACGGCGTCCGGATCGCCCAACGCCCGGACGGCGACCTCGGCGGCGGTCCACGGCCCGAGACCGGGGAGTGCCGTGAGTCGCACGCGGGCCTCGTCGGGCGGCAGGTCGGAGGTCGCCTCGAACCAGGCGCCGCGGGCGGCGACGCGACGGATGAGGTCGGCACGACGCCGTTCGACCCCATACGGGTGGTAGGCGTAGTAGGGAAGGGCGGCCAGCGCGGCGTCGGGCGGCGGCAGGCGGAGGCGCAGGTCGGCGGGACCGGGGGCCACGGTCCCGTGGTCGCGGACGAGGCCGAACCAGGCACGCCGCGCCTCCGTGCCGGTGACCTTCTGCTCGAGGATGGCGGGCACGAGTGACGCCATGACCGCCCGCGTGTTGGGGATGCGGATCCCCGGGTGTCGCCGCGCGAGGTCCCGCACGAGGGGATAGGGGCCATCCAGCGATCCCGGTTCCGGCGGAACGCCGATGAGGTCGTCGAGCCGGTCCAGGACGGCGTCCGCGGTCGCGCCCCACGCCTCGGCGTGGAGGCTGGCGCCGTCCTGGGAGAGGGCGAGCGTGGCGTCGCCGTCGGCGGTCCGCAGGGCCAGCCAGGCCCGTCCGGGCGCCGTCCGGGCGGTCCGATCGCCCGGCCCGCGCGAGAGAGGAGCGAGCGTGCGAACGAGGTCGAGTGGCGCGGCCAGCGCGACCGTGCGCGTGGGCATCGGGTCGGGATCCCCCTGGTCTCGATTTGGTCACAGGTCGCGCCGAAATCCCCGGACAGGACCAGATAGTGCTAAGGTACCCCTGACGTGCGACGCACAAGAGTCGTCGCGGGCATGGCGCTCATCGCCCTGTTCGCCGCGGTCGCCGTCCCCGGACCGGTCGGATCGAGGGCCCCCAGCCCCACCGACCAGGTGGCCCCGGAACGCTTCCAACGCGTGGAGGTGGCCACGCCTGTCCGCGGGCCGGAGATGACGACGCTGCCCCTCGATCCAGGGGCCGGTTCAGACGGGACCCTGGATCAACACTCGACCCTGTTCGAGCCGACGACGCGAACCGAGCCACCCCAGGCTCGTGTTCCGGTCGCCCAGCCTCAGCCGGCGGTCGAGTCGATCGCCAAGAAGGTCTGGCACACGGACCGGAACATCTCCTGGTATGGACCCGGCTTCTACGGCAAGCGCACGGCATGCGGTCAGGCGCTGACGACGACGCTCGTCGGGGTCGCCCACCGGACGCTCGCGTGCGGGACGAAGGTCACGTTCCGGAACCCGGCCAACGGTCGGATCGTGACCGTGCCGGTCGTGGATCGCGGCCCATTCGTGTCGGGTCGCTCCTGGGACCTGACCGGTGGGGCGTGCGTCAAGCTGGGCGCCTGCCGCACGGGCACGCTCCAGTGGAAGCTCGCCGGCGGCAACTGACGATCCTCGCTCCGGCCGGGGGCGCGGGCCGGGCGCGTGGCGGGCGCGTGGCGGGGACGCGTGGCGGGGACGCGTGGCGGGCGCTCGTGCTGGCTCTGAGCCGGCGATCTCGGTCGCGTCGCTCCTGGAGCGAGCCCGATGCTGGCTCTGAGC
>CAZOHT010000005.1:37177-93178 GCA_964579825.1 uncultured Anaerolineaceae bacterium
CGGCGATCTCGGTTGCGTCGTTCCTGGAGCGAGCCCGATGCTGGCTCTGAGCCGGCGATCTCGGTTGCGTCGTTCCTGGAGCGAGCCCGATGCTGGCTCTGAGCCGGTGATCCATGCTGTCCGAGTCCGGGTGCGCGTCCACCGCTGGCTCTGAGCCAGCAAGACGTGCGCTCCCGCCGACCACGACACCGGATCGCGGGCTGTGAGCCAGCACCCAGACAACGGTTGCCCCGATCCGGTCAAGATCGCGGGCTCTGAGCCAGCGCCACGACTGACTGCGATCCCATCCGGTCAAGATCGCGGGCTCTGAGCCAGCGCCACGACTGACTGCGACCCGATCCGGTGCCAGGACATGGTCGACCGCGACCCGCCGGCATGTGACTGGCGCCCGGGACGGACGCGGGCTACCGTAGCGGCATGTGCCGAAGCATCAAGACCCTGCGTCGTGCCGAGACGGCGGCCACGACGGGCGAACTGGAGGCCGCCGCCCGCCAGTACGTCCGCAAGATCAGCGGCTATCGGACCCCGTCGGCGCGCAACGCCGAGGTCTTCGATGCGGCCGTGGCCGACGTCATGGCGTCGTCCCGTCGTCTCATGGAGGCCCTCGGTGTGGCGGTGATGGACGGACCGGATCCGATGGACCGGCCACGACCGCCGCGCGTCCCGTCGGCCGAGACCGCCCACGGCTGACCCGCCCGGCGCGGCGACACTCGCGGGAGCCCCATCCCGCCATGACCCGCGCAGAGGGACGCTCCCATGACGCGCCGCCACACGCCGTACTACCACAAGCTCGTCGCGCTGGGCGCCGAACTCGTCGATCGGATCGGCTATGACGCCGCCCTGCGATTCACCACCGTCGCCGAGGAGCACCTCGCGACGCGCGAGCGGGTCGGCGTGTACGACGTCTACCACCAGGGCGCCTTGGACCTGAAAGGCCCGGATGCGGAGGCCCTCCTGTCGCGCCTCCTCGTCAACGACCCGCGCCGCCTGACCGACGGCGGCGTCCTCTATTCATCGCTGTGCAACGTCGACGGCGGGATGGTCGACGACCTCACCGTCTACCGCCTGGCCGGCGATCACTTCTGGCTGTGCCCGACGCCGTCGCGCGTCGTCGTCGTGGACGCCTGGATCCGCGACCACACCGACGGCCAGCGGGCGTACCTGACCGACATCGTGTCCGGGACGGCGTTCCTCTCCCTCCAGGGTCCGCGCTCGCGCGACACGCTGGCCGCGATGACCGACCTCGACCTCTCGACCGAGGCCTTGCCGTACTACCGGTTCAGCCGTGGGGTCGTCGCCGAGGTGCCGACCCTGGTCGCGCGGACCGGCTACTCCGGCGAGCTGGGCTACGAGCTGTTCTTCCCGCGCGAGTACGCCGAGGGGATGTGGGACGCCGCCTTCGCCGCTGGCGAACCGTTCGGGATCGTCCCGTGCGGCCTCGGCGCCCTGCGCTCGGTCCGGATGGAGAAGAAGTACCCGTTGTACGGGCTGGACCTGAACGAGACGACCAGTCCGCTCGAGGCTTCGCTCGGCTGGACCGTCCGATTCGAGAAGGGCGACTTCGTGGGGCGCGACGCCCTGCTTCGCCAGCGGGACGCCGGGCTGACCCGGCGGTTGGTCGGGATCGAGCTGGGCGCCGGTGACCCCCTCCCCAAGGCGGACGATCCGATCGCGACCGATGGCGCGGACGTCGGCTCGGTGACCTCCTCGGATGTCGGTCACGCCGTCAGCCGGACGCTGGCGATGGGCTACGTCGCGCCGGCGACGGCCGTTGACGGCACGGCCGTGACGATCACGCTGGCGGAGACCGGCCACGTCCTCGCCGGGACGGTCAGGACCGAGGCCTTCTACGACCCGGGCCGGGAGCGAGTCCGGGCCTGAGGGCGGACGCGCTCCGGCGTGCCGACTCGGCCATGCCCATCCGGCCCTGGATCGGGGCCCGCGCCTATCATGGGCCGATCATGCACCGCTGGATCCTCGGGATGACCCTCGCCGTATCGGTCCTCGTCGTCGACGGATGCGGATCGACCGAGACCCCATCGCCATCCACCGCGGTCCTCGGGCCGTGGCAGCCCGGCCCCTTCGAACGCCTTGACCAGGCATTGGCCGACGCCGCCGAGGACCAGTGCCGCGCCAATACGCCGCAGGCCAGCGGCCTGCCCGTCGTCCTCCACGACCAGCGGGGCGACGGCGTCGACACCGTCGTCTTCGCCGGTCCCGATGCCCGCGCTTCCTGCCAGGTCGCGGGCGATGCGACCGGCAAGGTGACCTGGCTGACCGGGTCGGCGACCCGGGGCCCGGTGACCGATCATCCGGAGGCCGACGGCATCACGGTGGACGCGATGGCCTCGACGTCCGATTCCCAGGCCGGGACCGTCAGCGACATCTCCGGGCGAGCCGGGCCCGCCATCGCCACCGTTCGGATCCAGCTCGACGACGGGCGCGAGATCACCGCGACCACGGCCAACGGCTGGTTCTACGCGTGGTGGCCGGGCGAGTCCGTGGCGATCGCCCTCGCCGGTGACGACATCCTGGGTCGGATGATCGCGTCGGCCACCCCGTGATCCGTCGGGCCTCGACGCTCCCGGCGTCCCGCCGATAGGCCGGCCGACGTGTCCAGGACGCGCTGGGTCGCCGGCATCGGGCTGCTGCTCGTCATCGTGATCGTGCTTGCCGCCTTCGTGCGCGCCCGTGACGACCGCACGGCCTCGGGCTCTGGGGCGACGCCATCGCCCGGATCGAGCGCGACGGCCAGTCCGTCCCCGAGCGATCCGCCGCCGGGGACGCCGTCGCCGATGCCGACAGCCGAGCCGTCGCCTGCGCCGGTCACGCCCACGCCCTCGACGGCCCCGACGCCCGCTCCGACCAGGCGACCCATCGCCTCGGGTGATCCACGGCTGCTGTACGCCGAGTTCCTGCTCCGCGTGACCGACGACCGGGCGAAGGTCACCGCGCTGAACCAGGCCCTCGCTGACGCGGCCCAGGGCGGCGACCTGCCGGCGGTCCGTCGAGCCGCCATCGAGATCCTCGACTTCACCGATGCCGAGCACGACTGGCTGCGCGAGCACCCACCGGCCGCCTGTTACGCCGACGCCCACGCCGCGGCCGATGCGATGCTGTCCGCCTACGCCTCGGCGGCCGATGCGTTCATCGCCTGGGCCGATGCCGGATCCGGACTCGCGGGCCTGGCGGCGTTCGGGGCGGCCGTGGATGCGGCCGGCGCGGCCGGCGATGCGCTCACCGCCTTCGGGCGCGAGCTGGAGACGACGACATGCCTGGCCTGAGCGACGACGACACCCCGCCGATCCGGCACATCGCGAACGCCCGCGTCCTCGCGGTCCGCGGGGAGTCGCTCGAGTTCCGCGACGACCGCGTGGTGGGCGAGGCTCCCCTGGAGATCCGAGCCGCCGGCCCGGGCCAGGCCCCGGTCGCGGTCGCGGTCACGATGCGGACCCCCGGTCACGAGGCGGAGCTGGCGATCGGGTTCCTGCGGACCGAGGGGCTCATCACCGGGTCCGAGGTCCTCTCGACGCACGCCGGAGACCCCCGCGACCTCAGCCAACCCGACGACACCATCCTGGTCCGCCTGGCCGTGCCGTTCGATGCCTCGTCCGTCGCGGAGCGCCACTTCATCGCGACCGCGTCGTGCGGGATCTGTGGCAAGGCATCGATCGACGAGGTCGCCCTGCGCTGTGACCCGATCCCGCCCGGCCCGGTCGTCACGCGCCCGGTCATCCTCGCCCTGCCGGACATGTTGCGAGCGGCGCAACGGGCATTCGACCAGACCGGTGGCTTGCACGCGTCCGGGCTGTTCAGCGCGGACGGCCAGCTCATCGCGATCCGGGAGGACGTGGGGCGGCACAACGCGCTCGACAAGGTGATCGGCTCGCAGGTCATGGCCGGCGCCCTGCCGCTCCACGATCGGATCCTCATGGTCTCGGGGCGGGTCAGCTTCGAGATCGTCCAGAAGGCGGCCGTGGCCGGGATCCCCGTCCTGTGCGCCGTGTCGGCACCGTCGGACCTGGCCATCGCCACCGCCGACCGCCTCGGGGTCACGCTCATCGGATTCCTGCGCGCCGACGGCTTCAACGTCTACACGCACGACGGCCGGATCGAACTGCGGGACCTGTCCGGCCTGGGCTGAGGGCCTCGCTCGTGGTCGCGGGCTCGCTATGCTGATGGTTCGCTGGCGCCGACGCCCACGACCGGCCATGCCCACAGCGCGTACGAGAGATGAGAGAGGCGGTCCTCCGCGATGACTGACCCTACCGACGCCGTCACGGTCCCGCCGGCCGCTCCGGCCAGTGCCCCGGCCGAGTCGCCGCCGGCCCCGCCCGCCCAGGCGCGGACACGAACCGCCGGCCGCGGCCGGCGCGTGCTCGCGATCCTCGCCCTCATCCTGGCGTGCGTCACCATCACCGTCTCGACGGTCGCGGTCTGGACCCATCAGGTCGCCCTGAAGACGGACCGGTTCACGGCCCTCGTCGCCGACGTCGTCGACGATCCCGCCGTGATCGATCCGCTCGCCGCCCGGGTCTCCACCCAGGTCATCGAGTCACTCGACGTCGAAGGGCGGATCGCGGCCGCACTGCCCGGCCCGTCGCAGGTCCTGGCACCGGCCATCACCAACGCGGTCCGCGAGGCCATCGAGCAGCGCCTGCAGGTCGCCCTGGCGGACCCGCGGGTCCAGGACGCCCTGCTCACGACCATCTCGTTCACCCATGAGCGGCTGGTGCGGCTCCTGCGGGACGAGGGCGATGCGGTGACGCTCGTGGACGGCTACGTCTACGTCAACGTCTTCCCGATCGTGGGGACCGCGCTGGCCGAACTCCAGTCGATGGGGATCATCCCGGCGAGCGTGACGCTGCCGGACCTGTCATCCCCGGACGCGCCCGATGCCCTGGCGGCCAAGCTGGAGGCGGCCCTCGGCGTCACGCTCCCCGACGACTTCGGGACCGTGAAGCTCATGCCGGCGGCTCGACTCGAGACGGCTCGGACCTTCGTCAAGGTGTTCGATCTCATCGTCGTCGTCCTGATCGTCCTGTCGATCCTGCTCGTCGCGCTGGCCCTGTGGCTCGCCACGAGTCGACGGAAGATGGCCCTGGCCCTGGCCATCGGCACGATCATCTCGTTCCTGATCGCCCGCCTGGCGCTCAACGGGATCCGCGAGTCCCTGCTGGGCGCCATCGAGGACGAGGGCCTCGTCGGGGCCGTGCGATCGGTGGGGCAGGCCACCTTGGAGGATCTGCGCAGCGTCACCATCATCGTCCTCGTCGGCGCCGTGATCATCGCGATCGTGGCCTACGTGGCCGGCCGGCCGGCCTGGCTGACGCGGACCGCCGGCGCGGCCTCGGGTGTGGCCGCGGGCGCGGCCTCGAGTGCGGCGGCCGGCGTGTCGTCGGGCGCGGCGTCGGTGACCGGTGCCGCCCCGTCCAAGGAGGCACTGGCCGAGACGGCACGGGCCAACCGGGTCCACATCGAGCGTGTCGGCCTGGTCGCCATCGGCTTCATCGTGCTGTGGATCGCGATCGGGCTGGAGGTGGCCCTACTCGGCCTGGCCCTGGTGATCGGATGGGAGCTGATCATGGGGTTCCTGTCTCGTGAGCCGGCCGACGAAGGGTGACCCACGAGGCACCGGATCGACCAGTGAGGGGCGGACGGTGACCGACGGAACGGCGGTGGACGATCGGCCGGGGTCCGAGGCGCCGGCGGACGAGTCGCCGCATGGCTTCGCGGCGACGGCCCGCGAGGCCTGGGCGGAAGAACGGGTCGAGGTCGTCGCGGCCATCCTCCTGGCCCTCGCCACGGTCCTGTCCGCGTGGGGCGCCTACCAGGCGACGCGCTGGAGTGGCGAGCAGGCGAACAACTACGCCGAATCCGCGGCGCTTCGGGCGGAGAGCGGCCGCCACGGGACGGTCGCCTCGCGCCAGATCCAGATCGACGTCCAGACGTTCATCGCCTGGGTGGATGCCAAGGCGACCGGCGACGACCGCCTGGCCGACTTCTACGTGGAACGCTTCCGTCCCGAGTTCCTGCCGGCATTCACCGCGTGGCGGCTCGGCACCGACCTCGACTCGGAGGGCTTGCCGGAGGGCACCCCGTTCGACCAGCCCGAGTACGTCAATGCCGAGCAGGCGCTTGCGGACTCCCTGTTCGCCCAGGCGGATGCCGCGCTGGCCGAGGCGCAGTGGAACAACCAGATCAGCGACAACTTCGTCCTGACCGCCGTCCTGTTCGCCTCCGTCCTGCTCTTCGCCGGGATCGCGCCCCGCTTCCGCCCGCAGTGGATCCGCTGGACGATGCTCGCGGTCGCCGGCGTCGTGTTCTGCGTCGGCCTGGTCGTCGAGTTCCTGTTGCCCCAGAACGTCGGGATCTAGCGGTCGCCGGCAGGGGCTGCTCGCCGCCGGGCGTGCCGACCTTAGCGGTCGTCCCGATCCGATGGGGTCAGGAAGACCCGGAACAGGACGACAAAGCTGACGATCAGCGTGATCGCAAAGGCGATCATCGCCAGGTAGGCGACGCCCTGGAACTGGGACAGTTCCGGCTGCAGGAGGATGGCCATCACGATCGCCGTCCCGATGAGCTGGCCGACGACGATGACGCCGACGGTGGCCTGGCGACCGATGTCGTTGATGCCGGAGATGGACTTCTCCAGGCCCTTCGTGTCCACCTCGACGACGATCTTGCCCTTGTTGAACATGTCCAGCCATTGGAGGGCGGCGCCCTCCATCGACGGCACCCGCCGGGCCAGCTCCTTGCCGATCCGGACGGCGCTGCCCTGGACCTGCTTGGAGATCTTCTCAGGCGTGAAGTTCTCGAGGAGCGCGGCGCGCGCCTCGGTCACGGCCGCCTCGCCCAGGTCGATGTCGAATGACAGGGCACGGGCGGTCTCCTCGGCCTGGATGACGGCCTTCATCGCCAGGGTCAGCTGGCTGTCGAGGCGCAGCCCGTTGTCGAACACGGCGCCGAGGAAGCCACTCAGGGCACTGCCCAGCGACGTCGCCTTGCCGTAGATGAGGTACTGGCGGGCGAGCCGGTCGATGTCGTCGCGGAAACCGGCCTCATCGAACGACGCGGTCGGCTTGCCGAGGGCGAGCATCCCGTCGCCGATGCCCGGGATGTCGACCTCCTTGATGGCATAGATCAGGCCGAGCAGGTCCACCCGCTGCTGCGAGTCGAGCTTGCCGACGAGGCCGAGATCGAGGAACACGATCCGCTTGGTCTCGGGATCGCCCAGGATGTTGCCCGGGTGGGGGTCGCCGTGGAAGAACCCGTCGATGAGGACCTGCTTGATGATCGAGCGGATGAAGATCGTTCCGAGCTCGGTCGTATCGAAGCCGGCCGCCCGCAGCTCGTCCGCCTTGGAGATCTTGATCCCCTTGACGAATTCCATCGTGATGACCCGCTGGCCGGACAGGTCGTCGTAGACGGTGGGGACATGGATCTCGGGGAAGCGCTGCATCCCGTCCGCAAGGCGCTTGGCGTGGTACGCCTCGTTGCGGTAGTCGAGCTCCTTGAGCACGCCCGCCGCGAACTCCGCGACGATGCCCTTGAGGCCGATCTTGCGGGCCATCGAGAAGCGCTTCTCGACGACACCGGCGAGTTCCTCGATGACGCCCAGGTCCGCCTGCGTCTTGGCCTGGATCCGCGGGCGTTGGACCTTGACCGCGACGATCGTGCCGTCCTGGAGCGTGGCTCGGTGGACCTGCGCGGTGGACGCGGCCGCGAACGGTTCGTGCTCGAACGTCGCGTACAGGACCTCCGGATCCTGCCCCAGCTCCTTGGTGACGATGGCCTGCACGTCGTCCCACGCGAACGGGGCGGCGTCGCTCTGGAGCTTGGCCAGCTCGTCGATCCAGGCCGGCGGCAGGATGTCGCTCCGGCTCGCCATCATCTGGCCGATCTTCACGTAGGTGGGTCCGAGCTGCTGGAGCATCGCCCGCACCCGCTCCGGCCCGGCGGCGTCGCCGAGGGTGTCCGTCTCCCCGAGGACGACCCGGCTGAACCAGTTGCGGACCGGCCCGAGTGGCGTTTCGGCCAGGGCGATGTCCACGCCGGTCGAGTAGATCGCGTTGTAGACCTGCTGGAGGCGCAGGTTCTCGAGGATGGCGTTGCGTCGCGGCGTGGGAAGGGACTCCAGGAACCCCCACATGCGGCGGTTCCGCTCCGGGTCCAGATTCGGTCGATTCAGGCCAAGGACGATGTCGGCCGTTGCCGACAGGCCGGTGTAGAGGGCGGCCGCCAGGATGATCCAGAGGATGGTCGGGTCCGCGACGACCGCGATCTTGATGGGGGCGATGATCGACGTGATCCAGATCGCGATCGCATTGATGATCACGACGAAGAACCCCATGGTCGAGAACAGCAGGCGTCCGGTCAGCGCGACCAGCACGGGTCGGGCGAACCGGTTGACCAGGACCAGGACGGCCGCCCAGCTGAGGAAGCCGACCACGCCGGCACCACGCAGGGCGGCGATGGGGGCCGTGTCCGTCCCGAACGGGAAGGGCTGCTGCACCGTGATGAAGTCCAGGAGCAGGACGATCGCCACCAGGATGGCGAGGTCGACGAGGACCTCGACGACGAACCGACGCATCCGGGACCTCACAGTTGCCTGACCGATGGGGTCTTCAGCCTATCACCGGGCCCCGCGGCGTGAGGCCGTCGCCCGCGCTCGGATCAGGCCTCAGGGGCAGCTCGGCTTGAGCTCCGTCTCGACGATCGCCGCCGCGGCACTGACATCCGCGATCGCGGATGTCAGCTGGACGGACGAGTCCGCGATCGCCCCGGCGTTCGCTTCCTCGTAGGTGGCTTCCAGTTCGCCCACCGCACCTTCGAGATCGCTCAGCTGCTGGGCGATCTCGGCCTGAGCGCCCTCGATCAGCAGGTCGGTCGCGCCGGCGACGCCGTCGATCGCGGCCTTGAGGTCTCCGCTGCTCACGGTCGCGACGTCGATCGCGTCGAGGGCCGCCACGGACGCCTTGAGGGTCGCTGCGTTGGTGCAGGTCGCGGCGCCGTCCGGGGCGGTGGACGCGCTCGGCGTCGACGATCCACAGGCCATCGCGAAGAGACTTGCGGCCAGGGCCAGGAGGACGAGGATCCGGGGCATCGGCTGGCTCCACTGCGGGTCCGGAACGTCCGCCATCCGCGCGGGCCGCCGGGGTGGCGCCACGATAGCAGGACGGGTCGGTGCGACGACCCCGGATCCGCTCGGTCGACGGCCACGCGGTGCAGTACCCTGCGCGGATGCTTGGGAGTCGCGCATGAGCCACCCACCGGTCGACACGTCCGCCTCCCTGACGTCCGTGACCGGGTCCGGTGCGCCGGACGACGAGCTGGCCCCGGCCGGTGAGACCCGCCAGCGCGTCTACCTCCACGTCGTGATCGTCGCGATCGTCGGGGCGCTCGCGGTCCTCGTCTGGCTGACGATCTACAACCTCGGCAACGAGCTGCTCTGGAAGAACGGGGCCATCACCGCCAACCCGTGGCTGTTCCCGGCCATCTGCCTGCCGTTCTCCCTCGCGGTGGGGCTCCTGAACCGGTACCTGCAGGCACCGAACAACGTCAACGGATCCGCCCTGGACAGCCTGTTCGCCGACCCGGCCGGCGTCGACTGGCGCCGGCTGCCGGTGACGATCGTCATGCCGCTGGCATCGCTGTTCTCCGGCGCGGTCCTCGGGCCGGAAGGCGGTATCGGCGGGATCGCCGCCCAGGTCGGGGCGGCCTACTCGGCGGGCGTGAAGGTCCCGCCGGCGAGACGGCCGCGGATCATCTTCTCGGCCGTGGCGAGCGCCTACAACGGCCTCATCGCCAACCCGCTGTTCACGGGTGTCCTCGGCACCGAGCTGATCAAGGACAAGACCGCCGCCGCGGCGACGCTCCCGGCCAACCTCATCGGCGGTGCGATCGGGTTCCTCATCTTCACCGGCGTCGGCTATCCGGGACTGGGCAACTACCTGGACCTGCCGCAGGTCCCCGGCGTCACGTTCGTGGACGTCATCCTGGCCGTGGTCCTCGCGCTGGTCGGTCTCGTCCTCGCGATCCTGGCCGGGGTCCTGTTCCGCGTCTCGGCGCGCGTCTTCGGGCGGTTCGACGATCGAGTCGTCCTGCGCGCGCTCATCGGTGGCGTGATCTTCAGCATCGTCGGCGTCGTCGCACCGATCGTCATGTTCTCCGGGGAGACCCAGGTCCAGACACTCGTCGCGGATCCGTCCGCGTACGGGGTCGGCGGCCTGTTCGGCCTGGCGCTCCTGAAGATCGCCCTCCTGGCCGTCGCGTTCAAGAGCGGGTTCTTCGGCGGCCCGACGTTCCCCGGGATCTTCGCGTCGGTGTCCGTGGCACTCGCCCTGAATCTCGTCTTCCCTGACGCTCGAGTGGACGTCCTGATCGGGGCGATCATGGCTGGCTTCCTGACCGTGCTGTTCAAGGCGCCGTTCATGGTCATCCTGCTCACGGCGTTCATGCTCCAGGCGGATATGGACGTCATCGCGCTCATCGTGCTGTCGGTCGCGACGGTGCTGATCGTCCAGCCGATCCTGCTCGACCTGGTCGCGGCCCGGCGGGCGGCGAAGGGGTCGACGGTCGCGTCCTGATCCACCCGAGGCGTACCATCACCAGGCGGTCGAGGACGGCCCCGCCACACCAAGGAGACGCACATGGCTGACAAGCAGGTCGTGCTGGCCATCTTCCCGGACGAAGCCGCCGCCGATGCCGCGGTCGAGTCGCTGAACGGCTGGGCCAAGGACAACCACGAGAAACTCGACGCGATCGGCGTCCTGTGCCTGGACGACCAGGGCAAGGTCATGGACCATAAGCTCGGCAAGCGTACCGTGGGCAAGGGCGCGGGGATCGGCCTGGTCCTCGCCCTGGCGACCCCGGTCGGCGCGGCCGCCGTTCTGGCCGGTGGCGTCATCGGGGCGGCCCACCACAAGAGCCTTGGCCTGACCGACGACAACCGCCAGCAACTCGAGGCCGATCTCAAGGACGGCAAGGCGGCGGTCGGCGTCCTCGTCGAGCCACATGAGGCCGACGTGCTGTACGCCCAGCTGACGGCCCTTGGTGGCACGGTCAAGTTGCTGCCGGTCAGCGATGCCGCCCTCAACGAGGCGGCGATGAGCTTCCCGTCGATGACCGGCGGCGCGGAGTCGGTCGCGGCGCCGGCCCGAGGCGGCTGAGCGGGTCCGTCGGCTCGCCCGGCCGCGGCCCACACGCCGTGACCGTCAGCGCGGTCGTCCTCGCCGGCGGACGCTCGGCGCGATTCGGGCGGGACAAGCTGGCGGAGCCGCTCGACGGCGTCCCGCTCCTGTGGCGGACGATCGAGGCGGTGCGGACGGTCGCCGACGACATCGTCGTGGTCGTCGCACCGGGTTCGGGGCCGGAGCTGCCAGCTGACGTTCGCGTCGCCTACGACCGCACCACCGGCGATGGTCCCTTGGTCGGCGTGCTGGCCGGACTCGAGGCGGTCCGCCACGACCTGGTGGTCGTGGTCGGCGGGGACATGCCGTGGCTCCGGCCGGATGTCCTCGGCCTGATGCTCGCCTCACTAGACGCAGGCACGGACGCCGCCGTGCTGGAGCTCGCCTCGAGATCCCAGCAGCTCCCGATCGCCGCCCGTCGCGGTCCGGCTCTTGGCACCGTTCGGAGCCTGATCGAGTCGGGCGAGCGGCGGCTCGGCGCCTTGCTCGAAGCGCTCGAGCCCGTGCAGGTCGTCGAGGCCGACTGGCGGGCCATCGACCCGAAGGCGGACACGATCCGCGACGTCGACACCCCGGAGGACCTGCCGACCTCCGGCTGAGTCAGCCCTCGAGCGCGGCGTCCTCGTACACAGCGACCCCGTCCACGAATGTGGCCAGACACCGAGCTTCGCCGATCGCGCCGGCGTCGCGGTCGAACAGGTCGCGGTCCAGCACGGCGATGTCGGCGGCCTTGCCGACCTCGAGCGAGCCCGTGTCGTGGTCCTGGTGGTTCACGTAGGCCGAGCCCGTCGTGAACCCGGCCAGCGCGTCGAGGAGGGTGATCCGCTCGTCCGGCAGGAAGGCCGGCTTCTCGCCTCGGCTGTAGTCGGAGATGCGGTTCACCGCGACCTCCATCTCGACCAGCGGATCCGGCGTGGAGACGCTCCAGTCCGAGCCCATCGCGAGCATCGCGCCGGACTCGAGCAGCGACCGGAACGGGTACTGCCAGGTCGCCCGCTCCGGTCCCAGGAACGGGATCGTGAGGTGGTCCATCTGGTCCTCGTGGCAGGCCCAGTACGGCTGCGCGTTGGCGACGACACCGAGCTCGCGGAACCGACCGATGTCGTCCGGGTGGATCACCTGGATGTGGGCGATGTGCGGCCGCGTGTCGCTGGGCCCGTTGGCGGCCCGCGCCGCAGCGACGGCATCGAGGGCCTCCCGCGCGGCCCGGTCGCCGATCGTGTGGAAGTGTGGCTGGAACCCGAGCGCGTCCAGCTTCGGCAGGGCGACGGCCAGCACGGCCGGGTCGATCATGCTGATGCCGCGGTTGTCGGTCGGCGCCCCGTCCGCCCCAAGATAGGGATCGATCATCGTCCCGGTGAAGTTCTCGAGGACCCCGTCCATCATCAGCTTCACGCTCGTCGGGCGGTAGTTGCCGATGGCCGTCCCGGCGCGTCGATCTACCAGCTCCTCGATCTGCTCGACCCCGCGACCGCGCTCCCACCACATCGCGCCGACGACCTTCGCGGTCAGCTCGCCGCGGCCAGCCAGCGTCACGTAGGCGCGTTCCTCCGTCTCCGGCGTGACGATGGCGTCCTGCCAGGTCGTGATCCCGAGCGAGTGCAGGTAAGTCTGCGCGAGCGCCAGGGCCGCCACCACTTCGTCGCCGGTCGTGTCGGGGACGAACTGCTCGATGAGGTTCTGGGCACCCTCCTGGACACCGCCGCCCGGGGTGCCGTCCGGCTCACGGTCGAAGCGTCCATCGGCGGGTTCGGGGGTGGTCGCCGTGATGCCGGCGATCTCGAGCGCCTTCGTGTTGGCCCACGCGCTATGGCCGTCCCGGCTGACCAGGAAGACGGGCCGGTCCGGGGAGACGCGGTCCAGGTCGTGGCGGCTGGGGACGCCGCCCGGGAAGTCGTCCATGGACCAGCCACCGCCCAGGATCCAGGAGACGTCCGGGTGGCTGGCTGAATACGAGGCCACGATGTCGAGGTACGTCTCGAGGCCGCGCGAATCGTGCAACTCGCAACGCAGGCGAGCGAGCCCGCCGTGGACGGGGTGGACGTGCGAGTCCCCGAAGCCCGGCGTCACGGTCCGGCCGCGCAGCGCGATCACCCGCGTCCGCGGGCCGACGTGTGCCGCCACGGCCGAGTCCGGTCCCACCGCCACGATCCGCCCATCACGCACGGCGACGGCGCTCGCCCAGCTTCGGGCCGCGTCCATCGTGGCGATCCGGCCACCGGTCAGGACGAGGTCGGCGGGCTGGTCAGCGGTCATCGGGCGCCTCTTGGTTCAGGGGTGGGTCATCGGGGCTGCCGGGCGAGGATGACAGGCCGGATGGTCGGTCGCCGGGTCATCCCGTGCGATGCGACGACCCACCGCCGTCGTCGGCGATCAGACCGGTGGCTCCCAGCCGTCGGGCGCGAGCTCGAACCCGTCGTACTCGAAGGCCGGCGTCACGATGCAGCCGACCAGGGTCCAGGCCCCGAGCGGCCGCGCCGACTGCCACGCGCCGGCCGGGACCACGACCTGGGGCCGTTCACCCGCCGCCACATCGCCACCGAGCCGATGGCTCGCGACCGACGCGTCGCCTTCGACCCAGAACCGAAGCTCCAGCGCCTCCCCCGCCGACCACTGCCAGACCTCGGCGGCGTCCACGCGATGCCAGTGCGACCGTTCGCCGGCCGCGAGCAGGTACAGGATCGCGCTGCCCGAGGGTCGCCCGCCGTCGTCCGGCGCCTCCGCTCGCCACGTCTCGACGAACCAGCCGCCCTCCGGGTGGGCGCGCATCCCGAGTGCCGCGATGACCGCGTGATGAGACTCCATCCGCCCGAGCATACCCGGGGCGTAGCATCGCCCGATGACCGATGTCCATCTGCTCCATGCCGGCTACGCCCGCGATCGCGTGGGCAGCAGCGTCGTCCTGGTCCGGGACGGCGACGCGCTCATCGTCGCGGACCCGGGGATGGTCGCGAACCGCTCGCTCATCCTCGACCCGCTCGCGGCCCACGGCGTTGCGCCTGAGGACGTCACCCACGTCTTCCTGAGCCACCACCACCCGGACCACACCGTGAACATCGCGCTCTTCCCGAACGCCGAAGTGGTCGACTTCTGGGCTCGCTACAAGGACGACCTCTGGCTGGACCACCCGGGTGACGGCTACCAGCTCGCGCCGAACTCGACCCTCTGGCTCACGCCGGGCCACACCGACGAGGACGCCACGCTGGTCGTCCGGGCCGATGACGCCGTCTACGCGATGACCCATCTCTGGTGGATGGAGGATCGGACGCCGGAGATCGATCCACTCGGCGACGACCAGGCCGCCATCGAGGTCGGCCGGGCGCGGGTGCTCGCCGCCGTCGATATCGTCATCCCGGGCCACGGCCCGGCGTTCCGGGTCGACGACTGACGGCTCGCCTCGCCACGATGTTCAAGCGGACGTAGTCGATGACCGGCTCGCCCACGCCGTCCGCCACGGCGCGCACGAATGCCTCGTGCTCCCCGGGCGGGAGCCGATCCAGGTGCGGCCCCAGGACGACCGTCCGCAGGTAGGTCTCGAACGGTTCGCCGGGTTCGAAGCGGGTCGGCTCGTCCGTCAGCCAGCACTCGATGTCCACGAAGCCCGCCGCGTCCAGGCGGGCCGTCGTGTCGAGCGGCGTCTCGAAGTGGACCGGGCCCAGCCAGCCGTCGCCGATGCCGGCCAGCGCCCGCTGGATGGTGGCGATGTTGCCGATGCCGCCGCACTGCGCGACGAGCCAGCCGCCGGGGCGGAGGACCGCCGCGAGGTTGGCGAACAACGCGTCGTGGTCCGGGACCCAGTGGAACGTGGCCGTGGACAGGATCGCGTCCACCGGCTCGTCCAGCGGGATCGGCCGGCCCAGGTCGGCGACGAGGTAGGAGACGCGGTCCCCGAACCGCCCGAGCCGTTCACGGGCCCGCTCCACCATGGACGCCGAGCCGTCGAGCGCGATCACGTGGCCGTCCGGGAGGCGCTCGGCGAGGCCCTCGGTCACCCGGCCGGTCCCGCAACCCGCGTCCAGCACGCGCTCGTCGCCGGCGAGTGGGAGACGCTCGAGCACGGTCGTCCCCCAGCGGGTCATCGGATCCGCGACCCGATCGTAGGTCCGGGCGTCCCAGTCTCTCGACATCGGTCAGGCCGCCGCCGAGACGGGCGGCTCGATGGCCTCGGTCGCCGGTGCCGGGGTCGGCGTCTCGCGCAACCCGACGAACGAGATCGCGGCACCCACCACGAGCAGGCCGGCGTTGATGAGTGCGGCGACATGGAAGGCGTCGATCGACGCCTGGCGTTGGGCGGCGATCTCGACGGCCGTGGCGCCGGCGGGCGCCGGGTTGAGTGGCTGGAACATCGAGCGGACGTCGGGTTGGGAGGTATCCATGCCCGGGACCAGGGACCCGAGGACGCCGTAGAACGTCGCGCTCACGACGATGAAGATGATCGCGCCCATCAACGGTGAGCCCACCCGGGAGATCGAGTTGTTGATGGCCGACGCGACGCCCGAGAACCGGCCCGACACCGAGCCCATCAGGGTCGTGGTCAGCGGCGCGACGACGCACGAGATCCCGAGCCCGAACAGCAGGATCGCCGGCAGGACCTCCACGAAGACGCTCGGTGGCGGGACGAACGAGGCCGGGTCCGAGATGCTCGCGAGCCACGGCGCGGAGTCGGCCGGGAGCCGCGCCCACCACAGCAGGCCGGCCCCCATGACCAGTGGCCCGGTCACGAGGAAGCGTCGCGCCCCGGTCCGGCCCGCGATCGTCCCGATCCGCGTGGACAGGAGCGACAGCATGAGCCCGCTGGGGATGCCCACGGCGCCGGCCGCAAGGGCCGTGTACCCGAGGACGCCCTGGAGGACCAGAGCCTGGTACAGGAACGTCACGTACAGGGCGCCGTAGATGAAGAACGTCGCGAGGTTGATGGACGAGAACGCCCGCGAGCGGAACAGGCTGAGTGGCACGAGCGGGTTCGGGCGTCGGGCCATGAGCAGCGGGAACGCGATCAGGCAGACGACGCCGACCGCGAACGCCGCCCAGGCGACCGGGTCCTGCCATTCCTTGGCCTCCCCACGGATGAGCCCGAACGACAGTCCGCCGACGGCCAACGCCGCGACCAGGGCACCGAGCCAGTCGAACCGTCCGGTCGCCTCCATGTCGCGCGACTCGACCACGTGGCCCCGGGTCGCCCACAGGGCCACGGCCAGGATCGGCACGTTCACCAGGAACGCGACCCGCCAGCCGATCGTGTCCACCAGGATCCCGCCGACGATCGGGCCCAGGACGATGAGCGCGGACGTCGACGCCGCCCAGATCCCGAACGCTCGACCACGCTCAGGGCCCTCGAACGCATGCGTGATGAGCGCGATCGAGCCCGGGATCAGCAGCGCGCCGGCGCCACCCTGCAAGAGGCGGAAGACGATCAGCCACTCGAGTGTCGGCGCCAGGCCGCACAGCGCCGATGTCGCGGCGAAGCCGATCAGCCCGAGGGTGTAGATCCGCCGCCGGCCGTAGTGGTCGGACAGGCCGCCCGACAGGATCAGCAGGGCGGCCAGGACGGCGAGGTAGCCGCTGACGACGTAGTTCTGGCCCTCCAGGACGCTGACGACGCTCGCCGGCAGCTCCTGGCCGATGCTCTTGAGGGCGACGTTCACGATCGTGCCGTCGAGGAACACGGCGCCCGATCCGATGACCGTGGCGACGAGGGTCCAGCGCTGGCGGGAAGTCACGCAGCCAGTGTCGCAGCGCCCGACGGGCCCTCGCAAGCTTCCCGGGTAGACTCTCGCCCATGCCCGGACCCGTGGCGCTCGTCGGCGCCGGAGAGTTCCTTCCCGCGATGGCCGAGTTCGACCGGCACCTGCTCGAGGCGACCGGCCTGGCGCGTCCGCGCGTGGTCATCCTGCCGACGGCCTCGTTCCCCGACGGCGAGGAGGTCTTCCAGCGCTGGGCGGCGATGGGCGTGGCCCACTTCGGGGCGCTCGGGGCGGAGGTCGAGCCGGTCCTCGTCCGCGACCGGGACGGCGCCGAGGATGCGGCCGCCGCCCAGGCGGTCAGCGAGGCGGACCTCATCTACCTGTCGGGCGGGAAGCCGGCCTACCTGCTGGCGGCGCTGGACGGCACGGCGGTCGGCCGGGCGATCGCGGCGGCGCACGAACGTGGCGCGACGCTGGCCGGCTGCTCGGCTGGGGCGATGGCCCTCGCCGGGAACGCGTTCGCGTTCCGGATCAAGGTCGTGCCATGGCTGCTGCGCTGGCGGTCCGGGCTCGGGTTCGTCCCGGGCGCGTCGGTCGTCCCGCACTACGACGCGTGGCCGGAGCCGATGTCCGTGCTGATCGCGCTGCAGGCGCCACGTGGGTCGGTGGTCCTGGGGATCGATGAGGAGACGGCGGCGGTAGGCCGCGATGGCGCGTGGCAGGTGCACGGCCGGTCTCGCGTGACGGTCTGGCGGGGCCACCGTCGGGAACGCTATCGGGCGGGCGACACGTTCCGGATCTAGGGGATCTCGATCCGCGCGTCCCTCCCGGCGCGCGGCTCGTGGTGCTTGATCTCGCGACGGTCAGTCCGGCTTGACCGTCCGGAAGCAGTCGGAGCAGTAGACCGGGCGGTCCATGCGCGGCTTGAACGGGACCTGGGCCTGGTTGCCGCACTCGGAGCAGACGACCGCGAAGAACTCCCGGGTCGGGCGCTCGTCGCTCCGCTCGTAGCCGCGTGGACCACCGATCTCGCGGACGTCGTAGCCCGCGTCGCGGGTGGCGCGACGGCTGGCGCGGCAGCCGGTGCAGCGCTTCGGCTCGCTGGTGAAGCCCTTCAGGGCGTAGTACTCCTGATCGGCGGCGGAGTGGATGAAGTCCATCCCACAGTCGACGCACTGGATGGATCGATCGGCGTAGGTCACGGGAGCTCCTCTGGGGCGCGCGTAGGCGGCTGGCGGAGCGTCGTCGGACGGGACAGCCGGCACATGGGGCGACGTGGTCGCGCCGAAGCCGGCGGAATCGTGTGCGCCCCAGGTGCCGACAGCGATCTGTCGTTGGGACGCACCGGTTCTTAGTGCCGGGAGGATACAACGACTTCTGAAATTCGGCTGAGATGGCACCGGGACGGTCTCGCCGCGACACCGTACCTGTCACAATGACCCCCGAACATCCGGGGCGGCGAGCGAGGAGTCATGGGGGCGCCTCGCTCGCACGAACGCCCCGGTCGCGTCGTCCGGCACCATGACCGACCAGGAGGCGAGCCCCGACCGGATGCTACGGATCATCCATACCGCCGACGTCCACCTGGGCGCGCGCCACGACGATCTCGGCGAGCAGGCTGCCGCCCAACGCGAACGCCAGTTCGCGGCGTTCGCCCGTTCCGTCGACCTGGCGATCACCGAGAAGGTGGACCTGTACCTGATCGCCGGGGACCTGTTCGACTCCAACGTCCAACCGCGGCGGTCCGTCGAGCGCGTCGCGGCCGAACTGACCCGTCTGGTCGAGGCGCGCATCCGGACCGTCCTCATCCCGGGCACGCACGACGTCTACGACCGCGCGTCCATCTACCGTGCCTACGACCTCAAGGCCATGTCCGGTAGCACGCCGGACGACGACTTCGTGACGCTCCTGCGCCCGGACCTGCCGTGGGTCCACCTGGCCTCCTGCGACGCCGTCGTCCACGGCCCGGTCTTCGCGACGAAGCGGGCACCGCACAGCCCGCTCCAGGGACTCACCGCCGACGTCGAGGGGATCGCGGCGACCTGGCGGATCGGCCTCGTCCACGGGTCCATCGCCATCCCCGGCAAGACCGAGCGGGACGAGGTCGTCATCACGACCGACGAGATCGCCGCGACCGGGCTGGACTACCTCGCCCTCGGTCACTGGCATTCCGCCCAGTCCGGCAAGGCGGGCTCGGTCACGTACGCCTACGCCGGCGCCCCCGAGGCGGTCGCGCTGGACCAGGATCGGGCCGGCAAGGTCCTGCTCGTCGAACTCGACGCCAGTCCGACCAAGCGCAGCGTGACGGTCGACGAACGAGCGGTCGGCGCGACCCGGTTCGAGAAGCTCGAGCTGGACGCGAGCGCCGTCGTCAGCCAGCCCGCCCTCATCGCGACCCTGTCGGCCAAGGCGGACCCGGACCTCGTCCTCGACGTCCGGCTGGTCGGCGTCCGGCCGGATGAGCTGGACCTCGACACGGACGAGGTGGAGGTGGCGCTCGCGCGCTCGTTCCTCAAGACACGGGTCCGCGACGTCTCCCTCCCCGCCCTGACCGAGGGCACCTTGCCGTCGCCGGACACGGTCGCCGGTGCGTTCATCCGCGACCTGGAGGCCCGGATCGCGGAGCTGGAAGCGACCGCCGCCGGGTCCGCGGACCGGGCAGCCGAGGCGGCCGAACTGCGCGACGCCCTCCGCCTGGGCCGTCTGCTCCTGGCCGGCCACGAGGTCTCGCTATGAGGATCCGTCGTCTGCGGGTCCAGAACCTGCGCCGGTACCGGGAGCTCGACATCGATCTCGCGCCCGGGCTGACCATCGTCCGCGGACCCAACGAGGCCGGCAAGTCCACCATCCAGCGGGCCATCGAACTGGCCATCACGCGACGCGTCACCAGCGCCGCGGGCGACCTCGAGTCACTCCGCCCCTGGGATGCGGCCGAGGGCGCCCAGACGGTCGTGGCCATCGAGTTCGACCAGGATGAAGAGACCGGCATCCGCTCCGGGACGCTGGAGAAGACGTTCGCCGGATCCAAGGGCGCGGTGGATCTCCAGTACGACGGCCAGTCGGTCGCGGACCCGGCCCTGGCCGACCAGATCCTGGCCGAGCTGACCGGCATCCCCACCGAAGGGTTCTTCCGCTCGACCGGCTCCGTTCGGCACATGGAGGTGGCCGGCCTGGCCCGTGACGAGAGCGCCCTGCGCGATCGGCTGCAGGCGTCGATCAGCGGCGCCGATCGCGGGACCAGCCACGCGCGCAAGAAGCTGGACAAGGCCCTCCACGATCTCACCACCCGCGGTGACAAGAACCCGGGCCGCCTCAAGATCGCCGAGCAGGCCCTCGCCCAGGCGGGCGCCGCGGTCGAGCAGGGCGAGCTCGCCCTGGCCCAGCTGGAGCGTGACCGCGACAGCCTGTCATCGGCGCGCGACCGGCGAGCGGAAGCGGAAGGCTCGCTCGCGGAGCGTCGGGCCATGCTCGAGAAGGCTCGCCAGGCCGAGCGGCTCGCCGCCGAACGGGATGCCGCCAGGGAACGGTACGACCGGTTCCGGCAGGCGGTCGAGGTGAGCGACGAACTGGCCAAGCTCGCGACGACGCACCCATCGCCCAACCCACTACCGGTCCTGCGCCAGGTGGTCGATCGACTGCGGGTCAGCGATACCCGGACGCGTGAGCTGCGGGCGATGCTGTCCGGCGAGGTGGACGTCCAGTTCGAGGTGGCGCCGGAGGCGGCCTGGCAGCCGCTCAGGACGTGGTCCATCCCGCTGGTCATCCTCGGCGTCGTCATCTCGGCGCTCGCCTTCGCCGGCACGACCCTCGACATCGTCGACCTCGGACCGATCCCGCTGATCATCGGCCTGGTGGTCGCCGGTGTCGGTCTCGTCCTGGCGGTCATCGCCTTCGTCATGCGGCGTGGCTCCAAGATGGAGACCCAGCTTCGTGACGTCGAGATCGACCGTCGCCTGCGAGGACGGTCCGACCTCGAGGAGGAGCTGCTCATGCTCGAGGCCGACACCGCGAAGCAGCTCGGATCCCTGTCCCTCCCGGACCTGCCGGCGGCCGAGACGCTGCTGGCCGCCGAAGAGGCGCACGTGGCCTCGATCGACCGGCTCACGGCCCAGCTCGACGGCCTCGTCGGCAAGCAGCCACCCGACGCCCTGCCGGCATCGCGCGACGCCGCCGCCCTCGAGATCGAACAGAAGACGGCCGCGCTCGAGGCGCTCGGGCCGATCGCCAAGGAGCCCCGGGCGCGCGAACGCCTCGAGGTCGAGGTGAAGGGTCAGGAGACCGCCCTCGAATCGGCTCGCGATGACGAGGCGAACGCCCGCGCCCGGGTGGAGGCCAACCCGGTCGATGCCGAGCAGGTCGCCGCACAGGCCGAGCGGCTCGCCGCGTGGCGGGAGCAGATGGCCGCCCTCGAGCGCCGCCAGCGGGTCTACGCGGCGACGCTGGCCGCGATCGACGACGCCGAGCGGGCGACGATGAAGACGGTCACGCGCTACCTCGAGAAGCACATGGTCGGCGACCTCTCCACGGTCACGGACGGGCGCTATCGTCGCGTCCGGGTGGACGATCGGACGCTCGATATCGAGGTGATGGCGCCTGAGAAGGGCGACTGGGTCAAGGTCAGCTCGCTGAGCCAGGGCACGCTCGACCTGGTGTACCTGACCGCGCGTCTCGGCCTGGTGCGACTCGTCACGGGCGATCGTCGTCCGCCGTTGCTCATGGACGATCCGTTCGTGAGCCTCGATGACGAGCGAGCGAAGCGAGCCCTCGACCTCCTCAAGTCCATCGCCACGGACTTCCAGGTCATCTACATGACCACGTCCGATCGATATGACAGCGCGGCCGACGCCGTCGTCGAACTGCCGGGACCGACGGCCCGGGACGAGGGCGCGGCGACAGGGCCCACCCCCTGATCGACCTCCTCTCAGGCGGCGCGGGAGCGATCGCGTTCGGCCTGATCTCGGCGGCCTCGTGGGGTGCGGGCGACTTCGGCGGGGGCCTCGCCAGTCGGCGCGCCCCGGTGTTCGGCGTCGTGTTCATCTCGCAGCTTGTCGGGATGGCGATCGCCTTCGGGCTGGCGCTCCTCCGCGGCGAGACGCAGCCGTCGGGCGTCGACCTGGGCTGGAGCGTCGGCGCCGGGATCGCCGGCGGCATCGGGATCGCCAGCCTGTATCGGGCGTTGTCGGTCGGTCGGATGGCGGTCGTCGCCCCCGTCACGGCCGTCCTCGCCGCGTGCATCCCGGTCGTCGTCGGGTTCACGCTGGACGGGCTGCCGCCCCCCATCGTCCTCGCCGGCATGGCGATCGCGATCGTCGCGGTGGTGCTCGTGTCGCGGGTGGAGGACGTGGATGCCGGCCGTTCGCCGGGTCTCGGGCTGGCGCTCCTCGCCGGCGTGGGCTTCGGCCTGTTCGGCGTGTGCATCGGCCAGTTGAGCGACGGGCACGTCTTCGGCCCACTCGCGCTGGTCCGCCTCACCGAAGCGGTCATGATCGGCGGCCTGATCGTCGTGACGAGGTCGGCCTGGCGGCCCCCGCGCGACCTCATCCTGGCGATCCTGGCGGTCGGCGTCCTCGACATGGCGGGTAACGGGGCGTACATCCTGTCCGCCCAGGCCGGGTCGCTGGCCATCGCGTCCGTCCTGTCGTCGTTGTATCCGGTCACGACGGTCATCCTGGCGACGGTCGTCCTGCGCGAACGGGTCACCCGGGTCCACGCGCTCGGCATCGGCATGGCCGTCGCCGCGGTGACGCTGATCGCCGTCGGCTCCGCGTAGACTGCCGACATGGCCGACCCACCCGACCTCCCGCCGATCGCGATGGAAACGGTCTGGCTGATCGAAGCGACGTACGCGCCGGATGCCGCCGAAACGCGGGTCCCGTTCCGAGCCGAGCACCTCGCCCGGGTGGCGGCGCTCAAGGCGAGCGGGGTCATCGTGGAGATCGGCGCGTTCCTGGACGTGTCGGGCGCCATCGCCATGGTCCGCGCGGACAGCGAAGCGGCCGCCCTCGACCTCATGCGGGCCGACGTCTACGTGACCAACGGGATCTGGGTGGAGCTGCGCGCGCGGCCGTTCGGCCGGGTCGTCGGCTAGGCGCTGCGACCCGTCCGTCGCCACGGACCGGTCGTCGCCCGCGGACCGGTCCGATCCCGGACCCGACCCTCGCGCCTGGCCCGGTCCGACCCCCCGTACCAAGCGCCGTATCGATGCCATCGTTATCACGCAGGCATGGATGCCCGTTCAGGGGTCAGGCGACGGTCGGGCATGTCGCCCCCACGCTCAGACTCGCGATCGAGCGGCGGCCCACAGCATGCTGCGGGCGATCCAGCCGCCCAGGTATCGATGGCGTCGATACTCTACCGGACAGGTCGTCGGCTAGCGGCCAGGCGGTCGGATCGGGCCCGGGGGCCTGCCCTTCAGGTCGGCGGATGCCGCCTGATCCGGAGCGCGTCCACCTCGGCCGGGTCGTGCAGGACGTGGATCCCGGCGAAGCCCTCGGCTTCGAGCGTGCCGTCATCCACGACGCGCCGGATCCCGTCCAGGTGTCGCCGAACGACCGCCTCGGGGACGATCCGGTCGTGCCTGGCCGCATTCCGCGCCAGCACGATGGCCGGGGCGAGGTCCAGCACGATCGCCACCGCTGGCAGACCGGCCGCCTCGGCCCGGACCAGCAGGGCTCGGCGGGCCTCGCGCGTGACGTTCGTGGCATCGACGACCGCCAGGCGCCCCGCCCGAAGGCGCCGGTCCAGCGCGGCGTACAGCGCGGCGAAGGCGGCCTTGCTGACGGACTGGTCGGCGGCATCGCCCGAGATCGCGGCGCGAAGGGCATCGGACGACAGGATCTCGTCCGGCGCGAATCGCCGGCTGGCGAAGGTGGACTTGCCCGAGCCGGCCGCACCGATGAGGAGGACCAGCGACGGATCCGGGAGGATGAGCTCGGACATCGCCCGATGATGCGCCGGTCAGGGCTCCGGCGCGACCCGTCCGCCAGCCGGCCTGCTGCGAAGAGAGGTCGATGACCTCGACCGCGATCGTCTGGTTCCGGCGCGATCTGCGCCTGCATGACCATCCCGCGCTGACGGCGGCCGTCGCCCGACACGACCAGGTCGTACCCCTGTTCGTCCTGGATCCGCGCCTGCTGCACGGGCGGTTCGCCAGCCCGGTCCGAACCTGGTTCCTGCTGGAGTCCGTGCAGGCCCTGGCCGCGGACCTGGCCAGGCTGGGCGCGCCGCTGGTCGTCCGGACCGGCGACCCGGCCGAAGTGGTCGCCACGGTGGCCGCGGAGGCGCGCGCCGGCGACGTGTACGTGTCGCGCGACCATGCGCCGTACGGGCGAGCCCGCGACGGCCACGTGGCGGAGCGCCTGGCGGCGGTCGGCATCGCGTTCCATCCGAAGCGCGGCAACCTGGTCCACGAGCCCGAGGCGGTCCTCACCCGTGACGGGCGGCCGTTCAGCGTCTACTCGCCGTTCCGACGGGCGTGGGAGTCCGTCGAGCGACGACCGACCCTCCCGGCCCCGGACGCGCTCACCCGCCACGACATCGAGCCGGGCGAGATCCCCCGGCAACCGACCCGTCGGCTGGACCCGAGCCTCGTACCCGAGCCCGGCGAGGCGGCGGCGCGTACCCGCCTCGAGCGCTGGCTGGACCGCGGTGTGGAGGCCTACGCCGCCACACGCGACCGGCTGGATCTCACCGAGGGAACCTCGAGGCTGTCGGCGGATCTCCACCTCGGCCTGCTCTCGCCGGGCGAGGTCGTGGAGCGCGCCATGGGCGCCGGCGACGGGCGGCGCGTGTTCGTGAACGAGCTCGTCTGGCGCGAGTTCTACGCCCATGTCCTGTTCCACCGCCCGTACGTCCGCACCCGGGCGTTCAAGCCGGGACTCGATCGGATCGCGTGGCAGCCCGATGACGACCGGGCCGAGGCCTGGCGCCAGGGTCGGACCGGCGTCCCGATCATCGACGCGGCGATGCGTCAGCTGGCCGCCTCGGGCTGGATGCACAACCGGGCGCGCATGCTGGTCGCCACGTTCCTGACCAAGGACCTGCTGGTGGACTGGCGGGTCGGCGAGGCCCACTTCATGCGTCACCTGGTGGACGGCGACGTGGCGAGCAACAACGGCGGCTGGCAGTGGTCCGCCTCGACCGGCACGGACCCGCAGCCGTACTTCCGCATCTTCAACCCGGTGACCCAGGGCCGGCGCCACGATCCGGACGGCACGTACGTGCGCCGCTGGGTCCCGGAGCTGGCGTCCGTCCCGACGACCTGGATCCACGCTCCGTGGGAGATGCCGCCGGACGTCGCCGATGCGTGCGGGGTCCGCCTCGGCGTGGACTACCCGGTTCGGATCGTCGACCACGCCGTGGCCCGGGGCCGAGCGCTGGCGGCCTACGCTGCCGTCCGCCAGGGCGTTGCCCGCTGAGCCGGGTCTATCCACAGACCGTCCACACCGCCCGCAACCTCGGGGATAACTTCGCGCACCCGTCCCGCAACTTCGTGGATAAGGCCGTTGTGGTGCGGTGCCCCCGGGCCGTACATTTCGTCTTGCCCGAAGGGGCAGTGCGAACCAACCAGACCGAGTCGGGGAGCGATCCTCGGAGCGGTCCCGGGAACCGGGTCCGCCGGCCGCAAGGCTGGTGGGCGAGGGACCCGGCGGCGATCAGGGACTGCGACTTGTCGAAGCCCCCGAACCCGTCGAACGGTCGGCTCCTACAGTTCCTTCGGGCGCTTTCATGTGCCCGGCACCCGGCGCGGCCTGCGGGGAGCGGCTCCCGCCCGCCCGTCGGTCGGCTACCCTCCCACCCGTGCCCTCCACCGTCCCGCGCCCGACCCAGGACTGGCGCGTCCTCGTCGCGGTCTTCTGGGTCGTGTCGATGGTCGAAGGGCTCGGCGTCGCCCAGATCTTCGCCTTCGTGCCGGTCTATCTTCGCGAGATGGGCGTCCCGCCGGACGATCGCCTGGCGTTCGTCGGCCTGTTCAGCTCCCTCATCTTCATCGTCGGGGCCCCACTCGTCCCGCTCTGGGGCGTGTGGGCGGACAAGTACAGCCGCAAAGCGGTCATCGTCCGCAGCGCGCTCGTCGAGGCGGTCGTGTTCGGCCTCGCGGCCGCCGCGCGGGAGCCGTGGCAGCTCGCCCTGGCCATGCTCCTGATCGGCTTCCAGCTCGGCAACACCGGCGTGATGCTCGCGGGCATCCGCGACGTGACACCGCTCGCGCGCCTGGGGCTGACCATCGCGATCTTCGGGGCCTCCGGTCCGGTGGGGTTCGCCGTCGGTCCGGCGCTCGGTGGCTTCATCGTGGACGGGCTCGGCTGGTCCATCTCGGCCGTCTTCGCCGTGTCGTCCCTGCTGTCGATCGGGACGGCGCTGCTCGTGACGTTCGGGTCCAGGGAGGTCCGTCCGACCGTCGTCCCGGAGGGCCCGGTGGTGTCGCTCGCGTTCGGGGCGGTCAGGGGCGTTCTCGGCGACCCGGCCGTGCGCCGGATCTTCGCCATCTTCGGGCTGGCCTTCCTCGCGACGCAGATGACCCGGCCCTACATCCCGGTCCTCGTCGAGGGGATCGTCGGGATCGGCCCGGGCCTCGCCTCGTCGATCGCCCTGGTCTCGGGTACGGCCGCCCTGGTCGGGGCCCTGATCTCACCGCTCGGTGGGGCGCTGGGTGACCGGATCGGGTTCCGGACCGTGCTGGTCGCGGCGCTGGTCGGCGGCGCGCTGGCCCTGCTCATCATGCCGAGCGCGAGCACGATCCCGGTCCTGGCCACCGCGGCGGTGCTGCTCGGGATGTCCACGGCCGCCGTCTCGGCGATGATCTTCGGCGTGCTCGCGACCGAGGTCCCGCCGGAGCGGCGGTCCGCCACCTTGAACCTCGTCTATCTGCCCCTGTACCTCGCCGGGACCATCGGGCCGGCGCTCGCGGGCGTCGTCGTCACGGTCATGGGCGTCTCGGCGCCGTTCGTCCTGGGAGCGCTCGTCTTCGCGTTCGGGGCGATGGCGATCGTGGCGCTCGGCCGGCGGGGAGCCGGTTCGCCCGTCTCGGCCGGACCCTGAAGGGGCGACCGACTCAGGCTGCCGCGCCTCGCGCCGGTAGCGCAGGCTCGGTCGGGATCGTCGCGGCTGTCGCGGCGTCCTGCTCGCGCAACACGATGACCGCGAGGAGCATGCTCAGGCCGCCGTACCACAGGGCCGGCAGGGCGAGCATCCCCGCCACCGGGACCGTCCAGCGGCGGTTCGTGCGGGCGCCCCAGACGACGATCGCGATGGCGAACGGCAAGCGCGCGATGAACGGGATCGGCACGGCCGCCCAGGTCCCGTCTCGACCGGCGATCCGGACGAGGACCTGCACCCATTCGATCCAGGCGCCCGGCATGAGGACGAACGAGGCGGCGACCACGGCGGCGGTCGCGCCGAGGGCGATCCCCAGCTGGCGCCACTCCCCGCGGACCACGAACCAGAGCAGGCCGATGCCGGGCGTCACCTTGGTCAGGATCACGAACGCCCACGCCGCCGGGTAGCGGAACCCGACGACCATGGCCGCGGCGAGCAGCAGCGAGATATTGCCGCCCGACAGCTCGACGACCGCGAGCAGGGCGCCCAGAGCGAACAGCCGCGGTCCGGTCAGGAAGCGGACCGCCACGAGCATGATCGCGGTCCAGACCCCCATGAACACTCCCCATGGCAGGGCCGCGAGCGGCGAGACCAGCTGGAGGAACGCCGGGGAATAGACGTAGGCGCCTGGTTTCGTCCAGTCGGAGTGGGCGTACGGGGCGTCCAGGTGGTTGGCCCAGTAGGAGATCGCCTCCATCCCGGTCCCCCAGGCACGCCCGAACGGCTGCGCCAGCAGGACGATCATCAGCCACACGAGGAAGGCCACCAACAGGCCGACGATCTCGGCCGATGGCAGGCGCGAACTCACGGACGCCGAGACGGCCGCGCGGTCGCGAGGGATGGTGAGCTGGGTGGGCAGGTCAGTCATGGTCCCGACGGGGCTTGTGTGGCGACCGCGAGGGCCGAGGCCCGGTCGCGGTGCTGCGATGCAACGTACGTGTGCAAGCGTGACTGTACGTCATCGGCGGGATGACGGCGTTCCATCACCGTGACGTAGGATGGCGCCGTGCCGAACATCGCCCTGCCCCGACCGCTGCCACGCCCGCGGGGACGTCGCCCGACGTCCCCGGATGAGGTCATGCCCGATGCCGTCGCGGCCCCGGACATCATCGAGGCGGCCGGTCTGCGCTGGATCCACATCGAATCGCCCCGTTCCGCCGACCGGGATTGGCTCGAGGAGCAGTTCGACTTCCACCCGCTCGACTACGAGGACGTGTACTCGCGCAACCAGCGGCCGAAGCTGGACCAATACGACGACTACGTTTTCATCGTGCTGCACTTCCCGCTCTTCGACAAGGACAGCGCGCGCGTCCTGACCGCCGAGCTGGACCTGTTCATGGGCCCGGACTACCTGATCACGCTGCCCAACGTGCCGCTCCCGCCACTGAACGCGATGTTCGAGCGCTATCGCCAGAAGGACGACCTGCGCGAGGACACGTTCGCCAAGGGGTCGGGCTACCTGCTGTACAAGATCGTCGACACGTCGGTGGATGCGTCGTTCCCGATGCTGCGCAAGATGGGGCTCAAGCTCGAGCGGATCGAGGACGACATCTTCGAGGGCCGCTCGTCCGAGATCGTCCGCGACATCTCCGAGGCGAAGCAGGAGATCATCAACTTCCGCAAGATCGTCCGGCCCCAGCGCGCCGTGCTGCGCGACCTGGAGCGGACGAAGCAGCGCTACCTGCAGGAAGAACTGGAGATCTACTTCGACGACATCTCGGACGCCGCGGAGCGGATCTGGGACACGCTCGAGAACTACAAGGAGGTCGTCGAAGGTCTCGAGTCGACCAACGAGGCGGTCCTCTCGCACCGGCTGAACGACTCGTTCCGGATCCTGACCGCGGCGAGCGTCGTGCTCCTGCCGCTGACCCTCATCGCGAGCATCTTCGGCATGAACGTGCCGATCCCGGGCGAACGCCAGCCGTACGCCTTCATCGGGATCATGCTGCTGATGTTCGTCCTGCTGATCGTGCTCGTGGCCTACTTCCGCCGGCGCGGCTGGCTGTAGTCGCCCGTCCCCGGGCGGCTCCGCCCGGGCCGCTCAGACGGGCAGGTCGCGCTCGTCGGGCCCCACGTAGTTGACATCCGGGCGGATCAGCCGGTTGTCGGCGGCCTGTTCGAGGGCATGCGCCGTCCAGCCGGCGTGGCGCGACAGCGAGAACGCCGCCGGGAACAGGTCCGGCGTGAGGCCCACGCCCATCAGGACCGGCGCCGCGTAGAACTCGACATTCGTCTTGAGCGGACGGTCCGGATGCGTCTCCGCCAGGACCCGCAGGGAGACATCCTCGACCTCGATCGCGAGCTGGAGCCAGTCCGGTCGGGTCGGCATCCCTTCGGCCACCTTGCGGAGCGCCGCGGCGCGAGGGTCGTAGGCCCGATAGACGCGGTGCCCGAAGCCCATCAGCCGCTCGCCGTTGGCGAGCGCCTCGCGGACCCAGGCCTCGGCATGCTCCGCCGAACCGACCCTGGCCAGTTGGTCCACGACCTCCGATGGGGCGCCCCCGTGGAGCGGTCCCTTCATCGTGCCGATGGCGGCCACGACCGCGGAGGCGATGTCGGAGCGCGTCGAGATGACGACCCGGGCGGTGAACGTGGAGGCGTTGAAGCCGTGTTCGGAGCCGACGATGAAGTAGGCATCGAGCGCGCGCGCGGTCGCCGGGTCCGGCCGCACGCCGTTGAGCTGGTACAGGAAGCCCTCGACGAGGTCGAGCGACGGGTCCGGGTCGATCGGCTCCTCGCCGGCCCGCAGGCGCGCGAACGCGGCCAACGCCGACGGTGAGAACGCGGTGAGGGCGCGGGCCTGGTCCACGCTCGGCGGCCACGGCAGCTCCTGCGTGGCGCCCCAGGCCGAGACGGCGGTCCGAAGGGCATCCATCGGCTTGGTCGACGCGGGCAGCGCGCGCAGGATGGCCATCACCGGCGCCGGGATCGGGCCGGTCGCCATGCGGTGGGACGGATCCCACTCGCCGGTCCAGAGCAGGTTCGCGACGGCCGGGTACGTCCCGTGCTCGACGAGGTCGCCGATGCGATAGCCGCGATAGAGGAGGCGTCCGTGCTCGCCGTCGACGTAGCCGAGGGCGGACTCGCCGGCGACGACGCCCTCGAGGCCGGGGGAGTAGGGCCGCGGTCCCGGTAACGGCCAGTCAGTCATGGGACAAGGGTAAACGGCGCGACCATGGCACGTACTGTGACCTGTCGACCGGACGAGACACCCCTGCCATCGGTCAGCTCAGGAAGGTCCGAACGGCGTTGACTACGGCGTCGGGATGGGTGTGATGGGCGGCATGGCGGGCGCCGTCGATGACGACGATGCGCCCGTCGGCGAGGCGGTCGTCCAGGGCACGGGTCGCGTCGTGGAAGACCGGCAGGCTGTCCGATCCCAGGAGCTGGAGGACCGGCTGGCGGACACCGCCGAGGGCCTCGAGCGAGGCGGCCGGCGCCTCCTCGGCTTCGAGTTCGCGCAGGATCGTGCCGGCCGCCGCGGCCCGGACCGGCCAGATCGGGTTCGCCCGATACGACGCCAGGTCGGTCGCCGACATCCCCACGATCTCCGTGAAGAACATGGCGAGGGCGCCGTCGTCGTCGCCGGCCGCCAGGCGGGCCCGGAGGCGATCCTCGATGCCGGCAGGGTGGTAGCTCGCGCCGGGCGGGGACGGTGCGCCCTCGTAGCACACGACCCGTCCGATGGAGGCCGTCAGGAGTGCTGAACCGAGGGCCGTCCGGCCGCCGTAGGAGTGACCGAACACATCGACCGGACCGCCGCGCGACGCCGCGATCGCGTCCGCGACGGCGGCCACGTCCTCGAACTCGCGCTGGATCGAGTAGGGCCGCGTGTCGCCGGAGGCCCCGCGCCCGCGCCGATCGACGGCGTACAGGTCGAACGAGTCGGCCAGGCGGGGACCGATGGCACGGAACGTCGTGTGGTCCGCGGTCGTGCCATGGACAAGGACGACCGGCCGGCCCGCCGGGTCGCCCGTCCGGAAGGCAGCGATGGGCGTGCCGTCGAGTGACCGGACGAACGCGTCGCCGGCAGCTGGGTCGACGGTCATCGCGGGAGGCGGGCGGCGGCCTCGCGGTCCAGGATCCAGGTGGCCCGCTCGTTCCGGGCGACCTGGGCGGGCCACCGTCGCGGTTCACGGACCGGTCCGAACAGGTCCGCGAGGACATCCGCCTTCGTGGTCCCCGTCACCGTGACCAGGACGTCGCGGGCCGCCGTGACGATGGCCGGGTGCATCGTGACCCGCTCCACGTGGGGTTCGATGTGGGTCGGCGACGGGATCGCCACCGTCCAGGTCTCGGCGTCGAACGCCGCGGAGCCCGGGAAGACCGACATGAGGTGACCGTCCGCGCCGACGCCGAGGAAGATGAGGTCGAAGACGGGCCAGCCGCCGGGGCTCGACGGTCCCTCCTGGGCCAGCTCCTCGCCCATCGCCGCCGCGCAGGCGGCGCAATCGAGCCCCGCACCGATCGCCTCGGCGGCGCGGAACGGGTGCAGGTGGTCGGCCGGGATCCCCAGGCCGGTGTCCGCATCGAGCAGGATCTCGTCGACGGCCTTGACGTTGGACAGTGGGTGGTCGCGCGGGACGAAGCGATCGTCGCCCCACCAGAGGTGGACCCGGTCCCAATCGACCTGGTCGCGGCGCGCCGGCTGGAGCATCGATCGGTAGACGGCGGCCGGCGTGGACCCGCCGGTCGTGGCCCAGTGGGCGACCCCGCGGGCGTCGATCGCGCCGACGAGCCCGCGGACGATGCTGTCGGCGGTCAGGTCGGGGACGTCGGCGTTGTCCGCGACGACGACGCGCGGCTCGCCGGTGGGATCGGTCATGACCGCGTCCCCACATGCGACGTGCCCGGTTCGCCGGCCGGTCCGGCAAGTAACGCGGCGGCGCGCAGGGCCCCGTTGCCGACGCGGTCGCGTCCGGTGGCCTCGATGGCTTCGGCCAGGAGCTCCACCTCGGTCCGGCGCGGGGCCCGGAAATGGCGCTCGAGGGCCTCGACGCCGTCCTGCCAGACCCGGACATGGACGGTCTCGGCCTCGGCCGTGACATCGGCGCGCAGCTCGGACCCGCGGCGCTCGGCGAGCAGCTCCACCCGCAGGGTCGTCCCGGCCGGCATCTTCGAGAGGACCGGTCGCACCACCACGGACACCTCGGCGCGGCCGTCCGACAGCGTCGCCCCGAGGCCCCGGCCGGCGCTCTGGACCGCGCCCGGGGAACGGACGGGCCGACCGGCCGCCGGCTTCGACGGCCCGGTGATCGGAGCCAGTGGCTTGACGACGTGGAGCCCCAGGCGCGAGGCGAGCCAGGCCGCGTGATACACGGGCTTGACCAGGTTCGTGAAGCCGTACGTGCCCGTCTCGTCGTGCGTGCCGTAGGTGACCGCGATCCGCCGCAACGAGCGCAGGTACGGCAGGAACTCGGGGTCGTCGAAGATGGAGGCGATGGCCTCCCGCCAGCGCGACTGGCGGACGAGGGCGAAGTCCGTCACGGTCAGTCGGCCCGCGTCGGCCAGCGCGGCCAGGTCCCGGATCCGGTCGAGGCCGTGGCCGTTCCAGGTGGAGGCGTCGACGACGAGCCGGTCCGCGGCGGCCAGCATGTCGCGCGTCGGCGCGAGCTGGAGCGGCGGCTCGTCCGGCCACCAGATCGTGACCGGCAGGTCGTGGATGAGGAGGGGGGTGACGATCGCCACGACGTGGCGGCCGGCCTCGCCCCCGGCGGTCACGTGGATCATCTCGGCGCACGTCTCCGGCGACCCCTCGCGCGGGAGTACGCAGTGCGCCTCGACCCGGGCGTCCAGCCAGGACGGGCCGTCGGGATCGGCCGACCCGACGATGAGCGTGCGCGACGGATGTCGCCCGGTGAGGGCCTGGATGGTCGCGGCACAGTGTTCGGCGAGTTCCGGCCGGCGGGCGATCACGACCAGGTTCATCACGCTCGAGCGGGCCGCGACGTACCGCCCCGGTTCGCCGTCGACGTCGGTGGTCAGGTCCGTCGCGGACCAGATCCGGGCCAGCTCGCGCTCGATCCCCGCGATGCTGTGGGCCCGCGCCGACCAGCGCAGGACCGGTTCCCCGATGCGCAGCGGCGACGCGACGGCCACGGTGGGCGCCTAGAACCGCCGCCAGCGACGGCCGTCGCGGGCGAGCAGTTCGTCGGATGCCGCGGGACCCCAGGTCCCGGCGTCGTAGTTCGGGAAGTCCGGCGCCGGTGCGGCGGCCCACGATCCGACGATCGGATCGACGATGCCCCACGCCTCCTCGACCTCGTCGGCCCGGGTGAACAGCGACGCATCGCCCTGGAGCGCATCCAGGATGAGCGTCTCGTACGCGTCCGGTGAGTCGACGTTGAACGCGGACCCGTACCCGAAATCCATCGTCACCGACCGGACGTCCAGCCCCAGCCCCGGCACCTTCGCCCCGAACCGCAACATGATCCCCTCGTCGGGCTGGATCCGGATGGCGAGCAGGTTCGCGTCGGGCTCGACACCTTCGTCCTTGAACAGGCGGTGCGGGACCTCGCGGTACTGGATGGCGATCTCGGTCGCTCGCTTCGGGAGACGCTTGCCCGTCCGCACGTAGAAGGGCACGCCGGACCACCGCCAGTCGTCGATGGTGAGCTTGGCCGCGACGAACGTCTCCGTCTCGGAGGTCGGATCGACGTCCTCTTCCTCGCGATAGCCCGGCACCTGGGTCGCCGCGACCCAACCGGGACCGTACTGGCCGCGGACGACATCGCCGTGCCGTGGGTCCGTCGATACGTCGGACATCGCCCGCAGGACCTTGACCTTCTCGTCGCGCAGGGCGTCGGCCTCGAAGGTCGCCGGCGGCTCCATCGCGATCAGGCTGACGAGCTGGAGGAGGTGGTTCTGGAGGACGTCGCGCGAGGCGCCGGTCTGTTCGTAGAACGCACCGCGGTTCTCGATCCCGATCGACTCGGCCACGGTGATCTGCACGTGGTCCACGTAGCGCCGATTCCAGAGCGGCTCGAAGATGCCGTTGCCGAACCGGAAGACGAGGAGGTTCCGGACGGTCTCCTTGCCCAGGTAGTGATCGATGCGGTAGACCTGCGACTCGCGGAACACCCGCCCGACGTCCCGGTTCAGCTTCCGGGCCGACTCCAGGTCATGCCCGAACGGCTTCTCGATGACGATCCGACGCCAGCCGCTGTCGTGGCGCTCGTGGTCCAGGCCCACCCGGCCCAGTTGGGCGACGATCTCGGCGAATTGCGATGGCTGGGTGGCCAGGTAGAACAGGACGTTGCCGCGGGTCTCGTGCTCGGCATCGGTCGCCGCGATCTGCGCAGCGAGTCGATCGAAGCCGGCCGGATCGTCGAAGTCCAGGCGCTGGTAGATGATCCGCTTCGCGAACGACTCCCAGGCCGCCTCATCGATCGGCAGGACCCGGCAGTGCTCGTCGAGGGAGGTGCGGATCTCGGCTCGGAACGTGGCGTCGTCGTATGGGCGGCGGCCGACGGCGACGAGGATGAACTCGTGGGGCAGCAGGTTCGTCCGCCACAGCTGATAGATCGCCGGGATGACCTTGCGATGGGCGAGGTCGCCCGTCGCGCCGAAGAGGACGACGATCGAGGGATCCGGGACGCGCTCCAGCCGCAGGCCTTCGCGGAGGACGTTCTCGGCCGGCTTGGCCCGCGACGGTCGACGACCCTGCCGCGCGAGGCGCAGGTCCTTCATCGTCAGCGGCACGTCCTTGGGCTTGACCGGCGCTGTCGCCGGAGGCGATCCGACCTCCGCCGGGACCGCCTCGATCGGGGCCTTCGGCGCCCGGGTCGCCGCCACGCTAGTCGGTCTTGACCGCGTGGCCACCGAACTCGTTGCGGAGCGCGGCGAGGACCTTCGCCCCGTACGAGTCGTCCTGGCGGGACCGGAACCGGGTCAGCAGGGACAGGGTGATGACCGGTGCCGGGACGTCGTGATCGATGGCCTCCTGGACGGTCCAGCGACCCTCGCCGGAGTCGGCGACGAAGCCCTTGAGGTGCTCGAGATCCGGACCGTTGGCCCGGAAGGCGCGTCCGGCGAGCTCCAGCAGCCACGACCGGACGACCGAGCCCTGCATCCACAGCTCGGAGATCGCGGCAAGGTCGAGGTCGTAGTCGCTGGCGTGCATGATCTCGAACCCTTCGGCGTACGCCTGCATGAGGCCGTACTCGATGCCGTTGTGGACCATCTTCACGTAGTGCCCGGAACCCGGGCCACCGATGTGGAGGTACCCGTCCTTCGGGGCGAGGGACGTGAAGATGGGCTCCAATGGCGTCACCGAGGCCGCGTCGCCACCGACCATGAGGCAGTAGCCCACCTGCAGGCCCCAGATGCCGCCGGACGTGCCGGCGTCGACGTAGCCGATCCCCTTCGCCGCCAGCTCCGCGTGGCGCCGCACGTCGTCGTGGAAGTTCGTGTTCCCCCCGTCGATGATCGTGTCACCCGGTTCCAGGTGCTCCAGCAGGTCGTGGATCTGGGCCTCGGTCGCGTCGCCCGCCGGGACCATGACCCACACGGCGCGCGGCTTCTCCAGCTTCGAGACCAGCTCGGCGATGGAGTACGAGGGGATGGCGCCCTCGCCGGCGATCTCGGTCGTCTTCTCCGGCGTGCGGTTGAAGACGACCACCTCGTGACCGTCGCGGACGAGCCGGCGGACCATGTTGGCCCCCATCCGACCCAGACCGATGAACCCGATGCGCATGTCGTTCAGGCCTCCCTGGAGGATGCGTCGTCGAGGGCGGTGGCCAGGGCCTGCTCGAGACTGGCCAGGCCGCCCGGGATGTCGTGACCGAGATGGACCCGCAGGATCGGCAGGCCGTGGGCCTCGATCGCGGCGAAGTCGCCCGCGGCCTGGGCGTCGATGAGCTGGCCGAAGGTGTACGGCCAACCCGGGATCTCACGGTCGACCGGGTGGTCCGAGGTGAGCTGCAGGAACCAGCCGGTCGGCGTGCCGCCCTTGTGCAGCTGACCGGTCGAATGCAGGAACCGGGGCCCGTAGCCGGCGGTCGTGGCCAGATGCGTCCGGTCGCGCAGGAGGGAGCGGATCCGGGCGATGGCCGCGTCGGCCTCGGCCGACGGGGTCACGAACGCCTGCAGGCACAGGTAGGCATCGCGTCGGCGGAGGGCCAGGTGCGCGGCCAGGGCCTCGACCATCGGGCCGACGCCGTCGCCGACCCGGAGCGGGGGCTCACTCGGCTCGGACGGCGCCGCACCGGCCTCATGGCGGGCGAGGACCCTGCGTGTCAGCTCCTTGGCTTCCTCGACGTTCGGCTGGTCGAACGGGTCGATGCCCAGCACCGCGCCCGCGATGGCCGTCGCGACCTCCCAGCGGATGAACTCCGCGCCGATGTCGATCGGGTCGCTGACGGCGATGCGGATGACCGGATGACCGGCGTCGCCGAGCGCCGTCGCGAGGGCGTCCCGACCGCCGGCGGTCCCGTCCGCGAGGGAGATCCGCACGAAGGCTCGATCCGGGCCGTAGCTGTCCACTGCGCCGAGCGGCTCCAGGTCCACGGGCACGATGCCCCGGCCCTGCTTGCCGGTGCTCTCGGCGATGAGCTGCTCGAGCCACGCCCCAAGGCTGGCCAGTTCGTCGTCGATGAGGAAGGTCAGCTTGTCGCGGCCCTCCTTCGCGAGCGTCCCGATGGCGAGACCCAGGGAGACGCCGGGGTTGGCGGACGGGTCCGGCTGACGGCAGGCGCCCAGCATCGTACTGGCCGACGCGAGGAGGGCGTCCAGGTCCAGCCCGATGAGCGAGGCCGGGACGAGTCCGACGTAGGTCAGCGCGGAGTAGCGACCGCCGATGTCGGGCGGATTGAGGAACACCTCCCGGAAGTCGTCGGAGTGGGCGAGCGCCTCGACGGCTCGCCCCGGGTCCGTGACCGCGACGATCGTGGCGCCGCCGTTGTCGTACGAGTGGTGGTGCTTGATGCCCGCCATCGCCGCCTCGGCCCGGGTCCAGGCGTCGGCCAGGAACGCGTTCGGTTCCGTCGTCGTGCCGGACTTGGACGCGACGATGGTCAGGGTGAAGAGCGGATCCAGGTCGTCGGTCGTTGCGGACACCGTGGCCGGATCGGTCGAGTCGAGGATGCGGAGGGCGAGGTAGCCGTCCTGCGATCCGAAGGTCCGGCGCAGGACATCCGGGGCCAGGCTGCTGCCGCCCATCCCGGCCACGACGGCGGTCGTGAACCCGGCCGCCACGATCCCGTCACCGAAGCCCTCGAGCGCGGCGATCCGATCGGTGAAGTGCTCGGGGGCGTCGAGCCAGCCGAGTCGGTCCGCGATGGCCGCCTGGACGTCGGGGTCGGACGACCAGAGGGTCGTGTCCCGGTCGAACAGCCGGTTCGCCCACGACCCGTCACGGGCGCGATCGCACGCGGCCTCGAACGCGGCCTGGCCATCGCCGAGCGCGAATCGGGGCGGGGAGACGGCGGTCGTGGACGGGTCGGTCATCGTGGCCTCCGAAGCATAGGCTGTCGCCCGTCGACGGCCGGTCTTCGCGGCCTCGCGTCGGGCGATCGGCCCGATCCTGTCGTGGGACGCCAATGGTACGCCGGGTCAGCTCGCCGGTGAGACCACTTCCCCGTCGCGCAGCTCGATCACGTCGTCGGCCACGTCGAGCATCCGCGGGTCGTGGGTGGCCACGATGGCGGTGATCCCGTCCGCTCGGACCACGGCCTGGAGCAGCTGCATGATCCGATGGCCCGTCTCGGAGTCGAGTTGACCGGTCGGCTCGTCCGCGAGCAGGAGCTTCGGTCGATTCGCGAGCGCGCGCGCGATGGCGACCCGCTGCTGCTCGCCGCCGGACAGCTCGTGCGGCCGGTGGCGGGCTCGCTCGGCCAGCCCGACCTGGTCGAGCAGCTCGGCGACGCGGCGGGCGCGCACGGACGGTTCGGTGCGCACCAGCCGCAGCGGGACCTCCACGTTCTCGGCGGCCGACAGGACCGGGATGAGCCCGAACGCCTGGAAGATGAACGCGATCTTCGTCCGCCGGACCTCGACCAGGGCCGCCTCGTCCAGGCTCGAGAGCGCCTCGCCGTCGAGGACGATCTCGCCCGAGGTCGGACGATCCAGGCCGCCCAGCAGGTTGAGCAGCGTCGTCTTGCCGCTCCCGGACCGGCCGCGAACAGCCAGCAATCGACCCTGGCCGACCGACAGGTTCACGCCCCGCAGGGCATGGATCGTCGTGTCGCCCGATGGGTACTCGCGCACGAGGTCCGCGGTCCGCACGACGGTCGGCGTCGCGGTGGCGGTCGTCACGGTGTCGGTCACGATCGGTCCCCGTCGCGCGGCGCATCCCGACGACGGTCCACCGGCCAGATCTCGACATGGTCGTCCACCAGCCGGAGCCGGACCCGGTCGACCAACCCGAGAGCCTCGACATGGGCGCGCGGGAGCTGGAGACGGCCGGCCTTGTCCAGGACCGCGAATTCCTCGTGCACCACGCGATGCTCGCCATCGTCCGCGAGTTCCGTGCGCCGGACGGTCTCCGTGCTCGTCCGGCCGTCGCGGATGGCGACCGTCCGAGCGACCTGTTCGGCGACCTGGGCATCGTGGGTCACGATGACCACGGTCGTCCCGAGCTCATGGTTGACCCGCCGCAGCAGCCCGAAGATCTCCGCGGCGGTGACGCTGTCGAGCTCGCCCGTCGGTTCGTCGGCCAGCAGGACGTCCGGCTCGTTGGCCAGCGCGACGGCGATGGCGACGCGCTGTTGCTCGCCGCCCGACAGGCGATCCGGCCGGTGGTCCGCCCGGTCGCCGAGGCCGACCGTCTCGAGGAGCTGGAGCGCCCGCGCTCGCCGGGTGTCCGCACCATCGAGGATCATCGGCAGTTCGACGTTCTCGACCGCCGACAGGTACGGAAGCAGGTTCCTGGCCGTCTGCTGCCAGACCATGCCGACGGTGTGGCGACGGTAGGCGGTCCGCTCTCGGCGGCTGAGCTTGCTCAGGTCGTGGCCGGCGACGAGCGCGCGGCCGGCCGACGGCACGTCGAGACCGCCCAGGATGTTGAGGAGCGTGGACTTGCCACTCCCCGATGCACCGACGATGGCGATTAACTCGCCCGAGCCGACGACGAGATCCAGCCCCTGCAGGGCGACGACTTCCAGATCGGCCACCTTGTAGATGCGGACGAGACCCTCGCACACGATCCGGCCCGCATCGGCCGGGTGCGGGCGGGACCGCCGGCTCGCGGCCGACCCGGGCAGATCCTCGATGGCCGGCATGGCCGGATCGCCGTGCGGAGCGCGGGTCGGCGTGGTCATTCGAACCCTCGGCGGATGGCGCTGACCGGGATCGCCCGGCGCTGGAGGAATGCGCCCAGGCCGATGCCTGCGGCGGCGATGGCGACGACGAACAGTCCGATGGCGGCGAGCTGGTGGAGACCCAGGCTGACCGGGATGTCCAGGCTCGACCCGACCAGCGTATCGAGTCCGAGCCCCGGCTGGACGACCTGGAACAGCGCGAACCCGAACGCCAGCCCGGCGACGAAGCCGATGACGATCGTCGGACCGTGCTCGACGACGATGAGCCCGAACGCCTCGCGGCGAGTCAGGCCCATCGTCCGAAGGTGGGCGACCTCGACCGCCTGCGCGGTCCCGGCCAGGGCCAGGGAAGCCGAGATGGAGATCGCGGCGTAGACCGCCGCGATGAGACCCGCGAGGGCGACGCCAAGGACGACGGCGTCGATGATCGGCGATGTCCGCAGGTCGCTCGTCCGCTCGGCACGGCCCTCGACCACGGCGAACGGGGCGCTGACCCGGACGTGGTCCCGGATCGCGGCCGCGGTCGCGGCGCTGTCATCGGCGCGCACGTAGAACATCGAGTTCGTCCGGAATCCGTCGGTCCGGTCCGCGCGGAGCTGGTCGCGCGACGCGACCACGAATGGCACGCCTTCAGGCACGCCCGGGTAGCGCGATCGGATCTCGGCCACCTGGAACGTCAACGTCCGGGCCTCGATCGGCAGGGTGAAGGTGTCGCCGACCGCCATGGCCTGGGTCCCCTCCGCGAAGGCCGACGAGACGAGCACCGGGAACGCGGCGCCGGACTCGACCCGGTCCGCCAGCATCGCCTCCGGCAGGTCGGGATCCGCCGGCGTCCCGTCCACGACCCGCGCAAGGTCCGCGACGTCGACGGCGACGAGGTCCAGCGGCAGCCGTCGCGACTCGAGGACGGCCCGGACCCGGAACGCGCCGGCGCTCGCCTCGACCTCGGGGAACGTGGCGGGATCCAGGTCCGTCGGCAGGACGGCGACGCCGCCCGTGACGAGGTACGACCCGCCCACCCGCTGCCACGCCACGTCATCGGCGGCCTGGTCGACGTGCAGCAGCGTGCTCAGCGAGAACGCGGCGATGGCCGTGGCCGCCATGAGGACGAGGAGGACGGCACCGGCACTGCCGCCACCGGACGCACGCCGCATCGCGAGGACGGGGACCAGGTCGCGTCGGCGACCGGCGAGCCGACCCAGCAGGCGGATCGGCAGCGGCAGCAGGCGCACGAGGATGAGCCCGGCGGCGACGCCGGCCAGGGCGGGCACGGCGGCGATGAGCGGGTCGGATGCCGGGGTCTCGGCGACGCTCGAGGCACTGCCGATGCCGCGCTCACGCAGCAGGTAGGCCCCGCCGATGGCCAGGACGATCACCAGCCCCTCGAGCAGGAGCCGCCGCGTCGAGGTTCGCGGCGCGACCGTGGGTCCTCGTCCGGGGCCGCGCGGCGACGCGACCGCGGTCGGCACGATGGCCAGCACGATGAGCAGCGTGGCCGACAGGGCGACCGCGAACGCGGCCACGGCGGACGCCCGAGGCGATCCGGCCGGGACGGTGGCGGTGGCCAGGACGACGGCGATGGCCGCGGCCGGCAAGGTCAGGAGCAGGCCCTCGGCCGCCGAGGAGCCGATGACCTGGCTCGTGGACGCTCCCCGTCCGCGGGACAGTTCCAGGCTGGGCCGTCGGCGCGCCACCGCCAGGAGCACGACCATCGCCAGCGCAGCCAGGGCGACGACGACCGGTCCGACCGCGATCACGCCAAGGAGGGTCGTCGCGCTCGCCCAGCGGACCGTCCAGGACTCCATCAGCGGCAGGAGTCCGCTTCGCAAGGTCGTGCCGCCGCCGCTGTTCGCGGCGGACTGGAAGGTGCTGTCGAGGCGACGCAGGTCGGCGAGCAGGCGGGGTGTCGTGCTCGCCTTGAGCCGCTCGGGATCCACCCGATAGCGCCACGTGTAGCGGACCGGGTAGGACCCGGTGTTCGTCTCGCCGAGCAGGTCGACGTAGGCGTCCGCCGACAGGACGGCGCTCAGATCGACGAGTCGAGCCAGCAGCGTCGGGCCGCGGTAGGACGGCTGGGCGAGCGCCATGTCGTCCATCCAGAACGGGTCGGCGGGGTCCCGGACGTCGAACAGGCCCACGACCTCGCCGGCGACCACCAGGTCGTTGTCACGCCCGCGCCCGACGAGCGAGTCGGTCGGGTCGGGGGCGAGCGGCACGATGGAGCCGAGACCTGCCCCGATCGCCTGCGCCGACGCACGCGACAACGCGATCTCGAACACGGGGACCTCCCCCGATGCCCCGGTCGGGTCGAGCGGGCTCACGATCCGCCGCAGCGTCCCGGTGGGTGCGCGACCGTCGACGTACTCCAGGTGCTGGTCGACCTCGGGCTGGATCCGCCAGCGCATGAACGTGGGGTCCGGCGTCTCGGACAGGACCGTCCAGCGAAGGCTGTCGATGAGGAAGGTCCGCTCCTCGATGAGCCCACCGACGGACGTGGGCAGCTTCGACTGGAGGTCCGCGCCGACCGCGTCGACCGGGCCGAGCTGCTCCGTCCGGCTGGCCCCGATGCGGCGGGACTGGAGCAGCTGCAGGTCGCGGTCGAAGGACGACGCCTCGCGGACCTGGGTCTGGACCGCGTCATCGGCGATGCGCTCGAACAGGCGGGGCGTGACCGCGAACACGAACGCGGTGGTGAGCACGAGCGCGAACAGGGCGATCGTCGTGGATCGTTCGTCACGCAGGCGTCGGAGGGAGGCGATCAGCCAGGCCATGTCAGCCGTCCCCGGCGCGCAGGACGCCGCCGATGGCGCTCGAGGGGAGCTGTCGTCGCACGGCGAGGACGGTGACCAGGAGCAGGACGCCGGCGAGGACCCAGATCGGCGCGATCGCGCCCCACGGGATGACGATGACCGGGGCGGGCACGGCCGCCGCGCCGGTCCCGGTGACGGTCACGAACGGCAGGACGAGCCACGAGAGCAGGAGCCCCAGGACCGAGCCGAGCACGAGCCCCACGATGAGCAGGAACGTGTTCTCGAGGGCGAGCCAGATCGACAATTGGCGGTCCGACAGGCCGAGTGCGCGCAGGAGGGCGAACTCGCCGCGCCGCTCGCCGGTGGACACCGTCGCGCTGACGAGGAACCCGATCGCGGCAAAGGCCATCGCGGCGATGGAGCCGAGTCCGAGGACGCCGATGACGCCGAGCGGGACCGGGTCCGTGGCCAGCGCGACGGTCAGCGCGTCGCGCCCGACGACCTCGGCGGTCTCGAACGGTCGCGCGGCCAGCGTCGCCTCGACGGTCGCGGCCCTGGCGGCGTCGACCGAGAGCCACGCCTCGGACCCGGGCATGACCCGGTCGACCGTGTCGAGGCGCTGGAGGTCGCGCGTCTCGCCATCGACGATGAGGAACGGTGTCGTCGGGTCGACGGTGGGGAACGTCTCGACCGAGCTGACGATGCGAAGCGTGACCCCGGTGCCGCTGATCCGGGCTGCGAGGTCCTCGCCGACGGCCGCGCCGGTCGCCTCGAGGAACGACGTGGACGCCACGACCGGCAGCACGCCGTCCTCGCCACCAGGCGGTGCCCAGAGACGGAAGACGATCGGCCGGGCGGTCGCGGAGCCGCCGATCACCCCGCCGGGTCCCGACCCGACGACGTCGACCCTGGCTGGATCGCCCGTCGGCGGCAACGGGCCGATCCCCCGATACGGATCGTTGCGGACCCAGGTCCAGCCCTCGTCCGGGCGGAACCCGAGGCTCGTCCACGCCTGGCCGGTCTCGTCGTCGCTGGCGAGCACGTCGCGGACGGTGGCGGTGCCGGTCACGCCGATGCTCCCCGGCGTCGCGACCCGCAACCCGATCCCGACGAGGCGGACCGGGCCCTGGATCGCGACCGTCGTCGGGCCGACCTGGTACGTGAGCGGGATCTCGACCCGTTGATCGGACGCCGCGAAGCGGGCGCCGCCGCCTTCGATCCGATGCAGGCGGCCATCCCCATCGAGGACGTCCGCGAGGACGGTGATCCCGGCCCAGCTGTCGGGGACGGGGTTCGGGTCGGGCGACTCCGGCGCCGTCGCCACCGAGGCGTCGAGCACGACGGCCAGGCGGCGAGGGTCGCCTGGGATGGTGCGGGCCGCCGACGGCGTCCGGGCCGACTCCAGCCGGGCCAGGGCGTCCGGCGTGGCCTGGCCGGCGGCATCGGGCGGGAAGGTCAGGATGCGCGAGGCGGCGGTCGGGTCCACGCTCACGAGCGCGCCACCCACCACGACCCGGCCGACGTCGATCGATTCGATCACCGCCGTCGTCACGTCGGTCACGCCCTCGATCGACGCGTACGACGGCGCGACCGCCCAGCCCGGGGTCGATGCGTAGCCGGCGGCGACGACGCGCAGGTCGCCACCCGCCCGGTAGGCTGCCTGGTCGGCCTGGGACCTCGTCCACGTCGCCGCGTACGAGGCGGCGAACGTGCCGAGCGAGGCGGCCAGCATCAGCAGGAGCGCCGTTCGCGTGTAGCGCAGCGGCCTGCGGGCGATCTGCTGTCCGGTGAGTGGCAGGACCAGGCCCCGCCGCGGTTCGAGCAGTCGCTCGGCGAGCTGGGCCAGACGGGGCACGATCCGGATGGCGAGCACGGCGCCGGCGAGAAGGCCGATCGCCGGGGCGGCGACGAGCAACGGGTCCACGCCGAGCGTCCCGCGGGCGTTGGTCGTGAGCGGCGCGCCGTAGATCCGGAGTTGCCAGAACGCGATGGCGGCCACGACGACCAGGACGACGTCGAGGCCGAGCCGCTGCGCCGCACCGCGGCTCGACGGCCGGGCGGCGGCCGCCCTCGCAGCTGACGGACTCACGGCCGTCACGAGGGTCGGCACCGTCAGCGTGATGGCGCTCACCACGGCGGCCACGGCCGTGACCGTCACGACGGTCGAGGTGATCGTGACCGCGCCGCCGATCCCACTGTCGGCCAGCGGACCGAATGTCCCAAGGGCGAAGACGATGGCCGCCGCGAGTGGGATGGCGACGAGCCCGGCCAGGGTCGCCAGGATCATCGCTTCGGCCAGCGCCATGGATGCGAGGTGGACCGTGGAAGCGCCGCGGGACCGCATCAGGGCCAGGTCCGAACGGCGCCGCTCCAGGAGCATGCCGGCGACCAGCACGATCGCATAGCCGGCCAGGACGGCGAACTGGATCGTGAGCAGCGTGATGCCGGAGTGGCTGACCAGGATCGAGCGCTCGACGCGCCCGAGCGTCGCGGGCAGCGTCGTCGTCACCCGCGGGGCCGCGCCGGTCATGGCCGCTCCGAGGCGGGGAGCGAGGGAGTCGATCCGTTCCCGCAGGTCGCTGACCCCATCGGTGGCGAGCCGGCCGAGGTCCGGCAGGGCACGCCACTCCATCGCGACGCCGCGTCCGGACTCGAGGGCGAGGAGCGCGGCCTGGTCCACGACGAACGGACCGCGGGTCGTGAACCGACCGGTCGTGACCGTGCCATCCAGATCCAGGGGTGCGCTGAGCCAGTACGGATCGCTCCGGTCCGGCCGCCAGATTCCGGTCACCACCACGCGGATGGCGATCGGCTCCCCGGTCCGACTGACCAGCTCGATCGTGTCACCGACCCTGAGACCCAGGGCGGCGGCGGCGCCTTCGGACAGCGTGGCGCCGAGATCCGCCCCTGCCGCCGCCCACGCACCGTCGATGAGCGTGGCGTGGTCGGCGATCCCCTCGAACGAGGCGAGTTCCACGAGCTTCGAGCCGTCGGCGCGATCCGAGCCCGCCGGGGCGAACGACCCGGAGCGCGCCACACGAGCGATGGTCCCGCCGACCGAGACGAGCGTCCGATCCAGCTCGCCGGTGACGAGGGCGTCGGTCGCAGCCGACTGGTCCGGCAGGACCGATGCCTCGACGAGGATGGTGCGTTCAGCGGGTGGTGCCCCGAGGAGGGCTTGGCGCAGGCCCCCGGTGGCGACGGTGTCGCCGTACAGCGTGGCGGCCGCGACGAGCGTGATGGCGCAGACGAGGAGCGACCACGCCGCGACCACGACGGGCAGGTCCGAGCGGCTGCGATGCAGGACAGGGCGCCACAGGCCGATCGAGTGGATCAGCGCGGTTCCTCCGATGTTGCCCGACGGGTGGGGCGCAGACGCCCCGGCCTCGCTCCGGGTTCCGTGGCTCTCCCGCACCGCGGCCCATGAGCCGCGCCATGGTACGCCCAAGCGCGCCGGCGGTCCGCACGGCGCTCCGGGCGGCGGCTAGTCTCGGGCCGCCTCGATCCGGAGGACCTTGTCCAGGCGGCGCCGATGGCGAGCCTCGCCACTGAACGTCGCGCCCAGGAATGCGACCGCGCATTCGAAGGCCGGTTCGGGCCCGATCACGCGGGCGCCGAGGGTCAGGATGTTCATGTCGTCGTGCTCGACGCCCTGGTGGGCGGAGTACGTGTCGTGGCAGACGGCCGAGCGGATGCCGGTCAGCTTGTTGGCGGCGATGGATGCCCCGACGCCGGAGCCGCAGATGAGGATCCCGCGATCCGCCTCACCGGCCTGGATCGCCCGTCCGAGCCGTTCGGCGAAGTCCGGGTAGTCGTCGGTCGGGTCCGAGCCGTCGTCGCCCAGGTCGATCAGCTCGTGGCCGAGGTCCGCCACCGCGACCCGCGTCATCAGCTCCGCCTTCAGGACGGCCCCGGCATGATCGGCAGCGAATGCGACTCGCACCTCATCATCCTAGTCGGCCGGGAGGGCTCGCGGCCGGCCCCCACGTCGTCCGTCAGCCGCCGGGCGTGTGATACAGCTTGAAGGTCCCGGTCTCGACGATGTTCCCGGACTCCTTGATCCACTCCTTCTTGGCGAAGTACTCGCCGCCGAAGACCTCCCAGTCGATCGCGATGTAGCCGCCGCCCAGCTCCCCGGTCGTGTCCAGCTCGGACTTGTGCGTGGCGAGGAACGTTCCCGTCCACGCCGGGAAGGGCGGAAGCGGCAGAGGCGGACCGGTCGATCCGCAGATGTTGATCTTGGCGCTCTCCGAGGTCGGGCCCGGCAGGTACGACATCAGGAAGTCGAGGTCCTTGCCGTCGTCGGTGCGGTACGGGCCGCTGTCGCTGTCGGGTTGGGCGGTCAGGATCCGCAACTTGCCGACCTCGAAGGTCCCTCCGCCCTTGACGCTGGTCGCACCGCAGGTCGACTTGAACTCGAAGGCCGTGTTGTCCAACGGCGCAGACCCGCTGATCGTGTTGTCCTCAGGGTCGAAGCGAAGCGTGACTTCGGACTTGACGGTGGATTCGTAGCTGCCTTCGCCGGCGTCCACGACCCCGGTGGACTCCAGCCTGAGCTTGAACGTCAGGCACTGGATCGTCAGGTCTCGGGCTTCGCGGAGAGGAGCGCGGTCCACCTCGATGAGGGCGCCGAGTTGGTCGAACTGGCGCTCGAAACTCCGCCACACGACGGCCATCCGATGGATGACGTGGTCCTCGACACAGAGCTCGAACTCCTCGAGTACGCAGACCCGGGCGACCTTTTCCACCAGGCCGGGGTAGTCGTCGAGGATCGTCCCGTTGGCGTCCAGTCCCACCAAGTGTCGTTGTCGATCGAGTCCGAGGACCGTCTGGAGGGCCGCTCGTCCAGCCGCACAACTCTCGCCGGCGGCCGCCACCCGCTGTGCCACGACGGTGCCCTGGTACTCGCGCATCACGGCTTCGAACGCCGCCGTCGTGTCAGGTCCAGCCGCCTGGCCACCTTCCTGCCGGATGCGGATCACTTCGGCGGCGATCGCATCCGACAGCCGACGTTCGGTCGACCCGCCATGGCGTCGGAGCGCGGGCTCGGTGTCGGCCAGGATCCCTCGGGTGATGCCCGTCCCACTGAAGTGGTCGACCTCGATCCGGAGGTCCGCCGCCCCGGTCGCGGGTCGAGCCAGCATGACGTCCTTGCCGTCAGCCAGGTACTCGAACGGGATCTGCTGATCCGTCGGGATCGGTGTCGACGGCTGGATGGTCAGGATGGCGGGCGCGTATAGCGCGAGGCCGTCGGGGCTCAACTGGACCGCGAACGTGTCGGCGCCACCCCACGGTAGGCCCGCGATGGTCGCGACCGGGGTGAGGCCGATGGCCGTGTCCTCGACCAGCGCGCCCGCCGGGATCTCGAGGTCGTAGACCGTGCCGTCGACCCCGGTCGCGGTGACTCGGCCGCCGGTGACCGGGACGATGGTCTCGACCTGGGCGGCGGTGTCGAGGCTGATCGTGAGGTCGGCCGACGGCGTTCCTTGATCGAAGATCCAGGCGAGGTCTCCGAGATCGCCTGGCGGGCTGGCCACGGTGCCTGGAGGATCACTCGCTGCGACCGCGCTCGTCGGCGCCTCCGAGTCGGCCGCCGTGGTCGAACCGTCCGGCGTCGTCTCGCCACCGCCACAGGCGCCGAGGATCGCGATCGAGACGAGGACCGCACCGGCGCGCCTCAGGGGGATCACGAGTGGCCGGGATCCGTCGCACCCGTTCGGCCGACACCCGCCTCGCCGGCGGGGATGGTCGGATGGCTGCCGACGTGGCCGCCATCCAGGGTCGGGATCCGACCTCGCAGGCCGTCCTTCGCGACGCGGCGCGCGACCTCGGTGACCCGGTCGGCGGTGAACCCGAACCGCTCGAAGATCGTCCCGGCCGGCGCTGACGCCCCGAAGTGGTCGAGCCCGATGATCGCGCCCTCGTCACCGACCCAGCGCTCCCAGCCCATCGGGACGCCGATCTCGACGCTCACCCGGCGACGGACCGAGGGTGGCAGGACCTCGTCACGGTACTCCTGGTCCTGTGCCTCGAACCGCTCCCAGCAGGGCAGCGACACGACGCGCGTCGGGATGCCCTCGGCCTCCAGCGCCTCGGCGGCCGCGAACGCCAGCTGCAGCTCCGATCCCGTTCCCAGCATGATCAACTCCGGCACCCCACCGCTCGCCTCACGCAGGACGTACCCGCCCCGGGCGACGCCGGCCCGTGCTCCCGTGTCGGTGCCCGGCAGCGTCGGCAGCTTCTGTCGGGTGAGGGCCAGGGCGACCGGGCCGTCCGTTCGCTCCACCGCCAGCGCCCACGCCGCCGCCGTCTCGTTGGCGTCGCCGGGCCGCACGAACCACAGGTTCGGGATCGCCCGCAGCGCCGCGTAGTGCTCGACCGGCTGGTGGGTGGGCCCGTCCTCGCCGAGTCCGACCGAGTCGTGCGTCCAGACATAGATGGCGTGCAACCCGGACAGCGACGCGATCCGCACGGACCCGCGCATGTAGTCGCTGAAGGTCAGGAAGGTGGCCACGTACGGGACGAAGCCGCCGTGGTAGGCGAGCCCGTTGGCGATCCCGCCCATCGCGTGCTCGCGGACCCCGAAGCGGACGTTCCGCCCAGCGGACTCGGCGCTGAAGTCACCCGCGCCCTTGACGTCGGTCAGGTTCGACTCGGACAGGTCGGCCGCCCCGCCGAACAGCTCCGGGACCCGCCCGGCGAGCGACTGGATCGCCTCCTGGCTGGCGTTGCGCGTCGCGACCTCGGAGCCGGTCTCGTACGTCCTGAGGTCGGCATCCCAACCCTCGGCGAGCGTCCGGCGCATCCGACGGCGGAACTCGGCCGCCGCCACGGGATGAGCGGCGGCGTACGCCTCGAAGCGGGCCTCCCATTCGGCGACGAGCGCCTCGCCGGCCGGGATCGCCGCCCGGAACATGGCGGCCGCCTCGTCGGGGACGTAGAACGTGCGGTCCGGATCCCAGCCGTAGGCCTCCTTGGTGAGGCGCACCTCGTCCGGCCCGAGCGGCGCCCCGTGCGCCTTCTGCGAGTCCTGCTTGTTCGGGCTGCCGAAGCCGATGTGCGTCCGGACGGCGATCAGACTCGGACGACCGTCCGCCAGCGCCGCATCGATCGCCGCGGAGATCGCCTCGACATCGTTCCCGTCGCCGACGCGCTGGGTGTGCCAGCCGTACGCATCGAACCGGGCCGGCACGTCCTCCGACCAGGCCATCCTCGTCGGGCCATCGAGCTGGATGAGGTTGTCGTCGTACAGGACGATCAGCCGGCCCAGGCGCAGGTGCCCGGCCAGGCTGGCCGCCTCGGACGCGATCCCCTCCTGGAGGTCGCCGTCCGACGCGATGACGAACGTGCGGTGATCGACGATCGACCCAGCCGGGCCGTCCCGGTCGAACTCGGCGGCGAGGCGCCGCTCGGCGATGGCCATGCCCACGGCGTTCGTGAGCCCTTGCCCGAGCGGCCCGGTCGTCGCTTCGACGCCCGGGGTCAGCCCGTACTCCGGGTGGCCCGGGGTGATGCTGCCCCACTGGCGGAACGACTTGAGATCGTCGAGCGACACGGCGTACCCGGTCAGATGCAGGAGCGAGTACAGCAGCATGCTGGCGTGGCCGGCCGAGAGCACGAACCGGTCGCGGTCCGGCCAGTCCGGGTGGGTCGGCGCGTGGCGCAGATACCGAGTCCAGACGGCATACGCCATCGGGGCGGCCCCCATCGGGGCGCCCGGATGCCCGGAGTTGGCCTGCTGGACGCCATCGATGGAGAGCGTCCGGATGGTGTCGACCGCGAGGCGGTCCAGGTCGGTCGAGACGGTCATCGGCGGGCACTCCGGGTGGGCACGGGAGGTGGACCGCCATTGTAGGTGCCACGACTCGAGCGACCGGACGTCTGGCTTCACCGGGACCGCTATGCTCGGGCCATGCCGACCATCCGTCCGCCCCGCCCGCGTCGTCCTGGCCGCCCGCACCGGCCGTCGCGACCCCGCCGACGTGGGACGCAGGCCGGGAGCCCGCGCGTCGTCGTCCTGGGGGACCTCGTCCTCGACGTCGTCGTGGCGCCGTCCGAGCCGATCGCGATCGGCACGGACGTCACCGGCCGGATCGCGATGGTCCAGGGGGGCTCCGCGGCGACCACCGCCCGCTGGCTGGCGCGGCTCGGCGTCCAGAGCCGGATGATCGCCGCCGTGGGTCGCGATGCCACGGGCCGGGCGCTCGTGAAGACGATGGAGTCGGACCGGGTCACGATGCGGGCCATTCGGATCCCGGGCGCCCGGACCGGGCGGATCGGCGTGGTCGTGGCTCCCGGCGGTGAGCGCAGCTTCGTGACCGATCGCGGTGCCGCCCTTCGACTCGGTCCGGCGGACCTGAAGGCCGATTGGTTCGCCGGCACGGATCTGCTGCACCTGACGGTCTACTCGCTGCTGGGCGACCCCCTCGCCGACTCGGGCCTGCGGGCGATCGAGCTGGCCCGAGCGGCCGGGGCCCTCGTCAGCCTGGACCTCGCCTCGATCGGACCGCTGCTCGCCGGCGGCCGGCGCGCGGCCCGCGACCTGATCTCCGGGATCGCTCCCGACATCCTGTTCACGACATCGACCGAAGCGGAGGCGCTCCTCGGTGGACGCCCGGTCGTCGATCTGCTCGACTACGCCGGGATCGCGGTCGTGAAGCGCGGACCGAAGGGTGCCACGGTCATGGCCCGGGCGGACGCCGAGCCGGTTCGCTTCGAGGTCGCGACCGCCCGCATCGCCGCCGCCGACACGACCGGGGCGGGTGACGCGTTCGATGCCGGGTTCCTCGCCGCGTGGCTGGGCTCCGCGGCTGCCGGCCGCCACTCCCCGGCGTCCCTGCATCGAGCGGCCCTGGCCGGGCATCGCGCCGCAGCCCGACAGCTGTCGACGCCCCGACAGGAGCTGGTACTGGGCTGAGGTCCTTTCATGGTCCTTTCAGGAAGGCCGCCTAGAACGGGGGATGTGCACCTCCTCGTCGTCGAAGACGACCCACGCCTGGGTCGGTTGCTCGTGCGTCTGCTGACCGCGGATCGGCACGTCGTGGACCTGGCCACGGATGGCCTGGAGGCCGTCGCGCTGGTCGAGGCGAATCCCGGGTTCGAGGCGGTCATCCTGGACGTCGGACTCCCGGGTATCGACGGGTTCGAGGTCGCCAGGCGCCTGCGGGCGACGGGCTCGACCATCCCCATCCTGATGCTGACCGCGCGCGACTCGCTGACCGACCGCGTGGACGGGCTGGACGCGGGCGCCGACGACTACGTGGTCAAGCCGTTCGCCTACGAGGAACTCGTCGCTCGCCTGCGGGCCATCCTGCGACGCGTGTCGGGGACCGCGCCCGAGCTGGGCGGGCGCCTGGTCGTCGGCCCGATCGTGCTGGACGAGTCGCGCCGGTCCGTCGCGGTCGATGGCGCACCGGTCGACCTCTCTCCGCGGGAGTTCGCCCTGCTCGAGTGCCTGCTGCGCCACCCGGGGCATGCCCTCACGCGGGACCAGCTGCTCGACATGGCCTGGCCGTTCGGGGTGGCGGTCACGCCGAACACCGTCGATGCGTTCGTGACCTTCCTCCGACGCAAGCTCGGACCGGTCGGGGCCGCCCGCATCCAGACGGTCCGTGGCGTGGGGTACCGGATGGCCGACGCGTGACCCACGACGAGGCCCTCCTCCGGCGCGTCCGACTGCGCCTGCTCGCCTGGAGCGGCGGCACGACGCTCGTCGTCCTGCTGGCTCTGGGCACGCTCATCTACGCGCTGGCCGCCACTTCGCTGGCCGCTTCCGCGGAGGACCAGCTGCGGACGCGGGCCGCCGACATGCGGGCCGGACTCCAGTTCGCGGCACGCCTGCCCATCAGGCCCATCGGGACCGGGATCGTGGACGTCGCGTCCGCGCCGGGGATCGTCATCGGAGGGCCGACGTCCGGCACGATCGCCGTCATCTGGGGTCCGACCGCCGACGGTGTCGCGGCCGGCCCGTCCATCACCATCGGCGGGGTCGCGCTGCCGGAGGGTGACGCGCTCGCCCAGGCGCGGGTCGGGATCGAGTCGGTCACGACGACGGACCTCGACGGGACGCCCGTCCGCCTCCTGTCGACGCCGGTCCTCCGCCCGGAAGGGACGTACGTCATCCAGGTCGTCGGCGACCGGACGACGGAGTTGCGGACGCTCACGACCCTCCTCGCCGTCCTGCTCGTCGGCGGGCTCGCGGTCCTGGCGGCGTCGCTCGCCGTCGGGTGGCTCTATGCCGATCGCGCGCTCGTCCCGATCCGCGATGCGATGCGCCGCCAGCGCGAGTTCGCCGCGGACGCCTCGCACGAGTTGCGGACGCCCCTGGCCGTCGTGCGCGGGTCCGTGGAGGATCTCCGGCGCAACGCCACCATGCCGGTGGCGGAGGTGGGGCACGCGCTCGAGGACATCGAGACCGAGGTCGACCGGATGCGCGCCCTGGTGGACGACCTGCTGTTGCTGGCGCGGACGGACTCCGGCGTCGTCGAGCTGGCGATGGCGCCGGTCGACCTGGCGGCGGTGGCCCTCGACGCGGCCGACGGGCTGCTCGCCGGCGCGGAACGCCGCGACGTCCGCATCGAGGTGGATGCCGAGCCAGTCCCGACGATCGGCGATGCCGCCCGCCTGCGCCAGCTGGTCACGATCCTGGTGGACAACGCGGTCCGCCACGCTCCACCCGGCTCGACCGTGCAGGTGGCCGTGCATCCGATCGATGGATCGGGGTCGATCCGGGTCACCGACCGTGGACCGGGGTTCCGGCCTGACGACCTGCCGCACGTCTTCGACCGGTTCTGGCGCGCGGTCGACGCCCCGCCGGGCGGGACGGGCCTGGGCCTGAGCATCGCGGCGTGGATCGTCGAACGGCACGGCGGGTCCGTGACGGCGTCGAATGCACCGGGCGGCGGCGCTGTCCTGGAGGTCCGGCTGCCACTCGGCTGACGACGGTGTCCGCGCGGCATGCGGGCGGGTCCGGTCCACGCGGTTTCATCACCCCTTCAGGGTCGCCACCGACGATGCGTTCATCAACCCATCCTCGGTGGAGACAGCTCGATGACCTTCGCACGCCTCCGGGCCGGCGCCGCCGGCCTCCTCCTGATCACGGTCCTGGCCGCCTGCGGCGGTGGTGCCGCCCCGTCCGGCGTGGCGACGCTCCAGTCGCCCGGCGCGGGCGAGTCCGCGCCGTCCGCCTCCCCGTCCGCGTCCCTCGACCCCGAGACGGCGCGCCTCGAGTTCGCCCGCTGCATGCGCGAGAACGGCATCGACATGCCGGATCCCGGGAGCGGCGCCGGTGGTGCCGTCCGGATCGGCGGCGATGGCCTCGACGCGGACAAGATGCAGGCCGCCTTCGAGGCGTGCCGGCAGTACATGGGCGGAGCCGCGGACGGTCCGAGGGAGATCGATCCGGAGATGCAGGACAAGCTGATCGAGTTCGCCGGCTGCATGCGCGACAACGGCGTCGACTTCCCGGACCCGGACTTCAGCGGTGGCGGTGGCTCGATCTCGATCGGCGGCCCGGGCGGCATCGATCCGTCGTCCTCCGAGTTCCAGGCGGCCCAGGAAGCCTGCCAGTCCATCCTGGGCGATCTCGGCCCGAGGTTCGACGGCGCCGGGCCCGCTGGCGGCCCGGGCGGCGGTGATGGACCGAGTGTCACGATCGGCGGCGGGGCCGTCACCCCGGTGGCCCCGTGACGCGGCGGACGGCGGTCCGGGCGGGCGCGCTCGGGCTGGTCCTCATCGTCGGCGGGGCGGGCGTCGCGCTCGCGACCGGCCTCCTCCCGACATCGGCCTCGGCCGCGGACGGCTCGATCGACCCGACGGCCTCCACGGCCCCACGGTCGACCGCGGCCGTGACCAGTCGGACGATGACGGTCGGCGAGGACCTGGACGGGACGCTCGGCTATGCCGGGGAACGCAAGGTCGTGAACAACCTTGGCGGGACGGTGACCGCCCTGCCCGCGACCGGCAGCGTCCTCGCCCGCGGTGACCGCCTGTACGAGATCGACGGACGACGTCGCCCGATCCTGCTCTATGGCGCCAAGCCCGCCTGGCGAACGCTGGAGGACGGGGTCGACAACGGCGCCGACATCACCCAGCTGGAGCGGAACCTCAAGGCCCTCGGGTACACCCGCAAGGGCGACAAGATCGACAACGAGTGGGATGACGACACGACCGCCGCCGTCAAGCGCTGGCAGAAGGCCAGCGGCCAGACCGTGGACGGGGTCGTGGATCTCGGCGAGATGGTCTTCCTGCCCGGCGCGATCCGGGTCACGACCCTGGCCGCCGAGCTTGGCTCCAGCGTCGGTCCGGGCACGCCGATCCTGTCGGGCACGACCGACGAGCGGGTGGTCACGATGGATCTCGCCGCGGATCGGACGGACATCGTCACGGTCGGCGACACGGTCAGCATCGAACTCGCCGACGGCACCGAGACGCCGGGCACGGTCCGGGAGATCGGCACGGTCGCCGAGGGCGGCACCGACAGCTTCGGCAACCCGGCCGACCCCACGGTGACCGTCACGATCGGGCTGGACGATCCGGCCGCGTCGGCCGCCTACACGAACTCGCCCGTGACCGTCCACGTCGTTCGCGAGTCGCGGCCGGACGTCATGGCCGTCCCGATCGCCGCCCTGCTGGCGGTCCTCGAAGGCGGCTATGCCGTCGAGGTCGTGGATGCGTCGGGTTCGACCCACCTCGTGGGCGTGACGACCGGCATCTTCCAGGACGGCTGGGTGGAGGTCACGCCATCCACCGGCGACCTGACCGTCGGCGACGAGATCGTGGTGCCGTCGTGACGGCCGTCGCGGAGCTGCACGGGGTGGTCAAGCGCTACCCGGGCGACCCCCCGGTGGAGGCGCTGCGGGGCGTGGACCTGCACATCGAGGCCGGCGAGCTCCTCGGGATCGTCGGGCCATCCGGCTCCGGGAAGTCCACGCTCCTCCACCTGCTGGGGACGCTGGACCGCCCGACCGAAGGATCCGTCCGCATCGCGGGGCACGACGTCGCATCGATGTCCGACCGGGACCTGTCCGCCCTTCGGGCGTGGCGGATCGGGTTCGTCTTCCAGTCGTTCTTCCTGCTCGGCGGGGAGAGCGCCATCGACAACGTCGCCGACGGGCTGCTGTACCGCGGCGCCCGGCCGAAGGACCGTCGACGAGCGGCGGTGGCCGCCCTGGAACGCGTGGGTCTCGGGGACCGGCTCCAGCATCGGCCCGGGATGATGTCCGGTGGCGAACGGCAGCGCGTGGCGATCGCCCGGGCGCTGGTGGGTCGGCCCGAGCTCGTCCTGGCCGACGAGCCGACGGGCAACCTCGACAGCGCGACCGGCGCGTCCATCCTAGCGCTCCTGCGCGAGCTCCACGCCGAGGACGGGACGACCATCTGCGTCATCACCCACGACCGGGAGATCGCGGCCAGCCTGCCGCGCCGGATCGACCTGCGTGACGGCCGCATCGAGCGACCGGCGGTGGCGGCGTGACGGCCGTGACCGCTCCCGCCGGCGATCTGACCGGTGGGACCGCCCCGTCCCTCCGTTCCGGCCGGCTCGGGCCGGGCGACATCGTGCGGATCGCGACCCGCGGCCTGCGCTCGCGCAAGCTTCGCTCGACGCTGACGGCGCTGGGCATCGCGATCGGGATCGCGGTCATGCTGGCCGTCCTGGGCATCGCCGAGTCGAGCCGGGCGACCCTCCTCGCGGAGCTGGACCGGATCGGCTCGAACCTGTTGACCGTCACCGCCGGCCAGACCTTCCTCGGGTCCGACTCGGCGCTGCCCGCCGATGCGACGCGGATGATCGGCCGGGTGGGGCCGGTCGAGTCCGCGACCAGCGTGTCGCAGACGAGTGCCACGGTCCGCCGGACGGACCGGATCGACGAAGCGGAGACGGGTGGGATCGCGGTGCAGGCGACCGACCCGGGCCTGCTCGACGCCCTCGGTGGCAGCCTGGCTGCGGGCCGGTTCATCGACGAGGCGGTCGGGGCGTACCCGGCCGTCGTGCTGGGCTCCGTGGCGGCCGACCGGCTCG
>CAZOHT010000005.1:93278-114130 GCA_964579825.1 uncultured Anaerolineaceae bacterium
GCGGTCGGGGCGTACCCGGCCGTCGTGCTGGGCTCCGTGGCGGCCGACCGGCTCGGCATCGCGGACCTCGACGAGCCCCGGCTGGTCTGGATCGCCGATCGCTGGTGGGCGGTCGTCGGGATCATGGAGACCCTGCCGCTCGCTCCGGAGCTGGACCGGTCCGCGCTGGTCGGCCGCGACGTGGCGCAGGCGCTGCTCGGCTCGGACGGGGCGCCGTCGACCATCTATGTGCGGGCCGACCCGGACCTGATCGACGATGTGCGGGCCGTCCTCCCGGCGACCGCCGACCCCGAGCACCCCGAGGCGATCCAGGTCAGCCGGCCGTCCGACGCCATCGAGGCGCGGGCCGCCGCGGCGTCCGCGTTCACGACGCTCTTCCTGGGGTTGGGTGCCGTGGCCGTCCTCGTGGGCGCCCTGGGCATCGCCAACGTCATGCTGATGGCCGTCCTGGAGCGACGGAACGAGATCGGCCTGCGCCGGGCGCTCGGCGCGACACGCGGGCACATCGTCGGGCAATTCCTCGCGGAAGCCGTGCTGCTGGCCGGCGTCGGCGGACTCGTCGGGGCGCTCCTCGGCTCGGCGGTCGCCGCGGCGTATGCCGTCAGCCAGGGTTGGCTCGTGGCGCTGCCGGTCGCCGGGCTCGTGGGCGGGGTCGTCGCGGCCACGCTCGTCGGGGCGCTGGCCGGGTTCTATCCAGCGCTGCGCGCCGCGAACACGCCGCCGACCGACGCGCTGCGGGCCTGAACCCCGCGAGGGCTCAGCCCCGCAGGTAGCGGTCGAACCAGTCGAGCATCCGGGTCTGGCGGTCGATCCGCCGATCCGGGCGTCCGGCGCTCCCGTACGTGTGCGCCTCGTTCTCGTACAGGACGTACTCGACGGTCCGGCCGAGGTGGCGCAAGGCGATGAAGAACTGTTCGTTGTCCTGTGGCGGACAGCGCAGGTCCGCCTCGCCCTGGAGCATGAGCAGCGGCGTGCGCACGGCCGCCACGTGGCGCAGCGGCGACTGGCGCCAGAGCTTCTCGATGCCCTCGGCCGTGTACGGATCGCCCAGCAGCGAGGATCGGTCGTAGTCGGGGCCGGAGTCGGAGTTGGCCCAGTCGTTGATCTGGTTCGTCACGCCGTTCTCCGACACGGCCGCGGCGAACCGGTCCGAGGTCCCGACCAGCCAGTTGACCATGAACCCGCCGTAGGACAGCCCCAGGACGCCCAGCCGGGCCGTGTCCACCAGGCCCAGGTCGATCGCGTGGTCGATGGCCGAATGGACGTCGGCGGCGTCGACGCCGCCCCAGTCGCCCAGCTGCGGCCGGATCCAGTCGCGGCCGTACGAGGCGGAGCCGCGGATGTTCGGCAGGATGACGCGGTAGCCGGCGGCGACCAGCAGGATCACCTCGACATGGGGCGCGGGGGCCCAGGCGCCGAGTGGGCCGCCGTGCACGTCCACGACCGTCGCGAGCGGCCCGTCGCCGGCGTCCGGGGGCGAGGCGATCCAGGTCTCGATGGGCCCGCCGGACCCAGGCGCCCGGGTCAGGGTCATGACCGGCATCGGATGACGCCGTTGCCAGGCGGACCCGATCGAGGTCCGGACGCGCGGGGCGGCGGTCGCCGTGGCCGGCAGGCTCGAGAGTTCCATGGCCCGGACCCCGTCCGTCCCGAGCCAGCTGATCGCGCCCGTGCTCGGGCCGCGCGTCGCGACGGCGAGCGAGTGGGTGACGATGTCGCCGTCCGCGAGCCGGCGGCGCGTGACGGCGCCGGTCGGTCCGTCGGGCAGGTCGAAGGCCGTCGGGTGCGCCCGGCCGCGATCGGTGACCGTCGCCACGATCCGGTCCGCCGCCGACCAGTATGGCCCGCAGCGACTCGAGACCATCCAGCCGGTGAGATCCGTATCGGTCCACTGGCTCACGGGGCGATCGAGGTCGGGTGTGAGGGACCACGGAGCGGACGACCCATCCACGGGCCCCACGATGAGTCCCGGGCTGACGTCGTCGAGCGGATCCGGCTCGTCGATGCCGAGCGCGACGATCCAGGCGCCGTCGGGCGAGAACGCGGGGAGGTTCGCCCATCCAGCGGGGGCGAGGACCTCGCGCGGCTCCGCGCCGTCCGCATCGGCGTCGACGGCCCAGACGCTCGTGCGGGGCCGCAGGTCCGGTTCCGGCCCGCGGATGGTGGCGAACGCGACGGTGCGCCCGTCCGGGCTCCAGGCGATGTCCGACACGCCCCAGTCGCCCGCGGTGACCTGGCGCGGCACGGCGCCCGGGGCGACATCCACCACGAACAGGTGCGCCCAGCGATCAAGGTGGCCGATGCCGTCCCAACGCCAGTCCGTGCGGGTGATGCGGCGGCCGATGGGGGACGTGTCGCCCTTCGTGGAGCCGCGGCGGCGGCCCACCGGCGGCACGGTGCCGATGAGGAACCTCGGCGGATCGACCTCCGCCGTGAAGGCGAGCCGCGAGCCGTCGGGCGACCAGGCCACCTCGCCCACGGACCCGAACGCCCGTGCGCGGATCGTCCGGACCCGGCCGCCACGGATCGGGACGAGGCACAGGGCGGCATCGGCGTCGTCATCGTCGGGCAGGCTCCGGATGAACGCGACGGTCGATCCGTCGGGCGAGATCCGCGGCCAGCCGTCGCGGACGTTCCCGCTCGTGAGGGGCCGGGGGGCTCCCGTTCGTCCGCCTCGCCGGCCGCCCGCGAGATCCAGCGGCACGACCAGCAGGTGCGTCCGATACCGATCGCGCCGGACGATCCGCCGGCTCACGACGGCCAGCGATCCGTCGGCGGCCATGTCGTGCTCGTCGAGGACGACCTGACGTCGGATGTCCGCGGGTGTCATCGGTGCGCGCTCGGTCACGATGACAGCGTAGCGGCGCTGGTGCGGTCCGGAGCGGTAGGCTTGCCTGATGACACCCGACCGCCTGCTCATCGCCCCCGAGGTCGCCGACGCACTGCGTGATGGCAGGCCGGTCGTCGCACTCGAATCGACCCTGATCAGCCACGGGCTGCCGTACCCGCAGAACATCGAGGTCGCCAGCGCCTCCGAGGCGGCCGTCCGCGAGAACGGGGCGGTCCCGGCGACCGTCGCGATCCACGACGGACGGGTCCTCGTCGGCCTCGACGACGGGTCCCTCGAGGCACTCGCGACGGCGCCGATGGGCTCGGTCCGCAAGGCGGCTCGACCCAGCTTCGCGATCGCCCTGGCCGAGGGCGGCTGGGCGGCCACGACCGTGTCCGCCACGATGATCGCGGCCGAGGCCGCCGGGATCCGGGTCTTCGCGACGGGCGGCATCGGCGGCGTCCATCGTGGAGCGCTCGGCGGTCCCGGCGCGACCCGCCCGGCCTCCTTCGACATCTCCTCGGACCTCGAGGAGCTGGGACGGACCGCGGTGGCGGTGGTCTGCGCCGGACCCAAGGCGATCCTGGACGTGCCGGCCACCCTGGAGTACCTCGAGACGCGTGGCGTGCCGGTCGTCGCGGTCGGCCAGGAGGACGTGCCGGGCTTCTATGCCAGATCGTCGGGGATCCGGGCGATGGCGTCCGTGCCGGACATCGGGGCCGCCGCGCGGCTCGTGGGGCTCCACTTCGCGTCCGACATCGGTGGCGGCGTCCTGGTGTGCACGCCCCCGCCCGCGGACCTGGCCATCCCCGAGGACGAGGCTCGGGCCGTGGTCGAACAGGCTGTCCGGGAAGCCGACGAGGCCGGCATCGAGGGACCGGCCGTGACCCCCTGGCTCCTGCAGCGGATCGCCGTCATCACCGACGGCCGGTTCGTCCGGACGAACACGGCCCTGATCATCAACGACGCCCGGGTCGCGGGCGCCCTGGCCGCGAGCCTCGCGACCCTCTGACGTGGACCTCTACCTGGTCAACCTCGGCGCCGTCGTGGCGCTGATGGTCGTCCTGTGGCTGGTCTCGCTGGCCCTCCGAGACGCGTCGATCGTCGACCCGTTCTGGGGCGGGGCCTTCGTCCTCATCGCGTGGACCCAGTTCGCGACGTGGTTCTCCCTGTCCGGTCCGGCGTGCGACACGTCGCCATGCCGCGAGTACACCGAGGTCGGGATCCTGCTGCCGGTCCTGGTGACCATCTGGGGACTGCGGCTGTCGATCTACCTCGGCTGGCGCAATCGCGGCAAGGGCGAGGACTTCCGATACGTGGCGATGCGCGAGCGGTTCGGCGCGAGCTTCCCGCTCGTGAGCCTCGGCGTCGTCTTCCTCCTCCAGGCCGGGCTCGCCTGGGTCGTGTCCCTGCCGGTCCAGGCGGGGATCCAGGGGTCTGCCGGTGTGGCGCTGACGTCGCCGCTCGTCGTCGCCGGCGCCGTCCTGTGGGGGATCGGTCTCGCGTTCGAGACCGTCGGGGACCTGCAGCTGGCGCGGTTCAAGCGCGATCCAGCGAACAGGGGCCAGGTCCTCGATCGCGGCCTGTGGCGCTACACCCGCCACCCGAACTACTTCGGCGACTTCCTCGTCTGGTGGGGGCTGTTCCTGATCGCCGCGGCGACCGGCGCGTGGTGGACCGTGATCGGCCCGGTCCTCATGTCGGTCCTGCTCATCCGCGTGTCCGGGGCCGGTCTCCTGGAGCGGACCATCGGGCAGCGACGTCCCGGCTACGACGCGTACGTACGCCGCACCAGCGGATTCTTCCCTAGGCCGCCGAAGGCTCGCTGAACGCGCTCCGGCGAGCGCCCGAGACCGCCGCCGCGGCGTTCCCGCCACCGTCGTGCGTGTTCGATGGCCATCTTCCTGGCATTCGATGTCCCTCTTCCCAAGTCCGGACCTCGGTGGTATGCTGCCCGTCCTTCCGAATCGATCGACCCGTGGGGGACCCATGTCCGTCTCATCGGGGCCGCCGGCCATCGCCGCGCGCGGTCTGCGCCGCACCTACAACGTCAAGCCGAACCCGGTCGTCGCGCTCGACGGCGTGGACCTCGAGGTCCCGTCGGGCGAGTTCTTCGGCCTGCTCGGGCCCAACGGCGCCGGCAAGACCACGCTCATCAAGATCCTCACGACCCTCCTGCTGCCATCGGATGGGACGGCGAAGATCTTCGGCTTCGACGTGGTCGATGACGTGAAGCGGATCCGCCGGATCATGAACATGGTCGCCGGCGGTGAGCAGTCCGGCTACGGGATCCTCAACGTCCGCGAGCAGCTCTGGATGTTCAGCCAGTTCTACGGCCTGTCTCGGGCGGACGGCTGGCGCCGCGTCGACGAGCTGATCGAGGCCGTCGGCATGGGCCCGGAGCGCCTCCAGCGCGTGTCCACGCTGTCGACCGGCCAGCGCCAGAAGATGAACTTCGCCCGCGGGCTCCTCAACGATCCGTGGATCCTGTTCCTCGACGAGCCGACCCTCGGCTTGGACGTCGCGGCCGCCCGGGCGGTCCGTGAACTGGTCACGTCCTGGAAGGCCGCCGTGCCCGGTCGCACGGTCCTGCTGACCACCCACTACATGGCCGAGGCGGACGACCTGTGTGAGCGGATCGCGATCGTGGACCACGGCCGGATCCTTGCCATCGGTGCCCCGGCAGACCTCAAGAAGCTGGTCCAGCGCGAGTCGATCTTCCGCGTGGAGGTGGATCACCTCGATGGCGGCCCGGCCGCCCTCGCGGCACTCCCCGGGGTGGTGTCCGCGGCCGCCGCCTCCGACGACGACGGGCCGGTCGACCGCCAGTCCGTGGTCATGAACCTGGTCCTCGAGGAGGACGGCGTGCTGGGTGGCGTCGTCGTCGCGTTGAGCGCCATGGGCTCCCACATCCTGGCCCTGCGCAAGTCCGAACCGTCCCTGGAGGATGTCTTCGTCGAACTGGTCGGCCGCGGATTCGCCGATGCGTCGCGGACCGCGGTCACGGCCGAGGTCGGCTGACCGTGTCGCTCTACCAGTTCCGTGCCACCGAGAGCCCGCAGGCGGCGGCCGACTGGACGCGCCGACAGATCGTCTTGACCGACCTCCGCTCGGTCGGCGGGCGCGCCTACCCGCGCATCTCCGGGATGCTCCGCGAGCCCTCCTGGGTCTTCTTCGAGATCCTCCTGCCGTTCCTCGCCACGTCCGCATTCGTGTTCGTCTACCGCGCGCTCCAGGCACCGCCCCAGTACGTCGGGTTCGTCGTGCTGGGTGGGGCGCTCACCGCGTTCTGGCTGAACGTCGTCTGGATGATGGCCGGCCAGCTCTACTGGGAGAAGGCGCAGGGCAACCTGGAGCTGTTCTTCGCCGCCCCGATGGGTTTCATGGCGATCCTGTTCGGGATGGCGCTCGGCGGCATGGTCATGTCGTCGACTCGGGCGATCGTCGTCCTCGTCGTCGCCTCGCTCGTCTACGGCGTGACCTTCGAGGTGGACCAGTGGTTCCTGCTGGTCACGGTCTTCCTGCTCACCCTGGCCGCGCTGTACGGGCTCGGGATGATCATGGCCGCCCTGTACCTCGTGTGGGGCCGCGAGGCGTTCGAGCTCAACCAGCTGTTCGTCGAGCCCGTCTACTTCGTGTCGGGGTTGAACTTCCCGGTCATGAGCCTCGGCCTCATCGGGGCGATCGCGATCGCGACGATCCCGCTGGCTGTCGGCCTGGACGCGATGCGCCAGCTGGCCTTCGTCGGGTCGCCGTTCCCGGCCGGCACCCCATCGGTCGAGGTGGAGATCCTCATCCTCATCGGGATGGCGATCGGGTTCATCCTGGCCGCCCGGGTCATGCTCGCTCGCCTGGAACGCCGGGCGCGTCGCGATGGCCGCCTGTCACTCCGATGGCAGTGACCTCGTCCGCCACCGACGCACCGGTCATCCCGGGCCTCGCCTCCCCAGAGTGGGGCGGCTTCGACCCGTCGCGCACCTCCGACTCGGGCGGCGCCGCAGAGTGGCGCGGGTTCCGGGCCGCGGTACGGCTCGGCTGGCAGATGGAGGCGAACTGGACGGATCCGTTCCTGTTCTTCGTGTACTCGGTCGCCAAGCCGATCTCGGCCGCGCTCATCCTCGTCGTGATGCTCCAGATCATCGCGGGCTCCACGGCGCCGGAGTACCGGAGTTTCGTCGTCGTCGGGTCCGCGCTCTGGTCCCTGGTCCTGGCCGGGATCGCCGGCCTGGCGTGGTCCGTGCTCGACGACCGCGAGCGCTACCGGATGCTCAAGTACACGTACGTCAGTCCGGCCGACTTCCTGGTCCACCTGCTCGGACGCGGCGTTGCGCGCGTCGCGGTCGGGGCGATGGGTGCCGCCATCACGATCGTCTTCGGGATCGTCCTGCTCGGCGTCCCGTTCGACCCGGCCGCCGTCGACTGGATCGGACTCATCGTCGTCATGGCTCTCGGGCTCGTGTCGATCCTGGCCATCGGCGTCATGCTCGCCGCCGTCTGCCTGCAGACCCGCCAGGAGTCGTGGTCGTACCCGGACGCGCTGGCCGGGGCCATGTTCCTCGTGAGTGCCGCGGTCTTCCCGCTCGCGGTGCTGCCGGCAGCGCTCCAGGCGATCGGCCTCATGAACCCGCTCACGTGGTGGATCCAAGGGGTGCGGACGGCGATGTTCCCGGGTGGCGTGAACGGCATCGGCGGCACCGGCAGCCTGTGGACGCAGGTGACCGGGTCGTTGGCACCGGACACCACGACGACCGTCGTCGTATTGCTGGCCACCGGAGCGCTCGTTACACTCGCAGCAACGAGTACCTTCCGGGTCAGTGAGCGTCGCGCACGCGATCGCGGGTTGCTGGACCGGACCACTGGATCCTGACCCCAGGAGGACCGGAGCCGCATGCGGATCTATGAAGGCAGTCCGCGCCAGGACTTCGAGGAAGTGTTTCGCTCCATCGGGGCGTTCCTCGACCAGCGCGCCATGAAGGACGTCCTCCTGATGGAGGCCCCGGACGGGTTCATCGTCCAGGGCCTCGTCACCACGTCCACCGGCCAGGCGAACACGTGGTCCGAATCCTTCGGCACGCAGACCAAGGAGACGCTGACCTTCCTCGACGACGACATCGCCCGGTTCATGGAGGAGGCGGCCGCGCGACGTGGCGCGGAGCCGCCGCCGCCCGTCCACGAGGCGGGCTACTACGAGACGGCGTTCCGGGTGCTCGGCCGCTACATGGACGAGCAGAAGCCCAAGGACGTCTTCTTCTTCGAGCAGGGTGGGGCGTTCGTCGTCCGCCTGCTGATGCCGGGCCAGCAGGGCAGCCACCACGAGCTGTCCGAGTTCACGAAGGAAGACATCGAAGCGCTCGTGACCCAGGGCCCCGCCCTGCGCGTCCCGATCAAGAAGGAGGCCAAGAAGTGAAGGCGCTCAAGACCGTCGCCGTCGCCCTGGGGATCACCCTCGGCGCGCTCATCGTCATCCCGCTCGCCGTCCTCGCCGGACTGTTCGTCTGGCTGAAGGTGACCGAGGAAGAGGACGAGGAGATCCTCGAACTGGACCGCGAAGGCGTCTGATCGACCCCGAGTCGCCTGCCGGATCCGCGGCAGGCACCATCGACCCGACCCGCACGGTGACGCCCGCCGACCGACCGGCGGGCGTCGGTGTGTCCGCCGCCGACCGGGCGACCGGCACCGAGCGCGGTCCGGCCGACCGCGGCTCGGCCGATCGGCGCCTGGTCGAGGCCAGCGTCATCGGCGTGATGGTCATCTGGGCCGCCAACTTCATCGTGGTCAAGGAGGCGATCTCGGTGATGCCGCCGGTCGCCTTCACGTTCCTGCGCTACTCCCTGTCGGCCGCCGCGTTGCTGGCGATCCTGCGCTGGTCGGAGGGGGCGATCCGCCTGCCGCACCCGGAGACCTGGCGGATCGTCCTGCTCGGCGGGCTGGGCTTCGGGATGTACCAGATCCTGTGGACCGTCGGGCTGCAGACCGTCCCCGCCGGCGACTCGGCGCTGCTGATCGCCGCCACGCCGGTCTTCACCGCGGTCATCGCCGTCCTCATCGGGACCGACACGCTCCCACCGCGCAAGGCGGTCGGGGTCGTCCTGTCGTTCCTGGGCGTCGTGCTCGTCGTCGCGTCGGGCGTGGGCATCGAGTTGACCGGTTCGCCCATCGGGTTCGCGCTGACGCTGCTGGCGGCCCTGTGCTGGGCGACCTACACGGCCATCGGGGCCAGGTTCCTGCGCCGCCATTCGTCGCTCGTGCTGACGACCTGGGCGACCATCGGCGGGACGCTCGTCCTCGCGCCGATCGGCCTCTCGCAGCTCCTGGCTCCCGGTGCCGTCGATACCGTCGTCGAGCAGGGCGACGTCGTGCCCATCGTGTTCGCCATCGCCTACTCGGGGCTGCTGGCGGCGGCCCTCGCCAACATCGTCGTGTTCCACGGAGTCCGGCTCCTCGGTCCGACGCGGATCACCACGATCCAGGCTCTCATCCCGGCGATGGCCGTCGTCTTCGCGTACGTGTTCCTGGGCGAGCCGATCCGCGTCGGCCAGGTCGTGGGCGGGGCGATCATCGTCGGTGGCGTCGCCCTGACCCGAGTCCCGATGCGTCGCCCGATCGCCGCGGGGCGAGCGGCATGAGCGCCATCGAGGCGCCGGATGGCGCGGCGCCGCCGATCCGCCCCCTCCGGCCCGGCGAGCCGCCCCTCGCGATCCTGGTCGACTACGATGGGACCATCGCCCAGACCGACGTGTCCGATACGGTCATGGCCGAGCACGTGCCGGGGATCTGGGAAGCGGAAGCCGCCGCCTATGACGCCGGACTCATGGGGTCGCGACGACTGATGACGTGGGAGATGGCCCAGGTCGACGCGGACCCCGCGGACCTGCTCGCGACGGCCGCGGCCCAGCCCCACGACCCCGGGTTCGTCCCGTTCGTGCGACGGGCGCAGGCGGCCGGCATCCCGGTCGAGGTCGTGTCCGATGGATTCGGCTTCTTCATCCGCCCGGCGCTCGAGGCCCTCGGGGTGGGGGAGTTGCCCGTCGTCACGGCCCGGACGACGTTCGCCGACCGTGGCGCGTCGATCGCCTTCCCGAACGGCCACCCGCGCTGCCACGTCTGCGGGACCTGCAAGCGCAACCGGGTCCTGGAGCACCGGGCCGCCGGCCGCGCCGTCGTGTTCATCGGCGATGGCGAGTCGGATCGCTATGCGGCCGGCTACAGCGATGTGGTCTTCGCCAAGCACTCGCTCATCAACATCTGCCTGGACGCCGGCTGGCCGTTCAAGCGCTGGACCGCGTTCGACGAGATCGATGCCTGGCTGGCCGGCACCCTGCGCGCCTGGTCGATCGACGAGCGCACCCTGACCGGACCGGCCGCCCGGCCGTTCTTCTGCGGGCCGGAGGTCTGGGGCGAGGACCTGGTCGATCCGCCCGAGGGCTACTGGCCGCCGAAGCCGGGACGGTAGGTCCGGGCGGTCCGGCATGTTCGGTCTGGGCGGCGCCAGGCGGCTTGGCGCGGCGTCGACTTCGCCAGATGTGCACCCGGGGAACGTTAGGCAGCGTCGCGGGCTCGTCGTGGCCCCGGCGCCACAGATCGTCGCCCGGTTCACGCTCAGCGCGGGACCTTGAGCGCTCGCTCCACGCTGATCAGACCCACCGAGCGTGCCTAACGGTCCCCCCATGAGAATCTGGCGGTTTCGGCGGCGGCACGCGCAAACGCGCCGACACCCTCATGGGACACTTCGCCCCTCCCGTGACATCTATGGGGCATGGTGGGTGAACTGACGATCCCCGGCGGCATCGCCGCATCGACCGTGGCGGAGGCCGCGGCCGGTGATGCGGATGCGCTCGCCCGGATCGTCGGCGCCCATCACGACGATATGGCCCGCATCTGCTACGTCATCTGCGGCGATCAGGACATGGCCCAGGACGCGGTCCAGGCCGCCTGGCCGGTCGCCTGGCGGAAGCTGGGTTCCCTGCGCGACCCGGACCGACTGCGGCCGTGGCTGATGGCCGTCGCCGCCAATGAGGTCAAGCAGGCGATGCGCCGCCAGCGCCGCCACCAGGTCGTCGAGATCGAGGTCGCCGACGTCGGCTCGCACAGCGGTGACCCGGCAGGGCGATCGGCCCTGACCGACCTCGCGGTCGTCCTTCGCCGACTCTCGCCGGAGGACCGGACCCTCCTCGCCCTGCGCCACGTCGCTGGCTTCGATGCGACCGAGATCGGTCGCGAACTGGGGATGTCGCCCTCTGGCGTTCGTTCCCGCCTGGCTCGCCTGCTCGAGCGTCTCCGATCGGAGCTCTCCGATGTCTGATACCACCTTCGAAACCCTGCTCACCGGCCAGCTGCGCGCATACGCCGAGGCCGGCGTCCGACCGATCGACCGCTTCGCGATCGCCGAGGGGACGATCGCTTCCGGGCGAGCCCGCAGGATCGGCTTGCGATGGTCGGTCGGCCGCGGTCGGCGGCCGATGGTGCTGGTGCTCGTCGGGTTGCTGATCCTCGCCTTCGCCGCGTCTGCAGCGCTCATCGGCGGAGGCCTACGCACCGGTCTGACCGATACCGGGTCGTACGAAGCCATCTTCCTCCGCGACAGCGGAGAAGCGCCTGGCCGTGACGTCGACATCGTCGCCGTGACGCCGGCTGGCGGAGAGCGCCTCGTGCGGCGACTGGACTCGTCGATCCTGGCGTCGGGCGGCTTCGCGACGTTCGGGTCGGTCTCCCAGGATGGCTGGGTCGGGGTCGAAGCCTCGCTCGGGCCAAGCTCGGTGAAGCAGATGCGGGAGCAGTGGATGCTGATGGATCTGACGCGCCCTGACCGACAACCGAGGTTCGTCCCGTTCCAGCCGGTCATCGGGGGCGCGTGGGGGCCGAACGGGCTGTTCGCGACCACGCGCGAACAAGGTCCGTTGGGGTCGATCAAGGTGGTGGATGGGGCGGACGGGTCCGCCGTCTCGAGTCTCGACCTCTCGCTGCCGGGCAGCGGACCGTCCCTGATGTGGGCGGCGGACGGGTCCGGCCTCGTGGTCGCGACCGACGGCGGGCACGCCATCGCGCCGTTGGATGGCGGCCCGATCGTCCCTGGCGTTCCGCAACTCGCGCCCCACATGGGCGCTCGATGGCTTGCGCCCGGCGGCTCGACCGTGTACGTGTGCGGCGGCGGCGACTGCACGGCCAGCGAGGACGGGCTCGTCTCCACGATCGCTGACGATGGGACGGCCACGCAGTGGTACGACGGCCAGATCGATGGGGCGCAAGTGCGCGACGCGAGCTTCTCAGCCGATGGCCGATCCGTCTGGATCCTGCTGGACCAGGTGGAGGGCGCGAACCACCTCGCGCTGATCGCGAAGTCGGATGAGCCCGGCGAGGTGCGAGTCGTCCGCACGCTGCATCTCGGCCCCTCTGTTGCCCATATGTGGTTCAGCGGACTGGCGCCAGATGATTCCGTGATCGCCATCGATCACTGGCTAGGCGAGCCCGGCGACGCCACGACGCAGGGCCCCACGCTCCTGGTGTCGACGACCGGCGGCGACTCGGTCATGGAGCCCGGCCAATTCATCGGCTTCATGCCGGTCGGGCTTGACCGTGACGATGAAGGTCCGACGCCGGCTCCTTCTGCCGAGATCGCCAGCCCGGAGCCGTCTGCCGCGTCGGAGGTGACGACTCGACCGGCGTCGATGATGGTCCATCGCAACGGACATACGGCGACTCGCCTGGACGACGGCCGGGTGCTGGTCACCGGCGGATGGTCCGGCTATCCGACCGATGACTCGGCACGCGCGGAGATCTACGACCCGTTGACCAACACCTTCTCCCCGACCGGCACGATGGCCTCACGGAGGGACGGAAACACCGCCACGCGACTCACGGACGGGAGCGTCCTCGTGGTCGGGGGCACTGACGCATCGAGCAACGCGCAAGGATCGGCCGAGGTCTACGATCCGGCGACCGGTCGCTTTCACCCGGTCGGGTCGCTCGCAACGCCGCGCTCCGGGCACGCGGCGGTCAGGCTCTTGGACGGTCGCGTCGCGATCATCGGAGGGTCGAACGAGTCACCGAGCATCGAGCTCTACGACCCGCTGACGGGGACCTTCACGCCGGGTCCGACGGACCCGAGGCTGGCCAGGGCGGGTGCGTCGGCGGTGGTGCTCGATGATGGACGAGTCCTGATCGTCGGTGGTTTCGACCCAGTGACAGGCAGCGGCGATCCCGCGACGTTCGCAGCGGGCGTGCTGTATGACCCGCGATCCGGCTCGCTGACCACGACAGCGCCGGTCAGGAGCGGGTCAGGTCTCATCTCGCCCGGACGACCGATCGGGCCGGCGATCAAGCTGGCCGACGGGAGCGTGCTGATCGCGATCGAAAGCGCGGCCGGCCAGTGGGGTCTGACGCGATTCGACCCGGCGGCCCGGACGTTCACGATCGTCGCATCGCTCGACGGCCTTCCGGGCGATCGTGAACCCGCGCTGCTTCCCGATGGCCGGGTCTTCTTCGTCCTGCAGGACCCGGAGCACTGCGATCGCATCTTCGGAGCGGTCTTCGCTCCCGAGACCGGCCAGGTCACGCCGGTCGAGGACGTCCCAGGGATCGGCGGCTGCAACGGTGGGCCGTCGCCGACCGTGACGGCGCTGGCCGACGGATCGGTGCTGGTGGCGGGAGGGAAACTGAGCGGCGGCGAGTCGACCGAGCACGCGACTGTGATCCGGGTGGACCCGTGAGGCTTGGAGCCTGGTCGGGGGAGGCGTCCTTGCGCCCGCCTTCCCTCTGCGCCCCACACCGTAACGGAGACTCCGTGCGACCGTTCCCGACAGTACTGGCCCTCGTCGCGGCTATCGTCTTGGTCGCCGCGTGTGCGAACGCCCCGGCGGCAAGCACCTCACCCGTGGCGGCGACCCCACGCTCCATCGCCACCACTCACACCCCGACGGCCACGGAGGTCCCCTCGCCGTCGGTCGTTGCAGGTCCGACCCCGATCGCCGTCCTGCCGGGCGAGCCATGGATCGCCTACGAGGGTCCGATCCCCGGCGGATCCGGGAATCGGCTCGTCAAGCCGGACGGCACCGGCGACCATTGGGCAACACCCCAGGTCAAGCTCCCGAAGGACGGCTGGCAGGTGCACCCGGACTGGAGCCCGGATGGGACGCGACTTGCCTTCGCCGCGGATGATCCGGCTGACCCGCCCGGCACCGAGTTCACCCGCGACCTGTGGGTGAGCGACGCTGATGGCTCCAACGCGCGGCGCGTCTTCGACTGCGCGGCGCCCTGCTTCGTGGCGGACGACCCCGCCTGGTCCCCGGACGGACGGACCCTGGCGTTCGTCACCTGGGGTGACTCGAACATGGCCGCCATGGCCCTGCTGGACCTCTCGACTGGGACGGTCACCACTGTCGTCGCCGACCGCAATCCGAGCGGGTTCCTGTGGCCGCGCTGGTCGCCGGACGGCCGCCGAATCGTCCTCGAGCACCAGACCTGGACCGCCGGAGCGGACGAGCACATCGTGGATTCGACCATCGGGGTCGTCGACCTCGACGCGAGGACGCCGGCGTTCACGCCACTCACGACGCCCGAGGTGTGGGCCACCTACCCCGACTGGCACCCGACCGACGACCTGATCGTGTTCTCGACGCGCCCGTGGCGCGAGCTCGACGATGGGCCGTCCAACCTCTACACGATCAAGCCGGATGGCTCAGGTCTGGCCGCCCTCACCACATTCGGCCGAGACGAGACCCGCGCGGTCCAGCCGACCTGGCTTCCGGATGGCTCCGGGATCATCTTCACCGCGGTCACACCGTACGGTGCCGCCGATCCGACGACGATGGCCGTCATCGATGCGGATGGGAGTGGGCTGAGGTCCGCCACGACGTCCGGCCCGTTGTTCGGCACCCATCCGCGACTCAGGCCCACGCCCTAGCTGGCCATCAGTGACGACGATGGCGCGACATCGGTCCGGGTTCGTGCTCCTGATGGCCGCCCTGCTACCGGTCGGTTGGCTGGCAGCGGGAGCACCGGTCCCCGGTCGCGACCAGGTGAACGTTGGCGAGCCATCGATGGGCGCACCCGGGCTGGCCGAACGGCAGGAACTCATCGTGTTGACGGGGCCATCGACGCCGGTCGGACAGAAGATGTGCACGAACGTCGACGCCTACGAGATGCGATCGGGCGCCGTCCGCCGCCTGATCACCTGTGGCGATCGAGTGACACTCAGTCCCGATGGATCGACGGCGGCGGTCGGCGGCGACCACGGCTTGGGGATCGTCGACGTTCGAACAGGCCAGCAGGTCGACACGATCCCCTTGGATGCGACGGTCTACCCGGTCGCCTTCTCGCCGAGTGGTCGATGGCTGGAGTGGGCGAGCTGTGGCCCCAACGTCGCGGGCCGGTGTCAGGTCGTGATCGGGTCACGAGACGGCGACGGCACCCATCCACTTCCGGCGCCCGCCGACGGCGGATACTGGGGCGGGACGCAGTGGCTGGTCGATGAATCGCACATCGTGGTTCCCGACGGTGACGGCTGGCAGATCGGCGATCCGGACGGCTCGGACCTTCAGCCGCTGTCCGATGACTCCCTCGTCGCGAGATATGCCGGAAGTGGGGGTGGAAGCAATGCCCCCTGGGCTGTCTCGCCGGACGGCAACCTGTATGCGTATGCGTCGGGCCCCTGGGCAGGCGACGGGCCCACGGTCCTGGACCTGTGGCTCTCCGACCCAGAAGGGAGCGATCCTCAGAACCTGACGAACTTCGAACCTGGTGCCCAGGTGCGAGCCGTCGCGTGGTCGCCGGACGGCGGGACGATCGCGTACATCAAGGGACCTCGAGGGCCGGATGGCGGGCTGGACCGCGCCTCGGGTGCGCCGAACCAGCTGTGGTTGATCGAGCCGGATGGCTCGAGCCGGCGCGTCGCCGTGCCGGACGAACTCCGCAGCCCCAACGCGTCATCCTTCGGGTCGGGCACGCTCCCGATCCGATGGTCGCCAGATGGATCGCGCCTCGCCGTCGAAGTCTCGCGCGATGCCGTTGGCACGACGATCGACACGGTCATCGTGCCGATCGACGGAACGACACCGGTCGTCCTCAAGGATTCACGACGGGCGCAGTGGTCGCGCGACGGGTCGTCGATCGCGTTCGTCGGGTCGACCGGGCTGAACGAGGGTGGGCTCGGCCCACCCATATCGACGATCGAGATCGCCGACGCCGACGGCTCGAATCACCGCGTCGTGGTGGTCCCGACCGGGGATCCGGACGGTTTCTGGTTCGAGTGGGCCGCGCTCGACTAGCGTCGCCGTTCGATACGGCGCATTGATCCTTGCCCTGTCCCCCTAGGATCCGGTCCCACTCGAGCTGCCTGCCGACGCCGTCGTGCGATACCGACGGGCCACGATGACGGTCGTGACGCCGACGACGAACGCCACCGCGTTCGGGATCACCAGGGCCATGTTGGGGATCGAGAGGCCATACGCCACCCACAGCGCGAACCCGACCAGCAGCACGGCCAGGTAGCCGATCGAGACGTCATCCGAGGAGCGGCGCTCCAGGATGCGCCGGATCTGCAGGGCTGGGGAGATGGCCATCACCACGCCCCAGGATGCGGCGAGGATGGCGAGCGTGTCCGACACAGGGACCTCCGGCTCGGCGCTCGGACGGTCGGACCGCGTTCGCTGGGCAAGCCAGGAGGAGCGCAAGCGCGGCGTGCACGAGCGTATCAGCCTCGGGCCCGCCGCGCCCCGTTTCAGATCAGCCAGGGCTCCGTCTGGCGGCCGTCGAGGAAGGTGCAGGACGACCCGTCGAAGAACGCGTCCTCCTCGAGCATGGCCTGGACCACCTGGCCGTCCCACTCCCGGACCGGGACCCGGGCCTGGAGCTCGATCGAGTAGGCCGTCATCGGCCAGACCGGGTAGTCGCCCGGGCCATCGACCGCGACCTGGTTGTCCCACAGCCCGATCGAGGGACCGGCCGCGTGCCCGTGGAGGCCGATGGGATGCGTGTACACGAGGCCGTCGATGCCCTCGGCGGTCGCAGCGTCGAGGGTCCGTCGGAGCACGTCGTTGCCGGTGCCGCCCACCGCCATCTCGGCCATCAACAGGTCCTGGAGGCGATTGGCGCACGCGATGGCCGCCGAGAGGCCCGCGGGTGCGGCGGTCTCGCCGCGTCGCAGGACGTAGGCGTGCTGCTGCTGGTCCGTCCAGTAGCCGTCGTCGACGATGCCGAAGTCGATGTGGACGAGGTCGCCAGGTTCGATCACCGTCTCGGTGAGTCTGCCGGCGAACGAGTCGCGCGGTCCGGTGCCCTGTCGCTGGACACTGCAGGTGGGCTGGAACCAGGAGCCATGGCCGGCGGCGTGGACGGCGTCGCGGAGCCACCATTCGACCTGCGCGGTCGTGGTCGTACCGGGGGTGATCACCTCGGCCGAGAGGGCGCGCCGCAGGTAGCCGTGGGAGGCGCGGCAGGCGTCGGCCATGCGCGCTCGCTCCGCGGGGAGGCGGGTCTCCAGCCAGCCGACGGCCGCGGACTCGGCACTCACCAGTCGGGCCGCGAACCCCGGCGGCAGCGCAGCGACCAGGCCGTCGCGCTCCGAGGCCGAGAGACCGTCAGCCAGCGGGAACGTCGGGGAGCTGTCGATCCCGATGCGGGCGGGGTCGGCCTCGGCGAGGAGCCCGGCCAAGCGCCGCCACTGGTCCGGCTCCTCCTCCGGATCCCAGGCAGAGGGAAAGGCCTCCCCCACGGCGTAGCGGGCGACGGCCATCCGCCGGACACCCTCCGTGTCCCGCACGAACAGCAGGATCGTGCGGCGGCGGGCCGTGTCCAGCCAGGTCGCGGGCAGCATCGTCGCCAGGACGGGGTCCTCGGCGTACTCGCGGGCGACCAGGACCCAGGCGTCGAGGCCGGCCCGCTCCATGAGGGTCGGGACGAGGCTGTCGAGGCGTTCCGTGAGCAGGCGGTCATGGGCGTCGGCGCGGGCGCGGAGATCGGTCATCGGCCCATGCTGCCACAGGGACCGGTTCGGATCTGGGGGACCGGAGAGATGGCCATCGAATCACTTGACCCATGCCCGAGCATCTGTGGGGCATGACGTCGGTGACGGGCAACTTGGATGACACGCTCGCAAGGGCGATCCCGCTCGCGGTGAGCGGGGACCAGGCTGCCTTCGCCCGGATCGTCCAGGCCCATCACGGGGACATGACCCGGGTCTGCTACGTCATCTGCGGCGACCTCGACCTCGCCGACGAAGCCGTCCAATCGGCCTGGGCCATCGCCTGGAGGAAGCTCGGGACGCTCAAGGATCCCGAACGATTGCGACCGTGGCTGGTGTCCGTGGCCGCCAACGAGGCGCGCCAACTCCTTCGCCATCGCCGCCGCCGCACGGTCGTGGAGCTGTCGGTGTCGCCGGGGCCGGAGTACGGCGCCGCATCCGATCCGGCTGGCCGCACCGCCGACCTCGACCTCGCCAACGCGCTGGCACGGCTGGACCCGGACGATCGCGCCTTGCTGGCCCTGCGATATGTCGCCGGTTTCGACTCCACCGAGCTGGCCCGCGCGACCGGCCGGTCCGCGTCCGGCACGCGCGCCCGCCTGGCCCGCCTACTCGACCGACTTCGAACGGAGCTTGGGGATGACTGACCGGCAGATGTTCGAGACCCGCCTGGAGTCGCGACTCGCCGCGTATGCGACGACGTCGGACCGACCGGTGGACGCGGCCCGGATCACCGGACAAGCCGTGGCGAGCGGCGGGACCGGGAGGCGGTTCACGTGGCCCGGACTCGCGCTGGGCGGTGGCCGCCTCGCGGCGCCCGGACTCGCGCTGGGCGGTGGCCGCCTCGCGGCCCCGATGATCGTCTGGTTGGTGGTCCTGGCGTTGGTGACGGCGCTCCTGGCGGTCGGCCTGCTCGTCGGGGGCCGCCGAGAGCCACCGGCGATCGTCCAGGTGCCACCGACGCCATCGCCGACCGTGGCGCCGCGCTTCGCCATCCTCCCGGGTGAGCCATGGATCGTCTATGGCTCACCGAGCGGCGCCCGGACGGGCGGCGGCCTGATGCTCGTCCGGGAGGACGGGACCGACCGCCACGAGATCCTTGCCCGCCCAGGGGTGCGCCTGGACCACCCCGACTGGTCGCGCGACGGGACCCGGCTCGCGTTCGAGACCTGGACGCCGGACGCCACCGAGCCGACCGTGGACCGGATCGACATCTGGATCTCGAACGCGGACGGTTCCGGCGCCCATCAGGTCACGACGTGCGTGTCGCCCTGCCTGCAGCGGGCCTACCCCGCGTGGTCGCCCGACGGGACGCGGCTGGCCCTGGTCCGGTACGACCGGGCGCCCGGTGGGACCTGGGGTCCGAGCGCGGTCGAGATCCTGGACCTGGTCAGCGGCGATGTCTGGGTCGTCGCCCAGACCGACGATGGATCCAGCGTCTTCTACAACCCGCGCTGGTCGCCGGCGGGGGACCAGCTGGTGGTCGGTCTCGAGACCTACACGGACGCGACCGAGACGACCAACCTGTCGGCACGGCTGGCCGTGCTGGGTGTCCACCCGGATGCGGTGCCTCGCCTCATCACCCCCACCGATCTCGAGGCGCGTTACCCGGACTGGCACCCGATCGACGACCGGATCGTGTTCCAGGCGGCGGCCCGCCAGCCACCATCGTCCACGACCGACCTGTACCTGATCGAGGCCGATGGCACCGGGCTGACGAACCTGACCGAGCTCGGCGTCGGGCGCGGCGCCGAGATGCCGACCTGGACACCCGACGGGCTCCGGATCGCCTACAGCCAGCAGGCGCGGTCGCCCGTCAAGACCGCGGCATTCATCGAAGCGGATGGTTCCGGCGCCACGCCAGTGAGCGCCGACCTGGCTGCGGCACCTCGCCTCAGGCCGACGCCCTAGCGCCCTCGCGTTCCACGTCACCCCGGAAGGAGAATCACCATGTCCCTGGTCCAGCGCACCATGCGAACCGCCGTTCCCGCCGCGTTCGTGGTCATCGTTTGCGCCTGTACGCCGGCCGCCGCGGTCCCGTCGGAGGTGTCCGCCTCGATCCCGGCGACGGCGTCCCTGACGACCCAGCCGTCCGTGGCGACACCATCGGCACCTCCGAGTCCCACCCCGATCGCGGTCCTCGACGGTGAGCCGTGGGTCCTCTCGGGCTGGTACCTGCCGGGCAAGCGGACGAAGGACCTCTTCCTGACCCGGCCCGACGGCACCGACTCGCATGCGGTCCTTACCGATCTCCCCGGCGAACGTGTGGCGCCTGCCTGGGCGCCCGACGGGCAGCGGTTCGCGTTCGTGACCCGCGACGCCTCCACGCCGTACGGATCGATCTGGACGGCGGATGCGGATGGCTCAGGGGCGGCGATGCTGACCGATGGCGGCGGTGACTGTCCGGGTGGCATCTTCCATCCCACCTGGTCGCCCGACGGTTCGAGGCTGGCGGTCGTGTGCTACCCGGATATCGACCCGGGTGGCGGGTCGATCGCCACCTTCGATCCCGCCACGGGGACCGTGGATCGCCTCTACACGGTGACGTGGCCTGAGCACCTCGACGGCCCACCCAGCTGGTCTCCCGACGGCAAGTCGCTCGCGTTCGCGATCCTTCACTGGGATCCAACGGACCAGTTCCTCGACGGGTCGCTCGTCGCCGTGGTGCCTGCGGCAGGCGGACCGGCGGATCGCCTCACGGCCTTCGAGACGAACATGTCCGGGCCGACGTGGAGCCCGGATGGCAACGAGCTCGCGATGTACTCCTACGACCTCGGCAACATGCACACGACCGATCAGGCGTCCAACGTGTTCGCGATCAGGCCCGATGGGACAGGGCTGCGCCAGATCACCAGGTCGGCCGTCGATGGACACATGCGGATCACGACCCCGCGCTGGAGTCCGGACGGCGCGCAGCTGATGGTCACGGTCGGGGTCGCGCCGCCGAGCGCCGGGCCGTTAGCGACCGTCAACGACCTTCGACTCGGCGTCGTCGACGCCGCCGGCGGGGAGCCCGTCCTGTGGCCGCCGACCATCCATGGAGGGGTCGTGCGGCCGACACCCTGA
>CAZOHT010000005.1:114230-117657 GCA_964579825.1 uncultured Anaerolineaceae bacterium
ACCGGGCTGCGCGCGTAACCGCGCTGCTCCTCGCCGCGGTCGTGTCGGCCGCGTGCGGGGCGAGCCAGGTACCGTCTCCCCCGGCGACCACTGCCGGCTCGACGGCAGCGACGCCTGCCTCACCGACCCCGGCAGCATCCCCGTCCATGGTCGCGGCGTCGCCCGGGATCTCGGCCACGAACATGGTGGATATCGGCGGGCGGTCCCTGTACGCGTCGTGCCTCGGCGAGTCGGCGCCGGGCGAGCCCACGGTCGTCTTCGAGCACGGGCTGGGCGGAGGCGCCGGGGCCTGGGTCTCGACCCAGCTGGCGGTCGCCGAGACCGTCCGGGCATGCGTCTACGCACGGGCCGGGGCAGGTCCGAGCGACCCGGCCGACACGCCGCGCACGACGCAGGACCTTGCCGACGACCTCACGGTGCTCCTGGCCCGCGCTGGGATCCAGCCACCGTACGTCTTCGTCAGCCACAGCATGGGTCCGTGGGTCACGACGCTCTACACCGTGGCGCATCCGGACACGGTCGTGGGACTGGTCTTCGTGGACCCGCGCGGCCCGGGCGTGACTGACGAGTGGGTGGCCGCGCTCCCTCCGCAGACGGCGGGTGAATCCGCGGCACTGATGGAGATGCGCGACTTCCTCGCCGAGATCCTGGTCGACCCACCCGACAATCCGGAGGGTCTCTCCATCGCCGCCAGCGAGGCCGAGGTTCAGGCCGCCCTCGCGACGGACAGCCTGCTGTTCGGCGACACGCCGCTCGTCGTCCTGCAGGCGGGCCTGACGCCGAATGCCTGGGCCGATCCCGCGGAGCCTGCCGGGGTGGCCTGGAAGGCCGCGTGGTTCGATGGCCAGGCGGCGCTGGCAGCCACGTCGACGGCCGGTCGTCTCGACGTCGTCGCGGACAGCGGGCACTTCATCCAGAGCGATGCACCGTCCGTCGTGGTCGACGCGATCCTCGAGGTGCTCGCGCGCAGGTGATCAGCCCCAGCGATCCCAGCGCGCGAAGTCCTCGAACGGCACCCAGCCGCGCTTGAGGCTGGGCGACCGAACATCCGGCAGCGGCTTGCCGACCGGCATCACGCCGATCGGAACGAACGCATCGGGGATCCCGAGGTAGGCGCGAAGCTCGTCGAATGAGTCGGGCTGACTGGGGCCGATGAAGCCGCAGCCGAGGCCCTCGTCGACCGCCGCAAGCATGATGGTCTGCATCGTCGCGCCGATATCGACCCACCAGTAGGGGACCGGCCAGGCGTACTCGTTGCCGTCTTCGTCGAGCTTGTCCGGTTCCTGGTAGCGGCGGTGGTAGATCGCCTCGCTGATGCACGGGATGAACTGGGCCGCGCACTCGCTGACCCACGGGCCGAAGTCCTCGCGGTACCACTCCTCGCCGAAGATCCGGGCGACCTCCACACGCGTCGCCTGATCCGTGACGACTACCAGCCGCTGTCCCTGGCTGAAGCCGGCCGACGGCGTGCGCTGGGCGAGTCGAGCGATCCGCTCGATGACCTCGCGGTCGACGCCGCCCTCCTCGAACCGGCGCACGGCCCGTCGTTTCATGACGACGTCGTGGAACTCCATGGAACCTCCTTCAGGCGGTCAGGACCTGCGTACCGTAGAGGTCGAAGGCGCGGTCACGACTCACGACGAGAGCGCCCAGGCGCTCAGCCTGCACGACGAGCATCCGGTCGAACGGATCGCGATGGTGCGGGGGTAGGGATCCAGCGCGCTCGGCATCCGGCCCGGTGATCGGCAGGACAGCGAAGCCGGCATCGTCCATGGCATCGACCAGGCCGGCCGGGGCGTCCAGCTTGCCGACTGCCCGCTTGATCTCGATCTCCCAGATGCTCGCCGCCGACACCAGGACGTCGTTGGACGGATCCGCGATCGCGGATCGAGCCTGTGGGGCAAGTGTCGGGTCGTCTCCCAGCCACCACAGGACCGCATGGGCGTCGAGCAGCAGGATCACGACTCGAACGCGTCGAGCACGGTCTCATCCGTCGCGTCGAAGTCCGGCGCGATCCGCACCCGCCCGCGCCACTGACCGGGCACACGCGGGCTCGTTCGGACCCGGTACGGAACCAGGCGAGCGACCGGCCGGCCGGCTCGCGCGATGACGACCTCCTCCCCGGTCTCGACACGCTGGACCAGCCGCGAGAGGTGCGTCTTCGCCTCGTGGATGTTGACGGTCGACTCAGTCATGAGCCGGACCGTAGAGGCTTAGTCCACATTAGTCAACTCGGAGCGATGCGACCTTCCACGAATGGGCGGTCCGGACTGCCGTCGTCTGGCCGATGGGACACCTGGGTCCTCGCGGACATCTACCTCCCATGGCGGACATCGCCACGTGGAGAGGGATGTGATGACGACACGACGGATGGGACGTTCGATCAAGCGGACCGCGCTGCTCGCTGCGCTGGCCACGACGGTGGTCGCCTGCGGGTCGGGACCCGCTGCCCCGACGCAGACGCCGGCAACGGTCGCACCAACGGTCGTTCCGACGGCCGCTCCCACTGACTCGCCGTCGCCAACGCCCGCTCCCTCACTGGGGAACGTCCCGGCCCCGGGCGAGGCGTGGATCGCCTCTCAGGCGAACTTCGGGATCCGCCTCGTCCGGCCCGATGGGACCGGCGAGCACATGGCGTTTCCGATGGTGCCAGGTGGCGAACAACTCCATCCGGACTGGTCGCCGGACGGGGATCGGCTGTCGTTCACGGTCCGCGGCGAGACGGACGAGATCTGGATCGGCGATGCGGACGGGTCGGACCCCCGCAAGGTCGTCGGATGCCAGGACCCGTGCGCCTGGGCCGATGAGGCCGCCTGGTCGCCGGACGGCACGTCACTCATCTACCAGCGGATGGTCTCGAACGACGGCGCAGGCGTCTCGACGCTCGAGATCCTGGACCTCGCGACCGACACGGCCCACATCGTCCTGACGGCACCGGTCGGCCGGGCGTTCTATCAGCCACGCTGGTCGCCGGACGGCCCGCAGGTCGTGACCGAATTCGCGACCATGTCCGGACCGGCGTTCGACAGCGACGTCATCGGCGTGTCGCTCGCGATCGTCGATGTCGGCGTGACCCCGCCGACCCTGCACGAACTCACCCGGGCGGACGAGCTCACGAACAGCCCGGACTGGAGTCGGGCGACCGGGCTGATCGTCTTCGCGCAGCCGAACTCGGCCGCAGGCTTCGACGGTCCGAGCGATCTGGTCACGATGCATCCGGACGGGACCGGTCGAACGGTCGTGACGTCGGTGGGTCCTCGCGACGGCCAGACGCCGCAACCCGCGTGGAGTCCGGACGGGTCGCGCATCATCTTCGTCCTGCCGGACAGCACGATGGCGACGGTCGCCGCGGACGGGACTGATCAGGCGCCGGCCGTCCTCCACGACTCGACAGCCGGTCTGCACCCGCGCTATCGACCCATCCCGT
>CAZOHT010000006.1:0-20270 GCA_964579825.1 uncultured Anaerolineaceae bacterium
GTACCGAACTGCGAGGGATCCGGCCGACCGCGATCGGCTCCACTGATCGAGATCCCGTCAGCCGAGCGTGACCCGCGACCCACGCCGTCGATGCGGCGCCTCCGCTACGCTTGCCCGATCCGATCCCGATCGATGACCCTGATCACCGAGGCCGTGCGTGACGTGGGAGATCTCATGATGGACGACCCGTTGATCCAGGCCGCGACCGCCGGTGACGTCACGCGCATCCGAGCGCTCCTCGCGGGCGGGTCGGACCCGGATGTGCGCGGGAACGGAGGGATGACGCCGTTGCTGGCGGCGACCAAGGCGGATCAGCCGGCTGCCGTCCAGGCGCTCCTCGAGGCCGGCGCGGACGTCGACCTCCAGGACGATCGCCTCGACAACCCGTTCCTGTACGCCGGCGCCGAGGGTCTCCTCGACATCCTCAAGCTGGCCAACGAGGCCGGCGCCGACCCGGCCATCACCAACCGCTACGGCGGCGTGGCCGTCATCCCGGCGTCGGAACGCGGTCACGTCGAGACGGTCCGATACCTTCTGACGGAGACGGACGTCGACGCGGACCACGTGAACAAGCTCGGCTGGACCGCCCTGCTGGAGGCGATCCTGCTGTCGGACGGCGGCCCGCGCCACCAGGCCATCGTCGCGCTGCTCATCGACGCCGGCGCGGACGTCGACCTGGCCGACAAGGACGGGGTCCGGCCGCTGACCCATGCGAGGGCCCGTGGCCAGACCGAGATCGCCACCCTACTGGAGGCGGCCGGGGCTACTCCCTGACCGTCACCGACTCGTGAGCCTGAACGTGGCCGTGCAGGTCGTATCCCAGACGAGGGTGACGCGACCGTTCGAGCAGCCCGGGCTCCCACTCCAACCGGCGAAGACGGAACCGGGAGCCGCGACGGGCCGGAGGGAGACCACCGTCCCAAGCGCATAGGACTCCGTGCAGTCGGTCCCGCAGTCGATGCCCGCGGGCGTGCTCGTGACGGCGCCCTGGCCGTTGCCTGCCTTCTTGATCGTGAGCTTCACCTGCACGAACACCGCCGTGCAGGTGCGGTCCACCGACATCGTCACGCGGCCGTCCAGGCAGTCCCAGCTCCCGGTGAAGGCGAGGAACGTCGAGCCAGGGGCCGCGATGGCCTTCAACACGACGACCGTCCCAGGCGCATAGGACTCCGTGCAGTCGGTCCCGCAGTCGATGCCTGCGGGCGTGCTCGTGACGGTGCCCTGACCGTTGCCGGCCTTCTTGATCGTGAGCTGGGACCCGGTCGTCGGCGGCGCGGTCACGCCGACGCCTCCCGGGTCGCTGATGGCACCGTTCGCCACACCGTCGGCGTCGCCGAAGCCGCCATCGGTGATGGTCAGCGTCAAGACGGCATCGCCGTCGTTGCTTCCGATCAGCGCGGAGGCGTCGGTCCACGTGGAACCGATCACCTTCCAGAACGGAGACCCGGCGGTCACCGGCGTCGGGTATGACACCGTCATGGTGACGGTCTGACCGCTGGCCAGCCCGTCGACCGTCCACGAGAAGAGGCCGAACGGGAAGGTGACTCCCGCCGGCTTGCCCGTGGCTGGCAGGCTGCTCTCGGCCACGGCGGCCAGGCTGGCCAGGCTGCCGGCACTCGTCGTGAAGGTGACCGGGCCCGCGCCGGTCGCGGCGTTGACCGTCTGCGCGGTGACGTTGAAGGTTGCGATGCAGGTCAGGGACGCGGTCATCGTGACCGCGCCGTCGGTGCAGTCCGCGTCACCGCCGAATCCGGCGAAGGTCGCGCTTGCGGCCCCGGGGCCGCTCAGGCTCGCCGAAAGCGTCACGACCGTGCCATCCGGGAACGACTCGGTGCAGTCGCTGCCGCACGAGATACCGGCCGGCGCGCTCGTGACCGTCCCGCTGGCGCTGGCGGAGCCAGCCAGGTTGACCGTGAGGTCATGCGCGACCGGGATCGGCGTGCAGGCCGTCTGACCGACCTGGCCGTTGGTCGTGGTCCCCGCGGGGCAGGGTGTGGGCGAGGACGCGCCGGCCGTGGGGACATAGGTGTCGACGGGAGCCGGCGTGCAGGCGATCGCGCCCGCGCTCGGGCTGAACGTGCCTGCGGCACACGGTGTCGCCGAGGTGGCGCCGCTGCCTGGCACGTAGGCGCCGGCTGGAGCCGGCGTGCACGGCGTCTCGCCCGTCGCACTGAACGAGCCCGCCGGGCAGGGCGTGGCCACGGGTGCGAACGGGCTGGAGAACTCGGAGGTGTCGCCCGCCACATCGGTCGCCGTGGCCGTGAGGTTCGGCCCGGACAGGGCGCCCGGGAACGACCAGGTCCCGCTGCCATCCGCATCGACGGACCCGTGATAGATCCGGCCTTCGTCCGCGTCATCGGAGAAGACGTCGACATGGCAGCCCGCGCAGGCCGTCCCGGCCAGTGGAGCCGTGCTGGCGATGGTGGGCGGTGCCAGCTCCAGGTTGCCGCCCGTGGCGGTCTCGATGCCCTTGCCGCCGTTGCTGTGGATCGAGTTCCCGCGGATCGCGTCGCCGGTCGATGCCGCGCCGTCGACGCGCACGCCGTCGAGACTGTTGTAGGCGATCGTGTTGCCCTCGCCTGGGAAGGTGCCACCCACGACGTTGTTCGGGGCACCTGAGATGTAGACGCCGAACGGCTTGTTGCCGAGCGGGGCGGTCCCGGCGGCATCCGTCCCGATCCGATTGCCCTGGACCGTGTTGCCGGACGCCGTCGCGCCGGTGATGAAGACACCGGCGATGCCGCTTCCGAACCCGTTGTCGTTGCCCGAGATGACGTTCCCGGCTCCGGACTCGGCCAGGCCGATGACGTTGCCCGGCGCACCCAGGATCCCGACGCCATACGTGTTGCCGAGGTCCACGGTGCCCGTCACGTCCGTCCCGATGTAGTTGCCCAGCACCGTGTTCCCGGTCGCCGCCGAGCCATCGATCTGGATCCCGTAGTTCCCGTTGCCAGAGATGATGTTGCGATCGCCGGGGCGCGTGCCCCCGATCAGGCTGTTCGCGCCGCCCTGGACGCGGATGCCATTGAAGTCATTCGCCAGGCGGACCGTGCCGGTCGCATCCGTGCCGATGTAGTTGCCCTGGATCCGGTCGCCTGTCCCGGTCACGCCCTGGACCAGGATGCCCGTGCGGTTGCCCGAGATGACGTTGGCGTCGGCGGGTTCGACACCGCCGACCCGCACGTCACCGGCACCGGAGATGACGACCCCGGACTGGGCGTTCCCGTGGTCGATCGTGCCGGTCACATCGGTCCCGATGTAGTTGCCGTAGATCCGGGACCCGGACGCGGCGACGACGATCCCGTTGCCCAGCGGGGCGTTCCCGCTGAAGCCTCCGATCGCCAACCCTCGGATCAGCGACACGCCCGAGGACAGGGTGAGACCGTTCGCCGGTCCGGCAGCGAGTCCGCTCAGCTCGATCTTGATGACGGCGTCGCTCCCGACCTCGGTGCCGCTCGAGGAGGCGCCGGGCTGGGCGTAGCCGTCGATGACCACGCCGAAGACGATGTCCGGAAGGGCGGAGGATGGGGAGATGGTGCACGCGGTCGCGCAGCCTCCGGCGATATCGAAGTCGATCGTGTCGACGTCCGGTGTCGCGTTCGCTTCCTCGATGGCGGCCCGCAGCGTGCAGCCCTCGGCGGCGGTCGTGCACTGGCCGTCGCCGACAGCCGAATCGCCGGAGTCCCCGACCGTCGTCACGGTGAAGAGGAGCGGGGCCGCGCGTGCCGGCAGCGGCGCCGCGATGAGCATGAGCAAGGCCGCGACGAGCAGGACCGTCGAGCCGGTCCGCCGATGCGAGTGTCGAACGTGGGCGCGTGCCGTCATCGTCATCCTCCTACGGCTCACCGGCGTCCCACGCACGTGATGCCGTCAACGGACGCGGAGGCGGGCGACCACGAGTCGGGCCCGCTCGGCGTCAGCGTCGAGCGTCGGACGCAGGGGGCGGCGGGCGCATCGTCCAGTTGCGCCAACTGTCTCGCGGGTCAGGGTCGGACCCACGAGACCGGGGCGCTGGACCGCGGGCCTGTGCCTAGGCGGCGAGGCCCGCCCGGAGGTCCACCACTTCGCGGCGGATGTGCGGGAGGATCGTGGCTCCGAGGCGGGCGAAGAAGCCGTGGGCCTCGTTCACCGAGGAGCAGCGGAGCATGATGCGGCCGTCCTCATCCGCGATCGTCGTCGGCGCGTGGCAGGCCGGACAGAAGGGGTCGGTATCGAGGGCGCGCTCGATCAGGTCGAGGGCCTTGTCGCGTTCGAACATGGGGCGTGGGATCTCCGGAAGATGGGGGTCAAGGGACGATCGGCGGGCCGTGGCTCCAACTCGACCGGCCTTCACCCTGCTTCATCCGGACCCCTCGCGTCGGCGGCGGCCGGGTACCGCCCAGGTCCTCGTCGGGTGCCGAAGGACCGCTCCTAGCCGACGATCTCCAGGTTCGCCAGGCTCGCCAGCATCTGCTTCCGGCCGACGCTCGGGTCCCGGAACGCGACGGTCACCTCCTCGTCGCTGCGAGTCAGCTTGGAGGTCACGACGATGCCATCGCCCCACCGCCCATGACGCACGCGATCGCCGTCGCGGAACTGCCGCTCGCCCGGGATGACGACACGGGCCGGCTTCGTGGCCGGCGCCGAAGGTGTCGCCGCGGCGGACGCGCCGAGCGCATCGATGTCCACGTCGACGTCGTCGTCCCAGGCCGGCAGCGGCCGCCGCAGCGTCCCCGACGGCGCGCCGGCGGCATAGGCATCGCGCTTGGCCGCCAGGTCCCGCTGCGGCCGGAAGGTCTCGCCCGGGGCCGGACCACCGGGCCGACCGCTTCCCTGTCGAAACGCGGCCCCACCCCCACCGCCACGCACGGGGGTCCCGAACCGACTCGCGCGCCGGGCGCCGAACACGAGGTCGAGGTCGAGGTCGCGATCGTCTCCGTCGCGACCGCCGAGTGCCGGTCCGACCATCAGGTCGGCCGGGATCTCCATGAGGAACCGTGACGGCACGGTCGGCTGGCCCATGCCCCAGGTCATCCGCCGCCAGGCGTGCGACAGGTACAGGCGCCGCTTCGCGCGCGTGATCCCGACGTAGGCGAGCCGGCGTTCCTCCTCGAGCTCCTTCTCGTCGTCGAGCGCCCGGCTGTGCGGGAAGAGTCCCTCCTCCAGCCCGGCGATGAACACGACCGGGAACTCCAGGCCCTTGGCGGCATGGAGGGTGATCAGCGTCACCGCATCCGCGTCACCCTCGTACGAGTCCTGGTCGGCGACGAGCGCGGTCTCCTCGAGCAGCCGGTCCAGGGCGTCCTCCGGCGACAGGTCGTCGTAGCGCGTCGTGACCCCACGCAACTCGAGCAGGTTGGCCCAGCGCTCTTCGCCATCCTCGGAACCGTCGGCCAGCATCGCCCGGTAGCCGGAAGCCTCAAGGACCTCGTCGAGCAGTTCGGGGAGGGCCAGGACCCCGATCCGGGCCCGCAGGCGTCGGACGAGTGCCGCGAACTCCGCGAGGAGCGTCCGGGCCCGGGGTGCGATGGCCGGGAGTTCGCCGCGAGCCGCTTCCTCGATCGCGCCCCAGGTCGTGCCGCCCTCGCGAGCGGCCGCCGCGCGCAGGACCTCCACGGTCTTGTCGCCGATGCCCCGCGCCGGCACGTTGATCACCCGCTCGAAGCTGACGCTGTCCGTGTCGGAGCGCAGGATCCGCAGGTACGCCAGTGCGTCCTTGACCTCGCGCCGGGCGTAGAACCGGGTGCCCCCGACGAGCTGGTAGCGCAGTCCGTAGCGCAGGAACGACTCCTCGATCGCCCGGGACTGGGCGTTCATCCGGTACATGACCGCGATGTCGCGGGCGCGGAATCGGGCGTCGTCGGCCTCGTCCGCGCGACGGGTCAGGGCGCTCCCCCGCCCCGCCACGAGCTGCTCCACCTGGCGGGCGACCCACTCGGCCTCCTCTTCCTCGTTGTACGCCTCGAAGCGCTGGATCTTCGTCCCGCCGGCGTTGTCGGTCCAGAGCTTCTTGTCCTTGCGCGCCTCGTTCCGCGAGACGACCGCGTGGGCGGCGTCGAGGATGAGCTGGGTCGAGCGGTAGTTCTGCTCGAGCTTCACGACCGCCGTCTTGGGCCAGTCCCGCTCGAAGTCGAGGATGTTGCGCAGGTCCGCGCCCCGCCACGAATAGATCGACTGATCGTCGTCCCCGACGACGCACAGGTTGTGATGCTTGGCGGCGAGACTCCGGACCCACAGGTACTGTGCGCGGTTCGTGTCCTGGTACTCGTCCACGTGCAGGTAGCGCCACTTCTCCTGGTACTTGGCGAGCACGTCGGGGGCCTCGTCGAACAGCCGTACGGCCTCGAGCAGGAGGTCGTCGAAGTCGAGCGCGTGCGCCTTGCGCAGACCGGCCTGGTAGCGACCGGCCAGGCGGGCGATGGTCCGTTCGCGGTGGTTCGCGGCATGCTCGGACAGGATCGTCGGATCGAGCATCTCGTTCTTGGCCCGGCTGATCGCCCCAAGCACGGCGCTCGGGCGGAACTCGCCCGTGAGGGGCATGTCCTCCTCGCGTAGGATCTGCTTCATCAGCGACTGCTGGTCGTCCGTGTCGTAGATGACGAACCGACGGTCGATGCCGATGGCCTCGCCGTCCGAGCGCAGGACCCGGGCACACAGGGCGTGGAAGGTGCCGGCCTGCACGTCGCGACCGCCCTCACCGACGAGGCTGATGATCCGCTCCCGAAGTTCCGCGGCCGCCCGGTTGGTGAAGGTGACCGCCAGGATCCGCCACGGCGCGACGCCCTTGACGCCGACCAGATACGCAATGCGGTGGGCCAGGACGCGGGTCTTGCCCGAGCCCGCACCGGCCAGGATGAGGAGCGGTCCTTCGGTCGTCGTCACGGCCCGTGCCTGCTCCGGATTGAGGGCCTTGACGATCTCGGCGGCACGGGCCTTGCGGGCCGCGGCGATGGTCCTGGGATCGGCGGCGGGGACCGGAGCTGTCGGGTCGGCGCCCGCGACAGAGGCGGTCGCCTCGGCCATCCAGGCCGGCTCCTCGGGCACGGCGGCCGACTCGATCGACTCGTCCGTGAAGGCCGTCCCGGCGGGGGCATCCAGCCCGAGCGAGGCGACGTCGGGCGCGGTGTCGCCGGGCCGGCGACGTCGGGAAGGGCTCACTCGCCCATCGTACAACGAGGCGTTCACCGGCCATTCACACGGCTCTCATGCGGCCCACCCACGGTAGACTGGACAGGCCGCATCACGGCACCCATCCACCCTCGGACGCCCACTGTCCACGCGTCCCCAGCGACCCAGGAGGTCACGATGACCGACGAGCAGACCCCAGCCACCGGCGCGGACGAGACGGAGATCACGGCCGTCGGAGCCGTCGTCACCGACGGGGCGTACACGCTCTTCGTCGCCGACTTCAGCGACACCGACACGGCGTGGCAGGCCTATGAAGCGCTGCTGTCCGTCGAGGACGGCGCGACCGTCGAGATCGAAGGCGTCCTGGTCGTCAAGCGCGACGCCGAAGGCAAGCTCGAGATCCAGAAGGCCACGGACCACAGCACGAAGACCGGCCTCAAGTGGGGCGTCGTCGGCGGCGTGGTCCTCGGCGTGCTCTTCCCGCCCTCGATCCTGGCGAGCGCCGCCGCGATGGGCACCATCGGGGCCGCCAGCGGCAAGATCCGCCAGCTCCACCATCGGATCGAGCTTGGCAAGGAGCTCGAGGGGGCCATCGAGCCGGGCCACTCGGGCATCCTCGCCCTGGTCTCCGATCCGGGTGCTGTGGAGATCCGCAAGGCCCTCGCGGCCGCGGATCACATCGTCGAGTCCGCGGTCAGCGACGTCGCCGCGCGTGACATGAAGGCGGCCGCCAAGGAAGCGCAGGAGACCGAACCGGCCGCCGAGCCAGCCAAGGCCTGACGACACGCCCGGGCCTGGCCCGGGATGACCTCGAACGCTCGAACGCCCGTCCCTCGCGGGGCGGGCGTTCGGTCACCCGGTCGCGCTAGCCGGCGTCGATCTCGTCGGCGGCCGGCGCTTCGATGGTGACCGACTCATCCCACTTCGAGAACGTCAGCTCCGCCTTGACGGTCTCGTCCCCCGGCAGACCGATCTCGACCGTGACGCCGGCGAGGTGGTTCGGCAGGTTTTGCTCCACCTTGAGAGTCACCTTGAGCGTCGCGCCGGCGATATCCACCGGCAGGCTGGCCGCCGCATCGCCCACCAGGTCCGCCAGTTCCGTCGCGTCGAGGTCGACGACGACGGTGTAGCAGGTCCCGCCGCGGCACGACACGTCCTCGCCCTTGACCGGATCCACGCCCGCTCCCAGCAGGAAGTCGCCGAGGTTGTCGATGATCGCGCCGGGATCGGTCGGGTCGATCGGGAGCGACGCCCCGCCACCCTCGACGACCTTGAACTTGGAGCCGGTCAGCGTCGTCTTCAGGTAGGTGGTGTCGTCGACCTGGATCAATTCGCCGGCCAGGCCCAGGACGGCCGGCACCGCGAACGTCACCCGTGCCTCGCTGTTCGCGAGGTCGGCATCGACCGACGCGGTCGTCCCGGTCAGGTCGACCGGCGTCGAGGTCGAGCCACCGGGCAACGTCACTGGCACGACCCCGTCGACCGCGACATCGACATGGACGCTGGTCGCCGCCTCGGACGACTTGAGCGCGGCGGTGATGATCTCGGTCGGGTCGGTCAGGACCGGACCGGCGGTCCCACCGCCGCACGCGGCCACGAGGGTGGAGAGGAGGGCGATCAGGACGATCGCGCGCGGGTGTCGGCGGGTCATGGGGTCCCTCAGGATGGGTCGTCGCGTCGTGGACCATCGATGGACGGTCACGGACAGCCTCGTGGGGCGCCCCGAACCTGTCAAACCCCCGATGGTCACCCGGCGGACGGCGCTCCCGGGGTCGACGGCGGCGTCGTCCAGGCGGGAACGACGGCCGACGTCGGTTCGATCCGGTCCAGCTGCAGCTCGATCCCACCGACCCAACCCGCGGCCAGGTTGTAGAGCAGGCAGGCGGCCGCCGTGAAGACCCAGCCCACGGCGCCGTAGGAAACGGCGACCAGCAGGCCGAGCGCGAAGGTGCCGACCAGCCCCGCCCCGCCCGCGGCCGCATCGCCCGTGACGGCCGTCCCGGCGACCGCGGCGATAAGGGCGATCGGCACGAACAACACGGCGACCACGATCATGTACATGGCGGCCACGATGGTCGCGGTCCGGATGATGCCGAAGCGTCGGATCCTGTACATCGGACGCGCCTACAGGCTCGCGGCGACGTCGCCGACGTGCCCGAGGACGGCCAGCCCGCCGACGGCGACGCCGACGCCGTGCGCGCGGAACGACCGGACCTTGCGGACGATCCGCTTCGCGAACGGCACGCGATGGGCGATCTGGCGCGGGATCGAGATCTCCGGTGTCTGGAGAGCGACCTTCTTGAGGTAGACCGGGATGTGCCAGCGGACGATCTGGTGGCCCGGGAAGAAGACGGTGTCGCCTGCCTGGATGGGCTTGATCGTCCCGTCGGCCATCGTCAGCTCCGCCTCGCCGGTCAGGACGTGGATGACCTCGTCGCTGCCGTAGCGCCAGTCGAACGTCCCCGCGGTGGACTCCCAGATCATCGCGCTGATCATCCGGCCCTCGCCGAAGTCGAGCGCACGCGCCCGCGCCTGCGGCGTCCCGGCCACGATCCAGGTGGGATCGATCGGCCGGGGTGCGAGATCGTCGTCGGTCGCGACGGACCGTGCGACGAGCGGATCCTGCGTCGTCATCCGGGGACCACCTCGATACGTGGGTTCTGACGCCCGCGACCGTACCATCCCACCCGGCGGCCGGGAATACCATCGCGTGGCCGTGGAACCCTCGACGTTCGCCTCGCTCCTTGGCCTGTCGGCCGCCATCGGCTACGGCGTCGGGGACTTCATCGGCGGGATGCTGTCCCGCCGCATCCACTTCGCGGTCGTATCGGTCGCGTCGGGTGCCGCCGCCTTGCTGGTGACGGGCTCGATCCTGCTGGTCGCCGCGCCCGCGGATCCGGACACGACCGCCGTGCTCTGGGGGGCCTTCGCCGGGGTCGGCATGGGCCTCGGATCGCTCGCCCTGTTCCGCGGACTCGGGCGTGGCCGGATGGGGGTCGTGGCGCCGATCAGCGCCGTCACGGCAGCGGCGATCCCGGTCGTCGTCGGGGTCGTCCTGGGCGACCGGCCGGCGGCCATCGCCTGGGTCGGCGTGGCGCTGGCCCTGCCGGCCATCTGGCTCGTGTCCTCGCACGATGCCGATCCAGGGGAGCCCGGCGGCGGACCCGGACTCGCGGCCAGCGTCAGCGACGGGCTGCTGGCCGGGACCGGCTTCGCCCTGTTGTTCATCGGCCTCGGCCTCGCCGGCGACGGATCGGGGCTGTGGCCGGTCCTGGCCAGCGAGGTCGCGGCGCTCGTCGTGATGGCGGTCGCCGTGGTCCCGCTGCTGCCGGCGATCGAGCAGCGACGCCTGACGTCGCTCGACCTGGCCGGTGCGGCGACCGTCGGCCTGCTCGGAGCGGCTTCGTCCGTCGCGTACTTCTTCGCGACCCATGCCGGCCTGCTCTCGATCGTCGTCGTCCTGACCTCGCTCTATCCGGCCGTGACGGTCGTCCTGGCCGTGCTGATCACGCACGAGCCGGTCGGCCGGCGCCAGGCGATCGGCCTTGGCCTGGCCTGCGTGTCGATCGCGCTGATCGTGCTTGGGTAGTCGATCCCTCGCGCGTACAGTAGGGGCCTGCAGACGGGCCCAGGACCGGACGTCGATGGACGCCGCGGGGCCCAGCGGAGGAGGGCACCGTGAGCGAGCATCCCAAGGCGGCCATCGTGCGCCGGATGAGCGAGGCGATGGCCGGGGGCGACATGGCGACCGCGGCCAGCCTGGTGGCCGACGATGTCGTGTGGCACCAGATCGGGTCGAGCGAACCGATCCGCGGCAAGGCAGCGCTGGCCGCCAGCATGGGCGGCTTCGCGGAGGCCGACATCCACTACGACATCCACGACATCCTCGCGAGCGACGACCACGTCATCGCCCTCGGGACCGCGACGGCGACCATCGGTGGCCGGTCCCTGGTCTATCGCACCGCCGAGATCCACCACGTCAACGATGGGCAGGTGACCGAGCGTTGGGCGTTCTCCGACGACACGAAGGCGATCACCGACTTCTTCGGCTGACCGCGGGTCCGCGGGGACCCGAGACGAATCACGAAGGCCCCGGCGATGCCGGGGCCTTCGATGTGTCGCTTGACGCGAGGCCGGACTAGAAGTCCATCCCCCCGCCGCCGTGGTCGTGACCGCCACCGGCGCCGGCCTTCTCCTTCTCGGGAAGGTCGGTGATGAGGGTCTCGGTCGTGAGGACCATGGCCGCGATCGACGCCGCGTTCTGCAGCGCGGACCGGGTGACCTTGGCCGCGTCGACGATGCCCTTCTTGAACATGTCGCCGTACTCGCCGTTGAGGGCGTCGTAGCCGTGCCCCGGCTTGAGGCTCTTGACGTGCTCGACCACGACTTCACCATGGGCGCCGGCGTTGTCGGCGATCTGGCGGGCCGGGGCCTCGAGGGCCTTGCGGACGATGTCGACGCCCACCTGGGCATCGCCATCGAGCTTGATCTTGTCGAGCGCCCCGATGGCCTGCAGGAGGGTCGTCCCACCGCCGGCGACGAGGCCTTCCTCGACGGCCGCACGGGTCGTCGAGAGGGCGTCCTCGATGCGGTGCTTCTTCTCCTTGAGCTCGACCTCGGTCGCGGCGCCGACCTTGATCACGGCGACGCCACCGGACAGCTTGGCGAGGCGCTCCTGGAGCTTCTCGCGGTCGTAGTCCGAGGTCGTCTCCTCGATCTGGGCCTTGATCTGCGACATGCGGGCCTTGATCTGATCGGCCTTGCCGTCGCCATCGATGATGGTCGTGTCGTCCTTGGTCGCGATGACCCGGCGGGCGGAGCCGAAGTCCTCAGCCGTGACGGAGTCGAGCTTGCGGCCGATCTCCTCGCTGATGACGGTGCCGCCGGTCAGGATGGCGATGTCGCGGAGCATCTCCTTGCGCCGATCGCCGAAGCCCGGGGCCTTGACGGCCAGGACGGAGACGGTGCCGCGGAGCTTGTTGACGACCAGCGTGGCCAGGGCCTCGCCGTCGACGTCCTCGCTGATGATCAGCGTGGGCTTGCCCTGCTGGACGGCCTTCTCGAGCGCCGGGAGCATGTCCTGGACGCTGGAGATCTTCTTGTCCGTGATCAGGATGAGCGGGTTGTCGAGGACCGCCTCCATGCGATCCGGGTTGGTGACGAAGTACGCCGAGAGGTAGCCGCGGTCGAACTGCATGCCCTCGGTGTATTCCTTCTCGAGGCCCAGGCTCTGGCCCTCTTCGACGGTGATGACGCCGTCCTTGCCGACCTTATCCATGACCTCGGCGATGACTTCACCGACCTCCGGATCCGCGGCGGAGATGGCCGCGACCGCGGCGATCTGGGCGCGGTTGTCGACCGGGCGCGACTGCTTGGCGATCTCCGCCACGACGGCCGCGACGGCCGCCTCGATGCCGTGCTTGACGACCATCGGGTTCGCCCCGGCGGTCACGACCCGCAGGCCCTCGGAGACCATCGCCTGGCCGAGCACGACCGCGGTGGTGGTGCCGTCGCCGGCGACGTCGTCCGTCTTGGTGGCGACTTCCTTGAGCAGCTGGGCGCCCATGTTCTCGAACGGGTCCTCGAGCTCGATGTCGCGAGCGATCGTGACGCCGTCGTTGGTGATGGTGGGGGCGCCGAACTTCTTGTCGAGGACGACGTTGCGGCCCTTCGGGCCGATCGTGACCTTGACGGCGTCCGCGAGACGATCGATGCCACGCTTCAGCGAGCGACGAGCGGTCTCGTCGAAGATGAGTTGCTTAGCCAATCCAGTGTCCCTCCAGGAACGTGTGAGTGGGGCGAGGGGTCAGCGACGACGGACGGGTCGTCAGCCCTCGACGATGGCGAGGATGTCCTTCTGGCTGACGATGAGGAGGTCCTCGTCATCGAGCTTGAACTCGGTCCCGGCGTACTTGGCGTAGAGGACCTTGTCGCCCTTCTTGACGTCCATCGACTCGCGCTTGCCGTCCTCGAGAAGGCGGCCCGGCCCGGCCGACACGACGGTGCCTTCCTGCGGCTTCTCCTTGACGGTGTCCGGGAGGACGATGCCGCTCTTGGTCATCTCCTCGCGCGGGGTGGGCAGAACGACCACGCGATCACCCAACGGGCGAAGCCTGGTCGACGCAGCAGCGGCTTTGGCCAACGTGCATTCCTCCTGAGACGGCCAGGACCGGCCGTCGGGCGTGGACCCGGAGCTGATCGGCCGGCCGTGGTGGGGCCGGCGGGACGTCGTCCGGGGTTTCCTCTGATCCGCATCGCGCCGGTCCCGCTCCGACCTGGCCGCCGGGGGTCCGGGCGGTCGGAGTCGTGGGCTTCGCGACGCATTTGGCACTCTCTAGGTGAGAGTGCCAATACAGTACCGAACCGGTCGTTCCGCTGTCAACCCGGAGATGCGTCGTGAGACGCGACCGCGAGGCCCGCTCGCGGTCGACTCAGGAGTGGGCGATGGACACCACGACAGCGTCGCCCTCGCGCAGCAGGTTCACGCAGCCCGTCCCGTCGTAGCCGATGTACCAGGCCGCGATCCCCTCGGACTCGTCGTACATGATCGCCTGCCTGAGCGCCGGGAAGTCCACCCGGATGTCCCGGTCACCCGTGTAGGTCGGCTCACCGACATCGTTCGAGAGCGACATCCCGCTGAATCGGACCTGCAGGGCATGGTCGCCGGCGAGGTCGATCGGGAGGCCGCTCGACCCGTACGTGAATGGCGGTTCGGCGACCGTCAGCTCCCCGCGCGGCGGGCCGGCCGGCGTCAGCGACCCGGCCTCGAATACGAAGGTCACGAAGTCCGCGGCCGGGCTGGTCGCGACCTCCACGGCGACGACCCGATCGGACGGCAGCAGGCCTTCCTGTGGCTGGACGACACAGGCCTCCGCGGACGGCGAGGGGGTCGGCGCGGCGGTCGCCGATGCGACCGGCGTGGCCGTCGGGGCGGCCGAAGCCGAGGCCAAGGCGGACCTCGACGGTTCGACGGACGCCGACGCGACCGCCGATGGGATCGTCGTCGCCGATGGCGAAGGGCTTTCATCGCCGCCGAGTCGCCCGAACGCGCCGGACACGGCGAGCAGGACGACGACGACCGCGATGGCGATGACCAGGAAGTACGGCGCCGCACGGCGCATCTCGGGACTCATCAGGGCCTCCGAGGGCTCGCGAACGTCCGGTCGTACGCAGCCACGAGGGTGCCACCGAGGGCATCGGCTGTCGTCTGGCGCCGGTCTGCGAGCCAGGCCGCGGTCACGCGCACCCACTCGGGTTCATTGCGCGACCGCGGAGCGCCGGGTGGCGACAGGAACGGCGAGTCGGTCTCGACGAGGACGCGGTCGTCCGGCACGAGCGGCGCGACGTCCGCCGACGCCTCCTCGCCGGCGCGGAACACGAGCCCCGAGAAGCTGACGGCGAGCCCGAGGTCGATCACGGCGCGACCGTAGTCGAGCGGTCCCGAGAACGAGTGGATCACGGCCGCCGGCCGCTCCCCGAACGCCGCCGACCAGCGAGCCTCCCCCACCCCGGCCGCCGCCAGCTCCGCGAGCAGGGCGTCCTGGGCGTCGCGGCGCCCGTTGGCGGAACGACAGTGCAGGATCGCCGGCTTGCCCGTCTCGAGCGCGAGCGCGAGGTTACGCCGCAGATTGGCGAGCTGATCCGGGATGGGACTGAAGACCCGGTCGAAGTCGAGGCCGGTCTCGCCGATGGCCACGACCCGTGCATCGGCCGCCATGGCGACGAGGGCCGCCCAACCCGCGTCGTCCACCTTCGCGGCGTCGTGCGGATGGACCCCGACGCCGACATCGAGCCACGGGAACCGTTCGACCAGCGCGAGCGCCCGCTCGCTCGAGGCGACGTTCCAGCCCGGGACGAGGATCCGCTCCACGCCGGCGAGTCGGGCGCCACCGAGGACGAGGTCGGCGTCGCCATCGAAGCGATCGGCGTTGAGGTGGCAGTGGCTGTCGACGAGGCGCGGCACCGCGCTCACGCCGGTGCGGTCTCCGGAGCGTCGGCATCGACGTCCAGACGCGGGAACAGCGGTTCGGGCGCCGTCACTCGACCGGCCTCGGCCGCGCGGGCGCCCCAGGCGAGCTCATCGGCCAGCGGCGGCCCGCCGTTCCCGTCCGCGCCGTACGGGAAGGCGTACCCGAGCTGGGCCAGGACGCGCGGGCCGGCTCCGGGCATGAACGGCGTCACGGCCAGGCCGACGAGCCGGCACGTCTCGAGGAGGTCGCCCAGGACGTCCGCCAGTCGGGCCCCGGCCGCGGCGTCGCCGGCCTTCGCCGCCTTGGCCAGATCCCACGGCCGTTCGGCATCGACGGTCTTGTTCGCCCCGCCGACGAACTCCCACAGCTCGGCCAGGGCCTCGTGCAGGAGACAGCCGTCGATCCGCTCGCGGACGCGCTCGATGGTGTCCGCCCAGCCCTCCGCCAGCGGCGACGCGGAAGCCGGTCGCGGCGCCGGTCGCGCGCCATCGAGATAGCGGTTGGTCATGGACACGGTCCGGTTGACGAGGTTCCCGAAGTCGTTGGCGAGGTCCGCGTTGTAGCGCCGCACGAACGAGTCCCACGACACCTCGGCGTCCCGGTCGAACGGCACCTCCCTAAGGGCCACGTAGCGCGCCCCGTCCGCCCCGAACGCGCTCACGAAGTCGACCGGATCGAGGAAGTTGCCGCGGCTCTTGCTCATCCGCTCGCCACCGGCCGCCAGCAGCCAGCCGTGGACCCAGACCTGGCGCGGGGCCTCCAGTCCGGCACTCCACAGCATCGCCGGCCAGAAGATCGTGTGGAAGCGGGCGATGTCCTTGCCGATGACGTGGAGATCGGCTGGCCACCAGCGCTCGAAGGCAGCCGGGTCGTCCGGGAATCCGGCCCCGGTGATGTAGTTGATGAGCGCGTCGTACCAGACGTAGATCTTGCCGGCCTCCGGATCCCACGAGCCGTCCTCTCGCCGGGCGGTCTCGCCGTTCTCCGCGATCGGGAACGGGATCCCCCAATCGCCCGGCGTCCGCTCGCGCGAGATCGAGAAGTCCTCGAGCCCGCCGCGGATGAACCCGAGCATCTCGTTGCGCCGGAAGTCCGGCTGGACGAACTCGGGATGGTCGGCGAAGTGGCGCTCCAGGCGCTCCTGGTAGGCGGACAGGCGGAAGAACCAGTTCTTCTCGGTCAACCACTGGAGCGGGACCTCGGGATGGTTCGGGCAGATCGTGCCGCGAGCGGTCTCCTGGACATCGGTCGCGTTGCGAAACCCCTCGTTCGGGCAGTACCAGCCCTCGTAGGAGCCGAGATAGATGTCGCCGTTCGCGTGCGCCCGGCGGACCATCTCCTGGGCCGCCCGGACGTGGTCCGGATCGGTCGTGCGGATGAACCGGTCCGGTCGGATGTGGAGCGCATCCTCGGCGGCCGTGAAGTAGCCGACCTTCTCATCGACGAACTCGCGGGTCGGCCGGCCCTCGTCGAGCGCGGCCTGGGCGATGTTGATCGAATGTTCGTCGGTGCCCGTGAGGAACCGGGTATCGTCGCCAAGCATCCGATGCCAGCGCGCGATGACGTCGGCGCCGATCACCTCGTACAGGGTGTGGACGCCCGGCCTGCTGTTCGCATAGGCGATCGCGGTCGTCAGGTAGTAGCGACGTCGGTCCGTCATGGGACCGCGATGGTAGCAGCGGCGGCCCGCCTCACGAGACGCACGGCTTCACGAAGGCCGACCCTGTCGACGCCGGTCGGACCCGGACGTCGCGACCGATCAGCGAAGGGACTCCTCGAGCGCCCGCTCCGCCTCTTCGTCGAGGGTCGTCTGCTTGACCCGACCGTCGTAGCGGCGCATGGCCGCGATGAGCAGCCCGATGTCGCCGTCCTTGATGAGCAGGAACAATGCCGACCCACCGCTCGGCAGGTCCGCGGCGACGTCCTTGACGAACCCCCCATCCACACCGGGCGACACGGCTCGGCCGATCAGGCCTCCGACGACCGCGCCGCCGACGATCCCGGCGACCGGGAAGACGACGAACAGCATCGCCCCGAGGATGCCGCCGACGACGGCGCCGGTCTCGGTGCCGCTCGAGGCCTCGTTCTTGACCGACACCTTGCCGGCGGTGTCCTTCGACACGACGGCGGTGTCCTTGAGATGGATCTTGTCTTCGCGCTCGAGGGACCGGACGGAGCCGAGTGCCTGCAGGGCCTGGTCGGCATCGTCGAACGTGACCGCGATGAATTCGGACATCTGGGGCTCCTCGGGTGCGTGGTCCCGGCGATGGTCCGCTCAGGCGTCCGTCGGCGTCAAGTCGGACCCGCGGGCGAGCGTCGCGACGCTCACGGCGACGAGGCCGGCGGCGATCCCGGCCATCGCCAGGATAGCGAGGGGGACACCGATCGCCGGCGCGGCCAGGGCAGCCAGCACGATCGCCACCGAGGCCACGAGGATCGGACCCGCGAACCGGCCGGTAAGGGGTACCCGATGGAGCAAGGCGACCGCCACCAGGTAGATCACGACCGGGACCGCGACCGTCAGGGCGACCGCCACCGGACCGATCTCGGCCGCATCGAGGATCGCATCGGTCGCCACCTGCAGGCCGGCACCCAGGGCGGCGACGGCGGCGAACACGAAGTAGTGGCCATAGCCCCAGGCGATGGCCGCCTTGAGCGACAGGGCCTCGTCGATGGCGCCGCGCTGCTTGAAGTACGCCCACCAGAGGGCGAACACGAGGACCAGGCCCCCGATGGCGATCGCAACCAGCTCGACGGTGACACCACCCTGGCTCGCGGCGGCTTCGATGGCGGTCGTGGCGGCCAGGATGCACTCGCCCAGGACGATGATCGTGAAGAGGCCGTAGCGCTCGGCGATGTGCGCCGCGTGCCATGGCGTCTGACGCCCGGACCGCTCCGCCCAGACCGGGATCAGCAGCTCGCACGCACCGAGCAGGATGATGGCGGCGTAGCCCCACGGCGGGCCGACGGCCAGGCGGACGACCCACAGCAGCTGGACGACGGTGATCCCGAGCGCGAACCGGAGGGCGACGGCGCGACCGCCCGGATCCTCGGCGGCGGCCCGTAGCCACTGCAGGACGAGGGCGATCCGCATGATGACGTACCCGACGACCGCGATCGTGAAGTCGAGGTCCTCGAAGACGGCCCGGACACCCGCGGTCACGACCAGGACGCCCGCGATCTGGACGAACGTGAGCAGTCGGTACAGCACATCGTCCGTGTCGTAGGCCGAAGCGAACCAGCTGAAGTTGACCCACGGCCACCAGATCGTGAAGAACACGACCAGGAAGCTGACGACGCCGTGGGCGATCTCCCCGTGGGCGAGGTCGTGGTGCAGGGCGCCCGCGGCCGCCGCGACGGCGACCACGAACGACAGATCGAACAGCAACTCGAGCGGCGTCGAGGCCCGGTGCGGCTCGGTCCGGTCGCGCCCGCGCATCGGGACGTGCCTGGCACGACCGCCACCCGTGGCCGGGCCGGCCGAGACCGACATCAGTGGCGGAAGTGGCGGGTGCCGGTGATGAGCATCGTCGCACCGGCAGCGTCGGCGGCGGAGACCAGCTCCGCATCCCGGATCGATCCGCCCGGCTGGGCGATCGCGGTCACGCCCGCCGCCAGGCACACGTCGAGCGCATCCGTGAACGGGAAGAACGCATCCGAGGCGCAGGCCGCCCCCACGAGCGCCTCGATGCCGGCGTGGGTCCGCGCCTGGTCCACGGCGCCCCGGGCGGCGTTGACCCGGGATGTCTGCCCGGATCCCATGCCGATGAGGCGTCGATCCCGAACGAGGACGATCGCGTTGGACACGACGCCTCGGACCAGGCGCCAGGCGAGATCGAGGTCGAGGAGCTCGGCATCCGTGGGCGCCCGTCGCGTGGCGACCGTCCAGGTGACGGGATCGTCGGCGACCGTATCGGGCGCCGATACGAGGACGGCGCCACCGGCCGACCGGATCGAGCCGAGTGGATCGGGAGCGACCGCCGCCGCATCGAGCGCGAGGTCCGGATCGACCACGAGGCGCAGGTTCGGCTTCCGGGCAAGCACGTCCAAGGCGGCCGGCTCGAAGGCGGGCGCGACGACGACCTCGAGGAAGATGGCGCTCATCGCCTCGGCGGTCGCGACATCCACCGGACGCGTGACGGCGACGACCCCGCCGAACGCCGAGACCGGATCGCCCGCCAGCGCCGCTTCCCAGGCGAGGAGCAGGTCGGGTCGTTCCGCGGCGCCGCACGGGTTCGTGTGCTTCACGATGACGCAGCCGGGGCCGCGCAGCGCGCGCCCGAGCGCCGCCGCCGCCGCCGCATCGAGCACGTTGTTGTAGGACAGGGCCTTGCCCTGGAGGGGCGGCCCACCGCTCGCGAAGGGGCCGTCGTGGGGGCCACTCCCCGGTCGCCGGTAGCGGGCCGCGGGCTGGTGTGGGTTCTCGCCGTATCGCAGGGCGTCGACCTTCTCGAGCGCCACGGTCAGGCTGGCCGGGTACGGATCGCTCGAGCCGGGCAGTCCCGGTTCGTCCGGGAGCGGCACGCCCGCGGCGGCCATCCGGCCGGGCAGGACCTCGGCGATCCGCGCGTCGTAGGCGGCGGTGTGACGGAACGCCTCGATGGCGAGCGCGGCCCTGAGGCCATCGCCCACCCGACCCTCGGACTCGATCGCCGCGAGGACGGATGCATACCGGCCGGGCGACGTCACGATCGCGACGTTGGCGTGGTTCTTCGCCGCCGCCCGGACCATGGACGGGCCGCCGATGTCGATCTCCTCGACGAGTCCGTCCAGGCTGAGACCCGGTCGCTCCGCGGCCGCGGCGAACGGGTACAGGTTCACGATGACCAGCTCGAACGGGGCGATCGCCGCCGCCAGCAACTGGTGCCGATGCGACTCGAGCCGGCGATCCGCCAGGAGCCCGCCGTGGACTCGTGGGTGGAGGGTCTTGACCCGGCCGTCGAGCATCTCGGGGAACCCGGTGACGGCGGCGACATCGGTGACGGGCAGTCCGGCATCCCGGATCGCCCGTGCCGTCCCGCCGGTCGACACGAGCTCGAACCCGAGCGCGACGAGGCCGGTCGCGAAGTCGGCGAGACCCGTCTTGTCCGACACGGACAGGAGCGCGCGACGTGGCCGCGGGATGGCGGCGTCGGCCCGGGCGAGGTCGAGCGTCACGGTCCGGCCGTCGGCCGCGACGGTCAGGGCGCCGGC
>CAZOHT010000006.1:20370-82708 GCA_964579825.1 uncultured Anaerolineaceae bacterium
GGGCGAGGTCGAGCGTCACGGTCCGGCCGTCGGCCGCGACGGTCAGGGCGCCGGCCAGCACGGCAGCGACGACTCGCGGCAGCAACCGGTGCTCCACCGCCTGGATGCGGGCGTGCAGGTCGGTCACGTCGTCGCCGGCGAGGACCTCCACGGCCTCCTGGGCGACGATCGGCCCGCCGTCGAGCGTGGCATCCACCAGGTGGACCGTGCAGCCGGTGATCCGCGCGCCATGCGCCAACGCGTCCGCGACGGCGTGGCCGCCGGGGAACGCCGGCAGCAACGATGGGTGGGTATTGAGGATCCGGCCACCGAAGCCCGCCAGCACCCGCTCGCCCACGATCCGCATGTAGCCGGCCAGGACGACGACGTCCGGTGCGACCGCCGCGAGCGTCTCTGCGAGCGTCCCGTCGTCGCCACCCGGGACGAGCGCCGTGTCGATCCCCTGCTCCACCGCCCAGTCGAGCGCCGGGCAGGGCCGATCGGCGAAGACGAGGGCGATGTCGCCGCCGATCTCCCCGCGCGCCGCGGCTGCCGCCAGGGCCCGCAGGTTGGAGCCGGTCCCCGACACGCCGACGGCGATCCGCCCGGTCACCGGGCGAACCCCGCCAGGACCGCCTCCTGGTACCGGGCCCCGCCGATCGCGTCGGCGTCGATCACCTCGCCGACGACCGACGCCGCGATCCCGTGCCCCTCGAACGCGGCGACGGTCGTGGTGGCCGCCTCGGGTGAGACCACCGCGATCATGCCGAGACCGCCGTTGAAAGTCGCGCGCAGCTCGAGCTCGTCCAGGCCGCCGAGGGCGCCGAACAGGCGCATGACCGACGGCATCGTCCAGCGTCCCGGATCGAGTCGGACCGCGAGACCGCCCGGGACCGCTCGCGGCGCATTACCGGGCAGCCCACCGCCGGTGATGTGGGCCAGCCCGCGCAGGTCGTGGCCGGCCTCGACCAGGGCCGTCCTGACCGCCAGGATCGCCCGGGCGTAGATCCGGGTGGGCGTCAACAGGACCTCACCCAGCGTCGCCAGGGCGAACTGCGGCTCGCCCGACAGCGCCTCGCTGGCCGAGTTGTCGCCCAGGGTCCGCCGCAGACGGGCCTGGTACGGCTCGGCCAGGTCCAGCTCCCACTGGGTCAGCAAGGCCCGCACGAGCGAATAGCCATTGGCGTGGAGGCCGGAGGCGGCGAGCCCCACGATCGCGTCGCCGGCACGCACGGCCGTCCCATCGATGACCCGCGTCCGCTCCACGACCCCGATCGCGGTCCCGGCCAGGTCGTAGGCGGTGGGGTCCATGAGCCCAGGATGCTCGGCCGTCTCGCCGCCGACGAGGGAGCAGCCGGCTTCGCGGCAGCCGGCGGCCACGCCGCCGACCAGTTCGGCCACGGCCAGCGGATCGAGGTGTCCGACGGCGATGTAGTCGAGGAACGCGAGTGGCTCGGCCCCGGTGCAGACGACGTCGTCGGCGCACATCGCGACGAGGTCGATGCCGATCGTGTCGAACCGGCCGACCTGCCCGGCGATCGCGGTCTTCGTCCCGACGCCGTCGCTCGACGCGATGAGCAGCGGCTCGACGTACCCGGCCGGGATCCCGAACGCGCCCCCGAAGCCGCCCAACCCGCCGACGACTTCCGGTCGGCGTGTCGATGCGACATGCTCGCGCATGAGCTCCACCGCGCGCTCGCCGGCCGCGACGTCCACGCCCGCCGCCCGATAGGCGCCCCGAGGCTCAGCCACCGGCGGGCACCGGCTCTTCCAGCATGAACTTCCGGCTCGCCACGTCGTACGGGACCGGCTCCGGATAGTGGCCGTCGAAGCAGGCGAAGCAGAAGCGCTCGTACGGCAGATCCAACGCGGCCAGTACGCCTCGGATGGAGAGGTACCCGAGCGAGTCCGCGCCGATGAACTCGCGGATCTCCGCCTCGGTGTGGGTCGAGGCGATCAACTCGGTCTCGACCGACGTGTCGATCCCGTAGAAGCAGGGGTGGTAGATGGGCGGCGCGCTGATCCGGACGTGGACCTCCTCGGCCCCGGCCTTGCGCAGCAGGTCCACGATCCGCTTGGTGGTCGTCCCGCGGACGATCGAGTCGTCCACGACCACCAGCCGCTTGCCGTTGACCACCTCGCGCAGCGGGTTGAGCTTGATCGTCACGCCGCGATGGCGCAGCCCGGCCGACGGCTGGATGAACGTCCGCCCGGCGTACCGGTTGCGATACATCCCCTCCCGATACGGGAGCCCGGACGACTCGGCATAGCCCGCCGCCGCCGGCGCGCCGGTGTCCGGCACGGGCATCACCAGGTCGGCGACGGCCGGGTGCTCGAGGGCGAGCTGCTCGCCCATCCGCCGGCGGGCTTCGTACAGGTTGCGGCCTTCCATGTACGAGTCCGGACGGGCGAAGTAGATGAGCTCGAAGACGCACAGGGCCGGGTCCGCCTTGGCGTAGATGACCGAACGCGGCGCCTGGCCGGGCTCCAGGATGACGATCTCCCCTGGCGCCACGTCGCGGACGTACTCGGCGCCGACGATATCGAGGCCCGCCGTCTCGGACGACAGGCACCAGCCGGACGAGGCGTCGTCGCCGTCCCACAGGCCATCGTCCGGACCACCCGTCCAGACCGTCCCGGGCAGCCGACCCAGGACGAGCGGGCGGAAGCCGTGCGGGTCGCGGATGCCGATGACCCGCTTCTCGTCGAGGACGACCAGGCTGAACGCGCCGCGAACGCGGGGCAGGACCCGCATCAGGGCGTCGACCGTGTCCGCGGCCGGTTCATCGGCGAGGAGCGCGGTGAGGAGTTCCGTGTCGGTGGATGCCGGCAGGCGCGTCCGGCCGCCTTCGAGCTGGGTCAGGAGTTCGCGGGTGTTGACGAGGTTGCCGTTGTGGCCGATGGCCAGGGCCCGCCGCGGCCCCAGGCGGTACGTCGGCTGGGCGTTCTCCCAGATCGTCGATCCGGTCGTGGAGTAGCGGCAATGGGCGATCGCGAGGCGGCCGCGCAGGCTCGGGATCCGGCGCTCGTCGAGGACCGTGCCGATCATGCCCAAGTCCTTGTAGAGCATCAACTGCTCGCCGTCACTGACCGCCAGCCCCGCCGATTCCTGGCCACGGTGCTGGAGGGCGAACAGGCCGAGGGCCGCGATGGATGCGGCATCCGTCGCCCCGCCACCCTCCGGCAGGACCGCCCCGAAGACGCCGCACACGGTCAGGCCACCTCGAGGGGATCGATCGACGACGGCGCGTCCCAGCCAAGGGCGCGCTCGAGGCCGTGCGACCAGGCGTGGCGCAGATCCACCACGCGCGCGTCGAGCGCATCGGCGATCCGGCTCCCGCGCTCTTCGGCCGGACCCGTCGCGCCGGCCTCGACGAGGTCGATGACGACGCGTTCGCCCCCGACGGTCCCGAGGGCCTCGAAGGGCAGGCCGTGCTGGCGGGCGAGCAGTTCGAGGGCGGGCACGAAGCGCGGCGTGGCGGTCACGACGAGCCGCGATGGGCTCTCACCGAAGAGGTCCACCGCCGGCGAGTGACGGACCGGGAGGCGAAGCTGCGCGCCGAGGTCGCCCCACATCGCACATTCGGCGATGGCGACCGCCAGGCCGCCGCCGGACACGTCCTGCGCGGAGGCCGCCAACCCGCGGGCGATCGCCTCGCGGATGAAGGCCTGGACGGCCCGCTCGCGCTCGAGGTCGAGGGCGGGCACCCCGTCCTCCAGGGCGGGACCGGCGAGCGACGCGTACGCCGACCCGGCCAGGCCCGGGCCGGTCTCACCGACCAGCGCCACGACATCGCCCGCCTCGACGAATGCCGGGCCGACCAGCATGCCGATATCCTCGATGAGTCCCACGACCCCGATCTCGGGCGTCGGCGCGATCGCGCCGGTCGGCGACTCGTTGTAGAGCGAGACGTTGCCGCCCGTGACGGGCAGGCCGAGGGCCAGGCATGCGTCGGCGAGACCGCGGACGGCCTCGCTCAACTGCCAGAACGCCTCCGGCCGGGTCGGGTCGCCGTAGTTGAGGCAGTTCGTGACCCCGAGCGGTCGGGCGCCGGTGATGGCCACGTTACGAGTCGCCTCTGCGACGCTGAGCGCAGCCCCCAGCCATGGATCCCACGCGCAGGCGGCCTGGTTGCCGTCCGTGCTGGCGACGAGGCCCTTGGTCGTGCCCTTCACCCGCAGGACCGCCGCACCCCGCCCCGGCCCGGCGACCGTGTCGGCGCCCACCGTGGAGTCGTACTGGGTGTAGACGCTGTGGCGCGACGACAGGTTGGCCGATCCGAGCAGGCCCAGCAGGACGGCGCCCGGATCCATGCCACGCTCCGGGAGTCGATCCGTGGCCGCGTCGGACACGCCGGGAGCCGGCGCGGCGCGCGAGTGCGTCGGTGCCGCGGCGACGCGGGCGTGGACGATGGCGTCGCTCGTCAGCGCGGAGGCCGGGACCCGGGCGATCTCGACCGCGCCCGCGGCCGGGCCGCCGTCCGCGGTGAGGCCCCCCGTCACGACGGCGATGTCGCCATCGGCGGTGATCCGCCCGATGATCGCCACGGGCAGGCCCCAGCGCGTGCAGACCTCGCGGACAGCCTCCCAGCGATCCGGTCGGACCGCGGCGCACATGCGCTCCTGCGACTCGCTGATCATCACCTCGAAGGGTTCCATGCCCGGTTCGCGCCGCGGGATCGCGTCCAGGTCCACGAGCATGCCCGTGCCGCCGCGGTCGGCCGTCTCGGAGGTCGCGCAGGTGATCCCGCCGGCGCCCAGGTCCTGGAGGCCCTCCACGAGACCGCGCTCGATGAGCTCCAGGCTCGCCTCGATGAGCAGCTTCTCGGCGAATGGGTCGCCGACCTGGACCGAGGGTCTTTTCGACGGGTCATCGTGGGTGAACGTCGCGCTCGCGAGCACGGACGCCCCGCCGATCCCGTCGCGCCCCGTGGCGGACCCGAACAGCACGACCAGGTTGCCCGGCCCCGGCGCGGCGGCGAGGGTCAGGCGACGTTCCTCCATCAGGCCGATGGCCATGACGTTGACCAGCGGGTTGCCCTGGTAGCTCGGGTCGAACACGAGCTCGCCGCCAACCGTCGGCACCCCGACGCAGTTGCCGTAGCCGCCGACGCCGCGCACCACGCCGTCCACGAGATGTCGGGTCCGCGCGTCGGCCGGGTCGCCGAACCGGAGCGCATCGAGGACGGCGATCGGCCGGGCGCCCATGGTGAAGATGTCGCGCAGGATCCCGCCGACGCCGGTCGCCGCGCCCTGGTACGGCTCCACCGCGGACGGATGGTTGTGCGACTCGATCTTGAACGCCACGGCCAGGCCATCGCCGATCGAGATCACCCCGGCGTTCTCGCCCGGACCTGCCACGACACCGTCGCCTGCGGTCGGGAGGGTCCGCAGCAGCGGTTTCGAGCTCTTGTACGAGCAGTGCTCGCTCCACATGACGCTGAACATGGCGAGTTCCAGGTCGTTCGGGGCGCGTCCGCCCAGGCGGTCCCGGATCGCCTCGAGCTCATCGTCGGTGACACCCAGACGGCGGTGCAGGGGCTCGATGGCGTCTTCGGTCATCGTCATCGTGCAACCGTCAGTTCGACCCGGCCGTGGGCGGCCGCGGCGGCGCTGTCCACCAGGGAGCGGATGATGCCCATCCCGTCGTCCGATCCCAGGATCGCCTCGGCGGCCCGTTCCGGATGGGGCATCAGTCCTGCGACGTTGCCGGCGGCGTTCAGGACGCCGGCGATGGCCCGCAGCGAGCCGTTCGGGTTGGCCGGGTCGGTCGGGCCGGCGATCGCGCCGTCGTCATCCACGTACCGGAAGAGCACCTGGCCGTCGCGCTCGAGCTGGTCCAGCGTCGCCTCGTCCGCGAAGTAACAGCCCTCGCCATGGGCGACCGGCATGCGGAGCGGCAGCCCCAGTGGGACCCCGCGAGTGAACGGCGTGTCAGCCCGTAGCGCCGCGATGGTCACGTCCCGTCCGGCGAATCGGAGCGAGCGATTGCGCAGGAGCGCACCCGGGACGAGGCCGGCCTCGGCCAGGACCTGGAACCCGTTGCAGATGCCCAGCACGAGACCGCCCTCCGCCGCGAAGGCCGCCACGGAGCGCATCACCGGGCTGAACCGGGCGATCACCCCGGCCCGGACGTAGTCGCCGTAGGCGAACCCGCCCGGCAGGACGACCGCCGCGACGCCCTCGAGGGATGCCTGCTCGTGCCACAGGACGACCGGATCCGCGCCGGCCAGGGCCAGGGCGTGGACCGTGTCGCGGTCGCAGTTGCTCCCCGGGAAGACGACGACCCCGACGCGCACGCCCATCTCAGTCGGCCCGGGTCGCGTCGGACGTGGCGGTGGTCGCGGCCGACGTCGCGCCGAGCGGCTCGACGACATACGCCTCGATGAGCGGGTTGGAGAGCAGCTCCGATGCCAGCCGGTCTGCCGTGGCGAGCGCGGTCGCGGCGTCAGCCGCTTCCACGTCCAGCTCCACGCGACGTCCCACGCGGACGTCGGTGACCCCGGTGATCCCGAGGTGGCCCAGGCTCCCCTCGACGGCCCGGCCCTGCGGGTCGAGGATGCCAGGCTTCGGCGTGACGTTGATGGCATAGCGGTAGCGACTCATCGGGCGACGACGTCCTCCTGGAGATAGCGATCGAAGCTGGCGTGCGTGATCCGCTCGTAGGCCTCGACATAGCGGGCCCGGGTCCCGGCCACCACCTCGGGCGGAAGGGCCGGTCCCGGCGCGGTCTTGTCCCAGGCCTGTGCCTCGAGCCAGTCGCGCACGTACTGCTTGTCGAAGCTGGCCTGGGCCCGGCCCGGCTCGTAGCTCGCGGCGTCCCAGAAGCGCGACGAATCCGGCGTCAGGACCTCGTCGACCAGCAGCAGCTCGCCGGTCCTCGCATCCACCCCGAACTCGAACTTCGTGTCCGCCAGGAGGATCCCGGTCCGCTCCGTCACGGCGGCTGCGTACCCGTACAGGTGGAGCGCGATCTCGCGGACCTGCTCGGCAAGATCGCTGCCGACGATCGTGACCATGGTCGTGAAGTCGATCGCCTCATCGTGACGCCCCGGCTCCGCCTTGGTCGACGGCGTCAGGATCGGCTCCGGCAGCCGGTCGCTCTCGCGCAGACCCGGCGGCAGGACGATGCCGCTCACGCGCCCGGTCGTCCGGTAGTCCTTCCAGCCGCTCCCGGCCAGGTAGCCACGGACGATGACCTCGACCGGCAGGATGTCCGCTCGGCGGCAGATCATGATCCGGCCGCGGAGCTGCGCCCGGTCCAGGACGGCGGCGTCGCGACTCACCAGGCCGGTGGCCGGATCGACCGCCTCGGTCACGAACCAGCCGTCCGGCACGTCCGCCGGGTCGGTCGAGAGCAGATGATTCGGCACGATCTTCGCCGTCTCGGCGAACCACGAGCGCGAGAGGCCGGTCAGGATGCGACCCTTGTCCGGGATCTCGGTCGGCAGGACGACATCGAAGGCGCTCATCCGATCGGACGCCACGAGCAGCAGCCGATCGTCGTCCACGGCGAAGAGGTCGCGCACCTTGCCGGATCGGACGAACGCGTCAGCCAGCGGCATGGTGGCCCTCCCCGGTCGCCGCGGCCAGGCCGGCTCGCGAACGACGGGCCTCCAGCTCGACGGCCAACCCGTCGAGTCGGGCGATGACCTCGGGGGCGTGGCGCAGGAAGGCGGCATCATCGAAGCAGGCGTCGAGCGCCGCCAGCGACAACCGGCCCGCGACGGCGGGATCGACCGCCAGCACGTCGTGCAGCGGTGCCCGTTCGTCCGCCGCCTTCATCGACGCGCGCTGGACGATCGCGTAGGCCTCCTCGCGCGACATCCCGGCGCCGTCCACGAGCGCGACGAGGACCCGACTGCTCGCGTGCAGGCCCAGCCCGCGTCCGATGTTCTCGCGCATCCGCTCTGACCGCACGATAAGGCCATCGATCAGGCCGACCATCCGCACGAGCATGTAGTCGAGGACGATCGTCGAGTCCGGCAGGATGACCCGCTCGGCGCTGCTGTGGCTGATGTCGCGCTCGTGCCAGAGCGGCTGATCCTCCATGGCGGTGTGGGCGTAGCCGCGCAGCAGGCGGGCCAGGCCGGCCATCCGCTCGGACAGGATCGGATTGCGCTTGTGGGGCATCGCCGAACTGCCCTTCTGCCCGGCCCGGAACGGCTCCTGGACCTCGCCGATCTCGGTGTGCTGGAGGTTCCGGATCTCGGTCGCGAACCGTTCGATGGAGCCGCCGACGATGGCGATGGCCGCCAGCAGCCCGGCGTGCCGGTCGCGCTGGACGATCTGGGTACTGACCGGATCCGCATGCAGCCCGAGCGCGGCCAGGACCTCGGCCTCGATGGCCGGCTCGAGGTGGCTGTACGTCCCCACCGGGCCGGAGATCTTGCCGGTCCCGATGTCGTCCACGGCGGCCGCCAGCCGGCGTCGCCCGCGATCGAGCTCGAACGCCCAGCCGGCGAGCTTGAGGCCCAGCGTGGTCGGCTCGGCGTGGACCGAGTGGGTCCGGCCCATCATCACGGTCTCGGCCTCGGCCCGGGCGCGCGCGATGAGGGCGGACAGCAGGCGATCCGCATCGTCCAGCAGCCGCTGGCCGGCCGCCTGGAGCTGCAGCGCCAGGCCGGTGTCCACGACGTCGCTGCTGGTCAGCCCGAAGTGGAGGAAGCGGCCCTCTGGCCCGACCGTCTCCGCGACCTGGCTGACGAACGCGATGACGTCGTGGTCCGTGGTCTGCTCGATCTCGAGGATCCGCGCCAGGTCGATCCGCGCACGATCCTCGATGAGGGCGAACGCGTCGGCCGGGATCAGGCCCCGGCCGGCCTGGACGCGAGCGACCGCGAGCTCGACCCGGAGCATCGAGGCGAAGCGCGCCTCCTCCGACCAGATGGCGCCCATCTCCGGGAGCGTGTAGCGCCGGATCACCGGGCCGACCCCGCGACGACGTCGATGCGCGCGCCGATGTCATGCCGACGCTGGATGCCATCGAAGGCGATCGCGTCTGCGGCGCGCTCGGCGGCATCGTGAGCGCGCTCGAGATCGACGCCACGTCCGACCACGGCCAGGACCCGCCCGCCGGCCGTTCGCCAGGTCCCATCCGCCGGGCGGTCCGTCCCGGCGTGGAACACCAGGGCGCCCGTCGCCTGGGCGTCGGCGATGCCGTCGATCGGGGCACCACGCAGCGGCCGGTCGGGATACCCGCCGGAGGCGAGGACGATGGCCACGGTCGCCCCCGGCACGGTCGGCAGCGCGGGTTGGCCAGTCGGGAGGGCGCCCTGCGCGGCGGCCAGCAGGATCGGGCCGAGGGCAGTCGCCAGCCGGGGCAGGATCGCCTGGGTCTCCGGGTCGCCGAACCGGGCGTTGCACTCGAGCAGGACGGGACCGTCTGCGGTCAGCATGAGACCCGCGTACAGGGCGCCACGGAACGGGGTCCCGCGGCGGGCCAGTTCGGCCAGGATCGGTCGATGGATCGAGTCGAGCAGGGCCACCGCCTCGTGGTCCGGCAGGTCCGCGACCGGGCTGTACGCCCCCATCCCACCGGTGTTCGGTCCGGTGTCGCCGTCACCGAGCCGCTTGTGGTCCCGGGCGACGGGCAGGGCGACCGCCTCGCGGCCGTCGCACAGGGCGATGAGGCTCGCCTCGCGACCCGCCAGTCGTTCCTCGAGGACCACGATGGCCCCGTCGACCGCGAAGAGCCGCTGGATGGCCCCCGTCGCGGCCGCGAGGTCGTCGCAGACCGTGACGCCCTTGCCGGCGGCCAGCCCGTCCGCCTTGACCACGCAACCGTCGCCTGTCGCGCACAGGTCCGCGGCGAAGTCGATCGCGGGCTCCTCGTCCGTGAACGTGCCGGCGCGCGCCATCCGGACGCCGGCCGCGCTCGCGACCGCGTGGCAGTACGCCTTGCTGGATTCGATCCGCGCTGCCGCCTTCGAGGGTCCGAAGACCGCGAACCCTGCCGCGTGCAGCGCGTCGGCCACGCCGGCGGCGAGGGGCGCCTCGGGCCCGACGACGACGAGTTCCGCGGCCATGGCGCGAGCCACCTGGACCACCGCCCCGCCATCGAGCGGATCGACTGGGACACAGCGCACCCGCGGCTCCAGGGCGATGCCGGCACTCCCGGGCGCGACGATCACCTCGTTCACCCCTGGCTCGCCGGCCAGCTTCCAGGCCAGGGCGTGCTCGCGACCGCCACCGCCGACGACGAGGATCCGCGTCGGCATGATCAGGCTCACGCCACGATCCCCGTCCGGTTGCGCATCGGACGCCAGGCCCGTTCGATCGTCTGCGTCCGCTCCGGTCCCACCGACACCAGCACGACGGGGACGCCGGCGTGCGATTCGATGGCGCTCACGTACCGCCGCGCGTTCTCAGGCAGGTCGCCCAGCGAGCGGACGCCGTGGATCGGCTCCGCCCAACCGTCGAACGATTCGTAGATCGGCACGGCCCGCGCGAGGGCGGCGCCGCTGGACGGCCAGACATCGACGCGCTTGCCGTCGATCTCGTAGGCGACGCATAGCTGGATGGTCGGGATCCCGGACAGGATGTCGAGCTTGTTGAGCATGATGCTGCTCACGCTGTTGACGGCCACGGCGTAGCGCAGCGGCACCGCATCGAACCAACCGACGCGTCGCGGCCGCCCGGTCACCGTCCCGAACTCGTGCCCGCGCTCGGCGATCCCGGCCCCGATGTCGTCGTGCAACTCCGTCGGATACGGGCCGGAGCCGACACGGGTCGAATACGCCTTCATGACCCCGATGACCTCGTCGACCTGGAGCGGGCCGATGCCGCCCCCGGTGCAGGCGCCGCCGGCGACCGGGTTCGACGACGTCACGAACGGGTAGCTGCCGTGGTCGAGATCCAGCAGCGTGCCCTGGGCGCCCTCGAGCAGGACGTGCTCGCCGCGGCCGAGCGCCGCCTGCACGAGCCAGGTCGTGTCGTCCAGGTGAGCGCGCAGGCGCTCGCCCCACGCCGCCGCTTCCTCGACGAGTGGCTCCACCTCGAACGTGTCGGCCCCGATGTCGGCCAGCACCAGGTTCTTGTCGGGCAACGCCCGCGCGATGCGCTCGCGCAGGATGACCCGGTCCAGCAGGTCCTCCATGCGCAGGCCCAGGCGCCACGCCCGGTCGCCGTACGTGGGCCCGATGCCGCGTCCGGTGGTCCCCACCTTCGCGCCGCCGAGTCGTCGCTCGTTAGCCCGGTCCAGGGCCACGTGGTACGGCATGATCACGTGCGCGCTGCGACTGACCCGGACCCGGCCGACGTCGATGCCACGCGACGTGAGCATGTCGAACTCGTCGATGAGCGTGACCGGGTTGACCACGACGCCATTGCCGATGACCGAGGTGATGTGCGGGTACAGCACGCCGGACGGCGTCAGGCGGAGCTTGAACACCTCGTCACCGCTGACCACGGTGTGACCGGCGTTGTCGCCGCCCTGGTAGCGCACGACCATCGAGACCTGCTCGGCCAGGAAATCGGTCGTCTTGCCCTTGCCCTCGTCGCCCCACTGGAGCCCGACGATCACGGTCGCCGGCATCAGGCAGCCCCGCGGTACTGAGAATCGGCGCGCTGGGCGGTCGAGGCGAAGGCGGCCGCCGAGTACGGGAGCGAGCGCACCCCAAGGTGCGTAAGCGAGCGGCGGAGGAGGCCAACGCCCGCATCGGCCGTCCGGCGCGCCGCCGACATGAAAAACCCCCTCGCAGAGGGGGCGCCAAACCGGATAGACCTCTCCCGCGTCGCGCCGCCGATGTCTCGGCGAGTCGCCATCGTCTGGTCGCTCGGTCGCCTCACGGGACGGCCGATGCGCCATGAAAGCGCGATCGCTGACCTCCTGATCCGCGGCACCTGCCGCTACTGACGAGGACCGGCGGAGTATAGCAGGGGCGTCCGGCCGGAGACGGGGCTACGGACGCCTGGCCCGGGATGTCGTCACGGCGCACTGCCAGGATGCGCCCGCCAGGCAGGTACGCGCGTCGTGCGAGCTCGTCCATGTGGGTCCGGCGACCGTCGGCGGCCGTACCACCGGCCTCGTCGCCGTGGTACCTGTGAGCCGTGCCTGAGAGCACCAGCGCGCCCCTACGCTGCGTGGGTGATGCGCCTTCTCGGCGTCCTCGCGCTCGCGGCACCGTTCGCGCTCGGGACGCTGTTCCTCCTCATGCCAGAACTGGCCGAGTCGCTCGTCGATGGCCAGACCCGCCTCGCGGTCGCGTCCGTGGCGGCGGCCATCGCCGGCGTGACGATGACCGCCGGCGCCCTCTACCTGCACTCGCAGGTCAAGCTCCGCCGCCTGGTCAAAGCGACCGAACGCATCGCCGCCGGCGACTACACCGTCACCGTCAGCGCGCGAGGGAACGGCCTGGACGGTCGTCTCGCCCGCTCGATCAACTCGATCAGCACGGCGCTCGCGGACACGTACGACAAGGCCACGATGGACCGCCTCACGGGGGTGGCCAATCGCCAGGCCCTGCTCGGCGACCTGTTCGCCGAAGTCGAGCGCGCCGGGCGATACGAGCGTCCGCTGTCGGTCGCGTTCGTCGACATCGACCACTTCAAGGCGGTCAACGACACGTACGGGCACGCCGCCGGCGACATCGTCCTGCGCGGCGTCGCCCAGGTCATCGCCGCGAACCTTCGTACGTCGGATCGGATCGGCCGATACGGCGGTGAGGAGTTCATGCTCATCCTCACCGAGACGGACGTCGAGGAGGGCGCCGTCCTGACCGAGAAGCTGCGCACGCTCGTCCAACGCCAGCGCTTCGCCGTCGACGGCAACCCGGACCTCTCCGTCACCATCTCGATCGGCCTCGCCGGCGGGACCGGACCCCAGCTGCGGATGGACACGCTCGTCCGCGACGCCGACGCCGCCATGTACTCGGCCAAGTCGCTCGGACGCAACCAGACCTACATCTTCTCCGAGCCGGACGACGACGCCCGCGTCCCGCGCGCGCCGATCTCGGCCGCCGGTCGCGCGCGCGCCGTCGCGATCGGGCAGCTCGCGCGCGAGGCGGCCACGATGAGCCTGACGTCGGTGCTCAATCCCCTGCCCCACTACCGCGGCCAGCCGTCGGCGCTGATCGCCTCGATCGTGGTCGCGCTCGCACGCCAACTCGAGCTGCCCGACGCCGAGGTGGACCGGATCCGCCTCGCGGCGCTCCTGCACGATGTCGGCAAGGTCGCCGTGCCGGAGGAGATCCTCGAGAAGCCGTCGGCCCTCACCTCCGCCGAGTGGCGGACCATCGTCCAGCATCCGCGGATCGGCCAGGTCATCCTCGAGCAGGCCGCGTCGCTCAAGGAAGCCGTCCCGATCATCCTGCATCACCACGAGCGGTACGGCGGCCACGGCTACCCGTACGGCCTGCGCGCGAACGAGATCCCGCTGGGCGCCCGGATCGTCGCGATCGCCGACGCGTACGACGCGATGACCCACGACCGCCCGTACAAGCGCGCGATCACCCATGACCAGGCCATCGAGGAGCTGCGCCGCCACGCGGGCACGCAGTTCGACCCGGAGCTCGTGGGCCTCTTCTGCGACCTCTACGCGACGACCGCCCCCGAACCGGACCCGACCGTCCTCGCGATGACCGCGGCGCAGGGCGCCCACGACCCCGCTCGAGCCCCGCTCGCCGTGCCGGGGCGAGCCGCCGCGACCATCTCTCGATCCCGGCGGAGCACGCGCGAGGAGGCACCGGCCACGGTCAGCGCCGGCCCACCCGCGCATCCGCGGACCAAGGCGACGGACTCCGCCACGGGTTGAGCCCCGCCCGATGCACCCGGTCGCGCTCCCGATAAGCCGCCGTGCACCGCCCGATACCCGACCGTGCAGACCTCGTTGCTAGGTTGACCCCGTCATCCCGCCGGAGACGCAGGGTCGAGACCGGAGCATCCGGCCGGCCGGGAAGGAGAACGGACCATGAACAAGGTCCTGCTCACGGGACGCCTGACGCGTGACCCGGAGATGCGCAGCCTCGCCAGCGGGAAGGTCGTCACGACCTTCACGGTGGCCTCGAACGTCTTCATCGGGGGCGGCAAGGAGAAGGCCGAGTACCACCCCGTCGTCACCTGGGATCGTCTGGCCGAGATCGCCGGGCGCTATCTCGGAAAGGGCCAGCAGGTCGCGATCGACGGCCGCCTCCAGACCCGGTCCTGGGACGACGACAAGGGCGTCCGACACTGGAAGACGGAGGTCGTCGCCTCCCACGTCGAGATGCTGTCCGGGCGCAAGAGGAAGGACTACGAGGCCGAGCAGGCCGCCGACTCGCTGGCGTCCCAGGCGGCGGCGCTCGGCGAGGCGCCGGCCGACGAGCCGATCCCGGACAGCGCCGGCTTCGAGCCTGGCTCGGCTGAGGATGACGACGACGAGCTCGAGGCCGAGGACGTCGCCGCCTGACGACCCGCCCCCACGCGCACACTCCCGCGGCGGCGCGCGTCCCCTCCCGCGCCGCCGCCGTCCCTACACGAACTCGAAGAAGGACACGGCCAGGATGAAGTACACGAGCATCAGCAGCGCACCCTCGAGCCAGTTCGACTCACCATCGAGCGCGATGAGCACGCTGATGCCGACGGCCGCCGCTACGGCGGCGATCTCGAGCGGGGTGAAGATGAGGTTCATCGGTCGGCCGATGACCACGCCGAGCAGCACGAGCACTGGCGCGACGAAGAGGGCGACCTGCAGGCTGGACCCGAAGGTCACGGCCATCGCGAACTCCATCTTGTCCTTGGCTGCCAGCTGGACGGCGACGAGGTGCTCGGCCAGGTTGCCGATGGTCGGGATCAGCACCACGCCCACGAAGAATGCGCTGAGGCCGAACGAGTCGATGAACGGCTCGATGGCGCCCACCAGGATCTCCGACAGGACGGCCAGGAGCCCCGCAGCGGCCAGCAGGACCACGATGGCGACCTTGCCGCTCCACTTCGGGCCCGCGTGCCCCTCGGGCTCGCCGTGGCCACCTAGCGTGTCCTGGGGGTTCGAGAACTGGTACACGAGCGACACGACGTACCCGACCATGAGCGCCACCGAGACGAAGACCGACTCTTCGGTGAGCGAGCCCTGCGACGGATCGCTCGTGGTGTAGGCGAAGACGGCCGGCACGAACAGGCCCACCAGCGCCAGGACCAGCAAAGCCGCATTGGCGCCGGCGATCCGCGGGCTGAACCGCTGGGTGCCGTGGCGCAGGCCACCGACGAGGACCGCCGCCCCCATCACCAGCAACAGGTTGCCGATGATCGAGCCGGTCAGCGACGCCTTCACGACGTCGATCAGGCCGGCCTGCAGGGCGAAGAACGCGATGATCAGCTCGGCGATGTTGCCGAACGTCGCGTTGAGGATGCCGCCGACCTGCGGCCCGGTCAGCGAGCCGAGACGCTCGGTCGACAGCCCGACGACCCAGGCGAGACCCAGGATCCCCGCCGCGGCCACCACGAACACGACCGTCGGGTCGGCGTGCAGCCCGAACTCGAGCAGGATCGCGACGATGCTGGTCACGAGCGTGAACACGAGCGCGGCCCGACCGATGACGGACAGCGGGCCCAGGATCGGCAGTCCGCGCGGGCTCGGGGCGGGAGCGGTCGTCATCGCCGCATCCTAGCCGTGCGGGTCGGCGGCGTAGAGGCGCCGGCGAGGCAATCCGGTCGCCGCCGCCACTCGACGGGCGGCATCGCCTCGCGCCACACCGGACGCCACGAGCCGTTCCACGTCGGCCCGCGCCGCCTCGAGGGCATCGGCGGTATCGGCGGCGGCGGCGTCCGCTCCGCCCGGCATGACGGTCCCGCCGGTCGCGTGGCCGACGACGAGCACGAACTCGCCACGAGCCGGGATCCGGCCCGTCGCGGCGGCTTCGGCGAGGGCGCCCAGCGTGCCGCGCTCGATCGTCTCGTGGAGCTTGGTCAGTTCCCGGCACACCGCGGCCGGCCGGTCCGGTCCACACGCGGTCGCGAGATCCCGCAGCGTGGCCGCGACACGTCCGGGCGCCTCGAACAGGACGCTCGCTCGTTCGTCCGCCGCGATGCGGGCCAGCCGCTCACGCCGATCGCGGCCGCCACGCGGCAGGAACCCCTCGAACCCCCAGTGCGGACCGACCACCCCGGAGGCGACCACGGCCGCCAGCACGGCCGACGCCCCGGGGATCGGCACGACCGAGCCGCCCTCGGCCGCCCACGCAGCCACCAGGTCCGCGCCCGGGTCGCTGACGAGCGGTGTCCCGGCGTCCGTCACGAGGGCCAGGTCGTCGCCGGCCCGCAGGTGCGCCAGCAGCGCGGCGAGCCGTCCCGGGCCGCTCCGCGCGTGGAAGCTGGTCGTGCGGGTCGAGATGGCATGCCGCTCCAGCAGTCGGTGCGTGTGGCGGGTGTCCTCGGCGGCGATGAGCGGGACCGCGCGCAGCGTCTCGATCGCCCGCAACGTCATGTCGCCCAGGTTGCCGATCGGCGTGGCGACCACGAACAACGTCCCGCCGCCCGCGGCCCCGTCCGTCGCCGGGACGCTGCCATCGGCGACGCTCACCGCGCGGACGAACCGGGACGGCGCCTCGGGTACAGGTAGTCCACCCCGGCCGTGCGCGGCCCGAGCTTGGCGATGGGCGGGACCTGGCGCTTGAACTCGGCGCCCGCCACGAGGCGATCCACGCGCTCCACCAGGTCGCGCTCGAATCCGAGTTCGGCGAGCTCCTCGGTCGAGCGGCGCTTGTCGACCCGCCAGAACAGGAGGCGATCGAGGAGCGGGTAGCTGAACCCGCCTTCGAGCTCATCCGTCTGGCCCGGCCAGAGGTCGGCCGATGGTGCCTTGCGGACGATGGCCTCGGGGACGCCGATGGCCAGGGACAACTGGCGCACCTGGCTCTTGTACAGGTCGCCGATCGGGTTGAACGCGCACGCGTTGTCGCCGAAGATCGTCGTGTAGCCGATGAGCGACTCCGTCTTGTTGCCGGTCCCGACGACGAGGCCCCGCCAGGTCACCGACAGGTCGTACAGGACCGCCATCCGCGCCCGCGCCATGAAGTTGCCGCGCCGCAGCGGGCTGGCCGCGGATCTTGCCTCGGCACCGGCCGACCCGGCGGCGGCCTCGAAGTAGCCATCCACGATGGGGCTGATGTCGACGAGTTCGCTCGCACAGCCCAGGTCGGCGACGACCGTCTCCGCGTCCGAGCGCGAGGCCGGTGACGACGAGCGGTACGGCATCAGCACGCACAGGAGGGACTCGGGTCCGATGGCCTCGGCCACGAGGTACGCCACGAGCGCCGAATCGATGCCGCCCGACAGGCCCAGGACGGCCTTGTCGAAACCGGCCTGCGCCAGCTGGCCCTGGATGAAGCCGGCGATGACCCGGCGCGCGACGTCCGTGTCGATCGCGAGCTCATCGGGCAACTCGAAGACCGGCGCGCCGTCGGTCACGCCGCACCCCCGGGTTCGGTGCTGTCGTCGGCCAGGCCGGCCCGCTCCTGGACGATCCGAGCCAGTTCGCGCAGCTGCAGCTCGGGCCGCTCGTCGCGCAGGAGCGGCAGGCCGATCCGCTCGCGGCGGATGTCGGCCGGGGCGATGTCCACGGTGTACAGCCCCTCGTCGTACAGCGGGGCGCTGAACATCGGCGCGCCGGTCGGGGCGATGACCTCCGAGCCGCCCCAGAACGAGATGGACTCGTCCACACCGACCCGGTTGCAGAAGACCACGAACGACGTCGTCAGCTGGGCGTAGGTCCGCATGAGCGTTCGCCACGACGTCGCCGTCCCGAGGCCCACCTCGTTGGTGGCCGCCAGGTCCCGGCCCGGCGAGGACGACACGTTGATCAGGATCTGCGCCCCGTCGAGAGCGAGGATCTGGGGCACGGTCAGGTGCCAGAAGTCCTCGCAGACGGCGAGGCCGACGCCGAACCCGAGGCGCGACGGCACGGCTCGCAGCGCGTCGCCCGCTGCGAAGAACCGCCGCTCGTCGAACAGCCCGTACGTCGGCAGGAAGAGCTTGCGATGCACGTGCCGGATCTCGCCGTCCTCCAGCAGGGCCGCCGAGATGAACAGACGGTGGTCGGTCGATTCCTCGACGAATGACACCACCGCCGATAGGCCACGGGTCGCGGCCGTGAGGGTCGCCAGGCGCGGATCGTCGAGCCGCATCGCCACCTCGGCGGCGAGGTCCTGGAGCAGGTACCCGGTGAGCCCGAGCTCCGGGAAGACCACCAATCCGGCCTCCTCCGCACGGGCCTGGTCGAGCAGTGCGTGGTGGCGGGCGAGATTCTCCTCGAGGGCGCCCAGCCGCGGGGCGATCTGGGCGAGGGCGATACGCACGGTCGGCACGGATCGGAGCATACGCGAACGAATCTCGAGACGATGACGCCACGATGGGCTCGTGCTAGTCTTCCGCCACCTGCGCGGGGCTCGAGCCCTGCACGGTCGCGCCACGCCCCACGGGTCCGGAGCTGGGAGGCAGTGGATCCGGGCATCGGGGCACAGAGGAGGAGTGCGAGTATGTCCCTGACCCGTCGGTCGTCGACCAGGGTGGCGGTATTGGCCGCGACCGTGGCGATCATCGCAGCCGCGTGTGGCAGTTCGACTGCATCCACCGCGCCGTCGCAGTCCGCGGCCGCCAGTACGGCCCCAACCACCGCTCCGAGCGAGGCCGCCTACGAGGGCATGGTCTACCCGGAGACCGGCGAAGCTCCGTGCGGCGTCGAGCCGTACACGGGCAACTTCAAGAAGATCACCGCCGTCGACCGGCTGACGGTCGAGTTCCAGCTGTGTGCGCCCGACGTCGCGTTCCTGTCGAAGATCGCGTTCAGCGCGTTCGGCATCCAGGACAGCGACTACGTCACGGCCCACATGGCGGACGGCAGCATCCTCGATCAGCCCAACGGCACCGGGCCGTACAAGCTGAGCGCCTGGGAGCGCGGCAGCCGCATCGTGATGGCCGCCAACGACGCCTACTGGGGCGACAAGGCCCTCACCCCGAACCTCGAGTTCCGCTGGAGCGCGGAAGCGGCCCAGCGCCTGCTCGAGCTCAACTCCGGCAACGTCGACGGCATCGACAACCCCGGGGCGGACGACGTCGACACGATCAAGAACGACAGCGCGCTGAAGTTCTACGATCGCGAAGGCCTCAACGTCCTGTACCTCGGCTTCAACAACACGATCAAGCCGTGGACCAACAACAAGATCCGCCAGGCGATCGCCATGGGCATCGACCGACAGCGGATCGTCGACAACTTCTACCCGCCAGGGTCGGAGACCGCGAGCCACTTCACGCCGTGCTCGTTCCCCTTCGCCTGCGGTGGCGATGCCTGGTACGAGTTCGACCCGACCGCGGCCAAGGCGCTCCTCGCCGAGGGCCTGGCCGAAGAAGGCATCACCTCGATCTCGACCAAGATCCAGTTCCGTGACGCGGTCCGCGGCTACCTGCCCGACCCGCCGCAGATCGCGACCGAGATCCAGGCCCAGCTGAAGAACAACCTCGGGATCGAGACCACGCTCGACCTGCAGGAGTCGGGGACGTTCCTCGACGCGAATGCCGCGGGCACGCTCGATGGCATCTTCCTGCTGGGTTGGGGCGCCGACTATCCGGACGTCTCCAACTTCCTCGACTACCACTTCGGTGCCGGCTCCGGCGTCAAGTTCGGGAGCATCTTCCCGGATCTCGCCGCGGCGATCACCAAGGGCGGTTCCTCCTCGGCCGACGCCGACCGGGAAGCGGCCTACACCGAGGCGAACAACCTCATCAAGCAGTACGTCCCGGCCGTGGTCATGATCCACGGTGGATCCGGCACGGCCTTCAAGGCCGATGTCGAGGGCGCTCACTCGTCGCCGCTCAGCACCGAGATCTTCTCGGCGATGAAGGCGGCCGACCGCGACACCCTGGTCTGGATGCAGAACGCCGAGCCGCTCAGCCTCTACTGTGGCGACGAGTCGGACGGCGAGACGCTTCGCGCCTGCGAGCAGATCAACGAGTCGCTGTACGGCTACGAGATCGGTGGCACGAAGGCCATCCCGTCGCTCGCGACGGATTGCTCCTCGAACACCGAGCTCACCGTCTGGACGTGCACGCTGCGTGACGGCGTGACGTTCCACGACGGCGCCGCCCTCGACGCGAACGATGTCGTCCTGAGCTACGCCCTGCAGTGGGATGCGGAGCACCCGCTCCACATCGGCCGGTCGGGCGCGTTCGAGTACTTCCCGGGGCTGTTCGGTGGGTTCCTCAACCCGCCGCCGGCTTCCTGATCGTCCACCCAGTCACTCGGGCATGGGGGCGCCGCATCCGCGGCGCCCCCATCCTCTACCTATCGCCGTCCAGTACTGAGCCGGTCGAGTGATCCGATTCATCCTTCGCCGCCTCATCGTGACGATCCCGGTCCTGCTCGGGATCGTGTTCATCGTGTTCGTCACGTCGCGCCTCATCGCCGGCGATCCGTGCCGGGCGATCCTGGGCGAACGGGCCACGGATGCCGTGTGCGAGCCGTTCATCCAGCGTTACGGCCTGGACAAGGCCATCCTGCCCGGGCTCTTCCGGGAGGACCACGAGCTCGTATTCCGCCTGCAGGACATCCCGGCCACGCTCGTCGACAACCAGTTCACCTTGTATCTCGCGAGCCTGGCCCAGGGAGACCTGGGTGACTCCATCAAGTTCTCGCGGCCGGTGGCGGAGTTGCTCATCGAACGCCTGCCCGCCACGATCGAACTGACGTTCTTCGCGCTGCTCATCGCGGTCGTCGTCGGTGTCCCGCTTGGTCTCATCTCCGGCTATCGGCACAACTCATCCGTCGACGTCGGGACCATGGGGCTCGCCAACCTGGGCGTGTCGATCCCCGTCTTCGTCCTCGGCCTCGTCCTCGCCTACATCTTCGCCGTGGTCCTCAAGGACACGCCGTTCGCGTTGCCTCCGTCAGGTCGCCTGAGTTCGGGGATCGCCGTGATCCCGCTCGTCGAGACGTGGGGCCTGGAGGACACCCAGGGTCCGATCCGCGTCCTCCTCGACTTCGTGTCGGGGCTGTACGTGCTCAACACCCTGATCACCGGCCAGTGGGAAGCCCTGGTCGACGCGGGTCGCCACCTGATCCTGCCCGCCATCGCCCTGGCGACCATCCCGCTGGCGATCATCGCGCGCATCACGCGCTCGAGCCTGCTCGAGGTCCTCGGCCAGGACTACGTGCGGACGGCCCGAGCCAAGGGCCTCGACGAGCGATCGGTCGTGCTCAAGCACGCGACCCGCAACGCGCTCCTGCCGGTCATCACCGTGATCGGACTCCAGTTGGGCGGGTTGCTGGCCGGAGCCGTCCTGACCGAGACCGTGTTCAACCTCGCGGGGGTCGGCCGCAGCGTGTACGAGGCGATCACCGGCCGCGACTACATGGTCATCCAGGGATTCACGATCGTGATCGCGTTCATCTACGTCGCGGTCAACCTCTTCGTCGACATCTCCTACACGTTCCTCGATCCACGCGTGAGGTTGCGATGAGCGCCACCGAGACATCCGCCCCCCTGGTCGGGGCGGACGACGAGGACGTCGACCGACCGAAGGGCCTGCTGCGCGACACGCTGGGGAACATCCGACGGCAGCGGTCGGCCGTCATCGGAGCGATCATCCTGGCCGTGCTCGTCCTGATGGCGGTGTTCGCCCCGTTGATCGCGACCCACGACCCGAACGAGTCGCTGCTCGGCATCGAGGAGGGCGTGGCCAAGCGGTCCGACCCGTGCATCCACCTGCTGGGCTGCCCGCAGACCCAGCCACAACACATCTTCGGCACGGACGGGAACTTCCGGGACGTGTACAGCCGAGTCGTGTTCGGGGCCCGGACGTCGCTGTTCGTGGGCATCGTGGCCGTCACGTTCGCCATCGTGGTCGGGACGATGATCGGCGCGGTCGCCGGGTACTACGCGGGCGCGGACAACTTCCTGATGCGGATCATGGACGTGCTCCTGGCGTTCCCCTCGCTGCTGCTGGCCATCCTGATCGTGACCGCGCTCGGTCAGGGCCTCCAGAACGCCCTGCTCGCGATCGGCATCGTGACGATCCCGATCTATGCCCGGATCGTCCGGTCGTCCGTCCTGTCGACCCGCGAGAACGACTTCGTGACCGCCTCGAAAGCGCTGGGCGAGTCCGCACGCGGGATCCTGTTCCGGCGGATCCTCCCCAACTCGATGACGCCGCTCATCGTCGCCGCCACACTCGGGATCGGCACGGCCGTCCTGGAGATCGCCGCCCTCGCCTTCGTCGGCGTCAGCGGCACGCTGAACACACCCGAGTGGGGCTCGATGATCGCCTTCGAGCGCAACCAGCTGTTCCAGGCGCCGCACATCATCCTGGTCCCCGGGATCGCCATCACGCTGACGGTGCTCGGCTTCAACCTCCTCGGGGACGGCCTGCGCGACGCGCTCGACCCGCGTCTCAACCGATGACCGACGTCGCCGCCCCCGAGACGGTCGTCGAGGAGATCCGGCCGGCGCCGTCGAGTCGCAAGCGCTCCTCCGGCGACGGACCCTTGCTCGAGGTCAAGGGACTCGCGACGTCGTTCCAGACACGCGACGGGCTGGTCCGCGCCGTGGACGGCATCGACTTCGCCGTCCACCGCGGCGAGATCATGGGCCTCGTCGGCGAGTCGGGCTGCGGGAAGAGCGTCACGAGCCTGTCGATCATGCGACTGGTGGCCCCGCCCGGCCGGGTGGAGCGCGGCGAGGTCCTGTTCGACGGGACGGACCTGCTGAAGCTCCCCAGCGAGGAGATGCGCAAGCTCCGCGGCGACCGTATCAGCATGATCTTCCAGCAGCCCCAGAGCTCGCTCAATCCGGTCTGGACGGTCGGCCGCCAGATCACCGAGGTCCTCCAGATCCACCGGGACATGAACAAGGCGGACGCCCGCGACCGGACGCTGGAGCTCCTGCAGCAGGTGGGCATCCCGGATCCCAAGCGTCGATTCGACTCGTATCCGCACGAGATCTCGGGCGGCATGGCCCAGCGCGTGATGATCGCGATGGCCCTTGCCTGCGAGCCGGAGCTGCTGATCGCCGACGAGCCCACGACGGCGCTCGACGTGACCATCCAGGCGCAGATCCTCGATCTCATGCGCGGCCTGCGCGACCAGACCGGGACCGCGATCATCCTCATCACCCACGACCTGGGGGTCGTCGCCGAGATGTGCGATCGGGTCGCCGTCATGTACGCGGGCGAGATCGTCGAGCACACGGACGTCATGACCCTGTTCCGTGAGCCCCTCCATCCGTACACCCGCGGCCTCATCGGCTCGATCCCGGTCGTGGGCGATGTCAAGGACGAACTGGCCGTCATCCCGGGCAACGTCCCCAACCTCATCGACCTGCCGACCGGCTGCCGCTTCGCACCGCGCTGCACGACGCGCGTGGAGCTGGACGTGACCCAGGCCGAGGCGTCCCACCCGGCCCTGCTGCCGACCGTTCCCGGCCACGACGTTCGGTGCTGGCTGTACCACGATGCGGATGGCCGGCCGATCGAGCAGCCGGCCACCGGGGCCACTACGTGACGGCCGCCGTGACCACGACGGCGACCGCCGAGCGCCCGCTCGGGACGACGACGGCGGACCGCCCACTGGTCGAGATCCGCGGCCTGGTGAAGCATTTCCCGATCCGGGACGGGATCCTCCAGCGGACCGTGGGGCACGTCCAGGCGGTCGATGGGGTGGACCTGGAGATCCGCCGGGGCGAGACCCTCGGCCTCGTCGGCGAGTCCGGGTGCGGCAAGACCACGGTGGGCCGCCTGCTGCTGCGCCTCATCGAACCCACGGCCGGCACCATCCTGTACGACGGGACCGATATCACCGCCCTCAAGGGCTCGGCGCTGAAACCCTTTCGGCGGCGCCTCCAGATCATCTTCCAGGATCCGTACTCCAGCCTGGACCCTCGGGCGCCCATCTCGGACAGCATCGGGGAGGGCCTGCGGATCCACGATCTCGGGACGCCGACGGAGCGACGCGCGAAGGTCCGCCGGATGATGGACCTCGTCGGCCTCCAGCCGTACCACGCCAAACGCTATCCGCACGAGTTCAGCGGCGGCCAGCGCCAGCGCATCGGGATCGCTCGCGCCCTGGTCCTCGAACCGGACCTGGTCGTGTGCGACGAGCCCGTCTCGGCGCTCGACGTCTCGATCCAGGCCCAGGTCCTGAACCTGCTCAAGCAACTCCAGGGCGAGCTCGGCCTGACCTACCTCTTCATCGCCCACAACATGGGCGTCGTCGAGCACATCAGCGACCGGGTCGCGGTCATGTACCTGGGCCGGATCGCCGAGATGGCCCGTCGTGAGACGCTGTTCCAGCAACGCGCGCACCCGTACACCGCGGCGCTCATGTCGGCCATCCCCGTCCCGGACCCGACCCAGCGCCGTGCCAGGGTCATCCTGAAGGGCGATGTCCCGAGCCCGGTCAACCCGCCGACCGGCTGCCGCTTCCACCCCCGCTGCCCGCTGCGGGCGGAACTGGGGTCGCCGGCCATCTGCGCCGAGCAGGTGCCGCCGCTCATCCAGCTCGGCGAGCACCACGCCTGCGCGTGCCATTTCCGGACGCCGGCCGGCACGCCCGCGCCGGCCACCGACACCCCGACGCCGGCCACGGGAACGCCCGGGTCCGCCCCGCCTGACACCGCCGAGCGCGACGCCGCGACGCCGGCCTGAGGCCTACTGGACCAGCGAGTCCTTCATCTTGAGCGCGTCGTTGACGTAGGGCTGGAGGATGGCTCGCACGTCCCCATACAGCCGAACGCCCTCGGCCAGGCGCTTGCTGCCGGCCACGACACCGGCCGAGTCGCCCGCCGTGATCGAGTCGCGGATCTGGACCGCGCCTTCGAGCATGACCGGGAACGCCGCCCGGTAGGCCGCTCCGAGCTCGGCCGTGTGCGGGTACGCCTCGAGCGCGTCGATATTGGGCATCAGCTCCTCGAGCAGCTTGGCCAGCCCGTCCGCGGCGCCCCACATCGCCTCCACATCGGCCGCGTTGGCGGCCCTCGCGATGTCGGCGCCGGCCCTCCACAGCTCGGCATCGGCGGCAGCCATGGCCAGCGTGCCCTCGAGGACCGGCGCCGGCCACGGCGTGGCCTTGGGACCGGGCGTCGTCTGGACGGTCGGCGAGGGCGACGCGATCGGCCCGCTGGCGTTGCCGCCGCAGGCGGCCGCCGTGGCCGCGCTGAGGATGGCGGCGAGCAGGACGCGAACGGCCATCGGCCGAGCGCCGGCTCGAGCGGCGCGGGAACGCGGGGACAGCCGGATCATGCGGGCGCAGCCGCCGCGGTATCGACGATCGACTGCTCGGCCGCGACCTGCTCCACGACCCCGCGGTCGATCTCTTCCGGGTAGTGGCATGCCGTCGCGTGCCCGGGTTCCAGCTCGATCAGCTGCGGGATCTCGGTCACGCAGCGCTCCGGGTTGCCGAGGCGCTCGCGCAGCCAGCACCTCGTGTGGAACCGGCAGCCCGAGGGCGGCGCGGCCGGCGACGGCACGTCACCCTTGAGCACGAGGCGCTTCTTGCGGCGGCGCGGATTCGGGTCGGGGATGGCCGACAGCAGGGCGACCGTGTACGGGTGCCGTGGCGCCCGGTAGAGCTGCTCCACGGACCCGATCTCGACGATCCGGCCGAGATACATCACGCCCACGCGGTCGCTGAAGTACTGGACCACGGACAGGTTGTGGCTGATGAACAGGTACGTGAGCTTGAAGTCGCGGCGCAAGTCCAGGAGCAGGTTCAGGACCTGGCTCTGGATCGATACGTCGAGCGCGGAGACGGGTTCGTCGCACACCACGAACTCCGGGTCGAGGGCGAGCGCCCGGGCGATCCCGATCCGCTGGCGCTGACCTCCGCTGAACTCGTGTGGATAGCGTCGCGTGTAGTCGCGCCGCAGACCGACCGTCTCCAGCGCGTCCTCCGCCTTCTTGTTCCGCTCCTTCGCGTCGGTCACACCCTGGGCGAGCAGACCCTCACCGATGATGTCGCTGACCGGCATCCGGGGATTGAGCGACCCGAACGGGTCCTGGAAGATGATCTGCATCTTCCGGCGCAGCGGGCGGAGTTCCTTCTGCGAGTACTTGAGCAGGTCCTCGCCCTTGAACTCGATCGACCCGGACGTCGGTTCGATGAGGCGCAGCAGCGTCCGCCCGAGGGTCGTCTTGCCGCAGCCGGACTCGCCCACGACGCTGAAGATCTCGCCTGGCGTGATGTCGATGTCGACGCCGTCGAGGGCGTACACGGCACCGACCTGGCGCCGCATGATCCCGCCGTAGATCGGGAAGTGACGCTTGAGATCGCGGACCCGGAGCATCGGGACGTCGCCCGCCGGCATCGCCGGATCCATCCCGGGGATGCTCGACGACGCGGGATCCGACGCGGTCGCGACGTCCGCCGGGTTTGCGACGTCCGCCGGCTGGCCCTCGTCCACGGTCATGCCATCCCCCCGGTCAACGGCGCGTCCGACGCCGGTTCGAGCGCCAGGTCATGGGCCTCGTGGGCGGCCTGGCGTCGGGTCGCGCCGAGGGCCGTCTCGAGGTGGCAGCGCGACAGCTGGCCGGGACTCCCGCGGGTCGGTACCAGTGGCGGCGGGACCTGCGAGCAGGCCTCCCAGGCGTACGGGCAGCGCGGCTCGAACCGGCACGCGGGCGGCAGGTTGAACGGCGAGGGCACGACGCCCTTGATGACCTCGAGTCGTGAGCCACGCTTCTCCGCGGTCGGGATCGACTCGAGCAGGCCCATCGTATACGGCGCCTTGGGCGACAGCAGGACCTGTTCGGCACTCCCCTGCTCCACGATCTGACCTGAGTACATGACGATGACGTCGTCGACCATCTCCGCCACCACGCCCAGGTCGTGGGTGATGAGCAGTAGGGCCGAATCCGTCCGCTCCTGGATGGACTTCAGGAGCTCCAGGATCTGGGCCTGGATGGTGACGTCGAGCGCGGTCGTGGGCTCGTCGGCGATGAGCAGCTTCGGTTCGCACGACAGGGCCATGGCGATCATCACCCGCTGGCGCATGCCACCCGATAGTTCGTGCGGATACTGCTTCACCCGCCGCTCCGGGCTCGGGATCCCGACGAGCCGCAGGGACTCGATCGCGCGGTCCCAGGCTTCCTTCTTGGTGACCTTCAGGTGGAGCTCGACCTGCTCGGAGATCTGCTCGCCGATCGTGAACACCGGGTTCAGGCTGGTCAGTGGCTCCTGGAAGATCATGGCCATGTCGTTGCCGCGGATCTTGCGCATCTCATCGATGGGCATGCTCAGGATCTCGCGACCGTCGAACCAGACCTCGCCCGACGCGACCTCGGCCGGTGGGATGTCGAGCAGTCGCATGATCGTGAGCGACGTGACGCTCTTGCCGCTGCCGGATTCGCCGACGATGCCCAGGGACTTGCCGCGCTTCAGGGAGAAGGACACGCCGTCGACCGCCGGGACCGTGCCGTCCATGACGTGGAACAGCGTCCGCAGGTCGCGCACATCCAGCAGGACATCATCGGGCGGCGGCGCGCCCTGACCTGGCGCCTCGACCGGGCCCGTCGTGAGCTCCTCGACCGGCTCGATCGTGAGCGGGGTGTCGGTCACGCCCGCGACCTCGGATCGAACGCGTCGCGCAGTCCGTCGCCGATGAAGCTCACCGCGAGGACGGTCAGGACGATGGCCATGCCCGGGAAGAACGGCCACCACCAGTTGAGCAGCGGCGGCTGGATGAACGTCATCGAATTCGACAGGATGTTGCCCCACGTCGGGTAGATCGGATTGACCCCGAACCCGAGGAAGCTGATGAACGCCTCGCCGATGATGTTGGCCGCGACCAGGAGCGAGGCGACGACGACGATCGGCGTGAACGCGTTCGGCAGGATGTGGTTGAAGATGATCCGGCGGTCGCCGACGCCGACGGCCTTGGCCGCCTCGACGAACTCGCGCTCGCGGATCGACAGGAACTGGCTGCGGACGAGCCGGCTCACGCCCATCCAACTGAACAGACCGAAGATGACGACGATGCCGGTGACGTTCCCGCTGCCGAAGAAGCGGCTGAAGATCAGGATGACGAACAGGACCGGCAGGCTGAGCATCACGTCGACGACGCGCATCAGGAAGTTGTCCGGAAAGCCGCCCGCGAAGCCGGCGATCGAACCGACGATCGTGCCGATGAAGACGCCGATCAGCATGCTCGAGAAGCCGATGAGGAGCGACGTCCGGGCGCCATTCACCACGAGCATCAGGACGTCGCGCTGCAGCCCGCCGGTCTCGCCGAATGGGTGCTCCAGGGACGGTCCTCGGCCCTGGTAGACGATCGTGTCGGGGCGCGGGATCTCGTCGAACGCGAACGGCATCAGGATGGGCCCGACGATGGCGACGACGATCATGAACAGCAGGATGCCGAGGCCGATGAGGGCCAGGCGATGGCGCTTGAACTTGCGCCAGGCAAGCTGGGTCTGGCTCAGGGACTCGAGGTTGACCTCGTAATCGGCGCCCGCCTCGGCCGCCCGGCGGTCGAGTTCGGGGTCGTCGATCGGCGCCTTGTTCGCGGTACCGAACTGTGCTGACATCGGTCCGACCTCAGTACTTGATGCGCGGATCGACGACGGCGTACGCGACGTCTGCCAGCAGGTTGGCGAACACGGTGATCACGGCCGTGAAGAAGAGGACGCCCATGAGGACCGGGTAGTCGAACGCTCGGGTCGCGTCGATCGACATGTTGCCGATCCCCGGCCAGCTGAAGATGGTCTCGGTGACCAGGGCGCCCGTGAACAGGAACGGGATCTCCAGGCCGATGTTCGTGACGACCGGGAGCATGGCGTTGCGCATCGCGTGCTTGTAGGTCACGACGCGCTCCGGCAGGCCCTTGGCCTTCGCCGTCCGGACGAAGTCCTGGCCGAGCGTGTCGAGCATGCTCGCCCGGATGAACCGCGAGTCGCCCGCGATGTTCACCACGACAAGGGTGAAGACCGGCAGGATGAGGTGCTTGCCGATGTCGATGAACGCCGCGATCGGGTTGGCCGCCAGGTAGGTCCAGTACGCCTCGCTTCCGAACGGCGGGGAGATCCGCGTCTCGGTCATGCCGCCGGCCGGGAGCCAGTTGAGACCCGGGCCGCTGAACAGGAAGATCAGCATGATCCCCAACCAGAACGTCGGGATCGCAAAGCCGACATAGCAGAAGATCGTGGTCGTCTGGTCGAACAGTGAGTAGCGCTTGATGGCCGACGTCACGCCCAGGAAGACGGCGAAGGCCAGCCACACGACGAGCGAGATCCCGGCCAGGATGAAGGTCGGGAGGGCCGCCCGGGCGATCATCTTGGAGACGGACTCGCCGGTCGAGATCGAATAGCCGAAGTCGCCGTGGAGGAGGCCGTTGGAGGCCCCGCTGATGGCCGTCGGCAGGAAGTTCGGCCAGCCCGTGGGACCGATGAACGCGGCCGGGGCCGGGAGCAGGTTCAGGACGGTCTCGCTGACCTGCGGATTGCAGACGCCGACCCAGCGACAGTACTGGACGGGGATCGGCTGGTCCAGGCCCCAGGCCTTCTTGAACTCCTCCTGCTGCGCCGCCGTGAAGCGCGGATTCTGCGCGAACTTGGCGGTCGGACCACCCGGCGCGGCCAGCAGGATGCTGTAGACGACGATGGTGATCCCGAACAGGACGGGGATCGCCTGCACCACGCGGCGGATCACGTACTTCGTCACTGGAGGCTCCGTCTCTGGTTCACGAGATGGCGGTCGTGGGCGCCCGACCGGTGTTGGCTCGCAACATACACGTTTCGTGGCAGATAGCGCTCGGGGCGCCCGTCACAGGGCGCCCCGAGCGTCAGGTCTCGATCCGGTCATCCGCGGGGCGGAGTGACCGTCGGTCCGGGACTAGTTCGTGTTGAACCAGTCGACGGCGTTCCACGTCGGGCCGGCCTGGGTCGGGTTCGCGAAGAAGTTCCCGAGGGCCGGGCTGACGAGCTCGACGTTCTTGCGGTAGTAGAGCGGGATCTCCAGCGTCTGGTCGACGTAGACCGCCTGGAAGTCGGCCATGGCCGCCTTGACCACGTCGAAGTCCACGCTCGTCCGGACGGTGTCCAGGGCCGCGTCGATGTCGGCGTTCTGGATCTGCGCGTCGTTCGCGCCCGTCGGGCGGAACTGGCTGCTGTGGTAGCTGAAGTAGTTGCCGATCGGATCGATCGACGAGGAGAACGCGTGCTCCGCGATGTCGAAGTTCGAGTGCGCCAGGACACAGGCCGTGTCGCGGGTGGACTCGTTGTACGTCGCGAAGATGTCGTCAGGCGACACCGCGTTGGGGATGCCCTGGATCCCGACCGCCTTCAGCCAATCGGCGATGAGGGCGAGCGTGTCCTGGCGGACCTGGCGGGTCGTCGTGCAGAGCTCGACGATGGCCTTCAGGCCGTCCTTCTCGCGGATCCCGTCGGCGCCGACCTTCCAGCCGGCATCTTCGAGGATCTGCATGGCCTTCGCGGGATCGTAGGTGGCCGGCGGCTGATCAGCGAAGAACCAGGCGCCGGGGGAGATGTTCGTGTTGGCGACCTCGACGGAACCGCCCAGGAGCCGGGTGTTGATCTCGTTCTTGTCGATCGCGAAGGCGAACGCCTCGCGCATGGCCGGGTCGGCCATCGGGCAGCCCTCACCGCGGACGGACGGAGCGACCGCCGGGTTGTGCGAGCAGCCACCGGTGGCGTTGTCCAGCTCGGTGTCGGACCAGTTCGGGCGGAGGAACTCGTACAGGAGAGCCGGGATGGCGCTGACCTGGGTGCCGAGGTCCTGGACCTTCACGAGGTCGGAGTCCTGCAGGTCGGTCGCGAAGTCGACCTCGCCGCCACGGTAGCCGGCGATCATCGCGTCGGCATCGCCGTACCACTTGAAGATGATGGTGTCGAGGTGGGCCGGCTTGCCGGTCGCCGGGGACAGGTAGTTCGGGTTCTTCGCGAGACGAAGCTCGGAGCCCGGGGTGACCGACTCGTACTTGAACGCGCCGCTGACCGGCATCTTGGCGATGTCGTCCGGGCGGAAGCCGGCGCCGGCGACCTGGTCGGCCATCGGGATGGCTTCGAGGTAGTGGCGCGGCAGCGGAGCGGTCGCGACGGTGATGTAGCTCTCGGAGACCTCGGTGTAGTGGAGGACCATCTCCGTGTCCGAGGCGCACTCCCAGTCCTTGATGACCTCGTACGGCTGGGTCACGACCCCGACGTTCTCGGGATCGAGCGCCCACTCCCACGCATAGCGGAAGTCGTCGCAGGTGAGGGCCTCGCCGTCCGACCACTTGAGGCCGTCCTTGAGGACCCAGGTCACCGTCATCGCGTCACCGTTGGCCCCCGGGACCACGACGCCACCGGTCGCGGTGGTCGGGATCTCCTTGGCCAGGTCCGGCGCGTACTTGTAGTCGTAGGTCAGGGTGATGAGGCTGGACCAGACGGCCGAAGCGACGTTGGCTTCGGTGACCTGCCCGAGGTAGAACGGGTTGAAGGCGGTGGCCTCCTGCCAGTCACCGATGATGATGGTGCCGCCGTCCTTGCCGTCGGCCGGCGCGTAGGCGGTGCCGAACAGCTGGTCGCCGGCCGTCGCCACGGACTGCGAGGGCGCCGGCGTCGCCGACGCGGGCGGGGTGGAAGCGCCGGTACTGGCCGGCGGTGCGGAACTGGATGTGGCGCCGCCACATGCCGCGACGATCACCGCAGCACTGGCTGCGATGCCGACGAGTCGTTTGTGCATCAACTGTCCTCCGAACGGGTATGCCCCGATATCTCCCGCAGTCCCGATCCGGCCCGTCTGTCGGTCCGACGTCCACTCGTCATCCGCAGATCGAGCCTCCCGCTCGAAACGGCGCATGGGCGAGCAGCGACGGCAGCACGGTCCCGGTCGGCGCGCTGGGGCAACTATCCACAGCACCCATCGGACTGTCAACCCGAACCTAACGAACGTTCGTGCGGGCGCGCCGGATCAGTCCGGGCAGGGCGTCTCGAACGACGGGGTCGAACGCCAGCGCAGGTTCGGCTGACGGGCCGCCGTGGCTTCGTCCAGCCGTCGCACCGGCGCCGTGTGCGGGGCGCTCGTCACGGCATCCGGATCGCGCCGGGCTTCGGCGGCGATCTCGATGAGCGTGTCGGCGAACGCGTCGAGCGTCTCGACCGACTCGGTCTCGGTCGGCTCGATGAGCATCCCCTCCTCCAAGATCAGCGGGAAGTAGATCGTGGGCGGGTGATACCCGAAGTCGATGAGGCGCTTGGCGATGTCCAGGGTCCGGACCCCGGTCTCGTGCTTGATCGTCGCCGCCGAGGCGACGAACTCGTGCTTGCAGTGGCGGTCGTACGGGATGTCGAACGCGCCCGTCAGCCGGTGGCGCAGGTAGTTCGCGGCCAGGACCGCGTCGTCGCTGACCTCGCACAGGCCCGCGGCACCATGGGCGCGGATGTACGCGTACGCGCGCACGAGGACCCCGGTGTTGCCCACGAAACTGCGGAGGCGTCCGATCGACGACGGGCGTTCGCCCATCCGCTCCAGGCGGTAGGACCCGTCCGGGTCGCGCAGGACGCGCGGCGTGGGCAGATACGGGATGAGGGCCTCCCCCACCCCGACCGGGCCGGCGCCGGGTCCGCCACCGCCGTGCGGCGTGCTGAACGTCTTGTGGACGTTGAAGTGCATGACGTCGAAGCCGGCTTCGCCGGGCTTGAACCGACCCATGATCGCGTTCAGGTTCGCGCCGTCCATGTAGGCCAGGGCGCCAGCGCCGTGCACGGCCTCGAGGAGCTCGCCGATGCGGGCCTCGAACAGCCCGAGCGTGGACGGGTTGGTGATCATCACCGCCGCCGTCTGCGGGCCGAGCGCCGCCTTGAACGCGTCGAGGTCCACGCCACCATCGGCCGCCGACGGGATGGTCACGGTCCGGAAGCCGGCCATCGACGCGGTCGCGGGGTTCGTTCCGTGCGAGCTGTCCGGCACCAGCACGTCGGTCCGGGCGGTGTCGCCGCGGGCCCGGTGGTACGCCCGGATCATCAGGATGCCGGTCAGTTCGCCCTGGGCGCCCGCCGCGGGCTGGAGGGTGACCGCGCGCATGCCGGAGATCTCGGCGAGGGCCTCCTCCAGCTCCCACAACAGCTGCAGCGTGCCCTGGGCGGCCTCGTCCGGGGTGAGCGGGTGCAGGCTCGCGAAGCCGGGCAGGCGGGCGGCCCACTCGTTCAGCTTCGGGTTGAACTTCATCGTGCACGAGCCCAGCGGGTAGAAGCCGGTATCCACGGCGAAGTTCAGCTGCGACAGGTTGACGTAGTGGCGAACGACATCCGGCTCGTTCATCTCGGGCAGCGCGGGCGCGGTCTCGCGCCGCGCAGCCGCCGGGATCCGGTCGAGGGCGTCGGCCGGCGGGTGCGGGATCTTGCCGCCACCTCGACCCGGGCGTCCGCGCTCGAAGATGGTGGGCTGCAGGCGCGGGCCGGTGACGCTCATCGTGCCGGACCCGCGACGCCCGAGAGCTCGGCCGCGAGCGCGGCGGCGAAGCGCTCGATCTCGGCCTCGGTCGTCACCTCGGTCGCGCAGACCAGGAGACCCTCGGCGAGGGACGGATCGTCCGGTTCCGCATCGGCGAGGACGAGGCCGGCGAGGATGCCGCGGTCCAGCAGGCGTCGGTGGATGGCCCGTGCATCCGGGACCCGGACGGCGAACTCGTTGAGGTACGGGCCGGGATGGAGGCGTGGCGCGCCGGCCGCGGCCAACGCTTGCTCCAGCTCGGCGGCCCGACTCGCGCCCAGGGCGGCCACGTCGCGCAGGCCGTGCGGCCCGATCACGGCGAGGTAGATGGACGCGGCGAGGGCCAGCAGGGCCTGATTCGTGCAGATGTTGCTGGCGGCCTTGTCGCGCCGGATGTCCTGCTCGCGGGCTCGCATCGTCATGACGAAGGCTCGCTGGCCGTCGAGGTCCGCGGTCATCCCGACCAGGCGACCGGGGATCTGGCGCACGAGCGGATCCGTGGACGCGAGGATCCCGAGATACGGGCCGCCGTACTGCGGCGCGATGCCCAGCGGCTGCCCCTCGCCGGCGGCGATGTCGGCGCCGTACGCCCCGGGCGGCGCCAGGACGGCCAGGCTGACGGGCTCGATGACGGCGACGAATAGCGCCCCAGCGGCGTGAGCCAGCTCGCCGATCTGCGGCATCGGCTCCAGGAGCCCGAGGAAGTTCGGTTGCGCGGCGATGACCCCGGCGACCGGTCGGGCCGGGTCCGCCAGCATGCGCTCCAGGGCGGCGAGGTCGGTCGTGCCGGCATCCGGTCCGTCGGTCACCAGTGGGATCTCGTCGAGCTCCAGGCCGCCCTCGAAGTACGTCGCGACGGTCGCCCGGTAGTGGGGATGGACGCCACGCGAGATGAGGACCCGATCGCGCCGCGTGGCGCGACACGTCATCAGGGCGGCTTCGGCCGTGGCGGCGGCCCCGTCGTAGTGCGAGGCGGACACGACGTCCAAGTCGACCAGCTCCGCGACGAGGGACTCGTACTCGTAGATGCTCTGGAGCGTGCCCTGGCTGATCTCCGGCTGGTAGGGCGTGTAGGCCGTGTACCACTCGCCGCGCAGGAGCAGCTGGTCCACCGCCGGCGGGCTCCAGTGGCGATACACACCGGCACCGAGGAACGAATCGAGGTCCGTCCGGTTCCGGTCCGCGAGACCCTGGAGACGAGCGGCGAGCTCCAGCTCCGGTTCCGGAGGCGGGAGGGCCAGGGCGGATGCGCGCAGCTCGATCGGGATGTCGTCGAACAGATCGTCGACGGAAGCCAGGCCGAGGGCGGCGAGCATCCGCTCGCGGTCGCTGGCGGTATGGGGACCGTAGGGCATCTGGTCGGTCAGCCAGCCGCGACCAGGTCGTCGTAGGCGGTGGCGTCGAGCAGCTCGCCCAGCTGGCTGGTGTCCTCGAGCCGGATCCTGACCATCCAGCCGTCGCCGTACGGATCCGTGTTGACCGATTCAGGGCTCGCCGCCAGCCCGGCGTTCGTCGCCGTCACTTCACCACTGACCGGAGCGAACAGGTCGCTCACGGCCTTGACCGACTCGACGACGCCGAAGGCGGCGAACTGGTCCAGGGCTCGGCCGACCTCGGGCAGCTCGACGAAGACGATGTCGCCCAGTTGATCCGCCGCATACTGGGTGATCCCGACGGTCGCCGTATCGCCCTCGATGCGGACCCACTCGTGGTCCTTGGTGTACTGCAGATCGGCGGGGGCCATCGCGGGTGGGACCTCCTGCGAACGCCGGCGATCAGCCGGGACGGCGATAGAACGGCAGCTCCACCACCCTGGCGGGGACGCGGGCGGAGCGGATCTCGACGTCCACTACTGTACCCGGCTCGGCATCGCCCGGGGCGACGTACGCCATCGCGATCGGCACGCCGAGCGTCGGCGACTGGGTCCCGCTGGTCACCACGCCGCTGAGCCGCTCGCCGACATGGACCGGGTAGCCGTGACGGGCGATCCCCCGGCCATCGACCACGAGTCCGACGAGGCGCCGCGCGGGTCCATCGCGGACGACCTTCTCGAGCGCCGCGCGGCCGACGAATCCGCCGGCCTTGTCCAGCTTGACCACGCGGCCGAGGCCGGCGTCGTACGGGGTGGTCGTCCGGTCCAGTTCATTGCCGTACAGCGGCATGCCGGCTTCCAGCCGGAGCGTGTCGCGGGCCCCGAGACCCACCGGCACGCCAGCATGGGCCCAGGTGACCTCCAGCAGGGCATCCCACAGCTCGCCCGTCCTGGCCGTCTCGACGAAGACCTCGAACCCGTCCTCGCCGGTGTAGCCGGTCCGGGCGACGAGCGCGGGGATGCCGGCGACCTGCCCCTCGGCGATCGCGTAGTACCGGAGGGAGGCCAGATTTACGTCGGTCAGCGGCGCGAGCGCCTCACCGGATCGCGGGCCCTGGAGGGCGACGAGGCCGGTCGCCAGCGAGCGATCGTCCAGGACGGCCGCCCGTCCCTCGGATCGCTCCGCGAGGGCGTCGGACACGACCGCGGCATTGCCGGCATTCGCCACGACCAGGAAGCGCTCCTCGCCCAGGCGATACACGATGAGATCGTCGATGATCCCGCCGTCCGGGGCGCAGATCATCGAGTAGTGGGCCCGTCCGATGGCGAGCGCCGGCGGGTCGGTCACGAGCGCGGACGCCAGGGCCGCCCCGGCGTCCGGGCCGTCCACGAACAGTTCGCCCATGTGCGACAGGTCGAACAGGCCGCAGCGCTCGCGGACCGCCCGATGCTCGTCGAGGATGCCCGAATACTGGACCGGCATGCGCCAGCCACTGAATTCGATGAGCCTCGCCCCGAGCGCCTCGTGGCGCGACTCGAGCGGTGACTGGAGGACGGTCACATCGGGGTCGGTCACGAGGCCTCCCCGGACCGGAGCGGGAGCTGCGCGAGCGCCTTGGCGACGAGTGCGCGCTCGGTCTCGAAGGTCAGCATCGTCGGCGCCTCGTCGAAGCGGATCCAGCGGACCTCGTCGAACTCATGGTCGTGCTGGTCGAGGCCGCCGCCCGTCGGCTCCATGAGGAAGTAGTGGACGGTCTTGTGGATCCGCCGGCCGGACTGCATGAAGTCATATTCGATGGACTCGAGCCGCCCCGTGATGCGAACCCGCAGCCCGGTCTCCTCGGTCACTTCGCGGATGGCCGTCTCCTCGGTCGTCTCGCCGGCATCCGGGGTGCCCTTGGGGAGGGTCCACGTCCGCCCGTCGCGTTCACGCCGACGACTCCCGACGACCAGCCACGGTTGCCCGCCCTCGAAGCGGACGACGATCCCGCCGGCAGAAGTGGCGGTGGAGCTCCTCAGCCTCGCCACGGCGCCGATGCGGCGCTGGGACGCCCGATCGCACCCGTGCGGCGAGCGTCCGTCCATCGCATGGCGACGAGCGGTCGCGGCTGGCCCCCGGTCGCCGAGGATCCGCGCGCCGGCGTGATCGCCCGCCAGCCGGCTCGCAGGTGGGTCAGCGGGGCGACGTCGGGCCGCCGGAGGACCGTGGCGCGGCCGGTCGCCGCCTGCAGCGTGCCGCTCGGGCGAAGGCCCAGGCGTCGCTCGCGCGAACGCGCTGACGGGCGGACGAATCGGGCCGCCGGTCGGGCCGCGTACTTGGCGGCGATGCTGTGCTGCATGGGCCGTAATGGTACCCCGTCAGTCCGCGCTTGCAAGAGCGGACCGCATCGCCTCGAGACGCTCCGGTGCCAGCACGCCCCGCGCCGCCGCGATGGCGATCTCCCGCTCGGCGGCGGCTCGATAGAGGTCGAGCACGGCCGGCGCATGCACCCGCAGCGTCTCGAGATGCCTCGCCAGGGTGCCGCTGTCGCCGCGGGTGATGGGCCCGGTCAGCGCCGCCGCCACGCCCAGGGCCCGTGCGTTGGCGAGGGTCCCCTCGATGAGCGGGCCGTAGATGACCAGGGATCCGGCCTCGTCCAGCCCGGCGACCCGCCCGAGCTCGACGATGGCGTCCAGGAGCGCGACGAAGCCACCGGCCGCCAGCACGGCCGCGGCGTGGTAGGCGCCCTTGGACCCCGGGGCGAGCCGGACCGGATGCCCGCCGATCGCATCGGCCATGCGGGCGAGGAGGTCGGCCAGCTGGTCGTCGGCCTCGATCGAGATCGTCGCGCCGTGGAGCGCGGCGACCGCCAGCTCGGTGTCGGCGAACGCCACGAGCGGATGGAACGCGCCGACCTGGGTGCCGGCCGCCATGGCCGGGGCAAGGACGTCCACCCCGAGGGCGCCGCTGGTATGGACCATCGCCTGGCCGCTGTACATCCGTACGTGGGCGGCGAAGCCTTCGAGCGAGTCGTCGGGGACGGCGACGATGATCAGCTCCACCTCCTCGATGAGCGCCTGGGCTTCGGCGAATGCCCGCGTCGCGCCGCTCAGCTCGCGCGCGCGCTCGCGACGGGCGGGATCCCGGCTCGCGATGGCATGGACGGGCCAGCCGGCTCGCGACAGGGCGACCGCGAGCGCCGTCCCGACCGCGCCCGCCCCGACGATCCCGGTACTCGGCGTCTCGCCCGGACCGGACAGCACGTGCGGATGCGTGTGGTCGCTCGCGTGGACCTCATCGCCATGCCGGTGATGCCCGGGCGGGACCGGGTCCAGGTCGATCCCGGCCGCTTCGATCGCGGCGGCCGTCTCCTCGTGGGCGAGCGCCGGATCCACATCGGGGAGATCCTGCCAACCCTTCATGGGGTCCACGACCCGGGGCCGGGTCCGTCGGGGTACGCTTGCACCCGTCGAGTGTAGCGAGCCAGCGAGGTCGGACAGCGGTGTCACGGATGGATCCCTTCAGCGCCAGGACGTCGCTCGGCGACGGGCTGCCGGACTACTACCGGCTCGACGCGCTGGCGGACCGGATCGACCTGGCCACCACCCCCGTGACGGTCCGTATCCTGCTCGAGAACCTGCTCCGCCACGCGGGCGGCGGCGTGGTGACCGAGGAGGACGTGGCGCTCCTGGCCTCCTGGCGGCCCGGTGTGCGCGCCGAGGCCGAGATCCCGTTCATGCCCTCGCGCGTGGTGCTCCAGGACTTCACCGGCGTGCCCGCCATCGTGGACCTCGCGGTCATGCGCGACGCGATGGCGGACCTGGGCGGCGATCCGGCGGCGGTCAACCCGCTCGTCCCGGCCGACCTCGTCATCGACCACTCCGTGCAGGTGGATCGCTTCGGGACGCCCGGCGCCTTCGCCTTCAACGTGGAGCGCGAGTACGAGCGCAACGGCGAGCGCTACCAGCTGCTGCGCTGGGCGCAGACGGCGTTCCGCGACCTGCGGGTCGTGCCGCCCGGGACCGGCATCGTCCACCAGGTCAACCTCGAGTACCTGGCCACGGTGGTCGCCGACCGCGAGGATGGGGCCGGCGGCCGCGTCGCCTTCCCGGACACCCTCGTCGGGACCGACTCCCACACCACGATGGTCAACGGCCTGGGCGTCCTGGGCTACGGCGTCGGCGGCATCGAGGCCGAGGCCGTCCTGCTCGGCCAGCCGCTCTACCAGCCGATGCCCCACGTCGTGGGCGTGCGACTCACCGGGGAGCTGCCACGTGGCTCGACGGCGACGGACCTCGTCCTGGTCGTCACCGAGATGCTCCGGGCGCACGGCGTCGTGGGCGCGTTCGTCGAGTTCGCCGGTGACGGCCTGGCCGGGCTGTCGCTGGCCGACCGGGCGACGATCAGCAACATGAGCCCGGAGTTCGGGGCGACCGCGACACTGTTCCCGATCGACGACGAGACGCTGGCCTACCTGCGCCTGACCGGCCGCTCGCCGGAACGGGTCGCGCTGGTCGAGCGCTACGCGAAGGTCCAGGGTCTGTGGCGGGTCCCCGGGGCGGCGCCGACGTTCGACGAGGACCTGACGCTCGATCTCGGGAGCGTCGCCCCGTCGCTGGCCGGCCCGCGTCGACCGCAGGACCGGGTCCTGCTCGAGGACCTGCCGGCGAACTTCGGCGAGGCGTTCCCGACGGCCGGATCCGCGGCGACGGATGGCGTGACGATCGACATCGGCGGCGCGGCCTCGACCATCCGCCAGGGCTCGGTGGCGATCGCCGCGATCACGTCCTGCACGAACACGTCCAACCCGACGGTCATGATCGGCGCCGGGCTACTGGCCCGCAACGCGGTCGCGCGCGGGCTGCGGGTCGACCCGTCAGTCAAGACGTCGCTGGCGCCGGGTTCGAAAGCCGTCACCGGCTACCTGGAGACGGCCGGCCTCATGGCGCCACTCGAGACGCTCGGGTTCGCCCTGGCGGGCTACGGCTGCACGACCTGCATCGGCAACTCCGGGCCCCTGGACGCGGCCGTGGCCGGGGCCGTGGAGGCCAACGACCTCGTGGTGGCCGCGGTCCTGTCCGGCAATCGCAACTTCGAGGGCCGCATCCACCCGCTGGCGCGGGCGAGCTACCTCGCCTCCCCGCCGCTCGTCGTCGCGTTCGCGCTGGCGGGTCGCGTGGACACGGACCTGACGAGCGAGCCGCTCGGCTTCGACGGCGACGGCGAACCGGTCTTCCTCGCCGACATCTGGCCGTCGCCGGACGAGGTCCGCTCGGTCATCGGCGCCTCCATCGACCCGGAGCTGTTCCGGCGGACCTACGCGACCGTCTTCGAGGGCGACGAGCGCTGGCGCGCGCTGCCGATCCCGGAGGGCGACCGGTACGCCTGGTCGGACGATTCGACCTATATCGCCAAGCCGCCGTTCTTCGATGGCCTCGGGTTCGAGTCCGCGCCGGTCCGCGACATCACCGGTGCCCGCGTGCTGGCCGTGCTGGGCGACTCGGTCACGACGGATCACATCTCCCCGGCCGGCTCGATCTCGCCGGCATCCCCCGCCGGTCAGTGGCTGCAGGCGCACGGCGTCGGACCGCTGGAGTTCAACTCGTACGGCGCGCGACGCGGGCAGCACGAGGTCATGATCCGCGGCACGTTCGCGAACATCCGGCTGCGCAACGCGCTGGCCGACGGTCGCGAGGGCCCGTACACGGTCCACCTGCCCGACGGCGAACCGGGCTTCATCTACGACGTCGCCATGCGCTACGCCACCGAGGGCACGCCGCTGGTCCTGCTGGCCGGCCGCGAGTACGGCTCCGGGTCGTCGCGCGATTGGGCCGCCAAGGGCACGACGCTCCTCGGGGTCAGGGCGGTCATCGCCGAGTCGTACGAGCGGATCCATCGCTCCAACCTCGTCGGGATGGGCGTCCTTCCGCTCCAGTACCAGCCGGGGGAGAACGCCGCGTCGCTCGGCCTCACCGGGCGCGAGACGCTCGACATCCTGGGCCTGGCCGAGGACCTCGCACCGCGCAAGCTCGTCACCGTGGTGGCCCGAGGCGACGCCGGCGACGAGGTGCGGTTCGGCGCCACCGCCCGACTCGACGGTCCCATCGACGTGGACTACTACCGCGCCGGCGGGATCCTGCCCGCGGTGCTGCGTCGACTGGCGGGCGCGCACTGACCGGGCCTGTGGCGCCGGACTCGGGCGTGACGGACGGCGGTCGGACCCTCTGGGCGGACCTGCGCGGGGCGGTCGGGCGCGCCGTCGTGGGTGGCGATGAGACGCTCCGGCTCATCGCGATCGCCCTGCTCGCCGACGGCCACGTCCTGCTCGAGGACGTCCCGGGGACCGGCAAGACGCTGCTCGCCCGGGCCATCGCCCGCGGACTCGGGCTGTCGACGGCCCGAGTCCAAGGCACGCCGGACCTGCTGCCCGTGGACGTGACCGGTTCGAGCCTGTTCGAGGGCGGCACGTTGCGCTTCGTGCCGGGTCCGGTCTTCACCCACATCCTGCTGGTCGATGAGATCAACCGAGCGACGCCGCGGACCCAGGCCGCGTTGCTCGAGGCGATGCAAGAGCGTCAGGTCTCCATCGAGGGCACCACTCGCCCGCTGCCGGACCCGTTCATCGTCCTCGCGACGCAGAACCCGGTCGAGTTCGAAGGGACGTTCGCGTTGCCCCAGGCCCAGCTCGACCGGTTCCTGCTGCGCGCCGGCCTGGGCTACCCGACCGAGGCCGACGAACGCACGATCGCCCGCCGCTACCAGGCCACCGGCGAGCCACTCGATGCGATCGAGCCGATCATCGATGGGCCACGGCTGCTGGCCCTGCGCGACGAGGTGCGGCAGATCCGAGTCGGCGACGAGGTGGAGGCGTACGTCGTGGCCCTCGTCCGCGCGACGCGCGACCACCCGGACCTGGAGCTGGGTGCCAGCCCACGGGCGACGGTCGCCCTCTATCGCGCCGCCCAGGCCGCCGCCGTCCTGGCCGGCCGCTCGTTCGTCCTGCCCGACGACGTGAAGGCGCTCGTCCTGCCGGTGCTGGCCCATCGGTTGGTCGTCGACCTGGACCGCAGCCTCCGCGGGGCATCGGCCGCGTCCGTGCTGGCGACGATCCTCGAGAGCGTGCCCGCCCCGCCGATCCGGACGGACTGACCCGGCCATGTCACTCGAGGGTGGCATCAGCCTCGCCCTCCTGCTCGCGGGCTCGTTCCTCGGCGTCCCGATCGCCGTCGTCCTGGGGCTCGTGGGACTCCTGTTCGAACTCGTCCGCCAGGTCGGATCGCGGCGCGGCCTGACCGACATCCACTACGCCCGGCACCTGGCCCGCGACCGGCTCGAGTGGGGCGACCGGGCGGCGCTGACCGTGTCCATCTGGAACCGTCGCCGGATGCCGGTCGCCTGGCTGCGGGCCGACGACATCGCGAGCCCCGGGGTCGTCATCGACGAGCGGACGCTGGTCACATCGAGCACGGGGACCCCGGCGTTGCGCAACGTGTGGACCCTCGCCCCGTTCGAGCGCGTCGTGCGCGAGTTCCATGTCCATGCCGACCGGCGTGGGGTCTACGAGCTCGGCCCGGTCTCGCTCGGGATCGGCGACCTGTTCGCCCGGGAGGCGGCCATCGAAGCACGCCCCTCGGTGGACCGATTCCTCGTCCGCCCCCGCACGGTGGCCGCGCCGACGATCCTCGAGGAGGACCGCTGGGGAGGTGAGGACCGGGCCAGGAGTGGACTTTCCGAGGACCCGAGTCGGTTCGCCGGGATCCGCGACTACGCGCCGGGCGATCCGATCCGGCGCATCCATCCACGCGCCAGTGCCCGGCTCGGCCGGCCGGTCGTCAAGCGCTTCGAGCCCTCACGCGACCGCGAAGTCCTGCTCGCGCTCGACATCCAGACGGCGCCGGGGCCGTCCTGGACGGTCGACTTCGACCCCGAGGCGGTCGAGATGCTCTACGTGATGGCCGCCTCCATCACCCGGTCGCTGTTGGCCGGGCGCGCCGCCGTGGGCCTGAGCGCGGCCGGCTACACAGGGGTCGCATCGCGGTTCGTCCAGCTGCCGGTGTCCTCGGCGCCGGGCCAGGCGGAGCGCGTCCTCGACCTGCTCGCCCGCCTCTCGACCCATCCGTCGGCGCCGTTCGAGCGGTTGCTCGGCATGATCGGTCGGACGGTCAAGCCCGGGACGACGGTCGTGGTCCTCACGACCCGCGACCCGCTGTCATTCGTGCCGTTCCTCCGGGGGATCGAGCGGCGCGGGGCGCGCGTCCTGGTGGTGACCTGTGGAACCGATGGCGTCGCCGACGCGGCCCGGATCCGCCGCGTCGGCCTGACGGCTCGGTGCGTGGCGCTCGACGGGCCGTGGCGGACCGCCGAGCGCCTGGCGGTGGTCGGGTGACGCCGGATCCCGCCACCGCCCGACGCCGGGACTACCTCGACCTGGTCCCCGTGGCCCTGGTCGTCGTCGCGGAGGCCGCCTGGGTCTCGGTCGTCGGCGGGTTCATCCAGGAGATCCGCCTGCAGGCGCCGGTCCTGGGGATCCCGGTCATGGCGGTCTTCGTGGCGGCCGGGATCGTGGCGGCCCGGACGATCGGCCCGCGACTCGGGCGAACCTGGACGGTGGTCGGCCTGCTGCTGAGCCTCCTCGCCGGCCTCGTCGGCTGGTTGCTCGCGCCGGAGGCCCGTGTCGCGCTCGCCGCAGGCGACCCGGCGGCCGCCATCGCCGAGAACCCGGGCGGGTGGGTCGCCGGGCTGGCGATGCTGCGCGGCTACGCCAACGCGCGCTTCCCGATCACGGCCGCCACGGTGAACCACATGCTCCAGCTCGGGATCCCGGGGTTGGCCGTGCTCGCGGTCATCGGCGGCGCGATCGTCGAGCCGTGGCGCGGCATCTTCCTCGCCGACACGCTGGTCGCGGCGGTCGTCTTCGTCGGCTGCGGCACGCTCGCCGCGACCGTCGCGCGGCAGCGAGCCGTCGACGTGGAGCATCGGGACTGGCGCCGCAACCGCTCCTGGCTGGGCCTGCTCATCGGCGCGGTCGGGATCGCGACGGTCGTGGCCACGGCATCGTCCGGCGTCCTGGGACCGCTCATCCCGGTGGTGCTCGGGATCCTGTTGGTGCCGTTCCTCATCCTGGCCATCGCCTTCGGGACCGAACGCCGCACCTTCCGCATCGTCGGGATCTTCACCGCCGTCGCGGTCGTCATCTACCTGGTGGTGACGTCGGTGGAACCACCATCCGAGCCACCGCCGGCGGCCGGCGGCTCGGGAGGACTTCCGCCGGCGACCCCCGAGACAGATCCGGCGGTGATCCTGGGCCTGGGTGGGCTCGGCGTCGTCTTGACGCTCATCGCGGTGGCGATCCTCATCCGGTTGTGGATGGGCCGCGTGAGTGCCATCGAGGCCGATCTGCACGAGATCCGCACGATCGATCGGAGCGACGGTCCCCCCACCGCTCGCGGGCGTGGCCGTCGGAGGCGCGGACCGGCCCCGACGGATGCGGTCGCGGCCTACATCGCGCTCGTGGACGACCTCGACCACCGACCCGCCGTCCGACGCGACCCGTCCGAGACGCCCGCCGAACACGCCCGGCGACTGCGCGCCGACGACCTCGGCGGACTGTCGCTGGACCTGCTGGCGGCCGACTACGCGCTCGCCCGATTCGGCGGTGTGGCGCTCTCGGCCAGGGAGGATCGGCGGGCGGTCGCCCGCTGGCGGCGGCTGCGTGGTCGCCTGGGCCGGGGCTGACACGAGGAAGCCCCCGGGGGAGGGCCGAGGGCTTCGTCGCGGAGGAGAGCTGCTGTGCCGTGTGACGACCCGCCGCTCGGCTCCGTGACGCGCAGCTCGATCCCGGGCAGCAGGCGACCGACGAGAGGCCGAAGGGGGTGGTGGGCGATACTGGATTCGAACCAGTGACCTCACGGATGTGAACCGTGCGCTCTAACCGACTGAGCCAATCGCCCCGGGATCGCGACGCCGCACAGGGGCGTCGGATGCGGCGCTGATCATACCCGCAGGTCAGGCCAGCGGGCAACGATCGTCTCGGGCGGGACGTCCTTCGCCGCCACGACCTTCTGTCGGGCGGACGCCCCGCTCACGAGGCGCAGGTCGCGTCTCGGGACGCCGAGGCGGTCGGCCAGGAGCCGCAGCAGCGCCTCGTTGGCGGCACCGTCGACCGGCGGCGCGGTCACCCGGACGCGCAGGACGCCATCCACGACCCCATCGACGTCGTCGCGAGCGGCTCGAGGGGTCAGTCGGACGACGAAACGGACCTCAGGCACCGGAGTCGGTCGGTCGACGCTCCCCGAACAGGGCCCGTCCGACCCGGACGATCGTGGCGCCTTCCTCGACGGCGACCGGATAGTCGTCGCTCATCCCCATCGACAGCTCCGGCCCGAGCGCGTGGCCCGCTGCCCGGAGGTCAGCTGCGACGTCGCGCAGGCGCCGGAACGTCGGGCGGGCCGCCTCGGCGTCGGCGACGAGCCGGCCGATCGTCATCAGGCCGCGCACCTCCAGGTGGTCGCACCCGGCCAGCTCGTCGACGGCGGCCGCCAACTCCCCCACCTCGAAGCCGGCCTTGGCCGGGTCGTCGTCGACGTTGACCTGGAGCAGGATCGGCAGCCGCGTCCCGGGGCGGACCTCGCCGACGAGGCGGTCCAGGCGCCGACCCAGGTCCACCGAATCCACCGACTGGATCACGTCGAACAGTTCGACCGCCTTGCGGGCCTTGTTCGACTGGAGCGGTCCGACCAGGTGCCACGTGACGCCGGGCAGGACCGGGACCTTGTCGGCCGCCTCCTGGACACGGTTCTCCCCGAGGGTCGTGAGGCCGGCCACGATCGCCGCACGCAACCGCTCGGGCGGGACGGTCTTCGAGACGGCCACCAACGTGACCGAAGAGGGGTCGCGCCCGGCGACGGAACACGCGTCGGCGATGCGCTGCAGGACGGTCTCGCGGGCGCGGTCGAACGCGGCGACGTCGAGCGGGTTCATGCGTCGGCGTCCGGTGGCGTCACCACCGGTCGGCTACTTCCGGCGAAGGAAGCTGGGGATCTCCAGGTCGTCCGCGTCGTAGGTCGTCGCGGCTCGCTTGGCCGGCGCCGGCTCGCCGACGGACCGCGACGGCGCGCTGACGAGGGCGGCGAGCTCGTCATCGCCGACGGTCGACGGGCTGTACGACGGAGCGTCCACCGTCTCGTCGCGCTGGCGCTGCAGCTCGTCGAGGAAGTCGCGCTCGCGCGGCTGGCGGAGCGAGCCGGTCGTGTCCATGACCCCGGTCGCCTCGCGGGCGCTCGACTGGCGCTTGCGGCCACCGTCGAAGCCCGTCGCGATGACGGTGATCATGACTTCGTCGCCGAGGCGCTCGTTGAAGCTCGTGCCGAAGATGATGTTGGCTTCCGGGTCCGCGGCGGCGCGGATCTCCTCGGCGGCCTCCGTCACCTCGTACAGGCTCAGGTTGGACGAACCGGTGATGTTGAACAGGATGCCCTGCGCGCCCGCGATGTCGACCTCGAGCAGCGGGCTGGCGATCGCCTGGCGGGCGGCCTCGACGGCGCGGTTCTCGCCGGTCGCCCGGCCGATGCCCATCAGGGCGGACCCGGCGTCCTTCATGATCGCGCGGACGTCGGCGAAGTCGAGGTTGATGAGGCCCGGCATGGTGATGATGTCGCTGATGCCCTGGACGCCCTGGCGCAGGACGTCGTCGACGACCCGGAACGCGTCGATGATGCTGGTGTTCTTCTGGACGACGTCCTTGAGTCGGTCGTTCGGGATCGTGATCAGGGTGTCGACCTGGGCCTTGAGCTCCTCCGCCGCCTTCTCCGCGATCAGCTTGCGCTTGTTGCCTTCGAACGCGAACGGCTTGGTGACGACCGCGATCGTGAGGGCGCCGCCCTCCTTGGCGATCTGGGCCACGACCGGGGCCGCGCCGGAGCCGGTGCCGCCGCCGAGACCCGCGGTGATGAACACCATGTCCGAGCCTTCGAGGGCCTGCGACAGCTTCTCCGAATCCTCCTCAGCCGACCGCTGGCCGATGCCCGAGTCACCACCGGCACCAAGGCCGCGGGTGACCTTGTCACCGATGCGGATCTTGTGCGGGGCATCCGCCTGCAGGAGCGCCTGGGCGTCCGTGTTGCAGGCGATGAACTCCACGCCCATCATCTCGGCGCGGATCATCCGGTTGACGGCATTGCTGCCACCACCACCCACTCCGATGACGCGGATCAGCGCGAAGTTCTCGGAATCGGATCGCAGCGGCATCGGCCTCTCCTCCGGTGACCCTGGGGTCATGTCGTCTCGGTACGTTGGAGAACGGACCCACGGGGTGGGGTGCGCGCGCTGGCCCGCTCGGTTCGGGCGAGTATAGCGCCGGGCCGTCCGGACGGGTACAGGGCAGATGCGAGCCCCCTCGTGGCCCGGTGCCGAGGCGCACCGGCCGAGTGTACCGAGGCGGGCAGGCATTGCCCCGACCGTGTCCGCCGCGGGACCACCGACGGCCACGAGACCGCCAGATCTGCACCCGGGGACTCTTGGGCGGACTCGTCGGTTCGCGGAGGCAGGCCGACGCGTGACTACTGACTCGGCCCACGCTCGGATCGGGATGGATCCGCGCTCAGATCACCCGGTCGCGGCGTTCGAGCGCGCCGAAGCAAGCTGTGGGTTGGAGTTTGGCGGAGTGGCGGGTCGCCGACGCCCGACTAGCCGTCCCACGGCTTCACCCGATGCAACCTCGCCGTGCCACCCAGCCGACCTACCGGGCTACCCAGTCGCCCTATCTCCGTGCCGCGCGCACCCGAATCTACGGGAAGACGCTCCGGAGGGCGTCGCGCAGGCGACCCAGGCCGCCCATCGCCGGCGCGGACTCGTAGCGCAGCGGCTCGCCGGCGGTCAGGCTGATGGCGCCCCACTGGAGCAGGCCCACGGCCGTGCTGTAGCTCGGGTTGACGAGCGTGTCGATGAGGCCGCTGATGCCGACGGGCGCCGCGACCCGGACCGGCATCTCGAGGACATCGCGGCCCAGCTCGGCGGCGCCGGCCAGCTGCGACGCCCCACCGGTCAGGACGATCCCGGCCGGCAGCATCCCGACGCCCGCGGCGCGCATCTCGTTGCGGACCAGCTCGAACGTCTCGCGCATGCGCGCCTCGATGATCTGGCAGACCTCGAGGCGGCTGACGGTCCGGCCGGCGTCGTCGCCCAGGACCGAGACCGCGATCTCCTCGTCGTCGCGGACCTGGCGCAGGTCGCACGTGCCGTGGCTGACCTTCAGTTCCTCGGCGACCTGGAGGCTCGTCTTGAGCCCGATCGCCACGTCGTTGGTGACGTTGCTGCCACCGACCGGCAGGACCCGGGTGTGGAACGGCGAGCCGTCCTGGAACAGGGCGAGGTCGATCGTGCCGGCGCCGATGTCCGCGACCGCGACGCCCAGTTCCTTCTCCGTGTCGGACAGGACGGCCTCGGCGGCCGCCAGCGAATCGGCGACCAGCTCGTCGATCTTGACCCCGGCCGCGCCGACGCACTTCGACAGGTTCTGGACCGCCGTGGCGGAGGCGGTGACGATGTGGGTCTCGACCTCGAGTCGCAGGGCGCTCATCCCGAGCGGATCCTTGACGCCCTCCTGGCCGTCGACCGTGAATCCGCGCCGCTCGACGTGCAGGACCTCGCGGTTGGACGGGATCGACACGGCCCGGGCGACGTCGATCGCTCGGTTGATATCCTCGCGCGTGACCTCTCGATGGTGGGCGGTGACGGCGACCTGGCCGGACGAATTCAGGCTCTCGACATGCTGGCCGCCGACGCCGACGAACGCCCGGTCGATCTTCCAGCCGGACAGGCGCTCGGCGCGCTCGACCGCGTCCGCGATGGATCGGACGGTCTGGTCGATGTTGATGACGACGCCCTTCTTGAGACCGGAGGCGGGCACGGTGCCGTGGCCCATGATCGTCAGGCGCCCGTCACGGCTCACCTCGCCCATCAGGGCGCAGACCTTGCTCGTGCCGACGTCGATGCCGACGAGGACCGCTTCTCGTTCCACCGGCTGTCTTGCTCCGTTCCGTGTCCTAGAGGAAGTGACGCCGGATGAGCGCCACGTTGTTGAAGATCCGAAGACCGAAGGTGATCAGCGCGACCAGGTACAGGTCCAGCCCGAGTCGATCCCCGATGAACGTGAGGAGGACCGCCGTGATGGCATTGACCAGGAACCCGCTGATGAAGATGCGATTGTCGTAGACCCCGTCCAACTCGGCCCGGACCGCCCCCAGGACGGAGTCGAGCGCCGCCAGGATGGCGACGGCCGAGTATCGACTGAGCTCGAAGCTGACGTTGACGTCGAGGACAAGGCCCGCCAGGACCCCGACGAGGAGCCCGAGCAGGGGAAGCAGCACGCCGACGTCACCCTCACTCCGACAGGTTTTGGCAAGGCTACCCGACGGCGCGCGGGCGCGGCAACCCGACGCGCAGCCGGTGCGGGCCTGACGGCCGGTGCCTGGGCCACGAGCGTGCCGATCACGGGCTCGGGCTCGGCTCTGGGGTCTCGTTGGGCAGGTACGTGCCGTCCGTGTCCGACGCCAGGATGACCCGGTCGACGGTCGCCTCGCGGCCGTACAGGAGGCTGCGCAGGAGGCGCACCTGGCCCGGGATGAGCTCCGGGGTCCGCAGGCTGGCGGTGTAGTAGCCGAACACGGCGGTCCAGCTGGCGGGTCGCGCCCGGACGATGAACCCGTTCTCGTCGGTCACCCAGACGATGAGCTGTTCCGCGCCACTGCCGACGTCCGCCGGGACGAGCGAGGCCAGGCGGGTCGCGGCGTCGAGGTCCACGGTATCGAGGTGGGCTCCGACCGACAGTCCGGCCGACGACGCCCGGCGATCCTCGACGACGGGCAAGCCCTCGCCAGCCTCCGGCGCGTCCTCCGTCAACCGGGCGAACAGCTCGCCATCGGCGCCGGCGAGGTACCGACGGGCGCCGACCTTCCAGACCATGACCGCCTCGCGCTCCTTCACCGCCACCGCCAGGGTGTGCGGCAGGCTGACCGTGACCCGGGCCGAATCGATCGTCGGCAGGTCGCGCAGGGCCGCCTCGAGCGGGCCGGTCTGGAGCGTGAACAGGTTGGATCCCTTGGCGCTCTCGATCGCGGCGTGGACGTCCTCGGGGTCGGTGAAGGTGACGCCGGACAGCTCGATGTCGGTCTGGTCGAAGGCGGACGAGGAACTGACGCCATAGATGGCGGCCGCGGCCACGAGCACGGCCAGGGCGGCGCCCGCGCGGACGCGCGACAACCCCGCCGACGAACGCCGGACGGACCGCGAACGACGGGTCGGGACGCTGGTCCTTCGAGCGGACGGTCGCAGGCTCATCGAGGCAGGTCCTCGGGCGTCAGTCGGCCGCGGGCCCGGGCGGCATGGCGCTCGACGGCCAGGTCGACGATCCGGACGCACACGTCCGCGAACGAGTGGCCACCCTCGGCCGGCAGCGTAGGGAACAGGCTGATCGGCGTGAAGCCCGGGACGGTGTTGATCTCGGACAGGAAGATCGACTCGCCGGCGACCAGGAAGTCGATCCGGGCGAAGCCCTCGGCCCCGATGCCGCGGTAGGCGTCTCGCGCGATCTTGAGGATCGACGCCCGTTGCTCCTTGGTCACCTCGGCCCGGGTCGACGTCTCGGACAGGCCGGCGGTGTACTTGGCGGCGTAGTCGTAGAACTCGTGACCCGACACGATCTCGCCAGGGCCGTACACCTCCAGGCGCGCCGGGTCGTTGCCGATGACCGAGACCTCGAGATCGCGGGCACCGGCCAGGTACAGCTCGGCCAGGGCGACCGTGTCGTAGCGGAACGCCAGGTCCAGGGCCGGGGTCAGTTCGCCGATGTCGTGGACGAGGGTCATCCCGACCGAACTGCCCAGCCGGGACGGCTTGATCATCAATCGTGGATCCGCCGCCCCGGCGGCGAACGCGGTCAGCTCGGACCGGACGCCCGGGGCGTCGGTCGCCCACCGCTCGGCCCGGATCTCCCGCCACTCGATGATCGGCAGGCCGAGGCCACGGCACATCCGCTTGAACAGGGCCTTGTCCATGCCGAGGGCCGACGCCGCGACGCCGGATCCCGTGTACGCCAGGTCCGCCGACTCGAGGAGTGCCTGGACGGTCCCATCTTCGCCCCACGGTCCGTGCAGGGCGATCACGACGACCGGGGATGGTCGGAGTTCGGCCAGGCGGTCGATGGCGGTGCCGGCCGTGAACGGGCCGACGGCTCCGAGAGCGGCCGGGCTGTCGTAGGCGGCGGCCGGTCGGTCATCGCGTCGATGGTCGTCGGGCAGCCACCACCACCCGCCGTCGAGATCGATCAGGACCTGGCTGACGTCGAGGCCGACGCCGGCGAGCGCCTCGGCGATGGCCGTACCGGACACGATGGAGACGTCATGTTCCGCGGACGGGCCGCCGAACAGGACGACGACGGGCGGGACCGGGCGGATCGGTACGGCCGGCACCCGGACGCCGGTCATGCCGCGCGCTCCCAGCCGGTCCAGTCGCCCAGGAACTGGATCTCGAACTCGAGGTCCACGCCATGACGGGCGCGGACCTCGGCCTGGACCCGTTCGGCGAGGCGGCGGACGTCCGTGGCACTCCCCTTCCGGTCATTGACGATGAAGTTCGCGTGCTTCTCCGACACGACGGCCCCACCGATCCGTGTGCCCTTCAGGCCGGCCTCGTCGATGAGCCGGCCGGCCGAGTCGCCGGGCGGATTGCGGAACACGCTGCCGGCGGACGGCAGGCCGAGCGGCTGGTGGACCTGGCGCCAGTGGCGGATCTCGTCGAGGCGCAGCCTGATCGTATCCGCATCGGCCGGTTCCAGCCGGAACGTGGCCTCGACGACCAGCTCCGCGGGCTCGTCGGGCGGGCCGTGCTTGAACCGGCTGTCGCGGTAGGACAACCCCAGGTCCGCGACCGGCACGTCCGCTTCCGTGCCGTCGGCGAGCATGACTCGGGCGGACGACAGGACCCTGGCCATCTCCGACTCATGGGCGCCCGCGTTCGCCCAGACCGCGCCGCCGACGGATCCCGGGATGGCGAGGCCGAACTCGAGGCCGGACAGACCGGCCTTCTGGGTCTCCGTGGCCGCCCGGGCCATCGGCACGCCGGCGTCCGCGATGTAGGTGTCACCCACGACCTTGGACCCCTCCGCGCGGTCCTGGATGACGAGCCCGCGCACGCCGGCATCGGAGATGACCACGTCACTCCCCCGCCCCAGGACGAGGTGCGGGAGGCCGCGGGCCCGCGCGAATCGGACGATCGCCTTCAGCTCGAACGCGTTGTGCACGCTCGCGAACAGGTCCGCCGGACCGCCCACGCGCATCGTCGTGAACCGGGCCAGCGGCTCGTCGCGCGACGTCTTGACCCCGATCCGGCGCTGGATGTCGGTCCCGGTGGCGATGGCGTCGAAGGTCACCGTCACGCGGCGCGCCCGCTCGACCGGCGCTCGATGGCGGCCGGGTCGGGCAGGGCCTCGCGCCGAGCCGCGGCGAGCACGATGTCCGTGACGGCCTCCGCGGCCCCGGGCCGGCCCAGCGACCGGGCTGCGGCCGACATCGCGAGGTGGCGAGCCGGATCGTCGAGCAGCGCGGCGGCCGCCAGCAGGGCGTCCCCATCGAGATCGGCGTCGTCGACCATGGTCGCAGCGCCCGCATCGGCGAGGATCCGGGCGTTGGCCCGCTGATGGCCACCACCATGCGGATATGGGACGACGACCATCGGCAGCCCCAGGGCGGTGACTTCGGCCAGGGTCGACGACCCCGCGCGTCCGACCACGAGGTCCGCGGCGGCCAGCGCGGCGAGCATCTCGTCGCGCAGGAACGGATAGGGCCGGTACCGGTCGCGCAGACCCTGGGGCAGTGCTTCGCGCTCGGTCAGGGCCGCCGCATAGCCGTCCTCGCCGGCGACGTGCACGACCGTCACCCGTTCGACCAGGCGAGGCAGCGCCACCGAGACGGCGCCGTTGAACCGACGGACGGCCTGGGATCCACCGAACACGAGCATGACCCGCTCGGATGCCGGGATGTCCAGGCGCCGACGGGCAGCCTCGCGATCCACCTCACGGGTGTCGCGGATCGGGGTGCCGGTCAGGTAGCAGGGCCGTCCGGGTGCCGCGGACGCGAGCGCCGTGCAGGTGGCCTCGAACGAGACCGCCAGCGCCGTCGCCAGGCGTGCGGTCGCCCGGACCGCGCGACCCGGGATGACGTTGCCGTCCCACAGGATCACCGGGATCCCGAGCGGCGCCGCGGCCATCAGCACCGGCACCGCCATGTAGCCGCCCGTCGTGAAGATGGCCGCCGGCCGTGACGCGGCCAGGATGGCGGCCGCCTGGGGCACGGACGCGCCGAGGCGGATCGGGTCGGTCACGGCGTGCACGTCCGCCTCGGTCGTCCGCAGCGAGCGCAGCACGAGGCGACGGAACGGGATCCCGGTGGGCGGCACGAGACCGGCCTCCAGGCCGCGATGGCCGCCCAGCCACTCCAGCTCAGGGGCGTCCGGACGGGCGCGAAGCGACCTTGCCACGGCGAGTGCCGGGTAGATGTGTCCGCCCGTCCCGCCGCCCGCGATCAGGATCCGCATCGGTATTCCAAGTCCCCTTCTCCACGGTCTCGCGCGAGATCGAGAGCAGGATCCCGACCGCCGCGAAACTGATGATGAGCGATGAGCCGCCCGCGCTGACGAACGGCAACGTGATCCCCGTGATCGGGAACAACGTCACCACGACGCCGATGTTGATGAGCGCCTGGATGCACAGCCAGGCGGTGATGCCGGCGGCCAGCAACGCCCCGAACGTGTCGGGGGCGGCCAGCGCGATCCGGATCCCCGAGTAGGCCAGGACCACGAACAGGGCGATCACGACCGCCGCCCCGATGAACCCGAACTCCTGGCCGATCTCGGCGAAGATGAAGTCGTTGAAGGCGTTCGGGACGAAGACCCGGCTCTCCCCGAGGCCGGTCCCGAACAGGCCTCCGACGCCCAGCGCGAGGAGACCCTGGACCGTGTGGAAACCCTCGTTCAGGCGGTCCGACCATGGATCGAGCCAGACCCGGACGCGGTCCATCTGGTAGCCACGTAACCCGAGTGCGAAGACCGCCGTGAGTCCCGTCACGGCCATCACCCCGAGGTGGACCAGGTTCGCCCCAGCCACGAAGAACATCGTGAAGGCGGTCAGGGTGATCACCATCGTCGTCCCGAGGTCCGGCTCCCGGAAGACGAGGAAGGCGACCGGCATCGTGATGGCGAGGAACGGGATCGTCCCGGACCAGAACCCCCCGACCCGGGTCCCGCGCTTGGCGAACCAGTGCGCCAGGTAGACGACCAGGGCCAGCTTGGCGATCTCGGCCGGGTGGAGCGCCGGGAGCGGGCCGATCTTGAGCCAGCGCGCGGAGCCGCCGACCACGATGTTGAACTCGGGGACGAACACCAGGATCAGCAGGCCCACCGCCACGAGGTACAGCGGCACCGACGCGAGGCGCAGGTACCGGTAGTCGACCCGCATCATCACGAGCATGGCCACGATGCCGAGCACCGCCCACTGGATCTGCGGCCCGACGGTCGCGAACGTGTCCTCATCGGCGAGGTAGCCCTTCAGCGCGGACGACGAGTAGACCATCAGGATGCCGAGCGCGGACAGGGCGATGACGACGACCAGGATCACGTAGTCCGCATCGTGGCGTTCGCGTCGGACCGCGCCACTTCGGCTGCGGACCGGCGTCCGGTTCGTCGGGCCGACCGGCTTGGTCGCCGGGACCTCGTCCTGGACCGGGCGCCCGAAGCGCGGGATCGGCGGTGACAGGTTCATCGGTGTCCCCCTCCAGAGCGACCGGCGAGTGCCGCCACGGCCGCCTTGAAGGCCTGCCCGCGGGCGGCGTAGTCCACGAACATGTCGAAGCTGGCGGCGGCCGGGCTGAGCAGGACCGTGGCGGGACCACGTTCCGTGCCGGCGGCCAGGGCGGCCCGGGCGAGCGCGTCCGCGGTCGCCACCGCCTCGTCCATGGTGTCGGCGCGCTCGACGGTCGCGAGGCCGGCGGCGCGGAAGAGCGCCTCGAGCTGCGGTCCGCTCTCGCCGATGACGACGGCCGCGGCGGCCCGATCCGCGACGACCGTCGCCAGTTCGTGCAGGTCCACGCCCTTGTCGCGACCGCCTGCGATCAGCACGATCGGTCGATCGAACGCGTGGAGGGCCGCGATGACGGCATCGGGCTGGGTGCCCTGCGAGTCGTTGACGAAGCGGACGCCATCGACGAGGGCGACCGGCTCGAGCCGATGCTCGACGCCGGTGAACGACGCGGCGGCCGCCCGGATCGCGTCCGGCGCGACCCCGAAGGACAGGCCCACGGCGACGGCCGCCAAGGCGTTCGAGACGTTGTGGGCGCCAGGCAGGGCGAGTTCGGCCACGGGCATGATCCGACCGCCCGGTCCGGTCGCGGCGACGCCGCCGCCGACCAACGACAGGCGCGGGACACCGGCCGCCACGATCCAGCCGTCCACGACCCCGAGGCCACCCGGCGTCGGCCGGTCACGCTGGTAGAGGATCGGCGCCCCGGGCGCCAGTCCGGCATACCCGGCCACGACCGGGTCCTCGGCGTTCAGGATGAGCGCACCGTCCGGGTCCACGAGCTCGGCCAGGCGACGCTTGGCCGCCCGGTAGCCCTCGAGCGAACCATGTCGGTCGAGATGGTCCGACGTGACGTTGGTGTAGACCGCGACCGTCGTGCCGCGGGACAGCGTCGGCAGCTGCAGCTCGGAGAGTTCGTACACGACACGATGCTGGGGCGTGAGCTCGGGCAGGCGCTCCACGATGGGGATCCCGATGTTGCCGCCGAGGACGACCGGGTGCGACGGATCCGCCGCCAGGATCGCGGCCGTCAGGGCGGAGGTGGTGGTCTTGCCCTTCGTCCCGGTCACGCCCACCGTCGGGGCGACGCACAGCCGGAGGAACAGGTCCGGCTCGGACACCAGCGCCGGCACGTCCGCATCCCGTCCGGCCCGGGCGGCGACCAGGCGCTGGAGCGCGGTGCGCAGGCCCGGCTCCGTCGTCGGGTAGTCCGGATTGATCGACGGCGACGTCGTGACCAGCGCCGCTTCCGCCCAGGTGCTGGCCGGATCGACGTCGGGGCCAAGCCGGAGCGTGGCCGGTCGGCCCGCGAGGCGCGCGATGTCGCCCGCGAGGACCGCTTCCGTCCGCCCGTCATAGACGGTCACGCGCGCACCGGCGTCGACCAGGAACCGGGTGAGGGCCACCCCGCTGCGCGCCAGGCCCAGGACGGTCACCGGCCGATCGCGAAGGATGCCGCCGTTCACGGCCTCCATGGTGAGCGTGTCCGGGTCGATCGGCCGGGTGGTCGTCACCGCGGTCACTGCAACCGATCCAGCGACGCGAGGAACAGCGTCACGCCGAGGAGCGCCGCCAGGATCCCGATGATCCAGAAGCGGATGGTGATCTTCTCCTCGTCCCAGCCGGCGAGCTCGAAGTGGCCGTGGATGGGCGTGAAGCGGAATAGCCGCTTGCCGCCCGTGGCCCGGAAGTAGACCCGCTGGATGATGACCGACATCGTCTCGATCACGAAGATGATCCCGATCAGCGGCAGCACCAGGATCTGGCCGGTGATCAACGCGGTCACGGCGAGCGTCGCCCCGAGGGCCAGCGCCCCCGAGTCGCCGATGAAGATCTGGGCCGGGTGCACGTTGAACCACAGGAAGCCGAGCAGCGCGCCGATGATGAGCGCGCACAGGATCCCCAGGTTCACCTGGTTCGGGACGTTCAGCAGGGCGATGAGCATGTAGGCGACGAAGGCGATCGCGACCGTGCCGCCCGACAGACCGTCGAGGCCGTCCGTGATGTTCACGCCGTTCGCCGTCGCCACGATCGCGAAGGCGGCGAAGAAGATGTAGACCCGCGGGTCGATGTCGACCGCGCCGACGAACGGGACGGCGATGGCGGTGATGTCGTAGGTCGACTGGATCTGGTACGCCGCCACGATCGCGACGACGCTCAGCCAGATGAGCTTCTGGCGTGCGGTGATCCCTTCGCCGGTCTTCGCGTTGAGGTAGTCGTCGAAGGCGCCGAGGAGGCCGACGCTGGCGAGCGTCACGAGCGGCGCGAACGTGGCGGCATCCGGCTGATACAGGAACAGGTAGATCCCGATGACCACGACCACGATGAGCAGGCCGCCCATCGTCGGTGTGCCTTCCTTGATGTAGTGGCTCTGCGGCTCCTCGACTCGGATCTGCTTGCGGAAGCCGACGACGCCCAGGAGCCGGATGTACGGGCCCATGAGGATGACCACGATGGCGAACGCGAGGAGCAGGCCCTGGATGAGCTCGACGGTCATGTCGGCGGACCCAGCTCGGTGCGCAGCGCGTCGACAAGGGACTCGAGCGCGATCCCGCGCGACGCCTTGACCAGGACGACATCCCCGTCGCGCAACCGCGAACGCAGGTGGTCCAGCGCGCTCTCGGCGTCGGCGACGACCACGACCCGTGATGGGTCCAGGCCGGCCGAGATGGCGCCGTCCGCGATGGCCCTCGCGTCCTCGCCGACGACGACGAGCCGATCCACGGTCTCCGCCGCGACCTCTCCGACGATCCGATGGCCGTCCTCGTGCCCCTCCCCGAGTTCGAGCATCTCGCCGAGGACGGCGATCCGTCGACCGGGTAGCTCGGCGAGGACCTGCAGCGCGGCCGTCACCGAGCCCGGTGACGCGTTGTACGTGTCGTCCACGAGGACGACCCCGGCGGCGCGGACCAGCTGGACCCGGTGCGGAGCGGACCAGCCGTCGGCCAGTCCGGCGACGACCTCGTCCGGGGTCAGACCGGCCGCGACGCCCACGGCCGCAGCGGCCAGGGCGTTGTGCACGGACAGGCGCCCGAGCGTCGGGATGCGGGCTGCGCGACGGCCGGTGGGGGTGCGCAAGGTGAACAGCATCCCGGCCAGCCCGTTCGAGGTGACCGCCTCGGCCCCGACGTCGGCGTCGTCGGCGAAGCCGTAGCTGATGGAGCGTGCCGCCGTGCGGTCGCCCATCCGGCGGACGATCGGGTCGTCGGCGTTCAGGACAGCCATCCCGTCGGCCGGCAGCGCCTCGAGCAGTTCGCCCTTGGCCATCTCGATCGCCTCGAGCGTGCCGATCCGCGACAGGTGGACGGCCTGGACCGCCGTCACGACGCCGATCGACGGCCGGGCCACTCGCGCCAGGTCCGCGATCTCGCCGCCGACGTACATACCCATCTCCAGCACGAGCGCCTCGTGCTCGGGTCCCAGGTCCAGGACGGTCAACGGCAGCCCGACCTCGTTGTTTCGATTGCCCTCGGACCGAAGCGTCGTGAAGCGACGGGCCAGGACGGCCGCCACGGCCTCCTTGGTCGACGTCTTGGCGATGCTGCCGGTCACGCCGACGACGATCGGGTGGAACCGGCGACGCCAGCCCGCGGCCACCGCGGCGAGGGCTTCCAGCCCATCCGCGACGCGGATGAGGGTGACGTCCGTGGATGGCGCGGGGACGGGTCGGGTCACCAGGACGGCGGCCGCGCCACGGGCGACGGCGTCATCGATGTGCTCGTGGCCATCGGTCCGCTCACCCGGCAATGCGACGAACAGACAGCCGGGTTCGACCAGTCGCGAGTCCACCGCCGCGCGCCGCACGCGATGTCCGGAGCGGGCGAGGAGTCGGCCACCGGTCAGGCTGACGAGATCGTCGGCCGACATGGCGGGCCCCGTCGCGTCGGGCATGGACGAGAGCGACGGATGGACGTCGGGCACGGTCGTCAGTCTGGCATAGGACGCCGTCACCGTTCGGCGTCGCGCTCGACGAGCGGCCGGCCCCGGAGCAGGTCCGGCGTCTCGATGGCGTTCGTGGCGATGCGGCGGAAGAGCTCGAACGACATGACCGGCATCTCGAGTTGGCCGACCTTGCGGACCGTCGGCGTCCCCTCTTCGATGCGGATCGCGACCACGAGATCCGGGCGGTCGGTCTGGCGGGCGATGAACCCGACGAACGAGTAGTTGAAGAGGTCGTCCTTCCAGCGCCCCTTCTTCGCGTCCCAGATCTGGGCGGTCCCGGTCTTCCCGCCGACCTGGTAGCCGGGGACGATGGTGCGGTCGTGGTAGAACGGCACCGCGTCGATGACGTGCGCCATCAGGCCGACGAGCTTGCGCGAGATCGCCTGGCTGACGACCCGCGGACCGGGTGCGGTGATGATCTCCCGGTCCCCGATCGCCTTGACCACGTGCGGCCTCACCTGCGTCCCGCCGTTCATCAACGAGGCATACGACGCGGCGAGCTGGATCGGGGTGACGGCGACGCCCTGGCCGAAGGACGCGTTGGCGAGGTCGATCTCCTGCCAGGGCTGGATGGCCGGGTCGTTGACGAGCCCCGAGACCTCGCCGGCCAGGTCGATCCCGGTCGGCTTGCCGTAGCCCAGCCGCAGCCACGTCTCATGAAGGATCGCCGCGCTCTCGTCGGTCGTCTCGCCCAGCTCCAGCGCGACCTTGGCGGCGACGACGTTGCGCGAGAAGGCGATGCCGTCCTCGAACGTCATCCAGCCCTTGGCCTTGCGGTCGGCATCGTCGACGTGCGCGCGCCCGCCGTCCAGTCGGAGGGTGCCGACGTCGTTGATCTTCGTCTTGAGCGCGACGGTCTTGCGCTCGAGCGCCGCCGTCGCGGTCATCATCTTGAAGACCGAGCCGGGCTCGTACACGCTCGACACGATCGGGTCGATGAACCGGTCCGGGTCCTTCGCCGCGATCGAGCCGTACCGGTTGGCGTCGTACGAGGGATAGGTCGCCTGCGCGTAGATCTCGCCGGTGTACGGGTCCAGGACCACGGCGGACACGCTCTTGGCCTTGTCGGCGATCCAGGCCGCGAGCAGTTCCTGCTCGACGGCCAGCTGCAGCCCGGCATCGATGGTGAGGCTCAGGTCCTCGCCGGCCGCACCCGCCCATCGGACCTCGGCGGTGCCGGGGACGGCCTGCCCGCTCGCGTCGCGGTCCGACACGGTCACCCGGGGCGATCCGGCCAGGATCTCCTGGTACTGCTGCTCGACGCCATACTGACCGTCACCCTCGCGGTTGACGAACCCGAGGAGGTGGGCTGCGAGGGTCGAGTCCGGCCCGCCGCCGCGCTGTGGATAGACTCGCAGCGGCTCGGACTCCAGGGTGATCCCGAGGAGCTGACCGGAGCGGCTGGCGGTCCGGATGCGGTCCGCCATGGACGGTTCGATGCCGCGCGCGAGGATCACGTACGCCTTGTCGAGCGCCATCCGCTCGCGCAGGGCGGCGGCCTGGGCCTCATCCAGCCCCAGGATCCGGATCAGTTCGTCAGCGGTCTGGCGGCGCTCCGACTTGTCGAGGTCCTTGGGCGCCGCGACCAGGCGATCGCGGGCGACGGACGTTGCCAGGACGACGGTGCCGGTCCGATCGTAGATCTCGCCGCGCCGGGTCGGCTCTTCCGTGCGGATGGACGTCTGCGAGGCCGCCTCATCGACGAGGAAGTCGCGCTGCGCCACCTGCCAGAACGCGAGCCGCGCGACGAGCGCCAGCGACCCCACCACGAAGACGAGCAGCAGCAGGATCAGGCGCCGGCGGGAATCCGTACGACCCAGCATCTCGATCGATTCAGCGCGCCGGGAGGACGATGGGTTCGCTCAGCTGGCCCAGGCCGGCATCGATGCCGCCCTTGCGGATCGCGGGTTCCCGTCCGAGCCGGTTGAGGTCCGAGACGAGGTCCTGGATCCGGGCGTCCATCCGCTGGCGAGCGATCTCCAGGCGGCCGATGTCGTACCCCGTCGCCGAGACGCGGACGTCCTGCGACAGCCAGAAGAACGCGAGCAGGAACGTGACGACGACGCCGGTCAGCGCGAGGCCGAGGCGATCGCTCCGGCGCCCGGCGCGGATGGCGGTCCGCGTCCGACGTCGGCCGAGGGCCGGACCTTCCGCGATGCGCGGGCGACCCGGGAGGGCGATCGTCCGTGGGCGAGCGCCCTCGTAGACAGCCATGGTCAGTCGCCCGCCGAGAAGCGGAGGCGAGGGCTACGCGGATCAAGGAAGGCGAACGGATCGGTCGGCGCCGCAGGGCCCCAGTCGGTCAGCTCCAGGTCGAAGCCTTCCTGCTGCTGCTGGCGGTCGGATCGCTCGCGAACCTCGTGCTGACGACGACCGTAGGTCTTGCGACGGCTGGACTGATGGCGCTTGCTCATGGGGGCTCCTCCTTCCGGTCCGGGCGGTGTCAGGCGGCCAGTCGCTCGGCCGCCCGCAGGCGGGCGCTGCGGGCCCTGGGATTGGCTTCGATCTCGGCCGCCGACGGCGTCAGCGACGGGCTCGTGACGAGGCGCAACCGCGGGTTGCGGCCGCACACGCAGATGGGGACTTCGGGCGGGCATACGCAGCCGCGCCGCTCGGCCTGGAAGAGCCGCTTCACGATCCGGTCCTCCAGCGAGTGGTAGCTCAGGACGACGAGCCGGCCGCCGGGCCGGAGCAGGTCGAGGGCGGCGGCCAGCCCGGCCTGCAGCGCTTCGAGCTCCTCGTTGACCGCGATCCGCAGCGCCTGGAACACCCGGGTGGCCGGATGGGTCCGACGCGGCACGCGCGGGTTGGGCGGGACGGCCTGCTCGATCAGGGCCGCCAGCTCCTCGGCTGTGGAGACCGGCGCCGTTCGACGGGCATCCACGATCGCCCGGGCGATGCGCGGCGCCCTGGGCTCCTCGCCGTAGCGGCGGAACAGCGCGGTCAACTCGCCGGTGTCGAGGGTCGCGAGCAGCTCGGCCGCCGGCACGCCCCGCGACGTGTCGAAGCGCATGTCGAGGGGGCCGCCGGCCCGGAAGCCGAAGCCGCGGTCCGTGTCGGCCAGCTGGAAGCTGGAGAGTCCCAGATCGAACAGGCAGCCATCTGCCTGCGCGAAGCCCGCGTCGGGTGCGACGGTGGCCAGCTCCCGGAAGTTCGCCTGGCGCAGGACGAGTCGGTCGCCGTACCGCGGACCGAGTCGCGCCTGGACTCTGGCGACGGCCGCCCCATCGGCGTCGAGACCGAGGAGGCGGCCATCAGGGTGGTTCGCTTCCAGGATCCGCTCGGTGTGCCCACCGCCGCCCAGGGTGGCGTCGATCTGAAGGCTGCCCGGGGCTGGCGCGAGCATCAACAAGACCTCCTCCGCCAGCACCGGCAAGTGCTCTGCCTTCATCTCTCCTCCATCCAGAACGAACGGATCCCGAACGGATCCCGGAAGCGCATGTAGTGGGCGGCGCTAGATCCCGAGCCCTTCGAAGGCATCGGCCAGCGCCTGGGGTTCATCGAGTTCGCGGCTGTAGTCCGTCCAGCGGGCGGGCGACCAGATCTCGGCGTGGTCGCGGGACCCGACGATCACGGCTTCGGTGGTGAGGTCGATCGCGTCGCGCAGATAGGCCGGCAGCAGGACCCGGCCTTGGCCGTCCAGCTCAGCCTCGATCGCGCCGGCGAAGACATATCGCTGGAAGCGCCGAGCGGTCGGGTTGGTGATGGGCAGCGCCGCGACCTTCTCGGACAGGCGATCCCAGCCGTCCTGCGTGTGGATCGCCAGGCAGTCATCCAGCCAGCGCGAGACCACCGCACCCGATTGCAGCTGGGCGCGGAATCGGGCGGGGACGGCCAACCGTCCCTTGCCGTCCACCGAGTGCCGGTACTCGCCGGTGAACACTTGCGGGCTAC
>CAZOHT010000006.1:82808-107934 GCA_964579825.1 uncultured Anaerolineaceae bacterium
GATCAGGTCGCGCCCGACCTTCAGCCCGGACTGGGTCCACGGGTTGAGGGCCTTGACCGTCGCAAGCGGGACGCCGAAGTACCTCGCGATGCTGAACAGGTTGTCGCCGGAGCGGACGCGGTAGATCCAGCAATCCGGCTTGTCCGGGCAGGCGGTCAGCAGGGCGTATCGATCGGAGCTCGGCAGGGGCGACGCCCCGTCAGACGCGGTCGGCTCCGGGGTCGAGGACGGCGTCGGTTCGGCGGTCGGGCTCGGCGTCGCGACGGGGCTGGCCGTCGGTGCCGGCGTGTCGACGGGCGAGGCGGAGACCTCGACGCTGGCCGCCGGTGTCGCATCCGCCGACGGGACGACCGCGATCGCACTGGCGGACGGGCCGGGCGACGTCGGTGCGGCCGCGATGCCGAGATCGAGCCCGCCTCGGGCGAACGTGAACACCACCGACGCCGTGAACGCCGCCGCCAACAGCACGAGGGCTCCGAACATCGCCGGGGTCACGGCGGGCGTGGCCCGGACGCGAGCGGGCTCGACCGGGGCCGTCGCGACCGCGCCGCGGAGGTAGCGCGGGCAATTCACGTGCGACGTCGTGAGGCACACGAGTTCCTGCTGGCGAAGCGACTGCGGGACGACGTCCTCGAGGGCCGCACACCGGTTGGCGACGTCGGGCGATTCCATCGGCGCATCGAGTCGCTCGCCGTCCGCAGTCGATCGCAGGAAGGGGCAGACCCACTCGTTCGGCGAGCGATCGTCGAGGAGCGACGTCACGGTGACCTGGGATCCGGCGCCCGCGGCGCCCGCGGCGTCTGCGGCGACCGCGACATCTCCGACCGCGTCGGGCATCTCGATCGCCTCGATGACGGTGGTCTCCGGCGCCAGCGGATCGACCCCGAGCCCGGACGGATCGGCCATCGGCGGCACACTCGCGGCGGTCGAGGATGCGGCGGATCTCGGCTGACGGCGGCGTCGGGTCGTCGGCTTGGGGCGGCCGGTCGGGTCGTCTGGCATCGGTCCTCCGTCTCCGTCCCCCTCGGACGGCGCGGAGTCTAGTACCTTTCGCGCCTTGCCGTGACAAGTCGGGCGGTGCTAGCCTCCCGCTCCAGAGCCGGTCGGAACCTCCGGTCGCTCCCGTGGAACGAGGTTCGAACCGCCGAATGGCGCTGCAACTGCCCGTGGTCCCGCCGCCCGCCGAGGCGTATCACCTCGCGCCCCACCGCATCAAGCGATGCACCTTCCGACGCCTCATCGACGTCCAGGTGGACGGCGAGCGGGTGTACGACGTCGAGTGCCTCTTCCCCGATCGCAAGGTGCCGATCCCGCTGGGCGATCTCGAGTCGGCCATGCCGGTCTGCAACGCGTGCGTCGCCCCGCACACCTTCCGCCCCGACGAAGACTGATCGGCGATCGAACCGTCGAAGCACGTCCCGGGTACGCCGAGCAAGGCACAGGACGTCGGCAAGTGACGCGTCAGCGAGGCGGTCTGTAAGCCGAGTTCTGTCCCACGATCCTTGCGGACCGCGGGGATGGCCATCCATCTAGGCCGCCGGTCGCCCGACGGCTCATGCGGCCTACCCGAGGGCTGGGCAGCGCCCCTCTCCCCCGTCCACGGTCGCCCGCGGCCGGGTTACGCCCTCCTATTCGACCTTGCTCCGGGTAGAGTTTGCCGCGTTTCACTCCGATCGACGGCTTGCGCCATCGGCCGGCATCGTCACTGTGGCACTGGTCCTCGCCTCACGGCGGACGGGTGTTACCCGCTACCCTGCGCTTGCGGAGCTCGGACTTTCCTCACGCCGTCGAGTCGCCTCGGCGACGCGCAGCCATCCGACCGCCTCGCTGACCGCCTGAGTCTACCGCCACCGCGCCAGGTCCCCTACCCGCCCGGACGCCTGGTGACCGAGGCGGGGCCGCCCGCCTGCGCTCGGTCGATCGCCTCGTTCGCCAGCGCGTCCGCCACGGCGTTCTGGGCACGCGGGACGTGTGCCGCGGACCAGCGTTCGAAGCCCGCGAGGATCTGGCGGCACGTCGTCCAGAGCGGGATCAACTTGGCGTCCTTGACCCGCCATCGACCGGCGAGCTGCTCGACGATGAGCTTCGAATCCAGCAGCAGGTGGACCTCCCGGGCCCCAAGGTCGCGCGCCAGCTCGAGCGCCCGCAGCGTGCCGGTGTACTCGGCGACATTGTTGGTCTGGATCCCGAGGTAGTCCGAGATCGAGGCGTCGGGCCTGGCGCGATGGTCGCGGGCGTCCGGCCGGTCCAGGGCGTACAGCGCGGCCCCGAGCGATGCCGGTCCCGGGTTCCCGCGAGCCGCGCCGTCGGTCCGGATGACGAAGCCGCGAGCCGGCGTGACCACGGCAGGGGGCGGATCCAGGTCGGGAAACAGCGTGTCGCTCAGAACCGCCGACCCCCGACCGCGCCACTCACCTCGAGGATCGCCTGGGTGATGTTGATCCCGCGCGGACACGCGTCGGTGCAGTTGAAGATCGTGCGGCAGCGCCACACGCCGTCCTTGTCGGCCAGGATCTCGAGCCGCTCCTCCGCGCCGTCATCGCGCGAGTCGAAGATGAACCGGTGGGCGTTGACGATCGCCGCGGGCCCGACGTACGAGGGCTGGGCCCAGAACGACGGGCACGAGGTCGTGCACGCGGCGCACAGGATGCACTTGGTCGTGTCCTCGTAGCGAGCGTGCTCCTCGGCCGACTGGAGGCGCTCCCGTTCGGGCGCCGGCGCGTCCGTCACGAGGTATGGCTGGACGCTCCTGAACTTGTCGAAGAACCCATCCATGTCCACGACCAGGTCCTTGATGACCGGCAGGCCGGGCAGCGGCGCGACCGTGATCCGGCGCCTTCCGAGCTGCTCGATGCGGAGCTTGCAGGCCAGCCGGTTGCGGCCGTTGATGAGCATCGCGTCCGAGCCGCACACGCCGTGGGCACACGAGCGGCGGAACGTCAGCGTCCCGTCCTGCTCGTACTTGACCCGGTTGAGCAGGTCCAGCACCCGGTCCAGCTTCGGGTCCGCCTCGACCGTGTAGGCCTCCCAGTGCGCCTTCTCGTCGCGCTCGGGATCGAACCGCAGGATGCGGATCTCGACCTGCATCTCAGTAGATCCTCGGCTTCGGTTCGAAGGTCGTGATCGTGACCGGCTTGTAGGTCAGCGCGGGTCCGCCTTCCGCCTGGGTCGCGAGCGAGTGGGTCAGGAAGTTGACGTCGTCGCGGTCCGGGTAGTCCTCGCGGGCGTGAGCCCCGCGGCTCTCCTTGCGGGCGAGGGCGGCAGCGACCGTCGTCTCCGCACAGTCCAGCAGGTAGCCCAGCTCCCGCGCCTCGAGGAGATCCGTGTTGAACACCTTGCCGCGGTCGTCGATGCCGATCTTCGCGTACCGGGCGCGCAGCTCGCGGACCCTGATCCGGGCCGCGGTCAGGAGCTCCTCATCGCGGTAGACACCGACGTTGTCCATCATCACGTCCGCCAGTTCCCTGCGGATCCGGACCGGGGTCTCGCGGCCACGGGAGGCGCGCAGGCCCTCGATCTCGGCACGAACGGGTTCTGCCGCGTCCGGTGACAGGTCCGCGAAGGTCCCGGACTTGACGTCCTCGGCCATCTGGCGGCCCGCTCGGCGCCCGAATACGAGCAGGTCGACGAGCGAGTTGGTCCCCAGCCGGTTCGCCCCGTGGACGCTGACACAGGCCGTCTCCCCCGCCGCATACAGCCCTGGCACGACCGTCCCGGCGGCGTCTCGGGTCACGCGCGTGAACAGGTCGGTCGGCACGCCGCCCATCGCGTAGTGGGCGGTCGGCTGGATGGGGACCGGTTCGGTGATCGGCTCGACACCCTGGTACACGCGGGCGAAGTCGGTGATGTCGGGCAGCTTCTCCTCGATGACCTTGCGACCGAGGTGGCGCACGTCGAGGAAGACGTAGTCCTTGCCATCGATCCCGCGCCCGGCCCGGACCTCCTGGTAGATCGCCCGGCTGACCATGTCGCGCGGCGCCAGCTCCATGAGCTTGGGGGCGTAGCGCTCCATGAAGCGGAAGCCGTCGCGGTCCAGGAGGTAGCCACCCTCGCCGCGGGCCGCCTCGGACAGGAGGATGCCGATCCCGACGATCCCGGTCGGGTGGAACTGATAGAACTCCATGTCCTGCATCGGGATCCCGTGGCGATAGGCCAGGGAGACGCCATCGCCGGTCAGGGAGTACGCGTTCGAGGTGATCCGGAACATCCGCCCGAACCCGCCCGTGGCCAGCAGGACGGCCTTCGAGCGGATGGTGTGCAGCTCCCCGTCGGCGATCCGATAGGCCACGACGCCGGCTGCCCGGCCGCCGGACCCGAGCTCGCCCCCATCGGCCAGCAGGTCCACGACGTGGTACTCGTCGTAGAACTTGACGCCGTACTTGATGGCCTGCTGGTACAGCGTCTGGAGGATCATGTGCCCGGTCCGGTCGGCCGCGAAGCACGACCGACGGACGGGTCCCTCCCCGTAGTTGCGGGTATGGCCGCCGAACCGGCGCTGGTCGATCTTGCCCTCGGGCGTCCGGTTGAACGGCAGCCCCATGTGCTCGAGCTCGATCACCGTCTCGATGGCTTCGCGGGCCAGGATCTCCGCCGCGTCCTGGTCGGTCAGGTAATCGCCACCCTTGATGGTGTCGAACATGTGCCACTCCCAGTGGTCCTCCTCGAGGTTCCCGAGGGCGGCACACACGCCGCCCTGGGCGGCCCCGGTGTGGGATCGCGTGGGATACAGCTTGGTGAGGACCGCGGCGTCGACCCCGGCCTTGGCCAGCTCGACCGCGGCCCACAGGCCCGCGCCACCGGCCCCGACGATGAGGGCGTCATGCTGCATCGGCATCGTCGCGCCTAGGCCTTCGGGACCACGTTCGCGAGGGTGACCACGACCCACGTGCCCATCGCGAACAGGACGGCGGCCAGGATGTACAGGCCGCCGAGGACCACGCGGCGCGGCCGACCGTGCACGTAGTCCGAGATCACCACGCGCATCCCGACGAATGCGTGGAACAGGACGAGGGTCAACATCAGCCAGTCGTAGGTGCGCCAGAACACGCTGCTCCAGCGGAGCTCGGCGATCCACGACGCGTCCTGCTCCGCCGGGTCGTACAGGACGTGCAGGATCAGGTAGTGGCTCAGGACCAGGACGAACAGGCCCAGCCCGGACAGCCGCATCAGGTACCAGATCGCCAGCTCCGAGCCGCGACCGGACGGCTTGGCCCGGCCGGACGAGACCGAGCGCTCGATGCTCACGACGCCCAGCCCATCGAGCGCGCGAACTGGCCGAAGATGACGTACGTCACCGGGATGCCGATGAGCGCGAACAGGATCCAGTTGAGGTACCACAGCTGGCGGTGGTAGCGCGTCAGCGGCGGCCAGAAGTCCATGATCACGATGCGCAGGCCGTTGAGCGCGTGATACAGGACCGCGGCGCCCAGGAGCCACTCCATCAGGATCCCGATCGGGGTGGCGTAGAAGCCGAGCAGCGTGTCGTAGACACCGGGCGCGAAGCCGACCAGGAAGATGTCGACGACGTGCAGGACGAGGAACGCGAAGATGGCGATGCCCGAGATCCGATGGAACGCCCAGGCGAGCATCCCCTCGCCGCCCCGGTAGCGGACGAGCATCAGCGGCTCAGTCGGGTGACGATCGCATCCGCGAAGGCCGCCGTGCCGGCGGATCCACCCAGGTCGTAGGTCGTCGAGACCCCGTCGGCGATGACATCACGGACGGCGTCCTCGAGACGCCCCGCCTCGGCCGGGTAGCCGAGGTGGCGCAGCATCAGGGCGCCGGACAGGATCATGGCGGTCGGATTGGCCTTGTCGAGGCCGGCGTACTTGGGCGCCGACCCGTGGACCGGTTCGAAGACGGCCGCGTCGGCGCCGATGTTGGCGCCCGGTGCCACGCCCAGGCCGCCGACGAGACCCGCACACAGGTCGCTCACGATGTCGCCGTACAGGTTCGGCAGGACCATGACGTCGTACAGCTCCGGCTTCTGGACGAGCTGCATGCACATGTTGTCGACGATGCGGTCCTCGAACTCGATCCGGCCGTCGTACTCGGCGGCGATCGTCCGGCACGACTCCAGGAACAGGCCGTCGGACAGCTTCATGATGTTGGCCTTGTGCACGGCCGTGACCTTGCGCCGGCCGTTGGCGACGGCGTACTCGAACGCGAATCGGGCGATCCGCTCGGACGCGGCGCGGGTGATGATCTTGATGCTCTCGGCCGCGTCGGGCCCGACCATGTGCTCGATGCCGGCGTACAGGTCCTCGGTGTTCTCACGGACGATGACGAGATCGACGTCTTCGTAGCGCGTGTCGAGGCCCGTCATGGACCGCGCCGGACGCAGGTTGGCGTACAGGCCGAGCGTCTGGCGGAGGGTGACGTTGACGCTTCGGAAGCCCTCGCCGACCGGGGTCGTGATGGGGCCCTTGATGGCGACCTTGTTGCGCCTGATCGACTCCAGGACGTGCTCCGGGAGCGGTGTGCCGTACTGGGCGATGACGCCTTCGCCGGCGTCGACGGTCTCCCAGTCGAAGGCGACGCCGGATGCATCGAGCACGCGACGGGTCGCCTCCGCCAGCTCCGGACCGATGCCGTCGCCGGGGATCAGGGTGACTCGGTGGGCCATGCTCGGATTGTAGTCGTGCAGGCGGCTCCCGCGCCTGATGGGGTCCGGACCGACGCCGTCCCGCGCCTGATCGAGGCGCGGGACGGTGCGTTGGGCGGTCAGTCCTGGATCGGTCGCCAGGCGACAGGCTGATACGAGTCCATCACGTTGGTCGACAAGGCGATCCGGATGGGCGATCCAGAGCCGTCGGCCATGAGCGACAGGATCGAGTCACCGGTGATGTCGGCCGCGATGAGACGCATCCCGTCTGGCGACCAGAACGCGAGCCCGCAGAACGCCTTGCCGGCGAGCTCCGGATGGTCCTGGCAGCTGCCAGCGATCGCCGGGAAGACCCGGACGTAGCGACCGGGGTCGGCGAGGGCGTCGTTCGTGGTCGCGACTCTCGTCCCGCCATCCCAGTACGCCAGCATGGTGCCGTCGGGCGACCAGGTCGGCCAGAACCCGCCGCCCACCGACGTGACGTCCTTGGAGACCGGATCGACGACCTCGATGCGATTGCCGGCGGCCGTGTAGACGATCCCGGCACCGCCGGGTGCCGACGACCAGTCGGCCGAGTCACCGAGGACCCGATCGGCCACGAGCTCGCGCAAGCCGGACCCGCTCGGCGACGACGCGTAGAGCGTGCCCTGACCGGAGCCGGGACGAGTCACCACGAAGGCGATCTCGTCGCCGGTCGGCGACCAGTCGGCGGGATAGTACCCGGAGCCACGGGCGATCGATGGGAACACCAGTTCCGTGGCGGCCGTCCCGTCGACCGGGGCCACGAACAGGTGCTCGTCGGTCCCGTCGAAGCCGGCGAACATCAAGGCCGTCCCATCCGGGGACCAGTTGAGCGAACCGACGTCCATCGCCGGTTCCGTCGGGATCGGGACGCGCTCCTTCGTGTCAAGGTCGAGGACCTCGACGTGCCCTGGGGCCGTCTGGACCTCCATCGCCAGACGGCGACCGTCCGGCGACAGGTCGACCGACCCGACGGGGGCCGAGAGTCGGACGATGACCTGTCGGTCCGTCCCATCGGGCGCATAGCTCACGATCGCGGACCCGTCGGCGACGATGATCCGACCGTTGCCGACGCCCGCGGGCGCCGGCTCGGTCCGACCGATCGCACCGCTCATGACCGCGGCGCCCAGGAGCGCACCCACGAGGGCCACGACCGTCGCGGCGAGGAACGCGATGCGTCGAACGGTCGCCCGACCCACGCGCAGGGAACTGGTATCCATCGGAAGCCACCTTTCGGGGCTCGACCACCACGGCCGCTGTCGGGTCGACGCGGTCTGCACGAGGACCTCCGCGAGATGGTCGGGCACGCGGTGCTCGCCCTCCTCGTGGAGCCAGCGCGAGAGGTCGCGTCCGAACGACTCGTTGTTCGTCATGACGGACGGCCCTCCGCGTGATCCGGTCTGCCGCGGGCATCGGCCTGGAGGGCCGACCGCATCAGACCAAGTGCTCGATGGAGCCGCGACTTCGCCGTCCCGAGGGGGATCCCCAGGGTGGCGGCGACGGCCGGCAGTGGCAGGTCGAGATAGTGATGAAGGACGATGACGGCCCGCATCTCCGGTTCGAGCCGGAGGAAGCCGCGTTCGAGTTGGTCGCGATCCGCGATCGCCGACTCGTGGCCGGCGATCGCCGTGGTCGCGACATGGATCTCGGTCAACTCGACATCGACCCGGTGGCGCCGGACCCGGCGTGCCTCATCGATACAGGCGCGGACCAGGATCCGGTTCAACCAGGCGTCGAAGCGATCGGGATCCCGCAGCGTGGGCAGATCACGCCAGGCCCGGACGAGTGCGTTCTGCACGGCGTCCTTGGCCAGCTCGGCATCCCGGAGGATGAGCCAGGCAGCGCTATCCAGACGGGCGATCGCGGTGCCTGCCAGCGTGGCGAAGGCGTCATGATCGCCTCGTCGCGCTCGCTCCACGAGTTCCTGCTGCATCTCGCCCCTCGGCGGTGGCGCGGTCACTCTGACCGTGCTCACTGAGTATGGCGAGGCGACAGGGGGGATCCGTTCCCGATTCGGTCTGAGGCGTTCGCTCGGATCGGCCCGGCTCGGCTACCATCACCTTCCCCGGCCGTCGCGCCGCATCGCCCGCCAGCGGAGCCGACATCGCGTGAAGATCCAGGAAGCCGACGCCAAGTCCCTGCTGGTCGCCCAGGGCCTGCCCGTGCCCGGCTGGGAAGTGGCCCACACGCCGGCCCAGGCGCGCGCCGCGGCGGAGCGGGTCCTCCTCGCCGGCGCCTCGGCGGTGGTCATCAAGGCCCAGGTCCTCGTCGGTGGTCGCGGCAAGGCCGGCGGCGTCAAGCTCGCCTCGACCACGGACGAGGCGGAGCGCGTCGCGCGCGACATCCTCGGCATGGACATCAAGGGCATCACGGTGCGCAAGGTCCTCGTCGCGGCCGCCGCCGACATCGCCAGGGAGTACTACATGGCCGCCGTCCTCGATCGCGCGGCCGGCCGGATCCTGCTGATGGGCTCGGCCGAGGGCGGCGTGGAGATCGAACAGGTCGCCGTGGACCACCCCGAGGCCATCGTCCGCCACCACGCGGACCCGCTCCTGGGCCTCCTCGATTTCCAGGCCCGCGAGTTCGCCTTCGCGATGGGCCTCGGGGCGCACCTGAAAGCCGCCGTCGGGATCGCCAAGGGCCTTGTCCGGACGATGCTCGCGTACGACGCGGACCTGGTCGAGATCAACCCGCTCGCGATCGTCCGCGAGGCCGGTCCGGACGGGGCGACCATCGAGCGACTGGTCTGCCTCGACGCCAAGGTCACGCTCGACGACTCGGCGCTGGCGCGTCATCCCCAGCTGGAGGCGCTGCGCGATCCGGACGAGGAGGATCCCGCCGACCGCGAGGCGCGCGAGGCCGGACTGACGTTCATCAAGCTCGACGGCACGATCGGCTGCATGGTCAATGGCGCCGGGCTGGCGATGACCACGATGGACCTCGTCAAGCGAGCCGGCGGTGAGCCGGCCAACTTCCTCGACATCGGCGGTGGCGCGCGGGCGGACAAGGTGGCCACGGCGATGCGGATCATCCTGGCCGACCCGAAGGTCGAGGCGATCCTGGTCAACATCTTCGGTGGCATCACCCGCGGCGACGAGGTCGCGCGCGGGCTGATCGAAGCTCGAGCCGTCCAGGAACGCGACGTGCCGATGGTCGTCCGCATCGTCGGGACCAACGCCGCCGAGGCCGCGACGCTGCTCGAGGAGGCCCACTTCGCGACCGCCACGTCGCTCGACGATGCCGCCGCCAAGGCCGTGGCCGCGACCCGGAGCGCGGGGGCATGAGCATCCTCGTCGGACGGGACACGCGCCTCGTCGTCCAGGGCATCACCGGCCGCGAGGGCGAGTTCCACAGCCGGGCGATGGCCGAGTACGGGTCGTCCATCGTCGCCGGCGTGACCCCGGGCAAGGGCGGTCAGCTCGCCCTGGATGGGGCCGTGCCGGTGTTCGACACCGTCGCGGACGCGGTCCGCGAGACCGGTGCGAACACGTCCTGCATCTTCGTGCCGGCGGCGGGTGCCCCCGACGCCGTCATGGAGGCCGCCAGCGCCGGCATCGCGACGATCTTCTGCATCACCGAGGGGATCCCCGCGCTCGACATGGTCGCGGCCGCCGAGCAGGTGAAGCGCGCGGGGGCTCGGCTCATCGGGCCGAACTGCCCGGGTGCCACCTCGCCGGGTCGCGCCAAGGTGGGGATCATCCCCGGGTCCGTGCACCGCGAGGGACGGGTCGGCGTCGTCAGCCGCTCGGGCACGCTCACCTACGAGGCGGTGCAAGCGATGACCGACGCCGGTCTCGGCCAGAGCACCTGTGTCGGGATCGGCGGCGACCCGATCATCGGGACGACGTTCCTGGACGTCCTCCAGCTGTTCGCGACCGACGACGAGACCGATGCGATCGTGCTCATCGGCGAGATCGGCGGGGCCGCCGAGGAGACGGCCGCTGCCTGGGCCGCCGAGCACCTGCGCGACATCCCCAAGGTGGCGTTCATCGCCGGACGGACGGCGCCCGAGGGCAAGCGGATGGGCCACGCGGGCGCGATCATCTCGGGCGGCGCGGGCACCGCGGCCTCCAAGGTGGAGGCCCTCGAGGCGGCCGGGTTCCGTGTCGCCGGCTCCCCGACCGAGCTCCCCGGACTGCTCCGGGACGCCGGCTACCGCGGCTAGGCGGCCACCGCGTGCGCCAGACCGACCTCCGGTTCCTGTTCGACTTCGATCGCTGGGCGACGCGCCGGATCCTGGCGGCCGCCGACGGCGTGGACGAGACGACGTGGTCGACCCCGAATGCCATCGGCGATCGCGGACTCGGCGGGATCCTGGTCCATCATCTTGGCGCGCACCAGCGCTGGCGCCACGGCCTGTCCGGCAGCGACGAGTCGCCGCGGCCGGAGCGGGAGCCGCTTCCCTCCCCGGCCGATCTTGCCGCCCGATGGGAGGCCGAGTGGCTCGCGCTCGACGGGTGGCTGGACGGACTGGACGATGGCGCGATGGACGAGCTCGGCGACGGCGTTCCGTACTGGCAGATGCTGGCCCACGTCGTGAACCACGGCACGCAACACCGCGCGGAGGCGGCCGCGCTCCTGACGACCGCCGGCCGTTCGCCAGGCGATCTCGACATGATCTTCTTCAGCGAGGGCCTGGTGGGCGCCTCCGAGGGCGCCGGCTGATGCGGCGACTCATGGACCTCGTGGCGGGCGATGCGCGCGAGATCCTGACGGTCGTCGGGACGGACGACATCGCGGCGCTCGACGACCGACGGCGCTTCCGGGCCCACCTCGCGCTCGGTGGCGGCCTCGATCCGACGTGGCTGGACCTCTTCTCCGAAGCGGCTCGGACCGTGACCGGCCAGGGTGAGCCCATGGACTTCCTCGATGCCCGCCTCGAGCTCGAAGGACCGGACAGCCAGGATGAGGTTCTCACGGTCGAACGGGTAGACCCCTCGTGGGTGACGGCGGTGGCGCGGCTGTCGGACGGGTCGATCGACTCGATCGCGGGCCGCTGGATCGACCTCGTGGAGGAGGAACTCGGCATGCTCCCGCGCGAGGAGAAGCCCTGGATCCGCGAGCTGGCCGGGCAGGTCGTGGCGTTCTGCCGCGTGGCGGACGCCGCACCGGACGTGCTGTTCATCTGGTCGCTCTGATGCGCGCCGATCGCCCCACGCCGGACCAGCCGGAGACGACGACGGCGACCACGGCGACCACGGCGACCACGGCGACCACGGACGAGGCCATCGCCGCGAACCAACGGCTGTGGGACATCTGGACCCGGATCCACGCCGAGGGCGACTTCTACGACCTCGCCGCCTTCCGCGAGGGCGGCATCCGGCTCCGGGACTACGAGCTCGAGATGATCGGCGACGTCGCCGGGCGCTCGCTCCTGCACCTCCAGTGCCATTTCGGGATCGACACGCTCTCGTTCGCCCGGCTCGGGGCTCGCGTCACGGGCGCGGACCTGTCGCCGGCCGCCGTGGAGCTGGCGTCGTCCCTCGCGGTGGACCTGGGGTTCCCGGACGCCCGCTTCGTCCAGTCGAACCTGTACGACCTCCCGGCGAACCTGGATGGGAGCTTCGACATCGTCTACACGTCGCGTGGCGTGCTCGGCTGGCTGCCGGACATCCGCGCCTGGGCCCAGGTCGTGGCCCACTTCCTCGCGCCCGGCGGGACGTTCTTCATCACCGAGATCCACCCGGTCGCCCAGGCGTTCGAGAGCGAAGGCGTCTCGACCGGTGAGCTCCGGCTCGCCTACCCCTATTGGGAGCATCCCGATCCCTTGACGTTCAAGGTCACCGGCTCGTACGCGGACCCGACCGCGGACGTGGGTGAGGGGGTCGTCGAGCACGGCTGGGACCACGGCCTGGGCGAGATCGTGACCGCGCTCATCGACGCGGGCCTGCGGATCGACGCCCTCGTGGAGCACCCATTCGTCGACTGGAGTCTCGACTTCCTCGTGGAGGATCCGCCCGGGAGCGAGATGTGGCGTCTGCCGCCGGGATCGCCGGGCGAACTGCCGCTGATGTTCTCGCTGCGGGCGACGAAGCCGGGCGTCTGACCGGTCTTCCGGCGGCCGGCCGCCGCCGACACGCGCGTCGGCGGCGCTCCAGGCTCAAGGCCCGGGTCGCGGCCGCGGTCGGCGCCACTCCGCGGTCCGGGGAGCGCTAGTATCCGAGCGCGTCCCAGGACGGTCCGCCCGGCGCCTCGATCAGCTCGACCAGGACGCCCCGGCACGACCGCGGGTGCAGGAAGGCGACCGGGCCCTCGGCCCCACGTCGTGGGGCGCTGTCGATGAGCTCCACGCCGTCGAGGCCCAGGCGCAGGAGCGTCTCGGACAGGTCGTCGACCTCGAAGCACACGTGGTGGAAGCCTTCGCCCTTGCTCGCGAGGAATCGGGCGACCCCAGTCGTGTCGTCCGTGGGCTCGACGAGCTCGACCTTCGACTCACCGACGCCAAGGAACGCGATCCGGACGCGGTCCTGCGGGATGTCCATGACGGTCTCCAGCTCCAGGCCGAGCAGGCCCCGCCAGAGCTCGAGCGCGGGCTCGATCGCGCTGACGATCAGGGCGACGTGATGGACCTTGCCCATCTGGCGGATCCGCTCGGGAACGGTGCCGACGCCGTGCGGTCCGCGGGCCACCACCTCGGCGAGCAGCAACGGACCGATCTCCGCGGCATGGCGCTTGCGTGCCGCATCCTCGACCACCTCGAGGAAGGTCGTGCGGGCCTTCGCCTCGAGGGCGTCCGGGTCGTGCCAGATGAGGAGCACCGGCCGGTCGTCCACCGGGTCCGAGAACGCCAGGACCTCGATGAGCGCGTCCCAGTTGCGCCCGAAGTACGACGGGAACCGAAGGCCGCGGTCCAACTCGTGGAAGAGCGAATCCCGGGACACGGGGCCGTCCAGCCAGGCGACGCGGACGCCGGCCGACTTCAGGGCGGCGATGGCCGCGGTGCTGGGCGCCTGGGCCAGGCTGATCACCCCGCCGGGTTCCCCGGGACGAAGCCGCTCGGCGAGCTCGGAAGCGTCGGTCATGGCGCGATCCTCCAGAACGAGGCGTAGTGATCGTCGGTCCAGTACGCCTCGCCCTGCTCGGCGATGACGATCCGTCGGGCGCCGCGATCGGCGGAGCCGGGCGTCGCGACCGTGTACTCGTGGTAGTAGCCGATGGCCGCGTCCGGCAGGATCCCCTCGCGGTTCTCGAAGACGGATCCGTCCTGGGGGTATGGGAACGGCCCGCCGACGCCGATCAGGCCCATCGTATCGTTCGCCTCGGGCGGGAGCGCGCTGAGCGCGACGAGTGGCAGCCCACTGTCCGGGTCCAGCCCGAGCGGGCCCAGCGGCGCGGTCGACCCGAGCGGAGGCGCGAGCGTGGGCACCGGGGTCGCGCCGGTCGGCTCCTGCACCGGGAGGCCGCACGCGACGAGGACGAGGGCCAGGACGGCCAGGAGTCCCGGACCGGTTCGCCGTGGAGACGTCAGCACTGGCACGCTCGCAGCGTACCCTGTCGGTCATGGTCAGGATCCCGCCAGCGAGTGCCGTGGTCGTCCGGATCGCGGTCCCGCCGGCGCTCGGCAGGCTCCGGCGCACGTGGGATCGGACCGCGGGGGCCGGTGTCCCGACGCACGTGACGATCCTGTTCCCGTTCCTGCCGCCCACCGAGCTGCGGACGGCGGTCCGCGCCGAGCTGGCGATCATCGCCGCGGCCCACGAACCCTTCGACGTCCGGTTCGAGCGAGTGGGGCGATTCCCAGGCGTCGTCTACCTCGCGCCGGACCCTGCGGACCCGTTCACGGCACTGACCGCTGCGGTGTCCGCCCGATTCCCGGCGTACCCGCCCTACGGCGGCGCCTTCGATGACGTCATCCCCCATCTCACCATCGCCGAGTCCGACGACGACGGACCGCTGGGCGAGGTGGCCGCCAACGCCAGACAGCAGCTGCCGTTCGCCGCGCGTGTGAGCGAGCTCGAGGTCCTCGTGGAGTCCGGGGAAGGTCGCTGGCACCGGCGCTGGCGCCTCCCGCTCGGCGGACGCACCAACGGCGGGGCGCCGACGCCCGACGACCCCTAGACCGTGATCAGCTCGCGGTGCTCGCCCCAGGCGACGCGCAGGCGGTCACTGATCTCCCCGACCGTGGCGTAGGCACGCACGGCGACCAGGATGGACGGCATGAGGTTGCCGTCGGCCCGGGCGACCCGTTCCAGCTCGTCCATCGCGGCGGTCCAGGCGGCGTCTGAGCGTTCGGCTCGGACCCGCCGGACCCGTTCCACCTGGCGTCGCTCGCCGTCGGGATCGATCTTCTGAAGCTTGGGCGTGCGGACATCGTCGTCTCGGAACGCGTTCACGCCCACGACGATCTGGTCGCCCGACTCGACGGCGCGCTGGACGCGATAGGCGGCTTCCTGGATCTGGCGCTGCTGGAAGCCGTGCTCGATGGCCGCCAGCGTGCCGCCCATCGACTCGATCTCGTCGAGGTAGGCCCACGCCGCCGCCTCCAGCTCGTTCGAGAGGCTCTCCACGTAGTAGGCGCCCGCCAACGGGTCCGGCGTGTCGGTCACGCCCGCCTCGTGGGCGATGATCTGCTGGGTCCGGAGCGCCAGGCGGGCGGCCTCCTCCGTCGGGAGCGCCAGCGCCTCGTCGCGCGAATTCGTATGGAGACTCTGGGCGCCGCCCAGCACCGCGGAGAGCGCCTGGATCGTGGTCCGCACGACGTTGTTGTCCACCGACTGGGCGGTCAGGCTGGATCCCGCGGTCTGGACGTGGAAGCGGCACACCATGGAGCGTGGGTCGGTCGCCCCGAAGCGCTCCTTCATGATCGTCGCCCACATCCGCCGGGCGACCCGGAACTTGGCCACCTCCTCGAAGAGCTCGGACCAGGCTGCGAAGAAGAATGACAGCCGCCCGGCGAAGTCGTCCACGTCCAGTCCGCGAGCGACGGCCGCCTCCACGTAGGCGATGGCGTCGGCCAGCGTGAATGCGAGCTCCTGAGCGGCGGTGGCTCCGGCCTCGCGCATGTGATACCCGGAGATCGAGATCGTGTTCCAGCGCGGCAGCTCGGCGGCACAGAACTCGAAGACGTCGGTCACGAGGCGCATGGAGGCCCGCGGCGGGAAGATGTAGGTCCCGCGGGCGATGTACTCCTTGAGGATGTCGTTCTGGACCGTCCCGGCGATCCGCTCGCGCGGCACGCCCTGGGCTTCGGCGGCGGCGACGTACAGGGCGAGCAGGACCGGCGCCGTGGCGTTGATCGTCATGGACGTGCTCACGTCGCCCAGCGGCAACCCGTCGACGAGGACCGCCATGTCGGCCAGGCTGGAGATGGGCACGCCGACCCGGCCGACCTCGCCTTCGGCCTCGGTGGCGTCCGAGTCGTAGCCCATCTGGGTCGGCAGGTCGAAGGCGACCGAGAGCCCCGTCTGGCCCTGCTCGAGGAGGTAGCGGAAGCGCCGATTCGTCTCCTCGGCGGTCGCGAATCCAGCGTACTGGCGCATCGTCCAGAAGCGGCTTCGGTACATCGTCGGCTGGACGCCCCGGGTGAAGGGGTACTCGCCCGGTCGGCCGAGGTCGCGCTCCTCGTCGAGCGCGGCCACGTCCGCCGCCGTGTAGAGGTCCCGGGTCTCGATCCCGGAGGAGGTCTCAAAGCGCTCGCGCCGCTCGGGGGCGGCTCGCAGGGCCTTCGCCCGAAGGGTCTCGCGCCAGCGATCCCGGGCGGGATCGGGCCCCTCGCCGATCGGCCGGCGTGGGTGGTCGTTCGGACTCACGTGAGGACCAGTAGGACATCGCCCGGCTCCACGGTGGCACCGGGCGCGACGACGACCTTCTCGACCGTGCCGTCGCGCGGTGAGCGGAGCTCGTTCTGCATCTTCATCGCCTCCACCGTGAGGAGCTGCTGACCGGACACGACGACATCGCCCGGGGCGACGGCGACGGTCAGGACCCGTCCCGGGATGATGGCACGCACGTCGGTGGGGCCGTGCTGGGCGTGGACATCGCGGCCTCGGGCGGCGCGTGCTCGGAGCTCGGCCCGGTCGGCGTCCTCGACCTCGAACTCGAACCGCCAGCCATCGAGCACGACCTCGACTCGCTGGACACCCATGCGCGATGCCTGGCCTCGGGCGGCGCCGGTCCCCGTGCCGCCCGCCAGCACGATGGCACGCTGGCCCGCGTCGGCGGCCCGGGGCGGGTCACCTGCCCGGGTCGGGTCATCGGCTCCGGGTGGATCACCTGCCCGGGTCGGGTCATCGGCTCCGGGTGGGTCACCGGCCCGCTCGCGTGTCACCTCCGCGACCGCCTCCCCGGAGAGCCGATCCGAGACCAGGGCACGCCTCATCGTGGCCACCGGTCGACCGCCGCCGTCCGGCCGGCGGTCCGCCATCCGGGTCCGACGGCGTCCATCGCCGGGCCGTGCCCGTTGCTCGGCGGCAGCCCGCCAGGTCGGAGGGAGCCATCGAGCACGGCCAGGCCGGCCAGCCTCGACGCCGCCTCGAGGGTCCGCGCCCGCTGGGCCGGGCCGTCCCAGTGGTCGCCGACCCAATCGGTCGACAGGTCGCCGGCCCGGAACGCCGGATCCCGGGCCACCCATCCGTGGAACGGGAGGGTCGTCTGGATGCCGGCGACCTGCACCTCCGCGAGTGCCCGATCGAGCCGGTCCAGGGCGGCCTCCCGATCGGGGGCGAGGACCATGATCTTGGCGATGAGGTTGTCGTACTCCTGCGGGATCCGGTCCCCGTCGGCAAGTCCCGTGTCCACACGAACACCGGGACCCGACGGCATGACCCATCGGCGCAGGGTCCCGGGTGTCGGTTGGAAGTCGCGCGACGGGTCCTCGGCGGTCAGCCGGACCTCGATCGCGTGCCCGATCGGCGTCGCCGCACGTTCGGCAACGGACAGGACGGCGGCCGACAGCGGCTCGCCCGCGGCCAGCCTGAATTGCTCGTGGACGATGTCCAGGCCGGTCACGAGCTCGGTGACCCCGTGCTCCACTTGCAGGCGGGTGTTGACCTCCAGGAAGTGGAAGGCGCCGTCGGGCGAGCGCAGGAACTCGGCGGTGGCGGCATTGCGGAGACCGGCCGCGGTCGCCAGCCGGACCGCCTGGGCGTGCAGGGACCGCCGCTCCTCCGTGGTCAGCCCGGGGGCCGGTGCCTCTTCGACGAGCTTCTGGTGGCGACGCTGGAGCGAGCAGTCACGCTCCCCGAGGGCCACGACACGACCGGCGGCATCACCGAGCAACTGGACCTCGATGTGGCGGGCCGGTCGGATCTCCCGCTCCAGGTAGACCGAGCCGTCACCGAACGCGGACAGCGCCTCGGCCGAGGCGGCGGTCAGGGCGGCCGGCAGGTCGCGGGCCTCGGCCACGCGGCGCATCCCCCGTCCCCCACCCCCGGCGGCCGCCTTGACCAGCAGCGGGAACCCGATCGTCTCGGCCTCGGCCACGATCCCGGCGACGGCATCGGCCCGGTCCACGGGCGCCGGATCCAGCGTGCCGGGGACCGGATCCACACCGATGGACCGGGCCAAGCGGCGGGCATGGAGCTTGTCGCCGAGTGCATCGATGGCCGCCGACGAGGGACCGACGAAGGCGATCCCGGCCTCCTCCGCTGCCTGCGCGAACGCCGCTCGCTCCGCCAGGAAGCCATAGCCCGGGTGGATGGCCTGGGCGCCGGTCGCCAGCGCGGCCTCCATGATCCGGTCGATCCGCAGGTAGCTCTCCGACGGCGCGGACGGCCCGAGTCGCACGGCCCTGTCCGCCATCCGGACATGCATCGACCCGGCGTCCGCGTCGCTGTAGACCGCGACGGCCTCCATGCCGAGTTCGTGACAGGCCCGGATGATCCGGACCGCGATCTCACCGCGGTTGGCGATGAGGACCCGCTCGAACGGCGGGGTCTTCACGTCGCCGACCCGTCTTTGCGCAAAGACGGACGCCGGTCACAGCGGGATGTTGCCATGCTTCTTCCGTGGGTTCGTGTCGCGCTTGTCGGCGAGCATCGCCAGGGCGCCGATCAACCGAGGTCGCGTCTCGGACGGCTTGATGACCGCATCGACGTAGCCCCGGGCCGCGGCGATGTACGGGTTGGCGAATTCGGTCTCGTAGTCGGCGACGAGACGCGCGTGCTCGGCGACTGGATCATCCGCTGAGGCGATCGCATCCTTGGCGATGATGCTGACGGCACCTTCGGCGCCCATCACCGCGATCTCGGCTGTCGGCCAAGCCAGGTTGATGTCACCGCGGATGTGTTTGCTGCTCATGACGTCGTAGGCGCCGCCGTAGGCCTTCCGCGTGATGACGGTCAACTTGGGGACGGTCGCCTCGGCATAGGCGAACAGCAACTTCGCGCCGTGGCGGATGATGCCGCCGTGTTCCTGTCCGACACCCGGCAGGAATCCCGGGACATCGACGAATGTGACGAGCGGGACATTGAACGCGTCGCAGGTCCGGACGAATCGTGCCGCCTTCACCGATGCATCGATGTCGAGGGCCCCGGCCAGGACGGCCGGCTGCTGCCCGACGATCCCGACACTGCTTCCTCCGAGGCGGGCGAATCCGCAGATGATGTTGGCCGCCCATCCAGGTTGGATCTCGAAGAACTCGCCGTCGTCCACGACGTGGCGCAGGACGTCATGCATGTCGTATGGGACTCGCGGATCGTCCGGCACGATCGTGTCGAGCGCGAGATCGGTCCGGTCGGACGGATCCGTCGCCGGCGCGAGCGGCGCCGTGCCGAGATTGTTCTGCGGCAGGTGCGCCAGCAACCGACGGGTCGCATCCAGTGCGGCGGCCTCATCCGGCATCGCGAGATGCGCCACCCCACTCATCGTCGTATGGGTCGCCGCGCCGCCCAGGAATTCCGAATCGACTTCCTCATGCGTAACGGTCTTCACGACGTTCGGTCCGGTGACGAACATGTAGCTCGTGCCTTCCACCATGACGGTGAAGTCGGTGATGGCCGGTGAATAGACCGCGCCACCGGCGCACGGACCGAGGACGACGGAGATCTGCGGGACGACACCGGACGCGAGGACGTTGCGCAGGAAGATGTCGGCGTACCCGCCGAGCGACACGACACCCTCCTGGATGCGCGCCCCTCCTGAGTCGTTGAGTCCGATGATCGGTGCCCCGACCTTCATCGCGAGATCCATGACCTTGCAGATCTTGCCGGCATACGCCTCCGACAGCGACCCACCGAAGACCGTGAAATCCTGGCTGAAGACGAACACCAACCGACCATCGATCAGGCCGTGTCCCGTGACGACCCCGTCCCCGAGGATCGATCCGCCGTTGGCATGTCGATTCGTGACGAACGCGTCGAGTTCCACGAACGACCCCGGGTCGAGCAGCAGGTCCAATCGCTCGCGCGCGGTGAGCTTGCCGGCGGCGTGTTGCCGTTCGATCCGATCCGCTCCCCCGCCGAGCAGGGCTGCGGCGCGCATCCGCTCGAGTCGCTCGATCCGCTCGTCGTTGGTGGGCACTCGCATCGCTCCGGATGTGTCTTTGCGCAAGGACACCGTCATGATAGTCCCGCGGCATGACCCTTCGTGACGTCGCCGGATATCCACAGAATCGGTGAACAACTCCCGAATGGTGTGGATAACCGAGTGCGCCAAACCGCTCGGCAAGGCGTAGCATGGCCGGAGCCGTTCCCGCCCCGCAGCCGAACCGGCGGCGGATGATCAGTCGATGTAGAGGTGATGCGCCTGTGACGAACGTGATCTCGATCGCGAACCAGAAGGGCGGCGTCGGCAAGACGACGACGGCGATCAACCTCGCCGGCGCCCTCGCCGAGACCGGTCGACGTGTCCTGTGCGTCGACATGGACCCGCAGGCGAATCTCACGGCGGGCCTCGGCATCAATCTCAACACCATCGAGCGCTCCATGGCGGACGTCCTCGCCGATGGCCGATCGACGATGGGCGAGGTCATCCTGCCGACCGAGACCGAGGGTGTCTTCGTCGCGCCGGCCCACATCGACCTCGCCTCGACCGAGGGCGAACTCTTCACGGCCCTCGGTCGGGAGCAGATCCTGCGGGAGGCGCTGGACGGGCATGTCGATGACTACGACTACGTGCTGATCGACTGCCCGCCGAATCTCGGGCTGCTCACCGTCAACAGCCTGGTCGCGTCGAACGGCGTCATCATCCCGGTCCAGACGCAGTACTACGCGCTGAAGGGTCTGAACAACCTCGTCAAGGTCATCAACGCGATCCGCCTCAAGCTGAACAAGGACCTGCGCATCCTCGGGCTTCTCGCGACGTTCTACGACGGTCGCACGAATCTTGCGAAGGACATGCTGGACGAGCTGCGCGTCGTGGGCGACCACCACGTGTTCGTCAGTATCGTTCGCAACACGGTGAAGCTCGGCGAGGCGCCACTCGTCGGCCGACCGATCACGTCGTACGCCAGCGACACGAATGCAGCCAAGACGTACCGAGCGCTCGCCCAGGAGGTGATCCAACTTGGCTAGGACGGACTTCCGCGCCGCCGCGGCGCGACGCCTCTCGGAGGACAGCGAGCTGTCCCCCGCCATCGTCAGCCTGCTCACCCCTGACAGCCCGACGCGCAGCGTCGGTGTCCGGATCGTGCCCGTCGACCACATCGATCCGAATCCACAGCAGCCGCGCGTCGTGTTCGAGGAGGGCGCGCTCGAAGAACTGGCCTCATCGATCCGCGAACACGGCGTCCTCCAGCCCATCCTCGTTCGACCGGTCGGACCGAACCGGTATCAGATCGTGGCGGGCGAGCGGCGGTGGCGCGCCTCCCGACTGGCCGGCCTCGTCTCGATCCCGGCGCTGATCGAGGAGATCGACGATGACACGGCACTCGAGATCTCCATCATCGAGAACCTGCAGCGCGAGGATCTGACACCACTGGACGAAGCGGCGATGTACGACCGCATGGTCCACGAACATGGGTACAGCATCCGCAAGCTGGCCGAGAAGCTGGGCAAGGACAAGGGCTACCTGGAGAACCGGCTTCGACTGGCCGGTGCCCCGCCCGAGATCCGCGAGCTGGTGTCCTTGCGCAAAGACAGCCTGTCGCATGCCTATGAGCTGATGAAGGTCGAGGATCCCAAGAAGCGCCGCCGCTTGACCGAGCAGGTCGCTCGCGGTGAGCTGACGCTGATCAAGTTGCGCGAGAAGATCGACGGTCGGCCGGCCCGGGTCCCGCGCGAGGGCACCGCCGACCCCGTCGAGACCGCAGGGATCGAGGATGTCGACGATCCGGGCACCACCTCCGGGGACGCCCCGGCGCCCGACGCGATGGCGGAGCCGTGGCACGCCGTGGCCCTCACGGATGACTCGCTGGTCAACGCCAAGCAGCAGCTGGCCGAGGCGATCGAGGGGCTGGTGGACGTCCTGCGCAGCACGGACATCCGTGGGTCCATCCCGGCCACGGATCGCGACAACCTGGCCAAGTACCTGACCATCACCAAGCTCAAGCTGGAGAACGCGATCGCGCTGGTCAGGAGCGACGACCCTTCCTACTGAGGATCGTCGCGTCGGTCCACCGGGCTCACGTCCCGACCGAGACCAGCCACACCGTCGCGAACAGGCCCATGCCGATGGCCTGGAGCTCCCAGGCCCGCTGACGCTGGGCCGGGGTCGCCCGGCGGCGTCCGACCGTCCTGCCCAGCGCAAGCCCCACCCCGACCACGCCGAGCGCCGCCATCGTTCCGGCGATCGCCGGTCCCTGGACGCTGGTCCCGAGCATGGCGGCGAGCATGAAGGTGACGGGGAGCGCCACGAGGGCGAGGCTGGCGACCCAGGCCCGCGGCAGCCCAAGTCGGCTGGCCACGGACTCGGAGCCGGCCGCCAGGTCACGCTCCAGATCCGCCGCGGCGTTCGAGATCGCCAGCGATGCCCCGGCCAGCATCGCGCATGGCACGAGGACCGCGAACGACCACGGCAGGGGCACGCCGGTCCCGACCCAGCCGTAGACCGGGACGAGCGGGATCCCCAGCGCGAACGGGAGCCACGACCACGCCGTCCCGCGGGCGAACCGATCGTAGCCGAACCCGATGGCGAGGCCGAGTGCCGCCACGACCAGGGTCACGGGACCGGACGGCACGACGAGCAGCAGCCCGATGGCGGCCGACCCGACCCACACGACCCGTGCGGTCCGGACGGACACGGACCCACCCGCGATCGGCTTCGGCGGGGTCCGGCCGATGTCCCGATCGGCATCGAGCAGATCGTTGAGCGTGCCGATCGAGAACTGGAGGGCGACCATCGCCAGGCCGAGGCGGATCGACGTCACCCCACCCCCACCCGCGACCAGGGCGACGGACGTGGCGACCAGGCCGTTCAGGAGTGACGGGAAGGGATGGACCAGGCGGACGAGACCCGTCAGACGACGGCGTCCGTCAGACGTAGACGATCTCCTCGAAGTTCTCGACGAGGTAGGCCACGAGTCGCTCGCGACCGTCCGGGACCTGGGCGTGGATGCCGGGTACGAGGACGTGGAGCGTGATCGCCGGCACCATCAAGGCACCGTCCCGATCGCGCCCGATCGCGGCGGGCGGGCCGCCTCCGGAAGCGAACACCCGTTCGAAACCAGCGTCATCGAGGGCCGCGGCGTGCTGGAAGTCGCGCACGACCTTGCGGACCCCTCGACGGATCGAGACGTCGCGCATGAGCTCCGCAGCCCAGGCGTCGATCTGCTCGTCGCTCTGCTCGTCGAGCCGGGTCCGGTATTCCTTCGGGTCGCTCGAGAGCCCGGTCGATCCCACGGTGCCTCCTGCGTCAGGACTGGTCGTCGCGAGTATGCCAGACGGGCGGGCCGGCGATCTCCGCGGCGAGAGCGGCCTCTCGGGAACCCTCCGGCCAGTCGTTGAACGCCTCCGTGAGCCATCGGCCGAACCGTCCGGGCACGGGGACTTCCGCCCCGCCGGAGACCATGTCGTACAGGGCCGTCCACGTCCGCTCGGTCAAGGCGTCGACCGCGGCTCGATCCGGCCGGCCCTGGACCGGGATCGGCTCGCCGACCGTGACGGTCACCCGCCCGCCGAATCGCAGCCAGCTCGACCCATGGATCGCGATCGGGACGATCGGCACGCCGGCTCGGAGCGCGAAATAGGCCGGACCCTCGCTCAGCGGCAGCAGGTCGCGCTCGAGCGCGTGGATCCTCCCCTCCCCGGCGATCGCCACCACCCCACCCGCCGCCAGGACGGCCTCGACCCGCCGTGTCGCGGCGCGGAGATCCGTCTTGGCCGGCTTGTACGGGATGGCCGTCCCGGTCCAGGTCATCAGGCGGTTGCGCCCGCCCGTCGACATGTCGTCCTCCTTCGGCCCGAAGAAGAAGAGCCGCGGCCGGCCCGGGAGCGTGGCCAGGAGCATGAACGGGTCGGTCCAGCTCAGATGGTTGAAGCAGTAGATCGCCGGTCCCCCGGGCAGCCGCTCCCCGTCGATGAGGCTGACCCGCAGATACGCTCGCACCACGCCGGACATGACGACCTTGGTCAGCCAAAAGCGGATCGTCAGGCGGGCCGTGCGGACGCGGCCCGACGGCGCCTCGCTCACGGCAGCCTGCCCGGATCCAGGTCCGCCAGGCGTTCGAGCACGACATCGGCCGACTCGTGCGTGCCTGGTGCGGGCGGCACGCTGCGATTCGGGACCAGCACGACGGTCATCCCGGCCGCCTTGCCGGCCATGACCCCGTTGTACGAGTCCTCGACGACCAGGCACGCCATCGGCGGGACACCGAGCCGGCGCGCCGCCTCCAGGTAGACATCCGGTGCCGGCTTGCCGTGGGCGACCTCGTCCGACGAGACGACGACGCCGAGGACGTCGGCGAGCCCGGTCGCGAGGAGCGCGGCATCGATGACCGCCCGATGGGCCGATGAGGCGACCGCCACCGGGTGGCGGGCCGCGATCCGTCGGGCGGCCCCGATGGCCCCGGGGATCTCCGGCGCGCCATCGCGTCGGTAGCGCTCCACCATCGCCTCGACGATGGTCGACTGGATCGTCGCTTCGTCGAGGGACAGGTCCAGCCGGACCCGCATCGTGTGCGCCCACGCGACCGAGTTGGCGCCCATGACGGCCGCCTGGTCCTCGCCGGTCCACGTCCGATCGTGGGCCGCGGCGAACGCGATCCTGGCTTCATCCCACCAGATCTCGGAATCGACCAGGACACCGTCCAGGTCGAAGATGACCGCCTCGCTCAGGATGACGGTCCCTTCGGGGCCTCGAGCAACGGGACGGGTCGGCGCCGGGGGGCGGCGCCCGACGGACCGAGCGGCACCGCCTTCGGGCCGCCCTTGGCTGCGCCCTTCCCCGCGGCTCCGGACGACCGGGCCGGTGCCGCCACAGGTGCTCCCCGTGGTCGTCCGTCGATGGCCGCCAGGGCGTCGAGGACGAACGCCGCCACCAGGTCGGCCGTCTCGTCGGTCCCGCGCAGGATCACGCCCTCGAGCGGGATACTCAGGATCCGGTGCCCGCCCTGCATCTCGACGGCAAGGTCGCCCAGTTGCACCCGGTTCCAGCGGATGAGCTTGCCGCCGGCGCGCGGGCCCTCGC
>CAZOHT010000006.1:108034-113998 GCA_964579825.1 uncultured Anaerolineaceae bacterium
CCCAGTTGCACCCGGTTCCAGCGGATGAGCTTGCCGCCGGCGCGCGGGCCCTCGCCCGGGACGTTGACCCGGACGTTGACCTGCGCCAGGCCCGCGTCGGTCGCCGCGAAGACCGTATAGCGCATCGACGGGTCGTCGCCCCAGGCGACCCAGCAGTCCGGATCCGGGTCCGAGCCGAGCATCGCCAGCATCGGCTCGATCACGGCCACGACCTTGGGTGCGGCGGACTCCTTTGCCGGTGCCACCGCCAACCACTCGCTCAAGCGCATCGTTGCCCCTCCCAGTCCGGCCCCGAACGAGGTCGAGGCTAGCACACGGCCGTCGTGGCGCGGTACCGTTCGCTCGATGCATCCGCGCGACGCCGCCCTCGAACGTCCCGTGTCGACGACGTCGAAGCGGTAAGGCCGTCCGGTGGACCTCGTCGTCATCCCCCAGATCGCCGTCCTGACGGGCGGCACGGCGATCGCCGGGCTCGTGCTCCTTCGGCGTGGCCTGGTCGGCTATCGCACCGCGGATCGGATCGCCGACACCGGCACGTCCACCATCAGCTCCATCGCCGCCGGTGAGGTCCGGATCAGCGGCGTGGTCGAGCCCGCCGAGGTCGTGCTCGTGTCGGCGTTGCAGAGCGTGCGCTGCGTGTACTACCGCTCGTCGATCGACGAGGAGCGCGACGACGGCGTGGGGGCCGACTTCCTCGAGGAACGGTCGGTCGGCTTCCGGGTGCGCGATGGCTCCGGGTCCATCCGGGTCTTCCCGCGCGGTGCGCGGTTCGACGCGCCCCTTCGTTTCGACGGGCGGACCGGGATGGGTGGCGACGAGCCACCCGGGCTGGACCTCCGGATGGGCAGCGCGATCGACGTCGCCGAGCCGGACCGCGAGGCGCTCGTCGCCGAGCTCCTGCGGACCCCGTCGCTGCACGACCTGGGCGGTGGCGGCCGCCATCCGCTCCTGCGCGATCGCCGAGGTCGGCGCCACTACCGGGAGCTGCGCCTGGAGCCGGGCGATGCGATCACCGTCGTCGGCGTCGCGCTGCCCTTCGGCGACCTGGCCGACCCAGCCGGGGCAGACCTGGGCGCCGGGCCGGATGTGCCGCTATCGGATCCGGAGATCGCGGCGGATCTCGCTGAGGCCCGGGCGGCCGGCACGCTGGTCGATCCGGACGAAGCGTGGGGCAATGCCGCGATCCCCGGCTTCGGCATCGGCCGACCCGTGAGTCAGCCCGACCTCGATCCGGCCGCGAACCCGCTGCCGATCGCCGATGCGGCCGAGGCGGAGCGCTTCGAGCGGACGTTCGAGATCGATCCGGAGACGCTCGTCCTGTCGGCGGCGGCCGACGTCGCCTTGCTCATCGCCCACGGCACGCCGGGCGCGGCGATGGACCGCCATCGCGAGACCTTCCTGATCGGCTTGCTCGGGGCCAGCCTCGCCATCGTCAGCGCCATGCTCTTCGCCATCATGCTCGCAGGAGGATTCGGCTCGTGACGCCACCGGATATCGCGGCCATCGGCGCCGTCGCGCTGGTCATCGGCCTGATCGCCTTCATCGGCCTGTCCAACTACAACGCGGTCATCGCCCTCCAGCAACGCGCCGACAAGGCCTGGTCGAACATCGATGTCGCCCTCAAGCAGCGCCACGACATGCTCCCGAACCTGGTCGCCGCCGTCCGGGGTCTGATGGCCTACGAGCAGGCCGTGCTGACCGCCGTGACCGAGGCGCGCGCCGCCTACTCCCCCACCGAGCCGATCCCCCAGCAGGCGGCCGTGTCCGACCAGACGACGGCCGCGGTGCGCTCGCTGTTCGCGGTCGTGGAGCGCTATCCCGAGATCAAGTCCGGCGCCAACGTGCTGGAGCTGCAGGACGAGATCGAACGGATCGAGGGCGTCATCGCCGACCGTCGCGAGCTCTACAACGACCAGGTCTACCGCTACAACACGAAGATCGCCACCGTGCCGGCGATCGTCCTCGCCTGGCTGTTCCGTTGGGTGCCTCGCGACTTCTTCCAGGCGGATCCGACCGACCGGGTCAGGCCGGATGCCGAGCTGACGCCGGGATGATCGACGAGCCGGGGGACGCCGACGATCGAGGCTGGGAGCTTGAGGCGGAGGCCGTCGTCTCGGCACGCCCCCGCCTTTGGCTCGTTCGCCACGGGCAGACCGAATGGGCCCGGCTGGGTCGCCACACGGGTCGAACGGACATCGCCCTCACCGACGACGGCCGCGCCCAGGCTCGCGCGGTCGGTCGCCTGGTGTCCGAGCGTCGGGGCGACGGGACGGACACGCCGTTCGCCCTCGTCCTGGCCAGCCCGCTCGGCCGGGCAGCCGCGACCGCCGCCCTGGCCGGCTTCGACGACGCCCTGGTCGAGCCGGACCTGGCCGAGTGGGACTACGGCGCGCTCGAGGGCCTCACGACCCCAGCCATCCGCCGCCTCCACCCGGACTGGACGATCTGGACCGGACCGTGGCCCGACGGGGAGACGGTCACGGCGGTGGGCAGGCGAGCCGATCGTGTCCTCTCCCGGGCGCACGCCGCGGGCGGCGATGTCCTCGTGTTCTCGCACGGCCACCTCCTGCGCATCCTGGCCGCCCGCTGGCTGGGCCTGGACCCGTCATTCGGTCGCCTGTTCGGGCTATCGACCGGCACGCTGTCCATCCTGGGTTGGGATCGCGAGAACCCGGTCGTCGAGCTCTGGAACGAGGTCCCCGACCCTGGCGCCTGACCGGGACTGCGCCGGCCTGACGGCCGATCCGGCTGATCAGGCGCCCGCGGCGGCGGCCTTCGGGGCGACGCGTGGGCGACGGGGCCTCGCGGTGACCCTCGTCTCGGCGGCGCGCGTCGGCGCCGTGGCGGGAGGCGTCGCGGCGACCCCACTCGGGCCGTACGTCGAGAGCAGTTCCTCGGGCGTCAGCGGCCGGGCGAAGACGTAGCCCTGCCCGAAGGCACACCCGAGGTCGCGCATGCGGGTCGCCTGTTCCTCGGTCTCGATCCCCTCGGCGACCGTCTCGATCCCCAGCGAACGACTCATCGCGACGATGGCGCCGGCCAGCGCGGACGACTTCGAGGTCTCCTCGGTGTCCTGCACGAACTCGCTGGCGATCTTGAGCGTGTCGATCGGGAACTGGCGCAGGTGGCTCAGGGAGAAGTAGCCGGTCCCGAAGTCGTCGATGACGGTCCGGACCCCCAGGGCGCGAACGCCGTGGAGCGTCGCGATGGTGGTCGGGGTCGCCTTGAGGAGCGCCGTCTCGGTGATCTCGAGCATCAGCCGGGTGGGATCCAGGCCGGACTCGCCCAGGACCGCCTTGACCGAGTCGAGGAAGCCGAGCTGCTGGATCTCGCGCGCCGAGACGTTGACGCTCACGGTCATGTCGGCGGGCGCCGTCCCCGCCTCGATCCAGCCGGCCGCCTCGCGACACGCCTGCCGCAGGACCCAGTGACCGATGGGCAGGATGGCGCCGGACTCCTCGGCGAGTTCGATGAACCGGTCCGGCATGACCAGGCCGTGCACCGGGTGTGTCCAGCGCAGGAGGCCCTCGACCCCTGACAGCTTGCCGGTGCGGAGGTCGATGATCGGCTGGTAGAGGAGCTTGAGCTGGTCGAGGTCGACGGCTCGCTGGAGGTCCACGCTGAGCTCGTTGCGCTCGCGCATGGCCTCGTGCATCCCGGGATCGAAGATGGCGAACCCGGACTTGCCGTTCGCCTTGGCCATGTACATGGCGACATCGGCGTTGCGGACCAGGTCCGCGGCGCCGGCGACAGCATCGCGGGCGCTGGCGATGCCGACCGAGGCCGTGACCACCACGTGCTTGTCACCGATGATGTACGGCGCGCGCAGCTCGTGGACGAGGCGGGCGGCCATCTTGCGCGACCGGCTCAGCATCGGCTCGTCGTCGGTGAGGATCGCGAACTCGTCGCCGCCGAGGCGGGCGACGAGATCGCCGGCGCGGACGAGGCGCGAGATCCGCTCCGTCACCGCCAGCAGGAGAGCGTCACCGGCAGCGTGCCCGAGCGTGTCGTTGACGACCTTGAAGTCGTCCAGGTCCAGGAACAGGACGGCGGCGACGCGATCGCCGCGCGGCTCGCCGACGTGGAGGGTGCGGTCGAGCGAGAGTTGGAACATCCGTCGGTTCGCGACGCCCGTCAGGGAATCGCGCTCCGCGAGGTCCTGGACGTGCTGGAGCAGCGTGGCGTTGCGCAGGTTCAGGGCGGCGATCGATGCGAACTGGCCGACCATCGCGGCCACGCGACGCTCGACACCGCTGCGGCGGGTCCGGTGCTCGACGACGATCGCGCCGAGGGTGCGGCCCTCGGCGATCATCGGCGCGACGAGCAGGTTCCGGGCGTCCGGCATGAGACCGGCCAGGAAGGGGTCGCGAGCCGCGTCGAGGGCCTTGACGGGCAGCGTGTCGCGGCGCTCCCACGACCGCCGGATGATCCAGTCGGCGTCCGCGGCGGTCGTCGGCGCGGCCTCGATGCCGTGGGTCGCCAGGACGACGACACGGCCGTCGGACTCGCCGAGCAGGACGCCACGGGTGAACCCGAACCGGCCGACGAGCGCCTGCAGCACGATGTCCGACTGCTGGACGGCGTCGGCGACGGCGTCGAGCCGAGCCCCGACATCCACCAGGGCCTGGAGGTCCGCGCGGCGGAGGCGGAGTTCCCGTTCGTTGAGCGCAGAGAAGATCGAGGTCGCGATCGCGAACAGCCAGAAGGACGTCACGTTGAGCACGGGCATGCGATCGAATTCGACGCCGACGCCCGGCGCGACGTCGACCGGGGCGAGCAGGGCGGCCGCCTCGGCGTACACGACGACGAAGAGCAACAGGGAATGCCAGAGGGCGATCTTCAGGCCGGTGCGATACGACGCCAGGAGCGACACGGCCACCAGGTGCAGGAAGACGATGAACCGGATCGGGCTCTGGGTCGCCCCGGTCGCGTACATCGTCGCGGCGAGGTACAGCCCGTCGATGAGCAGCAGGCCGGTCAGGATCCAGTAGTCGAAGCGGGTCGTCACGCGTCGGGCCGCCTCGCCGGCGACCGCGACCAGCAGATAGGCACCGGTCAGGACGAGGACGGAATCGAGCGGGATGACCAGCGCCTCAGGCCGGAGGACCGCCCAGGCCACGACGATCAGGCCGATGGCGACCCGGAGCACGAGCAGGTAGCTCATCCGATCGCTGAGGGACGTGAAGTCGGCACGCGATGCGGCGGTCGGGGCGGCCGACTGGGCAGCCGTCGCCGTGAGCGGGATGTGGGCGAGCGTCGCGTCGCGCGGCGGGCTGGCTGGTGTGATCACAGCATCTCCTCGTCGAGGAACCCGATCTCGCCGCCACCTGCCGCCGGCTGAGCACGCAACCGGGGATCGCCACGGTCCACCTTCGGCTGGACCATGAGGAACAGCACGACGATGACCATGAGCGCCAGGGGGAAGCTGAACTCATCCGCGACCGATGCGGCCGCGGCCGGCTTCACGACCGTCGTCACGCCCGTCGCGACCGTGTCGGCCACATCCGTGACGACTTCGGCGACGACCGCCGGCAGGTCGGTCCCAGATGTCGGGATCGCCGCGCCCGGCGCCGGGGCAGCCTCAGGGACCTGACCTCCGCCGGGGGTTCCGGAACCGGTCGTCCCGGCGGCGGCGGGCGGGATCGTGGACGTGAGGGTGGGGGTCGGGGTCGGGGTGGCCTGCGGCTCAGGGGTCGTTGACGGCTCCGGCGTCGGCGAGGGATCCGGTGTCGGCGAGGGATCCGGCGTGACCTCCGGGGTCGGGGTCGGGGTCGGCGTGGGCGTTGGGGTCGAGGTCGGCGTGGGCGTTGGGGTCGAGGTCGGCGTGGGCGTGGGCGTGACCTCCGGGGTCGGGGTCGGCGTGGGCGTCGGGGTCGGGGTCGGCGTGGGGGTCGGCGTGGGGGTGGGCGTGGGCGTGGGCGTGGGCGTCGGGGTCGGGGTCGGCGTGGGGGTCGGCGTGGGGGT
>CAZOHT010000007.1:0-110325 GCA_964579825.1 uncultured Anaerolineaceae bacterium
CGGTCTGGCTGGACGCGGCCCAGGCGGCCGAGACGGCCGTCACCCTGTCGCCACAAGGTCATCGCGGCGGCTCGTACATCGGGACGGACGGCGCCATCGATCCGCCTCGCAACGTTCGGGCGTATTCGCTTGCGATGCAGGCCGCTGGGGTGGAGCTGCGCGAACGGACCGCGTTCACCGGCCTGCGCACGGAGCCGATTGCGGGCGGCGGCCAGCGCGTCACCGGCGTCCATACGCCGACCGGGACGATCGACACAGAACGCGTCCTGCTGACCGGCGGGCCGAGCCTGCGCGCGGTCGGCAAGCTGGCCGGTGTCCGGATCCCGGCCGGTGCCGCTCGCCACACGGTCTGCGTGCTCGAGCCGCATCCAGCCTTCGACCTGCCGCGCATGCCGATGGTGTTCGACATCGGCGAGGGGCTGTACTGGCGCCTCGAGGAAGGTGGGCTGCTGTTCGGCTACAGCGATCCGGACGAGACGCCGGGCGAGGCGCGCCAGATCGACTGGCCCTACCACGAGCGCATGCGGGCGCGGCTGGAAGGGCTGGTGCCGGTCACGAAGGGGCTCGGCCTGCGCAAGATCTGGGTGGCGACCATCGACTACACGCCGGACCACATGCCGATCCTGGGTCCGGCCCTGCTGCCGGACGGTTCGGCGATCGAGGGGGTCACGGTCGCCTCGCCAGGCGGCCACGGGATGATGTGGGGGCCGGGGGTGGCGCGGGTCGCCGCGGATCTCGCGCTGCGTGGCCGGACGGACCTGATCGACGTGACCGATCTGGGCCTCGACCGCTTCGATGCGAACGGGGTCAGCCGCCTGGCGACGGACCCCATCGCGCTGCCGTTCCCGCTGATCGCTGGGGACGACGACGAGGCGCCGACATTCGTACCGGCCGGAGCCGGCTAGGGATCCGTCGATCCGGCCGGGCGCTCATCGCGGCCATCACGAGCGCGGGGGGCACGCGAAGTCGAGCGTGATCCGCTCGTCTCGGTCGGGTCAGCAGCAGCCCGATCCGCCGCAGCACGACGCTTCGGGCGCCATCGTCAGGTCGAGCTTCGCGGGCTTCGGGAGGTCGACCGCCCGGATGTCCGAGGCGGACCAGCTGGCCGGCTTCGTGGCCCGGATGATCGCGCCGTGGAGCCCGTCCGCGACCTCGTGGGTCGGCTCGACGGTGATGTCGGTCAGCCCGGCCGCGTCTAGACCGGCTCGATACTCGGAGAACGAGAGCGCCCCGGCGATGCAGCCGACGAAGCTGCCGCGGGTCGCGCGTTCGGCGGGGGCGAGGGCGTCGTCCGCGACCACGTCACTGATGCCGACCCGGCCGCCCGGTCGCAGGACCCGGGCGATCTCGGCGAGGACGGTCGCCTTGTCCGCGGACAGGTTGACGACGCAATTGCTGATGACGACATCCACCGATGCATCGCCGAGCGGGATGGATTCGATCCGGCCCTTGCGGAACTCGACGTTGGTCGCACCGGCCTCCACCGCGTTGGTGCGTGCGAGCTGGAGCATCTCGTCGGTCATGTCGAGGCCGTACGCGAACCCGGTGGGGCCGACACGTTGGGCGGAGAGCAGGACGTCGATCCCGCCACCAGACCCGAGGTCCAGGACGGTTTCGCCTTCGCGCAGGTCGGCGACCGCGATCGGATTGCCGCAGCCGAGGCTGGCGAGGACCGCGGCCTCGGGCAGGGACGCGCGATCCGTGGCGTCGTACAGGATCTCCCCGAATCCCGGGCCGTCGGACGTGCCGCAACAGCCGGCGCCAGTGATGGACCCGCTCAGGACCGCCCGCGCCGTCTCAGCGTAGCGGTCGCGGACCTCGTCCACGATGGGGTCGGACGAGATGGTGGAAACGGACGCGGTCATCGGAGGCTCCTCGGTGGGGTTCGGTATCGGCCGATGCGTGGAGTCGGGTCAGGCCGGGCAGCAGTCGGGCTCGGCCTGAGTCCCGTTGAACGTGAAGCGGGCTCGCAGGTCGCCCAACGTCTTGGCGATGGCGGCCGACCGCCGCGCCCGACTGGCCGCGCGTCGCTCCGAGTGGGCTTCGTGGACCGCCTGCAGGTGCTGCATCTGGCGCGCCTCTGCGTGGATCTCTCCGCGGGTCCCGCCGGTGAGCATCCAGCTGCCGAGTGATTGGTTCATCGTGTGCCTCCCTTGGCCTCGTGTCGGTTCGTGTATCGACATGTGTCAATATACCGTCATATCGAATCTTGTCAATATCGAAATCCAACGATATGCTGGCCCGCATGACACGCACGAAGTCGCTCTCGACGGATCCCGATGTCCGCCTCCTGGCGGCTCTCGCCGATCCGACGCGCCTCGCGATCATCCGCCAACTGGCCGCCGAGATCGAGACGTGCGCGTGCGACTTCACCGAGGGCTGCCAAGTCGGCCAGCCGACGGTCTCGCATCACCTTCGTGTGCTGCGGGAGGCGGGGCTTGTGACCTCCGAGCGGCGCGGCCAGTGGATCTTCTACCGCATCGCCCCGGGCGTCGCCGAGCGCCTCGCCGGGATCGCTCGCACGCTCGTCCCCGGTGGGCTGATGACCGTCTCCGAGCTGGCTGCGACGCGGGGGAGTGGGGCTCGCCCAAGCGCGTAAGCAGACGTGGCGGTCGTCGAGTGCGTAGGCGGGATCGGCGCTCGCCGACCGGGACGCCCTTCCTGGCCACGCCTCACACCGGCTCGCATCTGGTGGTTGCGGATCCGCTACGAACGCCTCGTGGATCGATGCTCAGAGGGCTCGCACGGGGCCGTTTCGGTCTCGTCCCACGCTCAGCCGTTCGAGATGTGCACCTGCGAGTCACGCGGACCCGCGCGTTCGGCCGCGTGCGTCCCGGGCCCCGAGTTCGAGTCCCTCGCCTGGACACGCCCTTCCCTGGCCATGGCGATATCGACGCCATCGCTACGACCCGCGCTGGACAGCCACCAAGGGCCGCCTGTTGCATTGCCCATTTCGAGGGCGCCGGGATCAGCGGTCCGGCTTCAGCAGGTCCGGGGGGACGAGCCAGCGCATCGTGGCCCGTCCCGGTTCGAAGGGCCGCTCCGCATCGATCCGGGCGAAGGAGCCCTTGCGCATCGGGACACCGAGACCGCCACACAATTTGACCACGAGGTCGCTGAAGTCCGGATCGTGGCCGACCAGGATGGGGGAGACCGGGTCGCCGGCATCGCGCAGGATCGCGTCGAGAACGCTCAACCCCACGTCGCCGGCCAGGCGGTCGTCGGTCCCCACCGGCACGCCGAGGCACTCGGCGACGATCTCGGCTGTCTGGGCGGCCCGGATCTTGGGCGACGTGATGATGGCGTCCGTCCGGAAGCCGATCCCCGCGAGGAACCGACCCAGACGATCCGCCTGGCGCTCGCCTTTCCCCGAGAGCGGTCGGGCCTCGTCCGGACCTTCCCACTCGAACGGATCGCCGGCATGCGCGTGGCGCAGCAGATGCAACTGGACGGCTTGGATCGGGTCCAGGTCGGTCACGGCTGGACCGCAGCGTGCTTGCGCAGGGCGAGCGGGATGAACAGGTGGACGCGCTCACCGATCTGGGTGAAGACGCGCCGGAACACGGCCAGCCGCGCCTCATCACTCCCCTCGGCCGCGGCCGGGTCCTCGTATCCCCAGTGCAGCCGCGCTCCCTCGCCCGGAAAGACCGGGCACGACTGACGGGCCTGGTCGCACACGGTGATGACGTAGTCGAAGGACTGGCCGGCGAACTCGTCGACCGACTTCGAGCGTGCGAACGACCCGTCGATCCCGGCCTCGGCGAGGACGTGCAGTGTGAGCGGGTTCACGCCGCGTGGCTCGGTGCCGGCGCTGTGGACCTCGAAGGCCGCGCCACCGTGCGTCCGCAGGAGCGCCTCGGCCATGACGCTGCGAGCCGAATTGCCGGTGCAGACCACCAGGACCCGGATGGGCGGGTCCTCACCGGCCGTCACGCGCTCGGGTCCACCGCCGGCCGCCGCGCGCTGGGCAGCGCCACCGGCCGTCACGGGTTCAGGTCCTCCACGTCGCCGGTCACCAGGTAGACGATATCCTCGGAGATGTTCGTGGCACGGTCGCCGATCCGTTCCAGGTAGTGCGATGCGATGACGATCCGCGTCCCGCGCTCCACGTTGGCCGGGTCCGCGCGCATCAGTTCGATCGCGGTGTCGAACGTCGCGTGGTAGAGCCGGTCGATCTCGTCGTCCTCGACGGCGACCTCTCGAGCGCGGATCGCGTCCGCTTCCACCAACGCGCGCAGGACGCCGTGAACCAGGACGGCCGCCCGTTCGGCCATCTCGGGCAGGTGGACGTAGCCCTCGAGCGGCGGCTCCGGGGCGAGCTTGAGGACCTGCTTGGCGACCGAGGCCGCGTGGTCGCCCATCCGCTCCAGTTCGTACGTCACGTGGTCCAGCGTGAGCAGGTAGCGCAGATCGCGCGCGACCGGCCCCTGCGTCGCGATCGCGACCGAGATGAGGCGGGAGACGGCGCGTTGCGCGTCGTTGATGGCCGTGTCGCCCGTGATGACGTCGAGGGCGAGGGCGGCGTCGTGGGCCTCGAGCGACCGGCTTGCCGCCCGGATGGCCGCCTCCACGAGCGTCCCCATCCGCAGGACGGCGTCGCGGATGACCGCCTCCTGGGCATCGAGCGCCTCGCGGGAGGCCTGATTGGCGTGCGGTGGGCCAGCCGCATCGGCCGCGGCGTGCTCCACGATCGCGTCGACCTGGGTGCCGATCGTCGTGCCGGTGGACTGGCTGTCGTCCGTCATCGGGTCGTCTCCCTCAGCCGAACCGACCGGACACGTAGTCCTCGGTCAACTGGTGCTGCGGGTTGGTGAAGATCCCCACGGTGTCGCCCTGTTCCACCACGTAGCCCGCCCGGTCCTCGCCCATGGTCAGGAAGACCGTGGTGTCAGAGGCGCGCGCGGCCTGCTGCATGTTGTGGGTGACGATGAGGATCGTGTAGTCCCGTTTGAGCTCAGCCATCAGCTCCTCGATCTGGAGCGTGGAACGCGGGTCGAGTGCGGAGCACGGCTCGTCCATGAGGATGACCTCCGGCTCCACCGCGATCGTCCGGGCGATGCACAGCCGCTGCTGCTGACCGCCGGACAGGGCCATGCCGGACTCCTTGAGCTTGTCCTTGACGTCGTCCCACAAGGCGGCACGGCGCAGACTTCGCTCCACGAGCTCGTGGATGTCGCCCTTGTACCCGTTGATCCGCGGCCCGAAGGCGACGTTGTCGAAGATCGACTTCGGGAACGGGTTGGGCTTCTGGAAGACCATGCCGATCCGGCGCCGGACGGCGACCGGGTCCACGTTCCTGGCGAACAGGTCCTGGCCGTCGAGGGTGATGCGGCCCTCGCTGCGGAACGATGGGACGAGGTCGTTCATCCGGTTGAGCGTCCGCAGCACCGTCGTCTTGCCGCAGCCGGACGGACCGATCAGCGCCGTGATCCGCTGCCGCTCGATGCGGAGGTCCACGTCACGGACCGCCCGGAACGAGCCGTAGTAGAGCGAGACCCCGGCGAGCTCGATGACGGGTGGACCAGCCGAGTCGTCCGTGCCACCACCGTCGGGTGGGTCCGTCCGGGACACCGCTCTTGCGTCGATATGGATGGATGGGGTCGTGGGACCCGCGGCCGCCTCGTCCGGCGTGACTTCCACCGGGGTGTCGAGCGTGGACCCGGCCTGGACGGCGGTCAAGGGCGTCTCCTCTACCACTGGATGTGCCTGGACAGCCTGGCCCGGACGAGCAGGGCGAGCAGGTTCAGGATGAAGATGAGGACCAGGACGACGATGATCGTCGCGGCCGCGAGGCCCTGGAAGTCCTCCTGGGGGCGCTGGGCCCAGTTGAAGATCTGGATGGGCAGGACGCTGAAGCGGCCCTCGACCGGGTGTGGCGCGGTCAGGACGAACGTCGCCGCACCGACGACCACCAGCGGCGCAGCCTCCCCGATCGCGCGGGCCATCGCAAGGATGATCCCGGTCAGGATCCCGGGTGCGGCGGCCGGCAGGACCGAGCCTCGGACCATCTGCCAGCGACTGGCGCCCAGGGCGTAGGCCCCCTCGCGTTGGGCCTGCGGCACCGCACGCAGCGCCTCGATGCTGGCGATAATCACGAGGGGCAGGATCACGAGGGCGAGCGTCGCCGCACCCGACAACAAGACCGGTCCGAGGCCCAAGAGGCGCACGAAGATCGCCAGCCCGAAGATGCCGTAGATGATCGACGGCACCCCGGCGAGGTTGCTGATGTTCGTCTGCATCAAGCGGGTGAAGCGGTTGTCCGGGGCGTATTCCGCGAGGTAGATGGCCGCGCCGATGCCCAGGGGAAAGGTCATGGCAGCCACCATGATGGCGAGCTCGATCGAGCCGATGAGGGCCGGCCAGATGCCCGCGTTCTCCGGCCGCCGCGACGGGACCCCGGTCAGGAAGTCGACGCTGAGCCACGGCACGCCGGTGACCAGGACGTTCAGCAGGAGCGCGATCAGGGCCAGGATCAGGATCGCGATGGCGGTCAGACAGAGCCCGTAGAACAGGGTGCCCGTCAGCTTCCGCCGCATCAGCGCCGGCTCGAACCGGGGCGTGCTCGGCAGGCCGTGGGCGCTCGGAGCCGACGGGGACGCGGTCTGGCCGGTCATCAGTAGGCCGTCCGGAACCGGCGCACGAACCAGGCACTCACCAGGTTCAGGGCGAAGGTCATCAGGAACAGGACCATCGCGACCGCGAACAGCGACAGGAACTGGACGGAGCCCTGGGAGGTCTCGCCCTGGACGATCTGGACGATGAAGGCCGTCATCGTCTGGACGCTCTCGAGCGGGTTGAACGACAACTGCGGGAACGTGCCGACGGCGAGCACGACGGCCATCGTCTCGCCCACCGCCCGGCTCATCGCCAGGATGACCGACGCCATGATCCCGGAGACGGCGGCCGGCAGGACCACCTTGCGCACGACCTCGAACCTGGTGGCGCCCATCGCGTAGGCGCCCTCACGCAGGCCGCGCGGCACGGCTCGCATCGCGTCCTCGGAGATCGACGCGATCAGTGGTGTGATGAGGATGCCGACGACGATGCCGCCCGCGAGGGCGGAGAACGGTCCGATGGCGCTGCCGAAGATCGGCTTCAGGACCTCCGGCGAGAGGAAGTTGATGGCGAAGAAGCCGAGCACGATCGTCGGGATCCCGGCGATCGTCTCCAGGACGGGCTTGACGATGCCACGGACCCGGTTCGAGGCGTACTCGGACAGGAGGATGGCGGACAGGAGGCCGAGCGGGACGCCGATCACCATCGCGATGGTGGCCACCAGCAGCGTGCCGCTGACCAGCGCCAGGACGCCGAACTGGTAGGGCTGGATGGATGCGGACCAGACGGTCCCCGTGAGGAACGCGATCGGGTTGACGATCTGGAAGAACTCGAAGGTCTGGTAGGCCAGGATGACGACGATCCCGATCGTGGTGACGACGCCGAGCGCGGCAGCCACGAACAGGAGCGATTCGATGATCCGTTCGGACCAGGGTCGTCGCCGGGTCAGCTGGATGGGGGCTGTGGCCATCGGTCGTTGGATCCTCGGCTGTGGGCTCGTGCAGCCTATCGCACGGGTGGCAACGAGCGCGACGCCCCGGACCGTTCCGAGTCGGTCGGGGCGCCGCGTTCGAGGAGGAGAGGCTTACTTCGGGACCGCGGCCTCCCAGGCGGCGACTTGCTCCTGGGCCACGGTCTCGGGGACCGCGATATACCCGACTTCGGCGGCCAGAGTGGCCGCGTTGGCGAGGTAGAAGTCCACGAAGGCCGCCAGGGCGGGTTCGTTCGCGGCCGTCGCCGTGTTGGGATAGATGAACAGCGGGCGGCTCAACGGGGCGTAGCTGTTGTCACCGATCGTCTCGTCGGTCGGGGCGACGCAGCCGCTGCCGCCGTCGATCTCGACCGCCTTCAGCTTGTCCGCGTTCTCGACGTAGTACGCGTACCCGAAGTAGCTGATCGCGTTGACGTCACCAGCGACACCGGTGACCAGGACGTTGTCGTCCTCGGACTGGGTCGCGTAGGACGTCGACAGATCGACTTCCCCGTTGACCGCCTCGGTGAAGTAGTCGAACGTCCCCGAATCGGCACCGGGCATGTAGCGGATCACCGGCTGGTCGGGAAAGCTCGGGTCGACCGCCTTCCAGGACAGGTCCTCAGGCGAGTCGGGGCCGTAGATGATCGCGAGCTGCTCGAGCGTCAGGCAGGTCACCCACGTGTTCTCGGGGTTGACGACGACGGTCAGGCCGTCGATGGCGACCTGGAGCTGGACGTACGTGACGCCATTCGTCTCGCAGGCCTTGCCCTCGGCGTCGTCGTCGGCCTTGATCGGGCGGGAGGCGTCGTTGATGTCCGTCTCGCCGATGCAGAACTTCTTGAACCCGCCACCGGTGCCGGATTCGGCGACGCTCACGTCGACGCCGGGCTGGACCGCCGCGAATTCCTCCGCGACCGCCTCGGTCACGGGATAGACCGTGCTGGAGCCGTCGACGACGACGGTGCCTTCGACCGGCGTGACGGGACCCTCGGAGGGGACAGCCCCTGAGGCGCCGCTCGTCGGCGTGCTGCCGGCGCCTCCCCCGGAGCAGGCGGCCGCGGCGAAGCTGGCGACCAGGATGAGCGCCCCGAGGCGCTTCGGGTTCGAGATCGTCACTCGTGATCCTCCAGGTGCCGCGCGTCCGATGCACGCAGCGGGTTCCGGGCGTGTGGTCCCGTCTTGACGGTCCCTACGGTCCGGGGAGGGCGTGAACGGTCCGTGCGCCCGCGGTTAACGTCCGGTAAACGCGGCGCCTCAGGAGGACGCGGCGGTCGGGCCGGTGCCGCGATAGGCGACGACCTCGACCTTCTCGAGTGTGATCAGCCCGTCGCCGACCATCGCATCGAGCTCGGGCAGGATCGCGCGGAGGCGGTCCTCGGCATCGACGACCTCGATGAGGATCGGCAGGTCCTCGGACAGGCGCAGCAGCCGGGTCGTGTGCAGTCGCGCATTCGCCCCGAAGCCTTCGATCCCACGGAAGACGGTCGCACCCGCGATGCCGCGTTCGCGCAGGAACGCGACGACCGCCTGGTAGAGCGGCTTGCCGTCACGGTGATCCGCCTCGCCGATGTAGATCCGGACCAGGAGGGCCTGGCCGTCGATGCGCATCAGATCGCCCTCCCCAGGGTCAGCCCGGCCGCGACGGCGATCAGGCCCAGGATGATCGAGCCGCCCAGGTTCGCGAGGGCCGGCACGTACGAGCCGCCCTCGACGAGGTTCCATGATTCGAGCATCCACGTCGAGAACGTGGTGTAGGCGCCGATGAAGCCGATCATGAGCGGCCCCCGGATGTCAGCCGGCAGGATGGCTCGTTCGGCGGTCAGGGCGAACAGCAGGCCGAGCACGAAGGAGCCGGTGACGTTGATGACGAGCGTGCCCCATGGGAACGCGCCACCCGTCCGGTCGATGACCGCGCCGTCGACGAGGTAGCGGGTGATCGCGCCCGCGAAGCCGCCAAGGCCGATGAGGAAGAGGGCCATGTCCGACCGAGGATAGCCCGCTCGGTCGACTGCGGCAGAGCCGGAGTGGCAGACTTGCGACGGCGCGTGTCGGATCCCTCCGGTCGTGCGCAGATCTGGAGGCAGCCATGGGCAAGTCGAAGAAGCACCACGAACCATCCGGGGCCGCCGCAGCGTCGGCGAAGGCGGCCGATGTCGCCGCCGCCATCGCCAAGGAGCGCAAGCGTCTCCAGAAGAAGCTGGATGCGGCGCTGAAGAAGCAGTCGAAGCGGGTCGGCCAGCTGGCGGCTGCCGAGGCGTCGAACGGCAAGAAGCAGGTGGCCAAGCGGCGACGCCAGGTGGACGCGGCCGCGAAGCAGGTCGCCACCCTCACCGAGAAGCTGGCGGTGTTGGCGGGGTCGGCCGCCGGCTCGGCCAAGAGCGTTCCGGTGGCCGCCGCCAAGGCCGTGGGCGCGGCGACGGCTCGGGCGGCCGCGCCGGTCGCGAAGGCGGCCGGAACCGCGGCGAAGGCGGCAGGGAGTGCCGCCGGGAGTGCCGCGAAGGCCGCCGGTGCGGCCGCCGGTTCCGCGGCTCGAACGGTCACGAAACGAGCGGGCGGAGCCAAGGCGGCGGCACCCAAGCCCGCCGCGAAGGCCACGAAGCCGGCCGCGAAGCCCAAGCCGGCGGCCAAGCCTCGGACCACCACGACGCGGACGTCGGCATCGACGGCCACGTCGCGATCCGCCGGCTCCGCATCGTCCGCCAAGCCGGCGGCCAAGCCCCGGACCACCACGACACGGACGCCGCGGGCCACGACCGCCACGACCTCGCGATCGACGAAGGCACCCGCCAGGCCGTCGACGCGACGACCGGCCGCGACACCGAAGCCGAAGCCGACCGCCGACGCGGGACCTGACGGGGCCGCGTGACCGAGGATCGCTCACCGTCTCGAGCAGGCTTCGACCAGGCGTCCATCGGCTCCTCGACGAACGTCTCGGCCGCGCTCGACCTCGGCTCCAATTCGGTCCATCTCCTGGTCGCCGGCGTGGCCGAGCATCGGCTGGAGTCGCTGGTCGATGAGTCGGTGTTCCTGGGTCTCGGGGTCGCCGTCGATGCGCGTGGCTATCTGGGCGCGGAGGCCCGGGCCAGACTGGTGGAGTCGCTCGTCCACTACACGGAGCTCGCGCGGGGGCTCGGTGCTCGCGCCATCACGTTCCTCGGCACGGAACCGATCCGCCGCGCCGCGGACGGCCCGACCATCGTCCACGAGGTCGAACGGGCGACCGGTGTCCCGATCCACGTGCTGTCGCACGAAGAGGAGGCGTTCCTGACGGTGGTCGGCGTGATGGCCGGCCGGGTGGTGGAGCGGGAGACCCTCATCGTCGATGTGGGTGGCGGCAGCTCCGAGTTCTGCGTCATCGGGCCGACCGATCCGCCGCGCGCCTCCGGCCTCAAGTTGGGTTCGAATCGCCTCACGACCCGGCTCGCGACCGGTGATCCGCCCACGCGGGTGGAGGTCGCCGCGATGACCGCCGAGGCCGAGACGATCCTGCGCGACGCCCCGCACACGACCCCTGCCGAGGTGGTCGCCGTCGGCGGGACCGCGTCCAACCTGCTCAAGGTGGTGCCTGGGGCCCAGATCGACCTCGTCCTGACCCGGGCCCGGATCGCCGAGGCGCTGGACATCCTGGCCAGCGAGACCGCGGAGGAGGCCGTCGTGCGCCACCTCGTGAAGCCGATCCGAGCCCGCTTGTTGCCGGCCGGCGCCGCGATCATGGATGCCCTCCTGACGCGCTACGACGTCTCGCGGATCCGGGTCTCGGACGCTGGCATCCGCGAGGGCGCGATCCTGGTCGTGGACCACGTCGGTGGCTCGTGGCGCGATCGCCTGCCCGAGCTCGCCCACGGCTGGCGCGACTGAGGGCTGCGGCGGCGGCGCGCGGCCCTGGTGTCACCGACCCCGCCCCGACCTTCTCACCTAGCCATCACGCGGCTGCTATCCGACCCAACGGCCGGTGTGCGTCTCATCCAGCCAGTAGGCGACTCGTACGTGCCGCCGGACTCGGCCGCGGGCCGTCCGCCCTCCTCCCCAGCCACCACGCGGCTGGGACGCAGGCGATTCGGCCCGAACATGCCGATCGGACGGTGCCGGGCTCGACAACGACTCACTTGGCAGCCGGTACCAGGCTAGGTGTCAACCTCGGCGCTCAGCCCCTCAGCCCCTCAGCCGCGACCGCTCGGCCAGCGTCCCCGGCACCGTGCTCGATCTCGGGCCAACCACCTCCGCGTAGACCTGCCGCAAGGGCGGCGCGGCCCCAGAAGGGGAGTGACCCGCCCTACAGGTTCGAGACGACCCGCCCGAGGCCGCGTCGGAAGCTGACCCCGGCGACCCCGCGCCACGGGACCGCGATCGTCCGGCGCAGGCGAGCGACTTCCTTCTCGCGACTGATCAGGTAACGGCCGATGGCCGCGCTCTCGAGCGCGGACAGCTCCCCGGCGTGCTCGACGAGGAAGGTCCGGGCCATCGATGACGCGACGTCGGCGTCGTTCATCAGACCCAGGTGGTCCTGCAGGGCGGTGACGCGTGCCAGGAGCGGCGTGACTTCCGGCTCGAGCGCCTCGCGCACGAATTCCAGCGTGTAGCGGAGCCACTTCCCGGCGATGCGCAGCTCATGGAGCGTCTCGACATCGGCCCAGCGCAGGACCGGTTCGTAGGCGCGGATCTGCTCGTAGGCGGCCCAGATCCGCGACGGCGCGGTATCGCGGACGCGGTGTGGCTGGGTGGGCCCGACCGGGATGACCGCCGCGCCCTCGGTGCGGACGAAGTCGCGATAGTCGTCCACCCAGCGCTGGTAGCGACCGGAGTCCAGTTCGCGCAGCAGCAGGATCCGGGCGTCGTCACGGCGGCCGTGCCAGTCGCGCAGCATCGGTTCCAGCGCGCGCTGCTCCGCCACGGGGAGATCCGCGCGGTACAGGTCCGCCGCCTCCAGGAGCACGTCCAGGTCCCGGACCGTCCCGAGTCGAGAGGCGATCTCGCGCAACCCATTCCGATAGCGCTTCGTCCGGGCCGGTCGGAACGACTCCCCGAACACCCGCCACGCGGCTCGCTGTCGCCGGGTGGCGACGCGCATCGCGTGGAGTTCCTCGGCGTCGACGCCCTCGCGGGTGCCGGCCTCGCGGGCCAGCATCCGGGCGAGGTGGAAGCGCAGGACCTTGCGGCCGGCTTCGGCGATGTGATCGTCCGCGGTGACCCCTGGGGTCTTGCCGACCATGAGTCGCGAATCGTCGGGTGGCTCCGGTGACAGGACGACATCGGCGGAACTGGGCAGGCCGGCCGCGATGAAGTCCGCCAGGTCCGGCAGGGCGTCGCCATCGTCGGCGTCGGCCAGCATCGCCTCGGCTTCGAGACGGGCCTCCGCGTCCTCGGTGTCGCTCTCGGTGATGACGTCGGCGTCACCCTCGTCCGGGCCAGGGGAGGACTCGGCATCCACCCTGGCGTGCTCATCCTCGGGTGCGTTTCCGCCGTCTCGCGTGTCGGCCGCCTCGGGCGCGGCCGGAGCGTCCGTCGATCCGGCGGGGTCCTTCGGCGACGTCCCGTTCCCGGAGACAGCTTCGTGCGCCGCGGCGATCGCCAGCGCCACGTCGAGCTTGCTGTCCGCGGTCCGGGTCAGCGTCAGGTCCGCATCGAAGATCGCGGCGAGTTCTTCCAGGCGCACCTCCGGACCGCGGCGGAGTTCCGCCTCCAGCTCGGCGAACCGCCCGATCTCGCGGCCGCCGGCGATCACGGACACTTCGTCGAGGCTCAGTTCGATGCGCGTGCCGGCATCGCGGATCTGGCGCTTGCGACGGATCTGCCGAACCGTGACCCGTTCGACCAGGGCCGCGGTTCCGGCATGCTCCAGGACGAGCGAGCGGGCCGCCGATGTCGGCCAGTCCGACGGGCCCGCGGCCGGGTCGGCCGGGCCTTCGATCTCCTCGCGACGGACCGCACCGCCGGGACCCTCGGAGTGCTCCAGCGACTTGAGCGTGACGTTCGTCCCGGACTTCGAGGAGCGCAGCCGGACCGCATACCCGGCGGCGGCCATCGCGCCATCTTCCGTGTCCAGGTAGCGGTCCTCGATGCGGGAGGACTTGGCCTGGTCGTGCGCATCGAAGGCCCCGACTCGCGGGGCGGTCAGGTAGCGCTCCGCGGCCGCGACCGAGGACACGCGGTACTTCAACTCGACTTCGACGGGCTTCGGGGCCGCGACGGGTTCGAAGGTGTCAGTCATGCCCGGGGATCCAGCGAACCGGCTCCGGCTCCAGGTCGGTGGGGCAGGCCGAAGACCTGCCCGCGCTCGAGAGCATCTTGCTTGAGTGCCTCGAACGTGTCGATGGTTCCGGTGCGCCCGAGCACCACCTCCGTGCGGACCCACGTGGCGTCCGGCCGGAGCTGCCAGGAGCGTCGCTCGTCCGCGAGCATCAGGTCGATGATCCCGGCGAGGCGCAGCCCGGCCTCGTGATCCTCGACCGGCACCACCGCCTCGACCCGCCGGTCCAGGTTGCGGTCCATCAGGTCCGCGGACCCGATGTACCACTCGCGCGACCCCCCGTTCTCGAACGACCAGATCCGGGAGTGCTCCAGGAACTCACCGATGATCGAGCGGACCCGGATGCGCTCCGAGATGCCCGGCACCCCCGGCTGGATGGCGCACGCACCGCGAACGATGAGGTCCACATCGACGCCCGCCGCGGACGCGAGGTAGAGGGCCTCGATGACCGCGACATCCACGATCGCGTTCAACTTGAGGACGATCCGGGCGTGGTGGCCGGCCTGGGCGTGGGCGATCTCGCGATCCACCAGCTCCAGGAAGCGCGACCGCAGCGAGTGCGGCGCGACGAGCAGCCGGCGGAACGTCTGCTGGCGCGACAGCCCGGTCAGGACGTTGAACAGGTCCGTCACGTCCGCCCCGATCTCCGGCCGACAGGTCAACAGGCCCAGGTCGACGTACAGGCGAGCCGTCTTGGGGTTGTAGTTGCCGGTCCCGATGTGGACGTACCGGCGCAGGCCGGAGCCCTCGCGGCGGACGACGAGCGATGTCTTCGAATGGGTCTTGAGCCCGACCAGGCCGTAGACCACGTGCGCGCCCGCCCGTTCCAGCTTGCGCGCCCAGATGATGTTGGCCTCTTCGTCGAAGCGGGCCTTGATCTCGACCAGGACGACGACCTGCTTGCCGCGCTCGGCCGCCCGGATGAGTGACTGGACGAGGGGCGAGTCACCGGACGTCCGGTACAGCGTCTGCTTGATGGTCAGGACGTCCGGGTCGTCGGCGGCCTGGGTGATGAACCGCTCCACGGACGCCGTGAAGGACTCGTACGGATGGTGGACCAGGATGTCGCCGGCGCGGATGGCGGCGAACACATCGGTCGGCTCGTCCTCGTCCGGTGGGATGAGTCGCGGCGGCGTGACCGGCGTCCACGGCGCCACCTTGAGATCCGGCCGGTCCAGGTCCGCGATCGCCCACAGCCCGGTCAGGTCCAGCATGCCGCTGATCTCGTAGCTGTCGGCTTCCTCGAGCCCCAGGCCCCGGAGCAGGAGCGTCCGGGTCGCGGCCGGCATGGACCGTTCCACTTCCAGGCGGACCGCCTCCCCGAACCGCCGCCGCCGAAGCTCCTCCTCGATCGCGAGGAGGAGGTCGTCCGCCTCATCCTCCTCGATCGCGAGATCGGCGTTGCGCGTGACCCGGAAGAGGTGGTGTTCGAGGACCTCCATCCCGCTGAAGAGGGCGTCCAGGTTCTGCTCGATGACCTGGTCGAGCAGGACGAACCGCGACTTCTCGACTTCCAGCAGGCGCGGCAGGATCTGCGGCACCTTCACGCGGGCGAAGCCACGCTCGCCGGTCGCCGGGTCGCGCAGGCCCACGGCGATGGACAGGCTCAGCGTGGAGATGTACGGGAACGGGTGCCCCGGATCCACGGCGAGCGGCGTCAGGACGGGATAGATCTCGTCGAGGAACCGCTGTCGGAGGGCCTCGTGGTGCTCCGGGATCGCGGCGTAGTCGAGCAGTTCGACGCCTTCGTCCGCCAGCGAGCGACGGACGTCCAGGTAGATGGCCGAGTGCTCGGCGGAGAGCTCCAGCACGCGCGACCGGATGGCCGCGAGCTGTTCTTCGGCGGTACGGCCGTCGGGGGAGCGGTGGGCCTTGCCGGCCTCCACCTGCTCGCGCAGGCCGGCGACGCGGACCTGGAAGAACTCATCGAGGTTGCCCGCGAAGATGCTCAGGAACTTGACCCGCTCCAGGAGCGGATTGCGGTCATCGCGGGCTTCGAACAGGACGCGCGCGTTGAACTCCAGCCAGGCCAGCTCTCGATTGAGATACGGGAAGTCCACTTCGACGCGGGCCGGCCGACGCGGACGGGGCGGGACGGCCGGGCGGGCGGTCCCGGCGGCGGCGGGCGGACCAGACGGACCAGATCGAAGGGCGGCCATGCGGGAGAGGGGGCTCCTGGATGCGTGGTTCGGACGTTCGTCCGGGCTGGAAACCCGGCCGGCGAGGATAGCATGGGCGCTTCGGCGCCCTGAGTCACCCGAAGGTCCCGGTCAGCCCTCCGCCCGGTAGCGCCGCTCGCCGGTGCGGGCGTCCAGGTAGACGCGCATCCGGCGGCCGGACGTGGGGTCGACGAAGACCTCGTCGGTCGATGCGAACCGCGGTTCGAGGGGCGCATCGAGGGGTTCGCCGCCGCCCGGCCCGACCGGGTGCGCCGACCGGTCGACGGCGTCCGAGCGATAGCGCATCCGCTCCAGCAAGGCCCCGACGATGAGGGCCGCCCCGAACAGGACCAGGTACACCCCGGTGATCGTGCCGCCGAAGCTCGGGAGCAGGATCAGCAGCAGGCCGCCGATCGCCATCAGCGCCCCGGTGACGAGGACGAGCAGCCGTGCGATGCCGATGCCGATGCCCACGGTCAGTCCAGGGTGGTGGGCACAGCGGACTCGTCGGGGACGACCACGACGGCGGTGCCGTACGCGACGATCTCGCTCATGGAGCCCGACAGCGACGAACTGTCGTAGCGCATCGACAGGATCGCGTTGGCGCCCAGCAGCGTGGCGTTCTGGATGAGGCGGTCCAGGGCCTGCCGTCGGGAGTCCTCGAGCAGGCTCGTGTACTCGTGGATCTCGCCGCCACCCAGGGAGCGGAGTTCGGCCATGAGGTTGCCGCCGATGCCGCGGCTGCGGACGACGAGGCCGAACACCATCCCCTTCGACTCGGTGATGCGGTGGCCGGCGACGAATGGGGTCGTGACGACGATCATGCGTGCTCCTCGTGACGGTCCAGGACGGACGGTGTGGGTGCCGCGGCGGCGTGCCCGGTCCGTCGCCGGGTGCACTCGTCGCACGGGCAGTACTCGCGCAGCATCGTGAAGGTGTAGTAGCCGGTGTGGTGGCCGTCGCCCCAGTGCGGCGCGATGGCATAGCCGCCGATCATCGCGACGTCGGTGAGCCGGATCTGCTCATCGGTCAGGACCGGGGCGCTGTCCAGCCAGCCGGGGAGGCCCGCCTCGCCGCGGCAGTACGCGCACGGGCAGAGCCAGCGCAGGGGAAGCATCTCGTAGGCCGTCTGGTGGCCGTCGCCCCAGACGATCGAGAGGCGCCCGGCGGCACGGTCGGCATGGATGGAGACCGGCGTGACCAGTTCGGGCGGCGTCGAGGGGCTGTGCATCTGCCCGAATCGTACTCGCTTGCGGGTCCGAGGTCCCCGCGGCACGCCGAAGCGACGCATGCGCGGCCCGGGTCCTCGCCCGTGTCACACGGGAGGGTCGCCCGCCCACCCCGGACCATCGGCCGACGGCGCATCCAGACGTCCTTGGCTATGCTCGCCGCGATGACTCTGGAGATCGATCACGTCACGAAGCGATTCGGGGCGAATCTCGCACTGGACCGCCTGACGTTCGAGGTCCCGCGTGGTGCCGTGTTCGGGTTCCTGGGCGCCAACGGCGCCGGCAAGACGACCACGATGCGGATCTGCCTCGGGATCCTGGATGCCGACGCGGGCGAGGCGCGCTGGGACGGATCGCGGACGACGGACCTTCCGCGCCGGACCTGGGGCTACCTGCCGGAGGAGCGCGGGTTGTATCCGCGCATGGCCGTCCTCGATCAGCTCGTCTACTTCGCGTCGCTCTACGGGGTGCCAGCGGACAAGGCGCGCAAGGACGCCCTCGGCTGGCTGGACCGGTTCCTGATCTCGGATTACGCCCCACGCCGCGCGGAGGAGCTGTCCAAGGGCAACCAGCAGAAGGTCCAGTTCATCGCGGCGATCCTGCACGACCCCGAGGTCCTGCTCATGGACGAGCCGTTCACGGGCCTCGATCCGGTCAACCTGGTCCTCCTGCGCGAGGCGTTCCTGGAGCTGCGGGATCGGGACCGGACGCTCATCTTCAGCACGCACCAGATGGAAGCCGCCGAGGCGTTGTGCGAATCGGTCGCCATCGTCGATCACGGCCGGGTCGTCGCCGGCGGCACGCTGAGTGCCCTCAAGCGCGCGAGCGGCCGGCGGACGGTGCGCCTGGGCGTCGAAGGCGAAGCCGCCCCCGCGTGGGTCGCGGACCTGCCCGGCGTGACGATGGTCCGGCCGGGCGCCGGTCACGTCGAACTCGAACTGGATCCCGGCGTCGAACCGTCCGGCGTCCTGGCGGCGCTCATCGGCAAGGGCGTCGCGGTGACCCATTTCGAACTGACCGATCCGAGTCTCGAAGCCATCTTCATCGAGCATGTCGGGCGCTCGCCCGACGACGAGCTGGCGCTGGGTCTCGACGCGGCGCCCGGTCCCAGCCTTCCGGCCGGCGGGATCGCCTGATGGCCCGACGCGACTCGCTCATGCCCAACGCGGGCATCGTCGCCCGCCGCGAGTACCGAGATCGGGTGAAGAGCCCGCTGTTCATCGCATCGACCCTGGTCCTCATGGCCATCGCCTTGATGGTCACGCTGGCCCCGATCGCCATCCGCTACATGGACCGCTCGACGGTGACCCGGATCGCGATCGTCGCCGCCGACGAGGACCTGGCCCTGCGCGCCATCGGTGTCGCCGACAGCATGCTGAACGCGCCACCGGATGGGGCGGACCCGGCCACCTGGAAGCGGCCGTTCATCATCGAGCGGGCGACGGACGCCGCGACGGCGTCAGCGGAGCTGGCCCGAGGCGACGTGGCCGGCGTGATGACCGTCCAACGCCTGCCGACCGGTCAGATCGATGTCGTGTACACGACCAGCGGTCCGGCCGATGGCGTTCGCAGCACGCTCGTCGGGTTCGCCGCCATCGGCATCGGCATCATCGACTGGACGTCGTCGTTGCCCGAGGACTCGCAGCTCGGGGCGTTCCAGGTCCCGAACTTCCGCGCCGAATCCACGAACGTCGCTACCGAGGGCGGGACGGCGATCTCGCCCCAGGCGGTCGCCAGCCGTGCCTTCCTGGGGATCGTCTTCGTGGTGCTCCTGTTCATGACCGTGATCATCTACGGCATGTGGGTCGCGACCGGCGTCGCCGCCGAGAAGAGCAGCCGCGTGATGGAACTGATGATCAGCGCGGCCTCGCCGAGACAGCTGCTGGCCGGCAAGGTCGCGGGCATCGGCGGGGCGGGTCTGACCCAGTACGTCGCGATCGTCGTGCCGGCGCTGGTCGTCCTGGCGTTCCAGGACCGGATCGCCGAGGCCATCCTGGGGCCCGCGTGGGCGGCCGGCACCCCCCTTGTCGGGCTGACGCCCGGCCTCCTCATCGGCTATGGCGTGTTCTTCCTGCTGGGCTTCACGCTGTTCGCCCTGATCTACGCGTCGATGGGCTCGTTCGTCAGCCGGCCCGATGACCTCCAGACGCTCTCGCTGCCACTCAGCTTCGTGGCGGTCGCGGGCTATCTGTCGGCGATCCTCGCCCTGAGCGGTGGCGGCGGAACCTGGACGCTGGTCGCGTCCTTCCTCCCGCCGTTCAGCCCATTCGTGATGCTGGCGCGGCTGATGATCGGCGCGGTGCCGCCGTGGCAGGTGGCCCTGTCGATCGGGATCCTCATCGTCACGATCGTGTTCGTCGCCATCGCGGCGACCCGGATGTACGCGGCGGGTGTCCTGCTCTACGGCCAGCGCCCCGGCGTCCGAGCCTTCATCGCGGCGGCCCGCAAGGCGGGGTAGGGCGGTAGCCGGCGGCTGGCGCTGGCGCGCGGCCGCGGCTGGAGTGCCCGCCCGCGGCTGGTGCGCGTACCAGCGGCTGGTGCGCCCACCAGATGCACATCCGCGATGGATCCCTCGTGGACCGATCCAGGACACGCGTTGGCCGCGGCCCTCGTTCTCGATCCACGCTCGCTCGTTGCGGATGTGCAGCTGTGAGTAGCGGCGTGCGACCCGCGCGACCCGCGCGGCCTACGATTCGTCGTCGAGGGGCAATCGGCTGATCAGGGCGAGGACCGGAGCCGTCGCCACGGTGGGTGGCGGCAGGGGTTCGGCGCCGTCGTCCGCGAGCCCGCCCGCCCCGCCGACCACGGCTGCCGCCGGGATGAACCGCCACAGGCGGCTGCGGACGCCCGGGAAGTAGGGGCTCATCCGCTGGCGGGCCAGCACGCCGGCCACGCCTTGCGCCGCCACGGCCGCGAACAACGCCTTGCCTTCCGTGGCGATCGCCGGCACGGCGACCACCTCGTCGCCCGGGCGCAGGATGCGCCGCAACGCCTCGCGCCGTTTCACGAGTGGCTGCGACAGCAACGACCGACCGTCCAGGTGCAGCAGGTCGAATGCCAGGAACGCCGCCGGCTGCCCAGGTTCCCCGGCCAGCCGTCGCTCCAGCTCTCGCGGATCCGCCCGGCCCGTGCCATCCACCACCACCAGCTCCCCGTCCAGGATCGCCGACCGTGCCGCCACCCGAACGGCCAACCCGGCCAACTCGGGGAGTGCCGCGGATACGTCCACCCCGGTCGCATCCACGATCCGCACCGCACCGTCGCCCGGCTGCATCGCCGGTCCGACGTAGGCGAACGCCCGCACGCCGCCCCACCACGGCTCGAAGAGATGCTCGTCCGAGTCGAAGGCGTCGGGCAGCAGGCGTGGCTCCATCGGCCGCAGGTCGGGGAGGTCCGGCAGCAGGTCCGTGTCCAGCCGGAAGGTGAGCTGGTCTGGCATGGCACGACGATGGTAGTCCTCGGTACACTGCGCTCGTGCCCCGACCCCCCAAGCCAGACGACCTGTACCGCCTGCGCATCCCGATCGGCGTTCGCCTGTCGCCGGACGGTCGAAGTGTCGTCACGGCGCTCAAGACCGTCGCGCCCGGCTTCGATGGCTACCGCCACGCGCTCTGGCTGGTCCCGACCGACGGCGGCGAGCCGCGCCAACTGACGATCGGTGCGAAGAACGACTGGCATGCGCGCTTCTCGCCCGACGGCAGGACGATCGCCTTCCTGTCGGACCGGCGCACCGTGGTCGAGGAGGAGCCCGAGCGCTCGTCCGTCAAGGACCGCGAAGACGCGTTGCAGGTCTACCTGCTCCCGGTCCATGGTGGCGAAGCCCGCCGATTGACCGACCTGCCGCGCGGCGTCTCCGACGTCGAGTGGTCGCCCGACGGGTCGCAGCTCGTCGTCGTGAGCGCGTCGTACGCGGCCGACTTCAAGGCGGACCGGAAGGTCCGGGGGCTCGCCAAGTCGGCCGAGCCGGGCTCGCCGCCGCCGTCCGACTATCGGTTCGTGGACCGCCTCGACTACATGCTCAACGGCGAAGGGTTCACCTACGACCAGATCGATCATCTCTGGCTGGTGGACGCCGCGACCGGCGAGGCGACCCGACTGACGGACGGCTCGACCGCCGAGCACACCCCGGCCTGGTCGCCGGACGGGACGCGGATCGCGTTCTCGGCCGATCGCCGGCGCGACCACGACCTCGCCTTCCGCTCGGACCTGTACACGATCGACGTCAAGACCCGAAACACGACGGCCATCACCGCCGGGCCGAAGTCGTTCTTCACCGACCCCACCTGGATGCCGGACGGCCGCACGATCGTGGCGCTGGGGCATCGATTCCCGAGTCATGCCGCCTCGCGCAACGACCTCTGGCTGTTCGCGGCGGACGGATCCGATGCGAACCCGGAGGGTGGGCGAAACCTCTCGGGCGAGCACGACCTGATGCCCGGTTCCGGGATGAACAGCGACATCACCATCGGCGACGCGATCCGTGTCATCCCGTCCCAGGACGGCACGTGGCTGACGTTCACCGCCCCGATCCAGGGCGCCTACGAACTGTTCCGGATCGCCGTCAAGGACGGCCGCCTCGAGCGGATCACGGACGACCCGCACTACATCTCGGGTTGGGACGGGATCCCGGGGGAGGGGATCGAGGGCCGGCTCCGGATCGCCTACCTGCGCTCCACGCCGACCGAGGCGCCGGACCTGTTCTGGATGGACGGTCGGTCGCATCCGAGGCGGCTGACCGAGTTCAACAAGGACGTCCTCGCCGACATCGAGCTCCGCCCGGCGCAGGAGCGCCACGTCACCGTCGATGGGTGGGACGTCCAGGGCTGGTTCATCCCGGGCGGCTCTAACACGGCCGCGCGGCCGCTCGTCCTCGAGATCCATGGCGGCCCGCACACGCTCTACGGCTGGTCGCCGATGTGGGAGTTCCAGGTCCTCGCGGGTGCCGGGATCGGCGTCTTCTACAGCAACCCGCGTGGCTCCGAGGGCTACGGAGAGGCGTTCAACGACGCCAACCACCGCGACTGGGGACCCGGGCCGACGCGCGATGTGCTGGCGGGCGTGGAGTCGCTGGTCAAGGACGGGCTCGCGGACCCGGACCGGCTCGGCGTCACCGGCGGCTCGTATGGCGGGTATCTGACCAACTGGATCGTCGCGCACGACCATCGATTCCGCGCGGCGATGACCTGCCGATGCGTGACGGACATGGGGATGCTCTTCCTGACCGGCGACATCAGCGGTGGCGAGTGGGCCACGCTCGAGTTCGACGTGACGCCGTGGGAGGATCCGGCCTACTTCCGCGAGATCTCGCCGCTCACGTACGCCGATCGGATCAAGACGCCACTCCTCATCCAGCACTCCGAGCGCGACATCCGCACCACCATCGGCCAGGCCGAGGCGCAGTTCACCGTCATGCGCTCACTCAAGAAGCAGGTCCGCCTGATGCGCGTCCCCGAGGAGACCCACGAGCTGACGCGCTCCGGCACGCCGTTCCGCCGCGTCGAGAACCTCGAGATCGTGCGCAGCTGGTTCACGCACTTCCTGGTCCAGGGCAAGCGCGGGATGCCGCCCCTCCCGAAGGTGCGCGCGGGCCGCTGATCCCGTTCCCGTCATCGGAACGTCGTCCGACCGTCACGTGACCCGCGCATCATCCGGATCGACGACTCGCCGAACCGTCCATCTGGTGCGCCTTGGGCCCGACCTTGCTCTTTGCCTTCGTTGCCGGGATCCTCACGATCCTGTCGCCGTGCATCCTGCCGGTCGTCCCGTTCATCGTGGGTACGGCCAGCACGGACTCGCGCCGCCGGCTGGTGGGGATCGTCGCCGGCTTCACCGGCATGTTCCTCGCGGTGACCGTCCTCCTGGCGTCCGTTCTGGCTGCGGCCGGGTTGACCACGGATCGGCTCAGGCTACTAAGCGTGATCCTGCTCTTCGTCTTCGGGGCGACACTGGCCGTCCCACGCCTGGGTCGATGGTTCGAGGCTCGGGCCGTCCTGCCGGCCCGGATCGGCGCGGTCGTGTTCGATCAACGACCAGGATCCGGGCTTGCCGGCGGGGTCGCTCTTGGTGCGGCGATCGGCTTGGTCTGGGCGCCGTGTGTCGGGCCGATCATGGCCGCCGTGATCGCCACGGCCGTGACCGCGGGTCCGACGCTGGATGTCGTCGCGATCGCCCTCGCGTACGCGCTCGGGGCGGCCGTCCCGTTGATGCTCGTCGGTGGCCTTGGCCGCCGGGCCCTCGATTCGATGGGATCCGCCGGACGACGCATCCACATCACCCAGGGCTTCGGCGTTCTGACCATGACGTCCGCATTGCTCATCGCGACGGGCTACGACGCGCCCCTCCAGGCGGCGGTCGCCGATCGCTTGCCGGCCGGGTGGTCCGCCGGGCTCACCGCTGTCGAGGCCGTCGGTGCCCCACAGGAGGACCAGTCGGTGGCATTGGAAGACCTTGGGATGGCTCCCGATCTGACGGGTATCACGGCATGGATCAATAGCGATCCGCTCACCCTGGCCGCACTTCGCGGGAAGGTCGTGTTGGTCCACTTCTGGACCTTCGGTTGCATCAACTGCATCCATGTCCAGCCGTACGTCAAGGCCTGGTACGACAAGTACGGGGCCCAGGGCTTCGTGGTCATCGGAGTCCACACGCCGGAGCTGTCGTTCGAGCGGGAGATCGCCAATGTCCGCGCCTCGGTCGCCGAAACGGACGTTCGGTTTCCGGTCGCCTTCGATCCGGACTACCGGACGTGGCGAGCGTTCGGGAATCGCTACTGGCCGGCCTTCTACTTCATCGACAAGGCCGGCCATATCCGCTACACCCACTTCGGGGAAGGCGGCTACGACGGGTCGGAGTCGGTCATCCGCGAGCTCCTGGCGGAGCCTCTCTGAGCCGCGTTCGGATCGCGACTTCGTAGCGAGTCATCGGCCGGCCCTTGGACGCGATCGATGGGAAACCTCGAAGCCTCACGCTCGGCTTCGGCTCTTGCAGGAAGACTTGCGATCCGACGACGTCTCGATGGACCGTGACTCGCACGCCGACGGTGGGCTCGGCGTCGCCTTCGTCGCGTGCCGCGGAGCGCGGACCAGTGCAGGCGACCTGGGCTGGTCAGGTCCCGTTGTCGGTGGAGAGGTCCTTGTCCTCCATCTCCCAGGCATGGTCGAGCGTGTGGTAGGCGGCGTGTCGGATGAGGAACCAGAGCGTCCACGACCGCTTGGGCCGCTCGATCTCGCCCGCGTTGGCCGCGCGCAGCCCGGCCACGAAGTCCCTCCGGTGCTGCGCCAGTCCGTCCGGGCTGAGCGCGGCCTCCTCCGGGATCCGGATCCCGACCTGTTTCGCGAAGTCCTCGCTCTCGGTTCGGATGACATGCCGCACGATCCGATCCCGATCGCGCCCGCCGCCGCGCGGACCCTTGCGCATCTCCAGCGAGACACGTGCCGCGACATGATCGAAGAATGCCCAAGACGCCTGCAGGAGCGTGATCCTGCGATCGAGCTCGGCCTCGCTCATCGGCCCGTGCTCGGTCGACGACGACGAGAAGGAGAGGCCGTAGAAGTCGGTCATCCCGCTGCCGATCCGGTCCTCGATGATCTCGAGCGGCCCGGCGGCGTCGAATTCGACGGCCATCCCGGCGAGGTCCGCGACCGGCCGGTAGCGCTGCCGATAGGACTCGAGCGTCTCGAACGCGAGCTCGGGGGTCTTCGCGCCCCGATTCCAGCCTGGCCAGTCGAGGGCGAAGGCGACCGAGCGCTTCCCCTTGGGTCCGCGTTCGATGATCGTACGGATGGGCATGGCGCCATAGTGCACCAGGGCCGACGCGGCCGGACTCGCCCAGGCTCAATCTGCCGCGCTAGCCTTGCGCTACCACTGCATGGAGACGCGCGTTGAACCTGCTGCTGACGTCCGCCGGGATCAAGAACCCGAGTATCCGAGCCGCCCTGCTCGAGCTGCTCGGCAGGCCGATCGAGGACTGCACCGCGCTCGTCATCTCCACCGCGAGCTATCCGCTCCGGCACGGCCCGCAGCTCGCGCGTCGCTTCATCGCCGGCCTGGAGCCCGAGACGCCGATGGCCGAACTCGGCTGGACGTCGGTCGGCGCCCTCGAACTCACGGCCCTGCCCAGCCTCGAGCGAACGGTGTGGGTCCCGTGGGTCGAGGAGGCCGATGTCCTGCTGGTGAACGGCGGCGACACGATCTACCTGGACTGCTGGATGCGCGAGTCCGGACTGGCCGAGCTGCTCCCCTCGCTGGACCTCGTGTACGTGGGCCTCAGCGCCGGTAGCCTGGTCATGTCGCCCGCGGTCGCGGACGACTTCGCATCCTGGACTCCGCCGGCCGGTGGCGAGGGGCTGGGCTTCGTCGACTTCGAGATCTTCCCGCACCTGGACAACCCCGCCTTGCCGGAGAACACGATGGCCGATGCGGAACGATGGGCGGCTGGGCTGACGCGGCCCGGCTACGCGATCGACGACGAGACGGCGATCAAGGTGGTCGATGGCGTCGCCGAGGTGATCTCGGAGGGCCACTGGCGGCTGTTCGAGCCCTCTTGCCATGACTGAGGAGGTCGACCCGGGTTGGCGGTTCGTCAGCATCGGGTTCGAGGGCGACGCCACCGATGTCGGCGGTTTCGACCCGTGGACGGTGGGGTGGACCTCCACCGGTGGGCACATCGTCGTGGCTCACCCGCAGTACCCGAACCAGCGGCACACGTTCCCGACGTATGAGGTCACCGGAGTGACCCCGCCGGTCCGGTTCGCGGCCGGTGAGTACTCCAACAGCGTCTGGGGCTTCTTCGTCCCGGTCGAGAGCTGATCGCCACCTGCGCGAGCGGTACAGCCCCGACGGTCCTGGATGTCCGGCGTGGCGGCGACCAGGGCCGACGTTCTGGGCGACCGCGTCTGGCGGGCGGCCGTGCTCCCTTCCGCTCCGTGCCGGGAGCGTCCGACCTGATGCCGCTGATCGTCAGCAGGAACAGGAGTGGATCCCAGGGCGCACCCCAGGAAGTGCCTCTGGACGACCGGTGTATCCTCTCGCTCCCATGACCGCCACGAGACGCCCCGACAGCCCCGCGCGCGAGCGAGCCAACGAGCTCATCCGAGCGTGGGACCGGCGCCCCGGTCCGCTCGGGAACCTGCTCGGCCGGGTGACCTCGGTGGACCAGGTGGGGGTGGAGGAGCGGGTCGATTCGCTGAAGCGCCGGTCGATCAAGAAGGCGTCGAAGCTGTGGGCGCTGGACCTCTCGATCCGGATGATGGATCTCACCACGCTCGAGGGGAAGGACACGCCCGGCAAGGTGCGCGCGCTGTGCGCCAAGGCGATGCGACCGCAGCCCGGCGACCCGACGATCCCCCATGTCGCCGCGATCTGCGTCTATCCCGCGCTCGTGGCCGAGGCGAAGGAGGCCCTGAAGGGTTCGGGCGTCAAGGTCGCCAGTGTCGCCACCGGCTTCCCGTCCGGCCAGACGTTCCGCGACATCAAGATCGCCGAGACGCGCGCCGCGGTCGAAGCCGGCGCCGACGAGGTCGACATGGTCATCGACCGAGGCGCCTTCCTGTCGGGCGACTACGCCGCCGTCTTCGAGGAGATCGTCGACATCAAGGAGGCCGCCGGCGAGGCGCACCTCAAGGTCATCCTGGAGACCGGCGAGCTCGAGACGTACGACAACGTCCGCCGCGCGAGCGTCCTCGCGATGGCCGCCGGCGCCGACTTCATCAAGACCTCCACGGGCAAGGTGACACCCGCCGCGACCCTTCCGGTCACGCTGGTGATGCTCGAGGCGATCCGCGACTTCGAACGCGCGACCGGCCGCCAGGTCGGCATGAAGCCGGCCGGTGGGATCCGAACCGCCAAGGAAGCGATCCAGTACCTCGTCGTCCTGTACGAGACCCTCGGCCCGCGCTGGATGTCGCCCGACTGGTTCCGGTTCGGGGCCTCGTCGCTGCTCAACGACGTGCTGATGCAGATCCAGTTCCAGCGCAGCGGCCGCTACGCCGACCCGGACGACTTCACGCTCGACTGATCGTGACGCCTGTCGCCGCGGCCATCCCGCGGATCCGCGTCTCCGGCTCCCACCGCGAGGTCGGTCGCGGGGTCGGCGTCGCCACGGCGCCGACCCTCCGCGATGCCGTCGCCTTCGATGCCGCCCTGCCGCCAGGACGTTCCCGCGACGAGCAGCTGGCCCTGGCGCGGCGCTACCGCGAGGCGACCCTCGCCGGGACGCCCTGGCTGGTCGAAGAGATCGACGGAGCGGCCGAAGGTGCGGGCGTGGATCCGATCGCCTTGTTCGCCGCCTCGATCGAGGAGATCTGGACCGTGCGCCCGTCGCAGGCGACGGGCGGGGTGGCCGTCCAGGGCCGCTGCTCGGACCTGGTCGCCGGTCCGCCCGCGACGGCCGACGGACATCTCTGGGTCGCGCACACCAACGACCTGTCGCCGGCGTCCCGCGACGACGTCGTTGCGGTCGAGTGGCGTGTTCCTGGCGAGCCGGTCGTCTTCAGCCTCGGCATCGGACCGTGGATCAGCATCGGCTGGAACGACGCGGGACTGTCGCTGACCGGGAACGAACTGACGCCCGATGACGAGGTCGTCGGCGTGCCGCGCCTGCTGATGGTCCGTGAGCAGCTGACCGCCAGGTCCATGGACGGGGCCGTGGCGATGGCGCTGAGGCCGGACCGGTCGTCGTCCTACAACACCGTCTTCGGCATGCCGGATGGGCGGTTCGTGAACGTGGAGGGCTCCGCGACCGACGCGGAACTCGAAGGACTCGGCGCCGACGGACGGTTCGCGCACACCAATCACTACGCCTGCGCCCGGATGCTGAGCCATGAGGGCGACCCGGCGTACGCCGTCCTGTCCGGGGTGCGGCTCGACCGGGCCCGCGCGCTGCTGCGTTCGGCCGAGGATGGGTCGATCGATGCCGACTGGCTGCGCGCCGCCCTGTCCGACCACGCCAGCCATCCGTCCATCTGTCGACATCCCGAGACGGACGGCGTGAGCGCGACAGCGTTCTGGTGCATCGTCGACGTCACGGCCGGCGACATCCGATTCGGCCTGGGCAACCCGTGCGAGCCGGGGGAGGAGCGGTTCGCCTTCGGGTGATGCGGACGTGGCGTCGGATCGTCGGTCCATGACCGTGACCTTAACGTTAACGTAAAGGTTGTGGTAGCATCCGGGAGATGTCATCGCCCCCGACCGCCCCGGCCACGCTGGCCCAGCCACCACTCCTCCGCATCCAGGAAGTCGCCGCCGAGACCGGCCTCACGACGCGCGCGATCCGCTACTACGAAGAGATCGGCCTGCTCGAGCCGGCGGCCCGCTCGGATGGGGCCTATCGCCTGTACGACCCGAGCGACCTCGAGCGCCTGCGCTTCATCAAGAGCCTGCGTGACGATGCCGGCTTCTCGTTGGCCCAGGTCGGCCAGCTGCTCGAGGACGAACTCGCGCGCGAGCGCAACCGGGAACGCCTCAGGACCGCCCAGGATCCGGACGAGCGGCGGGCGATCATCCTGGACGCCCGCGCCCGCGTCGACGGCCAGATCGCGACGCTCGAAGCCAAGGCCGCCCGCCTGGCCACGATGATCGACGAGGCGAGAGCCCGGCGCGCCCACATCGACGGCCACCTCGCCGAGCTCGACGGCGGGCCGGCGCCGCATCCACCGGTGGGGGGTGGCCAGCATCCACCGCTCACCCAGCCTCCGCCGCTGGGTCGGGGCGGGCGGGAGCGCGGGCGGTGATCGGGCGGGACTCCCTGCCGATCTCGCGCCTGTCGGCGTCGCGCGGCGCGACGGCGTTCCGGCACCGGAACTACCGCATCTTCTTCGCCGGTCAGGCCGTGTCGCTCGTCGGGACGTGGATGCAGCAGGTCGCCCAGGCCTGGCTCGTCCTGGAGCTGACCGGCGACCCGATCTGGCTCGGCATCGTCGCCGCGGCGCAGTTCATCCCGGTGATGATCCTCGGCCTGTTCGCCGGGGTCGCGGCCGACGCCCTGCCCAAGCGCGAGACCCTCATCGGCACCCAGGTCGTGATGATGACCCTCGCGGTGATCCTGACCATCCTCACCGTGACCGGCCTCGTGCAGGTCTGGATGATCCTCGTGCTCGCGATCCTGCTCGGGTGCGCGAACGCGGTGGACATGCCGGTCCGCCAGTCGTTCGCCATCGAACTCGTTGGGCGCGAGGATGTCGGCAACGCCGTCGCCCTCAACTCCGCGATGTTCAACGGCTCGCGCATCGTGGGCCCGGCACTCGCCGGCCTGACCATCGGCGCATTCGGTGTCGCCGCGGCGTTCGCGGTGAATGCCCTGAGCTTCCTCGCGGTCATCGTCGCGCTGCTCATGCTGGACGACACGACCCTGCGGACGCGGCCGCGCATGGCGACCCCGCACTCGGCCGGTGAGGTCATCGACAACCTCGTCGAGGGCCTGCGCTACGTCCGCCAGACACCGCTCGTGCTGCTGGCCGTCCTGGTGGTCGGGGCCGTGGCCACGTTCGGCATGAACTTCAGCGTCCTCATCCCGGCCTTCGCGGCCGACGATCTCGCGAGCGGCGCCGCCGGGTATGGCTTCCTGATGGCGGCATCGGGCGTCGGATCGCTCGTCGCCGCGTTGCTGCTCGCATTCCGCGGCAAGCCGCGGGCCAGTCGCATCGCGACCGGCGCGGTCATCCTGGGGCTCGCCTCCATGGCGATGGCGGCCACGACCATGTACGCCGTCGCCCTCGTCCTGATGATCCTCATCGGCTACGGTGGCATCTCCATGGCGGCCACGGCCAACGCCACGATCCAACTGGCCGTGCCGGACCAGCTGCGAGGTCGCGTGATGAGCGTCTACACCACGATCTTCGCCAGTTCCGCCCCGATCGGCGGGCTGCTGATGGGCGCCATCGCGTCCGGGTTCGGGCCGGCCGTGGCGATCGGGATCGGCGGGATCCTGAGCGGCCTCGTCGGACTCGCGGCCGGCGTCTGGCTGCGCGGCCAGCGCGCGTCCGCCCAGGTGCCCGTGGCGGTCTGACGACCATGATCGTCGTCGCCGGCGAGGCCCTCATCGATCTCATCCTCCACCCGGACGGCCGGCTCGCGGCCATCCCGGGCGGGGGCCCGTACAACACGGCGCGGACCATCGGCCGGCTGGGCGGCGATGTCCGATTCCTCGGACGGCTGTCCGACGATCGGTTCGGGCAGACCCTGGCCCGCGGTCTCGCGGTGGACGGCGTGGACGTGTCGGCGATCATCCGCACGGAGGCCCCGACGACGCTGGCCATCGCCGAACTCGACGAGGGCGGAGCGGCGACCTACCGCTTCCACACGGCCGAGACCGCGGCGCCGGAGCTCACACCCGACGATGTCGATGCGGCGCTGGCGACGACCCCCCAGGCGTTCCACATCGGCACGCTAGGCCTCGTCCTCGAGCCGATCGCTTCCTCGCTGGGCGATGCCGTGACGCGCCTCGGCCAGGACACCCTGCTCATGGTGGATCCCAACTGTCGCCCGACGGTCATCCCGGACCGCGAGGCCTACCTGGCCCGCCTGTCACCCATCCTCGCCCGCGCCGATGTCGTCAAGGTCAGTGCGGATGACCTCGCGTTCCTGGCGCCCGGTCCGACGGCGCTCGATGGCGCCCGCGGCCTGGTCCGGGCCGGCGCCCGTCTCGTCCTGCTGACCGACGGCGCGCGCACCGTCTGGCTGGTGACAGCCGGCTTCGACGCCGAGCTTCCGGTCCCACGGGTGGACGTCGTGGACACCGTCGGCAGCGGCGATGCGTTCGGCGGCGCCTTCCTGGCCTGGTGGATCGAGCACGGACTGGGCCGCGCCGATCTGGCCGATCGGACCGTCGTCGAGGCGGCGGCCGGGGCGGCGATCTCGGTCGCCAGCCTTACCTGCCAGCGCCCCGGCGCCGATCCGCCCACCCGAGCCGAGGCCGGCTGGGTGGCGCGCTGAGCCGACCTGCGGGTACGCTGTCGCCCATGTTCCGTACCATCTCGCCCATGCCCCGACGCGTCCGCCTGCTCCTGCCGACCCTCCTGGCCCTCGTCGCGCTGACATCGCTGGCGCCCAGCGCGGCTGCGTTGACGGTCGTCTATCCCACCCTGAGCCTCGGGAATCGCGGCGCGGACGTTCGAGCGCTCCAGGCGACGCTGATCGACAAGGGCTACCCGCAGACCTTCGACGGCATCTTCGGGACGGTGACGCGCGACGCGGTCAAGGGCTTCCAGAGCACGCACGGCCTGACGGTCACCGGGGTCGCGGACAGCCTGACCTGGAACCGGATGCTCACGCCGGTCTCGACGGGGAGTACCGGCATGCCGGTCCGGGTCCTCCAGCGCCAACTCATCGAGAAACTGGGGGCGAAGGTCCCGGTCGATGGCATCTATGGCACGGCCACCCGCGCCGCCGTCATCGCGTTCCAGAAGCACATGGGCCTGACCGCGAACGGGATCGTCGGCCTGCAGACCTGGCGTTGGCTCCTATGGCACTACGAGCGACCCTCGTTCAATCAGACGACGTTGTGCGACTACAGCGTCGGCAACGGTCCGGCGAACTGGGGCGTCGGGTCGGCCATCGGGCAGCTGGAGGGGGCGGCGTCGATCGTCGCGACCGGCGGCTACGGCCGGGTCGCCGTCGGCGACGTCGGGTTCGAGCACGGCGGGGACATCCCTGGCCACATCTCCCACGAGGTCGGGCTCGACGTGGACGTCCGGCCCATGCGCAAGGACGAGCGGCAATGCAGCTGGGGGACCAACTGGCGGCATTCCACCTACGACCGGACCGCCACGCGCGTGCTCATCCGGGCGATCCGGGCGGCCGCGCCCGGCCACGTGAAGCTGATCTACTTCAACGATCCCGTGCTGATCGAGCAGGGCCTGGTCCGGGCGTACCCCGGCCACGACGACCACCTGCACATCCGCTACTGCGTGACCGGCTTCGCGGATCCCGCCTACCGCTGCTAGTTGGACGGGGCGTCAGGCCCCGTCGGACTCGTCGTTCTCCGCCTCGGCGAGCGCATCCTCGAGCTCGTCCTCCATCGCGTCGACTTCGGGCTTGGACGAGAAGATCGCGATCCCGCCGAAGATGTTGAAGCCGTCGACGGTGAGACGCGGCGCATCCGGCGCTCGATCGAAGGCGGGTCGCACGTCCGCGCAGCCGCCGAAGACACTGATCATGGCCAGTTCGACGTTCCAGGTCTCGGGGACGATCAGCCGCCCGCCACCGAAGATGGCCCGGATGGTCAGGTGAGCGCCACCCGGATCGAGGCGAACGCCGCGCAGGTCGAGGTCACCGCCGCCGTACCAGAGCAGGACGCTGCCGCCGCGGAACGCGGTCGCGTGGCTCTCGAATTCGACCGGCGCGAGGATGGCGGTGATCGCCACCTCGTCGTCCGCATCCGTGCCGACCGACGGGAAGCGGCGCTTCGCCACGGCCGCCCCGACCAGGCTCGACCCGAACGCCAGGACCAACCCGCCGAAGACGAGCCTGAACAGTCGACCGATCACCGCGCCACCTCCCTGGAGCTTCGCGCGCGACGGGGCGTCGAAGCCTGAGTACCATGATGCACGCCATGTCCACCGAGTCCCGGGTCCCTGTCATCCCGAGCGCCCAGGGCGCTGCATCCAGCTGGGGCTTCGGCGACGGCCAGGCGATCCCGTGGGAGTATGCGCCGGCCCCCGAGGCGCGTGACATCGTGACGCTCAAGGAGCGCTACGGCCTGTTCATCGGCGGTCGCGACGTCCCGGCCTCGGACGGTGGCACCTTCACGTCCGTGGATCCCGCCACGGAACTCGCGCTGGCCGACGTCGCGAAGGCGACCCCGGCCGACATCGACAAGGCGGTCCGTGCGGCCCGGCGTGCCGGCAGCCGGTCCTGGGGCAACCTCCCCGGCCGCGAGCGCGCCAAGTACCTGTTCCGTATCGCCCGGATCCTGCAGGAGCGGTCGCGCGAGTTCGCCGTCCTCGAATCGATGGATTCCGGGAAGCCGATCAAGGAGAGCCGGGACGTGGACGTGCCGCTCGCCGCGTCCCACTTCTGGTACTACGCGGGCTGGGCGGACAAGCTCGAGTACGCGTTCCCGGGCCGGACGGCCCATCCGCTGGGTGTCGCCGCGCAGATCATCCCGTGGAACTTCCCGCTGCTCATGCTGGCCTGGAAGATCGCCCCCGCGCTGGCCGCCGGCAACACGGTCGTCCTGAAGCCCGCGTCCACCACCCCGCTGACCGCCCTGCTGTTCGCCGAGGTGTGCCGTGAGGCGGACCTGCCGCCCGGTGTCGTCAACATCGTCCCCGGGCCCGGGGCGGTGGGGATGTCCCTGGTGACCCATCCCGGCGTGGACAAGGTCGCGTTCACGGGTTCGACCGAGATCGGCCGGCTCATCGCCAAGGGCGTGGCCGGGACGGACAAGGGCCTGACGCTGGAGCTCGGCGGCAAGGCCGCCAACATCGTGTTCGACGACGCGCCTCTGGACCAGGCGGTCGAGGGCATCGTCAACGGCATCTACTTCAACCAGGGCGAGGTGTGTTGCGCCGGGTCGCGCCTCCTCGTCCAGGAGTCCGTCGCGGACACGCTGATCGACAAGCTCAAGGACCGGCTGTCCACGATCCGGGTGGGGGACCCGCTCGACAAGAACACGGACGTCGGCGCGATCAACTCGCGCTCGCAGCTCGAGAAGATCACCGAACTGGTCCAGAGCGGCGTCGACGAGGGCGCCGAGCTGTACCAGCCGGCCTGCGACCTGCCCGAACGCGGCTACTTCTTCCGCCCGACGCTGTTCACGAACGTCGCCCAGAGCCACCGGATCGCGCGCGAGGAGATCTTCGGGCCGGTCCTGTCCGTGCTCACGTTCCGGACGCCGGACGAGGCGGTGGAGAAGGCCAACAACACGGCGTACGGCCTGTCGGCCGGGATCTGGACCGACAAGGGCAGCCGGATCCTGCACATGGTGTCGAAGATGCGGGCCGGCGTGGTCTGGGCCAACACGTTCAACCGGTTCGACCCGACGTCGCCGTTCGGCGGCTACAAGGAGTCGGGCTTCGGGCGCGAGGGCGGGATGCACGGGCTGTACGCCTACGTCCGCCTGGAGGACCGCTGATGCCGCCGCGCAAGCCGGCCGCCGCCGCGTCCCGGGCGAGGGTGCGGGCCGCGTCGCGGGCCGTGGTGGAGGTGCCGGTCGCGACGCCGCGGATCGAGGTCCGCAAGACCTACAAGCTGTACATCGGTGGGTCGTTCCCGCGAACCGAGAGCGGCCGGTCGTACCTGGTGTCCGGGGCGGACGGCACGGCCCTCGCCAACGCCTGTCGCGCCTCGCGCAAGGACCTGCGCGAGGCGGTCCGGGCCGCGCGCAAGGCGTTCCCCGGTTGGGCGGACCGGACGGCCATGAACCGCGGCCAGATCCTGTACCGCGTCGCAGAGCTCATGGAGGGTCGGCGCGATCAGTTCATCTCGGAGGTCGCCGCGGCCGAGGGGCTGTCCCGACCTCGCGCCACGGCCGCCGTGGACCGGGCCATCGACCGCTGGGTCTGGTACGCCGGCTGGGCCGACAAGATCGCCCAGGTCCTGGGGTCGTCGAATCCGGTCGCCGCGCCGTACTTCAACTTCACGATCCCCGAGCCGACCGGCGTCGTCGGGATCGTCGCGCCGGAGACGTCGTCATTGCTGGGGCTGGTCAGCCGGCTGGCGCCGCCGCTCGTGTCGGGGAACACGGTCGTGCTGGTCACGTCGGAGAAGCGTCCACTGCCGGCCGTGACGCTCAGCGAGGTCCTCGCCACGTCCGACGTGCCCGGCGGTGTCGTCAACGTCTTGACGGGCCTGCGCTCCGAGCTGGTCCCGGTGCTGGCCGCCCACGAGGACATCGACGCGCTCGACACCTGGGGCGTGCCCGACGCGATGCGCCTGGACACGGAGCTGGTCGCCCTCGACGACATCAAGCGCGTCCTGCGCCGCCCCACGACGGTGTCCGAGGCGCGTTTCGACTGGTCGGACGATCGCGCCGCCCAGCGACCGGAATGGATCGCCGCCTTCCTCGAGATGAAGACGGTCTGGCACCCGATCGGAGTCTAGGACGTGGCGGATCCCGGAGACATCGAGCGACGGGTCTTCGTCCATGCGCCGCCGCGCATCGTCTGGGCGACGCTCCATGACCCGGCCCTGAGCGAGCGTCTCTTTCCCGAGGTCCGGTACGGGCCGGCGGCTCCCGCCTGGCCCGCCGCTGCCACGACCCGCTCGGTCGTGACCCGGATGGGCCTGCTTCGCGAGTCGGCCTGGGCGGAGAGCCTGGAGGCCCGGCCGGAGTCGCGCTTCCGCCTGCGCGTGACGGGCTCCGGGTTCGATAGCGAGTGGTCGTGGGTCCTGGAGCCGGTCGCGGGCGGGACGCGGGTCATCCACGCGGCCACCTTCGAACCATTCGATCGCTGGACCGGCATCCTGGTGCGGCTCGGCCGTGCCTCGCTGGCCAGCCGGGTCGAGGCCCATCTCCGCGCGCTCAAGGAGTCCGCGGAGGCCCCTTCCGATTCGTCCAACCACGCCGCGTGAGCCGCCGCCTCGGCCCAGACGGCGACCCCTTCCCGGTCCGCGGTGACGACGAGGGCGACGGCACATCCGAGGTCCCGTTCGCCGGCCTACGACGCCACGCGGGCGCCCTGGCCGGTGGGCTGCTCATCATCCTGGCGATCGTCTTCCTCGTTCCTGACCTGACCCCGCCACCGTCGGGTCCGCCGCCGGTGGAGCTCCATCTCGGGCGGATCGTGGAGTTCCTGCCGCCCGGCGATGACCAGACGGCGCCCGACGTCAGGGTGGAGATCCTCGCCGGCGAGCTCAAGGGCGAGATCCTCGACGGCTACCTGCAGGGACCGTCCGGACAACAGGAGCTGCCCCGCTACCAGGTCGGCGACGCGGTCGTCGTCAGCGCCTCGGCCGAGCCCGACTCGACCTTCATCGCCGTCGCGGACCTGTATCGGATCCCCGTCCTGGCGCTGCTGCTCGCGATCTTCGCGGCAGCCGTCACGATCGTGGGTGGCTGGCGGGGCGTGCGCTCGCTCATCGCGTTGGCGCTGACCCTCGTCGTCGTCATCAAGCTCGTCGTGCCGCTCATCCTGGCCGGCTACGAACCGGCCCTCATCGCCATCCTCGCCGCGACCGGCGTCACGATCGTCACGTTCCTGCTGACCGAGGGCGCCCGGATGACGACCGCGGCCGCGGCCATCGGGACGTTCGTGGCGCTCGCCCTGGTCGCCGTCCTGGCCGTCACGTTCGATGAGCTCGCGCGGTTCACCGCCCTGCGCGGCTCGGAGGACGCGGCGTACCTGCAGGGGCTCGGCATCGAGGGGCTGGACCTGGGCGGACTGATCCTCGCCGGCATCATCTTCGGGGCCCTGGGCATCCTCGACGACGTCACCGTGACCCAGGCCGCGACGGTCGGGGAGCTGCACGAAGCGGACCCGCGGGTCAGCCGGCTGGAGCTCGCGAAACGATCGATGAACGTGGGCCGGTCGCACATCGCGGCGACGGTCAACACGCTCGTCCTGGCGTATGTCGGCGCGTCGCTGCCGCTCATCGTCCTGTTCGCGGCCGGGCGGCAGGATCCGCTGCTGATCGCTTCGAGCGAGATCGTCGCGGTCGAGATCGTCCGGGCGATCGTCGGCAGTATCGGGATCGTGGCCGCCGTGCCACTGACCACCGGCGTCGCGGTCCTGCTGGTCGGACGTGGGGTGGCCATCCGACCCGGCCGCCGTTCGGGAGCCACGCGCGCGCCCGGCTGGGATTGAGGCGTGGATCCGCTGATCATCGGCCTGGTGGCCGCGTCCGCGCTGCTGCACGTCGCCTGGAACGTGCGACTCAAGACGGCCGGGGACCCGCTTCGCGCCGCGACGATCGGGATGGTCGCAGGGACGGTCTTCATCGTGCCGGTGGGCGTCGGGTCGTGGCTCCTGGCCGGCTCGCCGGCGCTTCCGGTCGAGGGCATCGCGCTGGGACTGGCGTCAGGCGTGTTCGAGGCCGCCTATTTCGTCCTGCTCGCCCAGGCATACCGGCGCGGGGACCTCTCGATCGTCTATCCGATCGCCCGTGGGACGGCACCGTTGCTCCTGGTCGCGGTCGGCGTGGTCGTGCTCGGGGAGCGCCTGGGGCCGGCCGGCTGGCTGGGCGTGACCTTCCTGCTCGCTGGGTTCCTGGCCCTGCAACGACCGTGGCAGGCGCTCCGACGGCCACCCGGCGAACGGCGACCGGATGCGGCCATCGCGTTCGCCATCGCGACCGGCGTGATGATCGCCGGGTACACGTCGCTGGATCGAGTCGGGACGAGGCTCATCGAGCCGTTCCAGTACGCCACGATCCTGTGGGTGTCGGGGGCGGTCCTGCTGGTCGTGTGGGTCCAGGTCGTCGCGGGCGGCGGCCTGTGGTCCGGCGGACGAGAGCAGAACCGGCGGGCGGCCGTCGGCGGTGTCCTGACCCTCCTCGCCTACCTGTTGATCCTGTTCGCGCTGAGCGTGGCGCCACTCACGGCGGTCGCGCCGCTCCGCGAGTCGGCGACGGTCATCGTTGCGACCTGGGGGGCCGTGCGTCTGGGTGAGGCGGCCTCCCGTGGGGATGCGACCCGCCGGATCGCTGCGTCGGCGGTGATCGTCATCGGAGCGTTGCTGCTCGCCCTGGACGGATAGGGCTCAGGCACGGGCGAACGGGGGCCTGGCCGCGCGGACGGTCGCGCCGCGGGTCACGCGGGTCGGCGGGGCGGTCGGCGGGTCACGCGGGTCGGCGGGGCGGGCGGCTCTCTCCGGGCCGGGTCGGCTGCCGGCACCTTCACCCCTTCGATATCGACGCCATCGCTACGCGGGCAACGAGCGGCCGGCCAAGGCCCCGTCGACGGTCCGCGCGTACCTCCCCCACGCTTGGGCGTCCTCGCGGATCGCGGCGTCGAGGACCTTAGGTGCCCGATAGGCCCGCTGGTAATGATGGTGTCGATATCCAACGGCTCAGCGGGGCGAACGCCTTGGGCGATCGGTCGTGCCCGGTCAGGCGGGTCAGGCGGTCTCGGTCGCAGCCGCGCGCGACCGCTACCGGATCGGTCGTGCCCGGTCAGGCCGATCCGGTCGCCTTCGGGGCCACCGGTTCGGCGCGCCGACGCTCGAACAGCCGCCGTCGCCCATAGCGGCCATTGACGATCGCGATACCCGCAAGGACGGCGATCGTGCCGATGACCACGCGCCCGTCGATCGTCTCGTCGAGGACCGCGAACCCGAGCGCGATGCCGATCACCGGGATGACGTACGACACCATCGTGAGGCGGGTCGCCCCCCACGGGCCGAGCAATCGGAAGAAGCACAGGTACGCGAGTCCGGACCCGAGTAGACCCAGCCACAGGATGGAGAAGATCGCCTCGGCGTCCGGCGCGGCGGCCAGTGGCTGCTCGAACAGGAAGGCGAGCACGAGCGTGTAGGCCGCTGCGTAGGTGACCTGGAACACGGCTGGGACCATCGGTCGCAGGCCGCGGATGTTGCGTCGGGCGTAGATCGCCCCGCAGGCGTAGCTGGTGGCCGCGCCGAGCAGTGCCAGCATCGCCGTCAGCTCGGCCCCCGAGCCCGACAGCCCGGGACTCACGAGGATGACGACCCCGATGAACCCAAGGCCCAGTCCGACCAGCCCGTTCAGGCGGAGCGGCTCATCCGGGAGGAAGAACGGCGCCAGCACGGCCACGATCAGGGGGATGGGCGACGTCAGGATCGCGGCGAGCGACGAGTCGGCCGATCGTTCGGCCCAGGTGATCAGGGCGAACGGGATCGCGATGTTGATCGCCCCCATCGCCGCGAGATGGCCGTAGGTCCGTCGCTCACGAGGTAGCTCCACGCGCGACAGCAGCACGACGGACCACAGGAGACCGGCGCCCACGATCAACCGCAGGGCCACGAGCGTGAACGTCCCGAAGTCGTCGACGGCGAGCTTGATGAACAGGTAGCTCGAGCCCCAGCAGAACGCCAGGGTCAGGAAGATGAGCCATTCGATCGGCGTGGCACGGCGGGTCATCGCGGCATGATAGCCCCTTGGCCTATTCGGATATTCCAACGGTCGCGCATACCACCCGGAACCCGGCCGGGGCCGCATCCGTTGCATCCCCGAGGAGTCCGATCCGTCGCATCGCCGTGAGGGGCTCGCCCGGTCCGAGCCGACGTCAGCGCCAGCGGGTCAGGATCGACTCCCGATCGAACAGCGTCACGCCGAGCCGCAGGCCGGCCAGGCTCACGATGAACACGACGACGGCAAGAACGAAGTACCCGAGCGCTCCGACGAGGACCGTGCCGGTCGCCTGCAGCAGGATGACCGCGATGATCGGCACGATGATGATCCCGCCGATCTGCTGTGCGACTCGAGGGTCCGATACGCGCGAGCTGACGATGACGCCGGCCACCACGGACGACAGGCCCACCGCCGGCCCCAGCACGAAGACGCCCATGAGCCAGGACGCGTCCGTCACGACGCCGAACAGCGCCGGCCCGTAGACGATCGATGCCAGGGCCACGAACACGAGATATGTCAGCCAGCCGGCGAGGACGCCTGGGATGAGTGCCGCGAGCACCTTGCCGGCGAGCAGCTCCACCGTCCTGATCGGGGCAGCCAGGACCGGCTCCAGGCTGCGGGCCTGCTTCTCGCCGATGATGCTGAACGTGGCGATGGCGAGCGGGATGTAGGCCGGCATCAACAGGAAGAACACGAGGAACTGCTGCACGGCGAACGCCCCGGCCAGCTCGCTCGGCGTGAACGACGACCACTCCGGCCGCTGGGCCAGCACGGCCCCGGCCAGCTCATCGGGCAGGGATCGTTCGCCGATGACGCCGGCCAGGGCGATCGGGGCGACCGTCAGGATGATCGGCGGGAACAGGATGGTGGCGATGAGCAGGCGATTGCGCGATGTCTCGAGCCACTCGCGGCGAAGGACCGTGCTCACGATGTGGGACCGCATCAGGGTGCCTCACCCGAGCCGTCGGGGTGAACGCCCATGACATCGAAGTAGACGTCCTCGAGGGTGGAGGCGCGTTCGTGGACCTCGGCGATCTCGGCGCCGGCCAGGACGAGGGCTCGAACGAGCCCGGGCGTGACGACGGCCGGGTCGTCGGCTGCCACGACGAGGTGCCGCCCGGCCGAGGTCGCACCGCGCACACCGGGGAGGGCCCGGGCGACCGCCACGAGCGCCTCCGGCACGTCACCGGCCAGCGTGACATCCACACCGCGCACCCCGGTCGCGGCCCGTAACCCGGCCGGGGTGTCCACCTTGAGCAAGCCGCCGCGCACGAACGCCACGCGGTCGCACAGCCGGTTCGCCTCGTCGAGGTTGTGCGTTGCGAGGACGATCGTCCGGCCGGCCCGGCGCAGCCCTTCGATGGCCTCGCGGACGACGAACGCGGCCTCCGGATCCAGCGCCGCGGTAGGCTCGTCGAGGAAGACCACGGCCGGGTCATGGAGCAGCGCCCGCGCGATCGCCAGTTTCTGCTTCATGCCCTTGCTGAACGTCCCGGCGCTGTCGTCGCGCCGGTCCCACAGCGAGAAGAGGCGCAGATAGCGCTCGATCCCGTCCGCGCGTGCCGTCGCGTCCAGCCCGTAGAGCCGGCCGAAGAAGTCCAGGTTCGACCGGGCCGACAGCTTGTCGTAGAGGCCCGGCGTCTCGGTCAGGATGCCGATCCGCGCCCGGACGGCGTCGGGCTGCTCTCGGACGTCGAAGCCCTCGATGGACGCCGTGCCTTCGGTCGGTTCGATGAGGGCCGTCAGCATGCGCACCGTCGTCGTCTTGCCCGCGCCGTTGGGCCCGAGCAGGCCGAGGACCTCGCCGCGATCCACCGCGAGGTCCATGCCGCGGACAGCCCACAGGTCACCGAAGCGGCGTCCTAGCCCGGCCGCCTGGAGCATCACCACGGCCGCCGGCCGATCTCGTCGCGCATCGCGACAGTCTGCCAGCCGCCGGCCCATCGCCGAGCCCGTACCATGGGACCCACAGCGAAGGAGGCGACATGCGACTCTGGGGCGGGCGCTTCAGCGAAGAGAACGACCAGCGCGTCGCCGATTTCACCCGGTCCATCGAGGTCGATGCGGGCCTCGCCGCCGACGATCTCGATGCCTCGATCGCCCACGTCCGCGGGCTGGGGCGCGCGGGGCTGCTGACCGGGGAGGAGGTCGACGAACTCGTCGGCGGCCTCACCGGGCTCGCCGAGGACGTGGCGGCCGGTCGGATCGACTGGGACCCGTCCCTCGAGGACGTTCACATGAACCTGGAGGCCGCGCTGGCCGCCCGGATCGGGCCGGTCGCCGGCAAGCTCCACACCGGTCGGTCGCGCAACGACCAGGTCGCCACGGACCTGCGACTGTGGACGCGTCGGGCGATCGATCGCCTGGACGCGGCCATCCTCGAGTTCGAGCGAGCGCTCGTGGACCTCGCCGGGCGAGAGCGCGAGGCGATCCTGCCGGGGACGACCCACATCCAGCCGGCCCAGCCGGTCCTGTTCGCCCATCACCTGCTCGCCTATGTCGAGATGGGGGAGCGCGACCGCGGCCGCCTGGCCGACGCGCGGCGGCGGACCAACATCAGCCCGCTCGGCGCGGGTGCGCTCGCCGGTGCGGGTTATCCGCTCGATCGGGCGGCCACGGCGCATGAGCTCGGCTTCGACGGCGTGACCGCCAACTCGCTCGATGCGGTCTCGGATCGGGACTTCGTCGTCGAGACGCTCGGGGCCATCGCGCTCGGGATGGTCCATCTCAGCCGTCTGGCCGAGGAGATCACGTGGTGGTCGAATCCGTCGTTCGGCTTCGTCCGTGCGTCCGATGCCTTCTCGACCGGCAGCAGCATGATGCCGAACAAGAAGAATCCGGACCCGGCGGAGCTCGTGCGCGGCCGCGCGGCCCGGGTCATCGGGGCGCTGACCGGCACGCTGGCGATGCTCAAGGGCCTGCCGCTGGCGTACCAGCGCGACCTCCAGGAGGACAAGGCCCCGCTGTTCGATGCCGTGGCGGTGTACGAGGCATCGCTCGGCGTCCTGGCCGGGATGCTGGACACGATCAGCGTGGACGGTGCGCGGATGCGCGCTGCGGCGACCCAGGGCCACACGACCGCCACGGCCGTCGCCGACTCGCTCGTTCGCCGCGGCGTGCCGTTCCGCACGGCCCATCACGTGGTCGGGTCGCTCGTCGCCCACGCCGAGGAGGCGGGCTGTGGGCTGGATGAGCTGCCCGACGAGACCATCGCGGCCGCGCTCGCGGTCTCGGACGACCCGACGGCGAGGCGGCTCGGGGCCGAGGCCGCGATCGGCGATGCGGTGCGGACCGCCGCCGGCCTCGACGGCGCACTCGCCTCATGCGACGTCGTCGGCGGGACCGCGCCGGGTCGGGTGTCGGCGGCGCTCACGGCGGCCCGCAAGCGACTCGACCGAGCGGAATAGCGGGAGCCGGGGCGCGGGGGGCGCGACGAGCCGGCCAGGTCGTCGTCCGGATCCGCGAGCCGCTCCTACAACTCCGTCGTCGAGCAGATCGTCACGTCGCGAACGAGGTGCGGATCGCGCGCGAACGCGGTCGCGACGATGACGTGGAACTGGGCGGTGGACCGGCCGCGCTCCGTCAGGATCGTGGGCAGCCACCTGGCCGGCATCTCGCTGTGAAACGTCATCGTCTGTGGGCCGCCGAACTCGCCTGGCCCCGCCGCGATGCCCGTCCAGAGCGTGATGGTCTCCTCTCGCCCGTTGCCGACCGTGGCCTCGACCTTCACGCGCAGTTCCAGGCGGATCTCCTGGATCTTGCGTGATGGCGCGGCCCGTAGCGTGATCCGGCCCGTGAACGGTGCCCCGACACAGAGCGGCGAGGGGTCAAGCCGCACCGACCCCTCGAACCCGTCCGAGTCGGCATCGGCCTCCGGGTACAGCGCGAACTCCGCGACGGCGACGACGCCGGCGCGCAGGAGGGCCGTCGGCTGGTGGACGCGGACGGGGACCTCGAAGGATGGGTCGAAGCCCGGGACATCCAGGTTGACCCTGACGTGCCAGTCCAGGCCGAACTCCGTGGCCTCGAAGCTGGGGGGCCCGAGCGCCGGGACGGGCAACTGGAACGGCACGTCGCGCGACTCGCCTCGCGCGAACCTGGTCGAGCCCATGACCGCGATCGGGACCGCGGGCAGGTCTTCCTCGCCGGTCTTGATCTCTGTGTGGGTGTGGCCTTCGGAGTCCGTCCGTACCGAGTCGTAGCGCCAGCGCTGCGTGCCGACGAGCGTCACGCGGGCGCCGCGGATCTCGCCGCCATCGCGGGCGGCGATCCGGAGCGTGCCATCGACGAGGCGGCCGGGCAGGAGGTCCGCTCGATCCAGCTCGAGTTCGAGGTCGAAGTCGCCCGAGGTGGCGCGTGCCGTGACCGTCATCGTGCGGCCATCATGCCAGCCGGAGGACGCGGGCGACGCGAGCGAGCCCGTACTCGCGGCCAGGGCCACGGCTGACTCCACATCCGCAGCCGCGCCCGTCGCCTCAACCCCCGCGCCCACTCTCGCCTCCACTCTCGCCTCCACTCCCGCGCCCAGGGCCACGCGGTACCATCGGTCCGTGCCAGATCTTGCGACCATCGTCGCCGCCCCCAAGGCGTTGCTTCACGATCACCTCGATGGCGGCCTGCGGCCCGCGACGGTCGTCGATCTCGCCTCGGAGTACGGCTACGGCGACCTGCCGACGACCGACGTCGCGGAGCTCAGCACGTGGTTCCGGCGCGGCGCCGACCGCAAGAGTCTGGAGCTGTATCTCGAGACCTTCGTCCACACGTTCGGGGTCATGCAGGAGCGCGACGCGATCATGCGGGTCGCCTCGGAGTGCGCCCAGGACCTGGCCGCGGACGGCGTCGTCTACGCCGAGGTCCGGATGGCGCCCGAGCTGTGCACCGCGCGCGGCTTGACCCTCGATGAGGCGGTCGAGGCGATGCTGGACGGGTTCCGGGTCGGGGCGGAGGCGGCCGAGGCGGCCGGCCACCCGATCGTCATGAAGTTGCTGGTCACGGCCATGCGTCAGGCCGCCCGGTCCGTCGAAGTGGCGGAGTGCGCGGTGCGCTGGCGGGATGCGGGCGTCGTCGGGTTCGACATCGCCGGTCCGGAGGCCGGGTACCGGCCCACCCGACACCTGGATGCGTTCGACCTGGTCCGGCGCGAGAACTTCCACATCACGATCCACGCCGGCGAGTCGTTCGGCTTGCCGTCCATCTGGGAGGCGCTCCAGTTCTGTGGCGCGGAGCGGCTCGGCCACGGCGTCCGCATCGTCGATGACATCACGGTCCGCGACGACGGGTCCGTGGAGCTGGGTCGCCTCGCGGCGTTCGTGCGGGATCGGCGGGTCCCGCTCGAGATGTGTCCGTCGTCGAACGTCCACAGCGGCGCGGCGGCCTCCATCGAGACGCACCCGATCGACCTTCTCCGCCGGCTGCGCTTCCGGGTGACGCTCAACACCGACAACCGCCTGATGAGTGGCGTCTCGCTCTCGAGCGAGTTCGCGGCCCTGGACGCGGCGTTCGGGATCGGCCTCGGCGAGATGGAATGGCTGACGATCAACGCGATGAAGAGCGCGTTCGCGCCGTTCGATGAGCGGATCCACATCATCAACGAGGTCGTGAAACCGGGCTACGCGCGGCTCCGCGCCGACGAGGTCCGGGTCGTCCCAGCGGGGTAGGGCGAGGTAGGGCGGGGCGCCGCGGCGGCGCCGGGATCGCCGCGGCGGCCCGGGTAGTGGCGGCGGCCCGGGTGGTGGCGGGCCGGCGCCGGGATCGCCGCGGCCTCGGCGGCGCGCCCACCAGATGCACACTCGCGACGAATGAGCGCGGTCACGTCGCGTCGGCTGGCGTTTCGTGGGATCCGGTCATCGGCCCACGAGGCGTTTGTCGCAAGATCGCATCTTCGAGGCGCGCCCGGCCGTCGGCTCGCTTGGACTCGTGCGTATCGACGCCATCATTGTCAACCGTGCGAGGGCGGGCGTAAGGCCGCATCTGGCGGCGAACGGGTGCCGTCCTGAGCGTGGATGCGTGGCTTCCGTATGGCCGGAGTCGCCTTATGGGCATGCCTGCGCCCGGCATAGCGATGGTGTCGATATCGACGGGGTGAAGATGGCGTCAGCGGTCTACGGACCGGCGGCTGGCTACCCGCCGATGGAGGGAGCGGCCATCGCGGCCGGCCGTCAACCGCCTGGCGACAGCGCCGCCGCCGTCGTCGGGTCGGCCGCCGCTTCCCGACGGTCGAGGATCGCCGGCAGGCCCACCGCGACCGTGGCGATGCCCCAGACCAGCCCGACGACCAGGCCATCCATCGCATGCCTCGTCGCCCAGCCGACCGGCGTCTCCTCGAGCGGCATCCCAAGCGCCTTCGTGACGACTTCGGCAAGCAGCAGCCCGCCGGTCCAGGCAAGGAAGCACGTCGCGAGGACGATGGGTCGTCGCTCGCCGAGCGGGCCGGCGAACGCGGCGAGCATCGCGACCCCGCCGATGACCGGGACCCCGATCAGGCCGACACTGTTCGGCGCGCCGTCGTGCACCGCGTGCGTAACGCCGACCCCGATCGCCATCGCCAGGAGCAGCCGTCCGCCCGCGCGCCGAGGCAGCAGCAGGGCGATCCACTGGATCAGGCCCACCAGGACGCCCGAGATGGCGCCGAGGATCAGGCCGAAGATCGCCGCCGACACGTTCCACGTCCCGTGGCCACCGAAGCTCCCGGGGAAGTGGAAGATGAACCCGGCGACGACGAGCCCGACGGTCGTCGCCGCCACCCACGCCACCGGGCGCAGCATCAGGGCATCCCCATCGCGACCCGGACATGGGGCAGGACGGTCAGCACGCCGAGGACCGCGGTCACGACGAGCGACACGCTGCCGACGACCGCCAGCGAGCGGGGCGGCACCGTCCCGCCGCGCGCCCGCAGCACCCACCACGCGAGCGTGCACAGCCCGACGACGAGCAGCCCCCAGCCCGCGCGGACCGGCGCGCGATAGGACGGGTCGCCGAACATCGCGGCGACCACGATGGGCAGGATCAGGAACAGGCCCATGAACGTGAGGGCCAGGTAACCGGCGGCACTCGGGTCGTCCCCGAGGACCGACCGCGGCATCCGGCGGTCGAGCCACCCATCGACCATCGCCATCGAGAACCCGACCGCGAAGACGAGGGCCAGGAGCAGGGCGACCACCGCCGGGTCGTAGCCGAGGATGATGAAGTCCGGGTTCGTCCGCTGGACGAGGAGCGGCGTCCCGAGCGCCACCGCCAGCCCGCCGGTGATCAACGCTCGACCGAGGCCGTGCCCCGGGACCCAGGGACGCATGGCGACCCACAGGACCGCGGCCATCAGTCCGACGCCGAGGCCGCCGAACAGGAGCAGCGCGAGCGTCCCGTTCAGGGTCATCGCCCCGATGACGGCGTCCATCTCGGTCACGCGGCCCACGGTGTCCTCGTGCAGGATCGTGGCCAGGCGCATGACGAGTCGGCCACCCAGTCCGGCGACGAAGATGCCGACGAGGATCCCCGCGATCCCGCCCCGGGCGATGTCGCGCAGGACCTCGCTGACGGCCGTGAGCCGTGCCGACTCCGAGGCAGGGACCTCGTCGGATCCAGTGCCGATCTCGGGTCGATCGGCCGTCGTGAGCGCATCGGCCATCGGGCGCACCTCGTCAGCGAGACGCTATATCGATGGTCGGTATATACGACTCGGTGGGGCGGGTGTCAACCCCCCGCGGGCAGGGCCACGACGAACCGGCTGCTGGCGTAGCCGTTGGGCTCCAGGAAGATGCGGCCGCCCATCGCATCCATGAGCCGCCTGGACGCGAACAACCCGATCCCGGACCCGCGACTCCGGCCGCGCCCCTCGATCCGGACGAACGGCTCGAACACGCTCTCCCAATCCTCGATCGGCACGCCTGGGCCGTCGTCGGTCACGTACACCTGCATCTCGCCTCCGACGCGCCAGACACCGATGCTCACGCCCTGGTCGCCGGGTGCGTACTTCGACTCGTTCTCGAGGAGTTGCTCCAGGACCTGGCGGAAGCGCGCCTCGTCGCCGACCGCGATGTGCGGCTCGGACGGTCGCTCCCAGCGGATCTGGTGCGGACGAAGGAGGCGCCGGAGCGTCTCGACCGTCTCGTCGACGGCGGCCACGACATCGAATGGCGCGCGGGACAGGTTGGTGAGCCCGTCGCCCCGGACCGAGGCCAGGATGGAGTCGACCAGCCGGTCCAGTCGGGCGAGCTGATCGTCGGCCGCATCCCGCCACGCCGCCGTGTCCGCGGCGCCCGTGCCCGAACCGCCTGCGCCCGAGCCGCTCGCCCCGCCCGCGCCGCCCGCGCCACCTGCGCCCGCTGCGTCGGCCAGCAGGTCCACGTAGACCCGGACGACCGACAGCGGTGTCCGCAGCTCGTGCGTCACGACCGACAGCAGTTCCGCCCGGGCCGCATCGAGGGCCGTGAGCTGGGCCAGCCGCGCCTCGACCTCGGCCGTGAGCCGGCCCTTCTCGACGATCCCCGCGAGGAGTGCCGCGATCGTCCCAAGGAACGCGATCTCGGTCTCCCCGAAGACGCGGACGTCGCGCGTCTGGACGTTGAGGACGCCGACGACGCCGTCGTGCCAGACGAGCGGGACCGACAGCATCCCCGCGAGCGCTTCGACGTCGAACCCGCGGACCCACGCGAACCGGTCGTCCTTGGTGACGTCCGCGATGGCGATGGGCTCGCGCGTGGCGGCCACGCGTCCGGTCACGCCCTCGCCCCAGCCGAGACTGACCTTGCCGACCTGGGATCGATCGAGCCCGTTGGTCGCGGCCAGGGTCAGCCGGGTCCGGTCCCGATCGGCGAGATAGAACGAGCAGACTTCGACGCCCATCGCCTGGGTCGTGCCGTCCACGATCGTGCGCATGAGCTCATCCCAGTCGCGGGCGAGGGTGGCGAGCTGGGCGATCTCGTGGAGGAACGCGAGTTCGGCCAGACGACGGTCGTCGTCGGGGCCCATGTTCAGGCGAGGCTGGGCGTCGGGTCCGTCACGGTCGTCGGCAGGCCTTCCAGCAACGGGTCCGTCCAGGTCCAGGCGGCGCCGTGGTGCTTGCCCACCGCGCCGTGGCGCGCCGCCTCCACGCGGAGCGGCAGCCCGAAGATCTCGATGAAGCCGACCGCCGACGCGTGATCGAACGCGTCGCCCTCGTCGTACGTGGCAAGGCTCTTGTCGTACAGCGACATCGGCGAGCGCCGCCCGGCGATGACGGCCTGGCCGTGGTCGAGGCGGATCCGGACATCGCCGGAGACGACCCGCTGCGACGAGGCGACGTACGCCCGCAGGTCGCGCGACAGGGCGCTGAACCACAGGCCGTCGTAGATGAGGCGGGCCAACTCGTCGGCCACGAAGGCGTCGAATCGGAGCGTATCGCGACTGAGGGTCAAGCCTTCGAGGGCGCGATGCGCCGTGTGGAGGATGGTCGCGGCCGGCGTCTCGTAGATCTCGCGGCTCTTGATGCCGACGAGGCGATCCTCGACGTGATCGATCCGCCCGACGCCGTGGGCACCGCCGAGGTCATGCAGCCGCTCCACGAGTTCCACCGCCCCCAGGCGTTCCCCATCCAGGGCGACGGGGATGCCGCCCTCGAAGGCGATGACGACCTCGACTGGCGCGGGCGCGTCGGCCGGAGCGACCGTCCACTCGTACGCGTCGGGCGGCGGCGTGACCCACGGGTCCTCCAGGACGCCCGTCTCGCACGAGCGGCCCCACAGGTTGACGTCGATCGAATATGGCGACGCCTTCGTGATGGGGATCTCGATGCCGCGCTCGGCGGCGTAGTCGATCTCCTGATCGCGGGTCAGGCCCATCCCGACGCGCATCGGCGCGACGACCTCCAGCCCGGGATCGAGGGCATGGACGGCGACATCGAAGCGGACCTGGTCGTTGCCCTTGCCCGTGCAGCCGTGGGCGACGGCGTCGGCGCCTTCGCGCTTGGCGACCTCGACGAGGAGCTGGGCGATGAGCGGGCGAGCGAGCGCGGTCGCGAGCGGGTAGGCGCCCTGGTACAGCGCGTTGGCCTGGAGATGTGGCCAGACGAAGTCGGTCACGAACCGCTCGCGGGCGTCCACGACGTAGGCGCGGGTCGCGCCGGCGGCCATGGCCCGGGCCTCGACCCCTTCGCGCAGCGACCCGCCGCCGACGTCGACGGTGAGGGTCACGACCTCGACGCCGAACTCCTCCTTGAGCCACGCGACGGCGACCGAGGTATCCAGGCCGCCCGAATAGGCGAGCACGACTTTCTTCACGCTAGTGACCCTCCGGGGAACGATGTGGAGCGCGATCGAGTGGGATGTCGGTGGTGGCCAGCACCGCGATGGCGCGGAACCGATCGAGCCAGCGCTCCAGGCGCGACTCGTCGGCGAACAGGACCAGGAGCGTATTGTCGCCCGCCAGCGTCCCTTCCTGCTCGCGCAGGGTGGACTCGTCGATCGCCTGGGCGATGACGCTGGCCGTGCCGGGCGTCCCGGTCAGCACGAGGATGAGGCCGCTCCGCCCGACCGACACCGGGATGTCGCCCAGGATCCGGCGCAACCGCTCGTCGGAGCCCGGGACCGGGGTCGGTGCGGAGAGGACGTCCTCCGGCGCGACGTAGAAGTGGCCGCCGTCGCGCGGGGCCTTCACCAGGCCCATCTCGGCGATGTCGCGCGAGACGGTCGCCTGGGTGACCTCGAATCCCTGTTCGGTCAGGGCATCGACGAGTTCGCGCTGGCTGCTGACCGGCCGCGAGGCGATGAGCCCGCGGATGGCCCGCTGCCGGAGGCGCTTGAGGTCCTGCGTGGAGCCCGGGTGGGTGGCCGCCATCAGGCCGCGCCCACACCCGCCTCGCGCGACGCCGTGATGCGCGTGCCGAAGGTGGGGTCGGTGAGGGCGCGTTCGAGGGCGCCGTCCGCCGAGCCATCCGCGATGATCGCCTCGGCGCCGGCCCAGCCGAGGGCGCCCAGTGCGGCCCGGATCTTGGGGACCATGCCGCCGGCGATGACCCCGGTCTCGATGAGATGGTCCGCTTCCGCGATGGTCAGCGAGTCGAGCTTGCGGCCGTCCGCGTCGCGCACGCCGTCCACGTCCGTCAGCAGGACGAGCTGGCGAGCCCCGAGGCCGGCCGCGATCCCGGCCGCCACGTCGTCGGCGTTGACGTTGCAGACGATCCCGTCCGCGTCGCGGGCGAGCGGCGCCACGACCGGGACCTGTCCGCCGACGAGGATGGCATCGAGGAGATCGCGGCGCAGGCCGACGACGCTCGCCACGAGGCCGAGATGGGGGATGCGCTCGGCGATGAGCAGGCCGCCGTCCACGCCGGACAGCCCGACGGCATCGACGCCGAGGTCGCGCAACCCGGACACGAGCTCGCTGTTGACGACGCCGCGCAGGACGGCCGCCGCGACCTCGAGCGACTGGGCGTCCGTGACCCGCAGGCCGCCCTCGAAGGTGCTCGGGACGCCAAGGCGCTCCAGCCACTCGGAGATCCGCTTGCCACCGCCGTGGACCAGGACCACGGGACGGCGACGCGCGACCGCGGCCACGTCCGCCAGGACCTGGCTCTGCTCCGCGATGGTCGTCCCGCCCAGCTTGACGACGAGGATCTCGCTCACGTCGTGTACTCGCTGTTCTCGATGACGTACGCCTCGGTCAGGTCGCATCCGAAGGCTTCGCCGGTCCCGTCGCCGAGGCCAAGGTCCAGGGCGATGACCACCTCTGGCGCGGCCATCGCGGCACGAGCGGCGTCGCGATCGAAGGCGACCGGCCCGCCCGACGAGCCGTCGAAGACGAGATGGCCCGCGATCCAGATGCGCAGACGGGTCGGTTCCAGCGTCGCCGGCGTGCCGGCGCGCGCGGCCGCTTCGTCCGCCGAGAGGCCGGCGGCCTCCAGGACGGTCGCGATGGCCAGCGTCGCGTTCCCGGCAGCGCCCGCGATCCGACCCCAGTTCGGGTCGCGACCGTGGGCGGCCGCCTTCACGAGGCTCGATGAGATGATCGCCCGGGCGACGGCGCGGGCCTCCGCATCGTCGCGGGCGCCGCGGACCGAGGCGGTGAGCAGCGTCGAAGCCCCTTCGCCATCGGCGGCCTGTTGGCGGGCGAGGTCGCGCGCGACGGCTTCGATCGCCGCACCCAGGGCGGCGGCCTCGGGCGTGCCGGCTCGGACCGGCGATGCGCCACCGACGCCCGAGGCCAGGACGAAGACCGTGTCGTTGGTGCTCGTGTCGCCATCGACCGACAGCTGATCCCACGTTCGGGCCGCCGCCGGGCGGAGCAGGCCCCACAGGTCGACCGGCTCGATGGCCGCGTCGGTCAGGACGATCGAGAGCATCGTGGCCATGTTCGGGTGGATCATCCCGACGCCCTTGGCGATGCCGCTCACGGTCACGCGGACCGGGCAGTCGTCGGCGTCGAGCAGCTCGATCGAGGTCGTCGCGACCTTCGTCACCGAATCGGTCGTGCGCAGCGCCTCGGCGGCGGCCGCCAGCCCGGCGTCGTCCATCGTCGCCAGTGGGTCCAGGGCCTCCAGGCCCGCGGCTACCTTGTCGAGGGGCAGGCGCGTGCCGATGACGCCGGTCGACAGGTGCAGGACGCGATCGGGTATGACGTCGAAGGCGTTCGCCACCAGCCGACCCACCTCGACCTGATCCGCCGACCCGGCGGCACCGGTCGCCGCATTCGCCGAGCCGCTCGTGGAGACCACGGCGGTCGCCCAACCGAAGCCGCCACGCGGGTCGCCCGAGCTGGCCGCCAGGTTGGCGCGAGACTGACGGACCGGGGCGGCGGCGAACGTGTTCGGCGTGAAGACGGCGGCCGCGGCGGCCGGACCCGTCGTCGTGAGGACGACGGCGAGGTCCGGCCGGCCAGAGGCCTTGATCCCGGCCGTCGTCCCGCCGGCCCGGAAGCCCGCGGGGAGGACGGCACGACGCTCCACCGCCGGGAGGCCGGCGGAGTGTTCCGGGATGGAAGGTTCGGAGATGGCGGTCATGCGGGACTCACGGAGCGAGTGGGAGTTGCAGGAGGCCGGCCGTTTCCGGCAGCCCGTGGACGAGGTTGAAGGCCTGGATCGCCTGGCCGGCCGCGCCCTTGACCAGGTTGTCCTCGACGCCGATGGCGATGATCCGCCCGGATCGCTCGTCGAGCCGGATGTGGATCCGGACCTCGTTGCTGCCGGTCACGTGCTTGGTCGCCGGGGCGGTCGGCACGACCGTCACGAACGGCTCGTCCGCATACGCCGCCTCGTACAACGCGTCCAGCTCCGCCTGGCCGATCGGCCGGGTCGGTCGGACGTGGCTGGTCGAGTGGATCCCGCGGGTCATCGGGATGAGATGGGGGACGAAGTCGACCGTCGCCGCGCCCGGATTGACGGCGGGATCCAAGCCGGCGTCGGAGGCCACGAACGCGAGCTCCTGTTCGATCTCGGCCACGTGACGGTGGCCGCCCAGGCCGTACGCCTTCACGCTCTCGTTCACCTCGCCGAACATGAGATCCGCTTTCGCCTCACGGCCGGCGCCGGACACGCCGCTCTTGGCGTCCACCACGAGGTCGCCGATCAGGCCGGCCCGGGCGAGCGGGGCGAGGGCGAGGATCGTCGCGGTCGGGTAGCAGCCGGGCGCCCCCACGATGGCCATGGGCGCGTCGACGAGCGCGGCGAGCGCCCCGCGATGCAGCTCCGGCAGACCGTAGACGGCCGCGTCCAGGAGGTCGGGGTGCGGGTGCTCGAAGCCGTACCAGCGCGGGTAGTCGGCCGCATCGCGCAGTCGGAAGTCGGGACCCTGGTCGATGATCGCCGTCCCCGCGGCAAGCAGATCGGGCGCGAGGTCGGCCGCGGTGCCGTGGGGGAGAGCCAGGAAGACGGCATCCACCGGCGGCAGCTCGCGGTGGACGGTCAGCTCGGTCGTCCCGAGATGCGGGTGGATGCCGGCGATCGGATCGTGGTCTCGGTCTCGTCCCTGCAAGCCGACGAGATCCACGTCCGGGTGCCGCGCGAGCAGCCGGATGAGGTCCGCACCGACGTACCCGGTCGCCCCGATGATGCCGACCCGGATGCGGCGCGGGCCGCCGGCCGGATCCAGGCCCCGTTGCGCGCGAGGGACGAACCCTGACGACCGGTCCGTCTCGGACTCGACGATCGACTCGAGCCCGGCGCTCACCGGCGCCACCAGCCTCTCACCGGAGGATGGCTCGGATGGGTCGCCGAAACCGGAGGGACCGTCGTCATGGTCGGATGACTATACAGCGCCCCTGCATAGTCATGCAACCACGGCCGTCACTCGTAGCGGATCGGCTCCACCGCGAGTCGGCGCGAGGACGACGCGCCCCGCGTCCAGATGCGCGTGACGAGATCCGGGACCCACCAGCGCAGGAAATACAGCCGGCAGCCGAGGCAGTAGCCGGTCGTCGCCAGCAGGGCCTGGAGCGCGGCGACCGCGAGGGCGAAGCCCCAGGCCAGGGTCGTGGCATCGAACGCGAAGGCGATGAGCGACAGGGTCAGCGCGATGCTGCCCAGGACCTGGGCGAAGCGCGGCGGATATTCATGCTCGGGCTCGGCCGGGCCCAGCTTGGCGACCTTGACGATCCGGCGCCAGATGGCCCCGTAGATCGACCAGCGGAGGCCGAACGCGGCACTCACCCCGATCGAGACGAGAACGAGCGCGACGAGCCACGGGGTGGTCGTCAGGAACGCAACGACCAGCAGGACCGCCGAGACGCCGGCACCGAAGCGATGGCCGCGTGGATCGATCATCCGCGCCTTCGGCAGCTGGGCGGCGGCGCCGGCGGGGATGGCGGACGGCAACGGCATCGGGACGGGCTCCTCATCGGTCGGCCCCGCGCGTCGCGAGCCGTGAGGCGGCACTATACCAGACAATCCCGACCGGGTTAGTGGGGATTGACGGGGTGGGGCCGTGGTCCAGGCGGGACGGACCCCTCAGGCGATGATGTCGGGTCGGGCGTATGGCCCGGTCGCGACCACCTCGCCGGACGCCTCGAACGGCGCCGCGCCGTCCGAGTGGATGACGTACCGGTGGTGGACGACCGTCGCGCCGGCCGACAGCATCGCGTTGACCGGGCAGTACTTGGTCGCCGACAGCTCGATGGCGCGTCGGATGGCCGCCTCGGACAGGTTCGTGCCGGTCACGTCGTGGACCAGCTCGATCTCGGTGAAGACCTGCGGGTACTCGTCGCGCTGGCTGCCGGCGACGTGGACCTCGTAGGCAGTGACGGCTTGCCGCTTCTTCTCCATGATCGAGACGACGTCCATCGCCGAACACGACCCGAGGGCCGACAGCACCGTCTCGACCGGGCTCCCGCCCCGGTTCGACTCGCGATCGTCGAACGCAAGGGCGTGGCCGGAGCTCGGGGAGGCCGTGAACCGCATCCCGCCCTCGTGGCGCAGGTCGACGGACTTGTGGGTCGGCATCGCTCAGACGCCAACGCCGGCCGGGTCGGGCAGGTCCGCCGGCCGCATCTCGGACACGAACTGTTCCTCGTACAACCTGGCGTAGAGGCCGCCCTGGGCCAGCAGTTCGGGGTGGGTGCCGCGCTCGACGATCCGGCCTCGCTCATACACGAGGATCCGGTCGGCGCGGAGGATGGTCGAGAGGCGGTGGGCGATGGCGATCGTGGTGCGGCCCTCCATCAGGCGCTCGAAGGCGGCCTGGATGAGCCGTTCCGAGACGGTGTCGAGCGCCGACGTCGCCTCATCGAGGATGAGGATGCGCGGGTCCTTGAGGACCACGCGCGCGATGGCGAGGCGCTGCTTCTCGCCGCCCGAGAGCTTGTAGCCACGCTCGCCGACGATCGTGTCGTAGCCGTCGGGGAGCTCCATGATCCGCTCGTGCATCGCGGCTGCGCGGGCCGCTCCCTCGAGCTCCTCCTGGGTCGCATCGGGCTTGGCGTACAGGAGGTTGTCGCGGATCGACGAGTGGAACAGGTACGTCTCCTGGGTGACCACGCCGATGATCTGGCCGAGTGACTCGAGTTTGATCCGGCGGACGTCGATGTCGTCGATCTCGACGGCGCCGTCCACGACGTCGTACAGCCGCGGAACGAGATAGGTGGTCGTCGTCTTGCCGGAGCCGGACGGGCCGACGAGCGCGACGAGCTCACCGGGTTCGGCGGTGAAGTCGACGCCGTCCAGGCCGAAGGTCGGGATGAGTTCGATCGTGGGCATGGCCGCGTCGGGGTCGCCGGGCCCGTCGGGTGCGAGCGACTCCGGCACGAGGCCCTCGGGGAGCATCGTCTCCTGCAGGACTTCGGCGACGGAGGCGGTATCCGCGTCGGCCTGACCGTCGGCCGCGTTGCCGGCGAGCGTCTCGTGCGCCCGGGTGGACGGGACCGCCTCGGTCGGGTACTGGAAGTCGACGTCGCGGAAGCGGACCTTGCCGCGCATCGTGGCGTGGTCCAGCGCCACCGCATCGGGCGCGTCCACGATCTCCGGGTCGGTGTCGAGGTACTCGAAGATCCGGTCGAACAGGGCCAGCGAGCCCTGGATCTCGACCTGGACGTTGAGCAGCTGGCCGAGCGGGAAGAACAGGCGGCTCTGGAGCGTGGTGAACGCCACGATCGCGCCGGCGGTCGGGGCATCCGGGTTGCCGTTGGCGGCCATCGTGCCGGCCAGCCAGTACACGAACGCGGGCAGGATCGAGAAGATCGTGCCGATGATCATGAAGAACCAGCGTCCGACCATCGCCTGGCGGATCTGGAGCGCCGCGAGGTCGCGATTGATCCGTCGGAACTTGTCGATGGCGGTCTGCTGCTGGCCGAACGTCTTCGACAGCAGGATGCCCGACACGCTGAGCGTTTCCTCGGTCGTGGCGGTCAGCTCGGCGAGCGACTTCTGGGTCTCGGATGACACCTCGCGCCGGACCTTGCCGACCCGGTAGGTCAGGTACAGGAAGAACGGCGTGATCCCGAGCGACAGGATCGCCAACTGCCAGCTGAGCAGGAACATGGCGACGACCGTGCTGATCGCGACCGCCAGGTTGCTCGTGATGGAGCTGGCGGTGTCCGTGACGACCGTCTGGACGCCGCCCACGTCGTTGGCGAGGCGACTCTGGATCTCGCCCGTCCGCGTCTCGGTGAAGAAGCGCAGCGGCAGACGCTGCAGGTGGCTGTACAGGGCGGCGCGGAGGTCCTGCATCACGTTCTGTCCGATGACGTTGTTCAGGTAGCTCTGGCCGACGCCGATCAACCCGGTGATGATCGGCAGGATGATCATCAGGCCGACGTACAGGTTCAGCTTGTCGTACTCACCGCCGATGATGACGTTGTCGAGCAGCAGGCCGAGCAGGAGCGGGTTGACCAGGCCGATGAGGCTCGTGGCGAGGATCGCCCCGAGGACGACCAGGACCTGGAGCTTGTACGGCCGGAAGAACGCCACGATCCGACGAAGGGTCCGGGTGCGACGCTCCTTCGGGATGGGCTCGAAGTCATGCTTCGGACCTCGGAACGAGCCGCTCGTCGGGACGCCGGCCGCGCGGCCACGCCCGCCACGCATCGTCATGTGGATCTGCTCTCGCACGCCATCAGTCCGACGCTACCACGGAACCGCAGCCCGGTCCCGATCGAAGGAGACCCGAGCCAGGCCATGGCCGGCCCCGGCGGGATCCACTTCCACTTCCACTTCCACTTCTGATGACTATCAGCGGCATCAGGCCGCGGGCCACGAGCCTGCCCTCGCCCCCCGATGACTATCAGCGGCATCAACCCCAGGCTCCCTGGCACACCTGCTCGAGCGCCACTCGGTGCGAGGTGATCGCCAGATAAGTGCCATCGACTACCTTGCCTTCATGCCTTGGCGCGACCGCGAAGACGACGAGATCACCAAGTTCGGGATGGAGTCGATGGGTCGGCTCCTCCAGCGGCTTCGGCACCGAGCCGGGCTGACCCAGCGCCAGCTCGAGGAGCGAAGCGGCGTTCATCAGTCGGTCATCTGCCGCCTCGAGCGTGGACAGCGCTGCGGGATCAGCTGGCGACGATTCGCCGGGTTGATCGGTGCCTTGGGCGGAGTCGATCCACCACCGGACCCTCCGTGTCTGCCGTGGCCTGGACTCAGGGACGCCGACGGTACCGACACGTGATGCCCCGGCCCACCCGGCCGACACGTGATGCCCCCGACAGTCATCGACAGCTGATCGGCTGCCGAGTGGGGACGCCGCCGAGTGGGGACGCCGCCGAGCGGGCACGCCGCCGAGCGCGACGCTGATGCCGCTGATAGTCATCAGGGATGGAAGTGAGTCCTGGCGAGGGACAGATCCGACGCAGCGACGAGCCGACCGATCCAGCGCGAACCTACGCCAGTGGGGCGCGCGCGACCGCGACGATCGTCGAGCGACGGGAGGGGGTCCGGCTGGCCAGGACGTCACCGACCAGGCCCAGGGCGAAGGTCGGCAGATGTCGGCCCCACGCTCGGGCCAGGTGGCCGACGGTCTGCAGGCGGATCTCGGTGAAGCCAGCCGCAGCCAGGTCGCCGCGGACGGTGGCCGGATCGTTGCAGGCGCCGACGAGCGGATGGGCGTCCGCCTCGCTGGCCTTGACCAGTGGCTGGACGGCGTGGCGCGGCCCGTCCGGCATGCCGAGGTACGCCGCGACGAACGGATGCCGCCGGTTCACGGTCGTCGCGACGAGCGTGCCGCCGGGTCGTAACCACCGTCGCAGATTGGCCAGGGCCGCCTCGGGATCGGCGAAGTGCTCCAGCGTGAAATTGGACAGCACGACATCGAAGCTGGCCGCCGGAAAGGCATCGGCCGGGCCGCACAGGTCCACGACGGCGAACTCGTCGAGGTGGGGCAGGGGAGTGGCGGGCTCGTGGATGTCCGCCCCGACCATCCGACCGACCCGCGGCCGGAACTGGCGCAGCGCCGAGACTCGGCCGCACCCGGCGTCGAGAGCGGCGACACCATCGGGCGAGCGGCTCGACTGGCGTCCCTCTGCCTCGGTGATGGCCTGGTCCAGCGCCTCTCGGACGAGCACCTGGACCGTTGGTTCGATGCCCAGCCTGGGCAGGAGCGCGAATCGCGCGGCTTCGGCCACGCCTACCAGGCCGTGGCCGTGGCGGCTTCGGTGATCCCTTCGGCCTCGAGCCAGCGCTCGGCATCGATGGCGGCCTTGCAGCCGTCGGCCGCGGCGGTGACCGCCTGGCGATAGCGATGGTCGTGGACGTCGCCGGCGATGAACACGCCGTCGATCTTCGAGCCGGTCTCGTCGTGGACGACGAGGTAGCCCTTCTCGTCGACCTCGAGCCAGTCGCGGAACGCGTCGGTGTTCGGCTTGTGGCCGATCGCGATGAACAGGCCGTCGATCGGCATCGTCCGCTCATCGCCGGTCACGGTGTCGCGCAGTCGGACGCCGTCGACCTTCTGGTCGCCGAGGACCTCGTCCACACCGGTGTTGACGTGGATGTCGATCTTGGGGTGGTTCGCCGCACGCTCGAGCATGATCTTGGACGCTCGGAACGTGTCGCGCCGGTGGAGCAGGTGGACCTTGCTCGCGAAGCGGGTCAGGTAGGTCGCCTCCTCGATGGCGGTATCGCCACCACCGACGACCGCGATCTCACGGTCCTTGAAGAAGAACCCGTCGCACGTCGCGCACGCGGAGACGCCGCGGCCGCGCAGCCGCGTCTCGCTCTCGAGGCCGAGCCACATCGCCGAGGCGCCCGTCGCCACGATGACGGACTGCGCCCGATATTCCGTGCCGCGGGCCCAGATCCGGAACGGGCGTCCGGAGAGATCCACCTGGTCGATGTCGGCGTCGACCAGCCGCGTCCCGAATCGCTCGGCCTGGGCGCGCATGGCGGCCATCAGGTCCGGCCCCTGGATGCCCTCCGGGAAGCCCGGGTAGTTCTCGACCTCGCTCGTGAGCATCAGCTGACCGCCAGGCTCGGCCCCGGCGATGACCACCGGCTCCAGGTTGGCACGGGCGGCGTAGATCGCGGCGGTGAGACCGGCCGGGCCGGATCCGATGATCACGACCTTGGCCTCGACGCGGTCGGCCGCGCTGGTGAAGGTGGACGGTCCGCCGGTCGCCGGGGTGGCGTCCTCGACCATCGCGATGCTGAATCCCCCGAACGGGTTCGTCTCTGTCATGACCTCGATCCTACCACATCCGGGATACCCCTGGGGGGTATGCGACGGGGTCCGCGACGGCGCCCGAGGTCGCGCCCGGTCCGGGCTGGGTTCACAGGTCGCGGACGGCCGGGAGGATGTCCCGACCGATCAGCTCCAGCCGACGCGGATCGTCGGCGTCCGGCATGCCGATGATGACGTGCTGGGCTCCGGCATCGGCCAGGTCGCCGAATCGCTCCACGATCCGCTCGGCACTCTCGCGGCCGCGCCCGCCGCCGGGCAGGATCGGATCGATGTTCTGGAGCGTGGACCGCTCGATCTCGTCCGGATCGCGCCCGATCGCCGCGCAGTGCGCGCGCAGGATCTCGTACTTCCGGGCGATCCCCTCAGGATTCCCGAACACGTTGCAGGCATCCGCGTACTGCGCCACGAGCCGGAGCGTCTTCTTCTCGCCGCCACCGCCGACCATGATCGGGACACGCGGCCGCGAGATCGACTGCGGCGAGTTCATGAGCCGCGTCGCCTGGTACTGGCGGCCCTCGAATGTCGCCCCCGACCCGCGCTCGCCCTCGAACATCTCGTGGCTGATGCGCAGGGTCTCCTCGAGCATCTCGAACCGCTCCGCGAGCGGCGGGAACGGGAACCCGAGGGCCCGTGACTCGCGCTCGTTCCAGGCCGCGCCGATGCCGAGCCAGGCTCGCCCGCCGGACAGGACATCCAGCGTGGTCGCGGCCTTGACCCACAGACCCGGGGCCCGGTAGTGGACGCCACCGACCATCAGGCCGAGGCGGGCGCGCGAGGTATGCGCCGCCATGAACCCGAGGGTCGTCCAGCCCTCGAGCATCGGGTCCTCCTCGGGACCGACGCTCCGGATCTGGAAGAAGTGGTCCATGACCCAGATCGAGTCGAAGCCGACGTCGTCCGCCTGGCGGACGATCCGTGCCAGCGTGGGCCCGATGGCTTCCGGCCCACCCGGCCAATCGAATGCGGTGATCTGGAGTCCGAGCTTCATCCGCGCAGCCTACGCGGTCCGGCGGTCAGGCACTCAGCTCCAGCTGGAGTGGGGTGGGGAAGCGCGGCATGATCCGGACCCCGGCCATCCACGCGGTCAGGTCCGCGGCCCGCGCTCCGGCGGCCGCCGCCGCCTCGGCGCCGATGTCCTCGAGCAACCGCACGACCACCTCGCCATCCGGTCGCTGACCCCAGCCGCCGACGACCCGACCGTCCGCCCAGATCGTCGGGCCGGCGTTGCCGTTGCGGTCGAACAGGGCCGGGCGGTGCGGCGCCAGGTACCAATCCCGCGCGGTCCAGCCCATCGTCGTCGCGTCGAGTGACGGGAGAAGCGCGATCCAGGGGTCGGGTGCCGCCGTCGTTGGTTCGAGGTCGTCGGCCATGACCAGCCCCGTCGTCCCGTCGTCCAGCGCGACCTCGAGCGTCTCGAGCGTCGTCAGGGCGCGCCGGACAGCGCCGAGGGTGAGCCCGGTCCACCAGCGCAGGTCGCCCATCGTGCCCGGCCCGAACGCCCGCAACCAGCGCTCCACGAGGACCACCTGGGCCGAGGCTTCGGTGTGGGTGGCACCGAGGTCGCGCAGCGCGATCCAGCGGTCCATCGGTTCCCAGCGGTACTGGCTGCTGACCCAGCTGCCGCGCGGCCGACCCCGGGTGATCCGACCGTCCATCGCGAGCAGGAAGAGGACCCGCGTGGAGACCCCGACCGTGCCCTGGTAGGCCTTGCCGACCGAGATCGGGATCTGGATGGCGAGATCCGGCACGACCTTCGTCAACTCGGCGGCCGTTCCGGCACCCAGCTGGTCGATCGCGGCGACGGTCTCGTCCTCGACCCGAGCGAGCCACGGGCCGGGCGGGTCGGCGATCCCGGCGTCGACCAACCAGCCCTCGAGCCGGCGGCGCTCGCGCGCGACGATGGTCGGTCCGGTGGCGGCGTGGACGATCGGCGCGAGGTCGAGTGGCTCGAGGAACAGCGTCCGGCGCATCCCGATCATCCGGACGAGCGTCCGATCGTCGTACAGCGCGCGCTCCATGGTCGGCCGGTCCAGGCCGTCCACGCGGGCCCAGGCCGAGAGGTAGACGCTCGTCGGGTCCGTCGCGTGCAGGCCCACCAGGGCCCTTGCCGAATCCTCGACCGTGGCGGCACGGTGGGCCGGGGCCAGGTGGTGGCGGATCGCCAGTCGGACCCGACGTTCCACGGTCGTGATGGTCGGACGAGGCGGGGTCACGCCGACGGGGCGATCATCGGAACAGGTCCATCTCGCCGGGGATGAGGGCATCGGCGATGCGGGCCTCGCCGCGGGTGAACGCGGCTCCCCGGACGAGCGCCACGGGACGGCGCGCCGCCTTCCCGAGCGCGAGTTCTGCCGCGGACGCGAGCTCGTCCGCCACCGCGCGGACCGTCGAGTGCATCACGCGACCATCCGCATCCGGCGAGCCGCGCAGGTCGTCCAGCGGGAGCAGACCGGACACGCCGATCGCGACATCGACGATGCCCCAGCGCCACGGCCGACCGAAGGAGTCCGACACGATGACCGGCACGTCCACGCCGAAGCGGGCCCGGATGGCGGCGCGGATCGCCGCCGCCGACGCGTCCGGATCCACGGGCAGCAGCGTCACGCTGGACCCGGACGCCGGTCCGACATTGGATGCGTCCACACCGCCATTCGCACAGATGAACCCGTGGGGCGTCTCGGTGATGAGCACGCCATTCGCCATCCGCACGACCCGCGTCGCCTGCTGCAGCACGACCTCCACCTGGCGTGGATCCCGATCCCAGCGCTCGGCGAACTCGACGGCCTCGGGGCGTGGCTGGATGGCCGTCAGGTCCACGACGGCGCCCTCGGCCTTCGACACGATCTTCTGGGTGACGACCAGGACATCGTCGGCGGCCAGCGGCAGGACCCCGGCCGTGCCTTCGAGGGCGTCGCCGATCAGCGCCGCCACGTCGTCACCCGCCGCGATCTCCGGGATCCCGTCGAGGGCGACGACCCGAACGATCGCATCAGCCGACATGGGATCCCTCGGCACGGATCGTGTCGACCAGGACCAGGTCCTCGGGCGTGTCAAGGTCCACCGACAGCGGCCCGTCGATCTCGCGGTACTCGGCCCCCACCGCCGTCGCCGCGGCCCGGTGGGCGGCGCGACTGTCCGGCCCGAACGCGATGTCGATGACGTCCGGTGGCCGGAGCGCCAGCGCGTTCGTGCCGGCCCCGTGCCGGTCCGGGGCGAGCACCACGGTCGGACCCGGGTCCTCGTACAGGGCGCCGATCAGGTCGTCGAGAGCGGTCGTCGTGATGAACGGCAGATCGATCGGCACGATGACCACGGCCTCGGCGCCACCGGCGACGACGTCGTCACGCGCGTCGCGAACGCCAGCGTTGAGTCCGACGGTCCGTTGGCGCAGCGTTCGAGCACCGACATCGGCCGCCCAGCCGAGGACGGTGTGGTCCGGGCTGACGACGAGCACGTCCTCGATGCGCGCGACCGATTCGACCGCCGCCAGGGTTCGCGCCACCAGGCCTTCGACGAGGTCATGGCGCTCTTCCGCGTCGAGTGACTCGCCGAGCCGGGTCTTGGCCCCTTCGATCGCGGCGACGGGGACGATGGCCGCGATGCGGCCCGGCTCGCTCATGACGGCTCGGCGCCCGCTGCGAGCGCCAGCAGATCACGTGCCAGCCGCGCCCGACCGGCCTCGTCGGCCATGATCGTATCGGTGACGTGCGTGCCCAGCCCCAGGGCGGCGATGGCGGGTGCCACGGCGGCGTCGACGTCATCGAGCACGAAGCGGTCCGTGTACGGAGCGAGGAGCTCCGCCACGCCCAGGGCGCTCGACTGGTGGCCGAGCGATGCCAGCATCCGATCGGCCGGGCCCTTGAGCGCGCGCCCGCCGACGATGCCGCTGATGGTCATCACCTGGGCACCACACGCTCGCGCCGCCGCGATCGCGTCGGCCATGCCGGGCACCGCGAGGATCGGTCCCAGCGAGACGATCGGGTTGGACGGACCGATGACGATGAGGTCCGCGTCACCCAGGGCGCCGACCACGTCCGCGGTCGGTGTCGCCGCCTCGATCCCGTCGAAGCGGACCTCACGGACGTCCGGCGCCTGGTGTCGGTGCACGAAGTATTCCTGGAAGTCGAGCCACCCCTCGTCGGTCCGCACCTGCGTCCGGACCGGCGCGTCGGTCATCGGCAGGATCCGGGTCGGCAGCCCGAGCGACGCCTGGAGCGCGAGGACCGCCTCGGTCAGCGACGCGCCCCGCCGCATCCGTGCCGACCGGGCGATGTGGGTCGCGAAGTCGCGGTCGCCGAGGCCGAACCAGCCTTCCTCGCCGTAGGCCTTGAGCCCGTCCATGACGGTCCACGTCTCGCCGGCGATCCCCCAACCGCGCTCGAAGTCGAAGCGGCCACCGAGCATGTATAGGACCGCGTCGTGGTCGGGCATGACGAGCAGCCCGTGGCGCTCGACGTCGTCGCCGGTATTGACGATGACCGTCAGGTCACCGGGCGGCAGGACCGCCTGGAGTCCCTCGGCGAGCTTCGCCCCACCGGTCCCGCCGGCCAGGATGACGACGCGGGTCACCGGTCGCGCCCGTCAGTCGAGGTGTTCGTGGACGGCCCCGACCCGGATCACGAAGCTGATGCGCTCCTGCGAGGCGAATCGCTCGATCTTCCCCGGCACGACGTCAGGCTCGTGGGCGTGATAGCGCCGGGCCATCTCGAAGATGTCCTCGTGGGCGATCGCCTGGTCCGTGATCGGTTCCGCGACGCCGGTGACGCCGACCCACTGGTAGCCGTCGCCGCCCGCCCGGACCGCCAGCGAGACGCGCGGATCGCGCAGCAGGTTGTTCGGCCAGCGTCGACCGGCGAGGCTGTTGATGCGGATGGTCTCGCCGTCCAGGGTGTACCAGACGGTGGCCTGGCGGGGCGCGCCGTCGTCGTCGATCGTGGCGACGGTGGCGTAGTGGGGGTTGTCGAGGAAGGCGCGAGTCTGGTCAGAGAGGGTCATGCACCCGATGGTACGCGAGCCGGCCGGCGGACGGGCCCACGGGTCTCGGCGTCGACGGCGCGAGGTGGCATCGGTTCGGCCGCGGGACGGCCCAGCAGGTACCCCTGCCCGAGGTCCACCCCGAGTTCGCGCAGGGTGGACAGGTCGACCCGCTTCTCGATCCCTTCCGCGAGCAGCGTGGCGCCGATCCGACCGCCGAACGAGACGAATGCCTCGACGAGGGCCTGCTTGGCGTCGTCGTGGGCGATGCCGTGGACGATGTCGCGGTCGATCTTGATGACCGACGGCCGAAGCGCGGCGATGAGCGCGAAGCTGGCGTAGCCGGCGCCCGCGTCGTCGACGGCGAACCCGAAGCGGAGTCGGCGCAGGGCCTTGACCTGGCGCTGCAACGGGACGACGTCGGACACGGCCTGCTGCTCCGTGCACTCGAGGGTGATCTGGTCCGGCGTCATCCCGGCCTCGCGGACGAGTGCTGCGAGCGTCTCGGCCTGGAACGTCGGGTCCAGCATGCTCGCGGGCGTCATGTTGATCGCGATCCGGAGCGGGCTCTCGCCGGCGTCCCGTCGCGCCCGGTCCAGTTCGGCGGCCCGTTCGAGGACGGCCCGGACGATGAACGTGTCGAGTTCCACCGACCGCCCTGTCGCGATCGCCGCCATGACGACCGCGCTGATCGACTGGGGCAGCATCGGCATCTGTGGCCGGAACAGGCACTCGTATTCGCGCAACTCACCGGTCGAAAGGCACACGATCGGCTGGAACGCCACGGTGTGGAGCTTCCGCAGGCTGAAGAAGTAGTCGAGCATCCGCGACTGGACCAGTTGGGGCGACTGGCCCATGCCGATCCGGTCCGCGAGGCCGGATGCCTGCACGGCGGCCGACAGCGCGTACAGGTAGCGGTCACGCTCAGGCAGGCTCTGGTCGATCGGGACGATGCCGAAATCCGGGTTGCTGACCTGGTCCGAGACTTCCTGGGCCAGGGCGTCGGTGAGCAGCTCCGCGGAGGCGATCAGGACGGTGCCGGAGTCCAGTTCGAGGACGCGGGCCGACGGCAGCTCGATGGCCAGCCGATTGACGAATCGGATGTCGCGGGACCAGAGGAGCCGCTCTTCGCTGGGGTGGCGCTGCGGCTGGAAGAGACGCACGTCTTGGATGATGCCCCTCGACCTCGGCTGACGGTCCCCGGTAACGGTCCCGGGACCGGCCCGCGATTGGTACTAGGGTCCTGTTCCTGAGAGTCAGCTGAGACGGGCGAGGCGGCCTAGGATACGCGGGCCGGCACGAGGATCGGACCGGAATGAGGCACGGAGGGATACGTGACGGACACGGCGGAGATCGGGGTCTTCGGGGGCTCGGGGTTCTACTCGCTGCTCGAGGACGTGCGCGAGGTCAAGGTGGACACGCCGTACGGCCCACCATCGGATTCGATCTTCCTGGCGGAGGTCGCCGGCCGGCGCGTCGCGTTCCTGCCGCGCCACGGTCGCCGCCACACGATCCCGCCGCACAAGATCAATTACCGCGCCAACGTCTGGGCGATGCGTTCGCTCGGCGTGAAGGCGGCGATCTCGCCATGTGCCGCGGGCTCGCTCCAGCTCGCCGTCAAGCCCGGTGACTTCGTCGTGTGCGACCAGTTCGTGGACCGCACGACCGGCCGCATCGACACGTTCTTCGATGGCCCGATCGTGACCCACCTCTCGTCCGCCGAGATCTACGACCCGGTCCTGCGCCAGCTGGCCATCGACACGATCCGCGACCACGGCATCGAGGTCCACGAACGCGGCACGGTCGTCGTCATCGGCGGGCCCCGCTTCTCGACGAAGTCCGAGTCGAAGTGGTTCAGCGACGCCGGCTGGGAGGTCATCAACATGACCCAGTACCCCGAGGCGTGGCTGTGTCGCGAGCTCGGGATGGCGGTCGTCAACATCAGCCTGATCACGGACTACGACGCGGGTGTCCACGAAGGCACCGAAGCCGTCGATGCGATGAGCGTGCTGGAGGTCTTCCAGCAGAACGCCAGCCGGATCCAGGCCGTCGTGCTGGACCTGATCGGCCGGTTCCCGGCGGACCTGGACGCGCTGGGTGCACTCGATGCGCTCGGCCCGACCCGCGGCGACGGCCACGCGATGTCGAGCGAGGACATCCGGTTGTTCGAGACCGGGCTCTAGTCGCGTGGTGGACGCGGGCGGCGCGGGCGGCGCACGTGACGGGCTGCCGATCGGGGTCTGCCTGCGGGCTATCCGGGCCGAACCGCTGTGGTGGCTGGAGAGCGCCCGCCGGTTGGAAGCCGCCGGGTATCGCGGCGTGTGGAGCTGGGATCACTTCATGGGCAAGGGCGACCCGACCGTCCCGGTCGTCGAGGGCTGGACGATCCTCGCGATGGCCGCGGCCCAGACCTCGAGGGTGACGGTGGGGCCGTTCGTGCTCAACGTCATGAACCGCCACCCCGCGCTGGTCGCCCGGATGGCCTCCACGCTCCAGATCGCGAGCGGTGGCCGGCTGGTGCTGGGGATCGGCATCGGCGGGGCTCCCAGGGAGCACGCCGCCTATGGCATGGCCTTCCCCGAGCCCGCGGAGCGCGTCGCGCGCCTGGAGGAGGCGATCGCCGTCATGCGGGCGCTGTGGAGCGGCGGGCCGGTCACGCGCGAGTCGGCCCTCTACCCGTTGCGGGACGCCGCGGCCTATCCGATCCCGACGCCACCACCACCGATCGTCATCGGCGGGGAGACGCCGGCCGGGGCGCGCCTGGCCGGGCGGATCGGTGACGGCTGGAGCGCGTTCGACGTGAACTTCGAGGCGAACCTGCCGCTGTACCTGGCGTCCCTCGAGGCGGCCGGGCGGCGGCGTGAGGACCAGCGCGTGATCGTCGGGTTCCAGGGCGACTGGCTCGGGGAGGAGTCGGTCATCGACAGTCCCTGGGTGACCGCGCCGCGCGACGCCTGGGATCGATGGCGCGCCGCAGGCGCGGATGAGGTCATCGTCCTGGCCAAGACGACCGAGGACGTCGATGCGCTGGTCGGAGCCGTCGACCGCTGGTAAGCCGGAGGACACGACGAAGCCTGGCGCACGAGGCCACCGGCGGGAGCCCGGCCAGCCGCGGACCCGGTACGGCCGCTGACATCGGGCGCCTGCGGCTTCATCGGCCTGGCTGATCGGATCGCGTCCATCCACGCTCGGTGAAGCGGAAGATCGAACGGACTTCGAACCTGGTCACGCTCGCTCGTATCGATCCCGATCAGCCAGCCTGGTCAAGAGCCGCCGCGCGACCGGCCGGAGCGCCTGGCCCAGGCTCCCGTCGCCCATCCGTGGCACCATCGGACCGTGACTGCCTCCACCGACCCCGTCCACGCCGCCCAGACGCATCCGTGCGTGCGCTGCGGGGCGCCGGTGGCGCTCGACGTCGGCCTGTGTGAGCGATGCAACCCGCTCGGCCTGAAGGACTCGTCCGCCTCGCAGGTCCATGGCACGGTCGTGATCGCCATCGTCCTGGCCGTCGTGGGACTCGCGATCGTCGGCCGCCTGTCGCTGTCGGGGGTCGGACCCTTCCCGAGCACGTTCGTGAGCGCGGTGCCGGACGCCGACGGCCTGGCCGTGACGCTCACGGTCACGAATTCGGGGAGCAGCGCCGGCCAGACCACCTGCCGGCTCACCGACCCGCTCGACCGGAACGGCAACGCCGGCGGGTTCGTCCTCAGCCCCCAGATCCAGCCCGGGGCGTCCGTGACGTTCACCAAGCGCGTGACGGCATTCGGCAGCGAGGCGAGGACCCTGGACGTCGCCTGCAGCGCCCCGTGACGGCCCTCCGCGCGGACCTGTCGTTCGCGAGCGACCTGGCCGTCCAGGCGGGCGAGATCCTGATGGATCGCTACGAGCGCCTCGAGCGGATCGACTACAAGAGCGCGCGCGACGTCGTCACCGAGGCCGATCACCAGTCCGAGGCGCTCATCCTCGACGCGATCCGCGCGCGCTATCCGACGGACGCGATCCTGGCCGAGGAGACCGGGGAACATCGCGCGGTCGCCGGCGAGGCCCCGACGTCGGGTCGCGGGCGGGTCTGGATCGTGGATCCGCTCGATGGGACCGTGAACTACGCCAACGGCCTGCCGGTGTTCTGCGTCTCGATCGCCCTGGTCGTGGATGGGGCACCGGCGATGGGCGTGATCCTGGATCCCACCCGGCGCGAGCTGTTCGCGGCCACGGCCGATGGGCCGGCCACGCTCAACGGCGCGGCCATCCATGCGTCCGACAAGGATCGGCTGTCGGACTTCGTCATCTCCATGTCGCTCACCGGGCGGACGGCCGTCACCCGCGCCCGGAACGTGCGCCAGGCGATCCGTATCCCGCGTTCGATGGGCTCGGCGGCCCTCGCGCTGGCCTATGTCGCCAACGGCCGGTTCGATGCGTTCATCCAGCAGGGTGGCCTCTCGGCCTGGGACGTGGCGGCGGCCGGCCTCATCGCCGAGCGCGGCGGCGCCACCGTCACGGCGATGGACGGCGGCCCGTGGTTCGATCTCGGCCACTCGCCGAAGTCGATCGGGATCCTGGCGGCCCCGACCGCCCACCACGACGAGCTCCTGAGACTCGTCCGCTAGACCGTTCGCGCCTGATCTTCGGTACCTCGCCCGGGCAGCCAGGGTCGTGTGGTACGGTGTGCGACATGAGCACACAACCGCGTGTCCATCGGTCGTTCCGGCTGCGGGCCGACACGTCCAAGCGCCTCGAGCGTCGCGCCTCCGAGACGGGCGAGACGTATACGTCGCTTGCGGAGCGCTACATCGACGAAGGGCTTCGTCATGCCGACCACCCCGGGATCGACTTCGTCGACGGACCGGCAGGGCGTCGTGCCAGGGTCATCGGGACCGGTCTCGGGGCCTGGGAGGTGATCGAGGTCCTGCGAGCCAACGATGGCTCGACCGCCGACACGGCGAACTACCTTGGGATCCCGGAGTCATCCGTCATCGCAGCGCTCGGGTACTACGGCGACTATCCGGACGAGATCGACCATTGGATCGATCGCAATCGCGCGATCTCCGAGCGTGAAGAGGCCAAGTGGCTCCGCGCTAGGCACGCGATGTCGTGAGACTGCTCCTCGACGAGCACATCTCGCCCACGGTGGCCGTCGAGCTCCGTCGCCTCGAGCACGATGTCGATGCCGTTGCGGAGCGCGATGACCTGCGGGGGCGCTTGGACGTCGAGGTCTTCGCGAAGGCGGCAGTCGAGCGTCGTGCTGTGGTCACGTTCGATGTCAGCGACTACCTGCCGCTGGTGCATGGCTCGATCCAGCTGGGCCATCGCCATGGCGGGTTGATCCTCCTGTCGTCCTCCAGGCCGTGGACGACCGGTGAGGCGACCGGTGGTCTCGCGGCCGCCCTGGCCGTCCTCATGCTCACGTACCCCGCCGACGACGACTTCGCGGATCGAGTCGAGTGGTTGCAGCCTGCCGAGGATCAGCCGTCACGCCAGCGGTGAGGCCGGCGGGCGAGGCGGTCGAGGCCCCATTCGTCGCAGAAGGCCTCCCACTCGGCGCGCGGCGCGCCGTCCCAGCGCAGCTCCTCGACATCGGTCTGGCGGATCGGGACACCGTCGTCGGTCGTTCGCAGGCGGGCGAGGTCCCGGTAGAGGATCGCCTCGTCCCAGTGGTCGCGCAGGGTCGCCGCCAGGCCCATCGCCCGCGAGCCACCGATGCCCGGCACCTCCCAGGCGGACGCCTTGGCCGGGACGTCCTCGTAGTGGCCGTAGCGCATCAGGACCGCGGCCGCGGACTTGGCGCCCCAGCCGGGCAGGCCCGGGAAGCCGTCCGACGAATCGCCGACGAGCCCGAGCCAGTCCGGGATGGACGCAGGCGGCACGCCCCACTTCTCCCGGACGCCGGCGTCGTCGTACGTCACGTCCCGGCGCCGGTCCCACAGCACGACCCGGTCGCCCTGGACGAGCTGGGCCATGTCCTTGTCCGGGGTGCAGATGAGGATCCGCTCGACGCGCTCGTCGGCACCGAACAGGACGGCGGCCGCGGCGATCGCATCGTCCGCCTCGAACTCGACCATCGGCCACAGGACGAGGCCCAGCGCCGAGATCGCCGCTTCGGCGATCGGGAACTGGGCCAGCAGCTCGGGTGGCATCCCGGCCGAGGACTTGTAGCCCGGATACAGGTCGTTGCGAAGGGACTCGATGACCCGGTCCGTGGCGCACCCGACGTGCGTGGCGCCCTGCTCACGGAGCAGGAACAGCAGCTGGTCGCACAGGCCCGAGACGCCCGAGAGCGGGATGCCGTCGCGACCCAGCACCGGCGGCCGCGGCGCGAAGTGCGCCCGGAAGAGCTCGTAGGTGGCGTCGACCAGGTGGACCCGCATGCGCGGCGACCTAGGCGGGTTCGGGGTCGGTGGTCTCACCCTCGACGAGATCGCGCAGGCGCTCCAGGTCCGCCTGGAAGATGGACGCCAGGATCGGCGTGCTCACCAGGGCGCCCAGGTTGGGCAGGACGGGCGGGATGAGGGTCTCATCCCAGCGCACGATCGTCGTCGTGCCGTCCGCGCCCGCTTCGAGGTCGAAGACCCCGCCGCCCTTGAACAGGCCGTCATGCGTGATCGCGAACCGCGTGGGCGGCTGGTACTCGGTGATCGTGACCGGGTCCGTGACGCCGATCCCGAAGATGCGGACGTCGGCTTCGCCGATCGTGCCGACGCCGACCGGGCCGTCGGTCAGGATCCGGACGGCCTTCATGTCATGCATCCAGCGGGTCTGCCCTTCGATGTCGGCCAGGACCGCCCAGACCCGCTCGATCGGCGCGTCGATGACGACCATCGAGCGGATGGGTTCGGGTCCGTCGGTCTTGGCGGTCTCGCCGATGAGGCGATCGACCGCGTAACCGATGGTCGCACCGACGAGGCCCAGCCGAAGCAGGCCGCGGATCATCGCATCACCGTCCGCCACGGCCTGACCCCGGCGGCGACCATCTCGTCCAGGGCCTTCGCGCCATCGCCCGGCGCCAGGTCCACCGCGGCGATCGCATCGGTCAGCAGGGCGGTGTCGAACCCGAGCCGGACCGCGTCCAGTGCCGTCGCCTTGACGCAGTAGTCCGTGGCCAGCCCGACGACCACGACCCGCTGGATCCCCGCGTCGCGCAGGAGTCCCTCGAGCGGCGTCGCGGCGGTCTCGCCCGTCTCGGGGTCGCGCGTCGTGAAGCCGGAGTAGCCGTCCTCCCCGTTGACGCCCTTGCGGACCCGCGGCGCGTCCTCCGGGAGTCGCAGATCCGGGTGCAGTTCGGCGCCCCACGTATCCGCGACGCAATGGACCGGCCAGATCCCGCCGTCCTTCGCGAAGTGGGCCGTGACCTCGGGATGCCAGTCCTGGGTCGCGACGACGAGACCGCCGTTGTTCAGCGCCATCTGGATCTCGCCGTTGACGGTCGGGACAATCGCGTCGCCACCGGCCACGGACAGGCCGCCGGCGGGATCCGCGAAGTCGTTCTGGACGTCCACGATGATCAGGGCGGTGCCGGGCTGGTAGCGCTGCATGGGGCAAGCGTAGTCCAGCCCGGGCGGCGACGTGGGCACGACGAGTCCGGTCTGGCCCGCAACGTTCCCCGACCGCAACCTTCGGTCCGGGCGGAGATGGGCTACCCTCCCCGTGATGTATTTCGACGAGTTCAAGCACCAGCTACCCGATATCGACCCGGCCGAGACCGACGACTGGATGACCTCCCTGGACCAGGTCGTCGAGCAGGAAGGCGAGACGCGGGCCAGGTTCCTGGTCTACAAGCTGCTCAAGCGGGCCCGCCAGCTCCAGATCGGGCTGCCGCCGCTCACCCAGACCCGCTACATCAACACGATCAGCCCGGAACAGGAACCGTACTTCCCGGGCGACGAGGCGCTCGAGCAGCGCATCCGTCGGATCGTCCGCTGGAACGCGGTGGCGATGGTCCTGCGCGCCAACAACCGGTTCTCGGGCATCGGCGGCCACCTCGCGACGTATGCCTCCGCGGCCACGCTCTACGAGGTGGGCTTCAATCACTTCTTCCGCGGCAAGGACGGCGAGGGTTCGGGCGACCAGATCTTCTACCAGGGCCATGCCGCCCCGGGGATCTACGCGCGGGCGTTCCTCGAGGGTCGCCTGACCGAGGACCAGCTGGACCACTTCCGGCGCGAGACCGTCCCGGGGCAAGGGCTCAGTTCCTACCCGCATCCGCGCCTGATGCCGGACTTCTGGGAGTTCCCGACGGTGTCGATGGGCCTCGGCCCGATCAGCGCCATCTACCAGGCCCGGTACAACCGCTACCTCCAGAACCGTGGCCTGCTGGACACGTCCGGTTCGCGCGTCTGGGCGTTCCTCGGCGACGGCGAGACGGACGAACCGGAGTCGCTCGGCGCGCTCCACGTGGCGGCTCGCGAGGGCCTCGACAACCTCACGTTCGTCGTCAACTGCAACCTCCAGCGCCTCGACGGCCCGGTCCGCGGCAACGGCAAGATCATCCAGGAGCTCGAGTCCGCGTTCCGCGGTGCCGGCTGGAACGTCATCAAGGTCGTCTGGGCACGCGAGTGGGACGACCTCCTGGCCCGCGACGTGGACGGGGTCCTCGTGCAGCAGATGAACGAGACGCTCGACGGGGAGTTCCAGAAGTTCTCGGTCGCCGGCGGCGCGTACATCCGCGAGCACTTCTTCGGGCCCGATGCGCGTCTCGGCAAGCTCGTGGAGCACCTGTCGGACGACGATCTCGCCAAGCTCCGCCGCGGTGGGCACGACTACCGCAAGGTCTACGCCGCCTACAAGGCCGCCACGGAGCACAAGGGTGCCCCCACGGTGATCCTGGCCAAGACGGTCAAGGGCTGGACACTCGGACCCGGCGTGGAGGCGCGCAACATCACCCACCAGGCGAAGAAGCTCAGCGAGGCGGAGCTCAAGGTCTTCCGCGACCGGCTCCACCTGCCGATCCCCGACGGGGCGCTCAAGGACGCGCCGTACTACCACCCGGGCCCCAAGTCGGAAGAGGTCGAGTACCTGATGGAGCGCCGGCGGGCGCTCGGTGGTCCGATCCCCAGGCGCCGCGTCAAGCCCGATCCGCTGCCGGCACCGGCGCCCGAGGTCGACGCCGAGTTCGCCGCCGGCAGCACGACCCCCGTCTCGACCACGATGGTCTTCGCGCGGATCCTGCGCAACCTCATCCGCGACCCGCAGCTCGGCTCGCGGATCGTGCCGATCATCCCGGATGAGGCCCGGACGTTCGGCATGGACCCGTTGTTCAAGGAGGTCGGCATCTACGCCGCGCTCGGCCAGCGCTACGAGCCGGTCGATTCGGACCTCGTCCTGTCCTATCGCGAAGCGGTCGACGGCCAGGTCCTCGAGGAGGGCATCACCGAAGCCGGTTCGATGGCCAGCTTCCAGGCCGCCGGCACCTCCTACGCCAGTCACGGCCTGGCCGCGATCCCGTTCTACATCTTCTATTCGATGTTCGGGTTCCAGCGGACCGGCGACCAGATGTGGGCGTTCGGGGACGCCCGAGGGCGCGGCTTCCTCATGGGCGCCACGGCCGGCCGCACGACCCTCACCGGCGAGGGGCTCCAGCACGACGACGGCCACACCCACATCCTCGCGTCGACGGTCCCGAACCTGCGGGCCTACGACCCGGCGTTCGCCTACGAACTGGCCGCGGTCGTCCGCGACGGCATCGAGCGCATGTACGGCGCCAAGCCCGAAGACGTCTTCTACTACGTCTCCATCTACAACGAGAACTACGCCCAGCCCATCCGACCGGACGGCCTCACCGACGAGCAGATCCTGCGCGGCATCTATCGATTCCTGCCGGCACCGGAGGTCGGCAAGGGTGCCCACGCGGCCCGCCTCGTGGGCTCGGGCTCGATCCTCCAGCAGTCTCTGGCGGCCCGCGAGCTGCTGGCCGAGAAGTTCGGCGTCGCCGCCGAGGTCTACAGCGCCCCGTCATTCCCGTTGCTTCGTCGCGATGCCCTGGAGGCGGAGCGCTGGAACCGGCTCCACCCGGATGCGAAGACCCCGCGCGTGCCCTATGTCAGCACGATCCTCCCGGCCACGGGCGGGCCGATCGTCGTCTCGACTGACTGGATGAAGGCACTCCCCGACATGGTCGCTCGCTGGCTCCCGTCGGACTACATCGCGCTCGGTACGGACGGGTTCGGTCGCAGTGACACTCGCGAGAACTTGCGGGCGCTCTTCGAGATCGACGCCGCCCATATCGCCGCGGCGACGATGGTGTCGCTCGCCCGGAACGGGACGATCACGACGGCACGAGCCGCGAAGGCGATCAAGGAACTGGGCATCGACCCGGACAAGACGGATCCGCTCGCGCTCTAGGCGCGATCCGGGCGGCACGTCGCCGCGGCTCTCGGAGGCAACCTGCATGACCGACTCGACCAGCACGCCCGGCACGATCGTCGTGAGCGGCACGGGCCGCATCGCCGTCGGGCCCGATGTGGCCGACCTGCGCCTCGGCGTGGCCGTGGCCCGACCCACGGTGGACAGCGCCCGCGCGGACGCGGCGGCGGCGATGACGGCCATCCTGGCCGCGATCCGGGGCGCCGGCGTCGCCGCCCGCGACATCCGGACCACGCTCGTCTCGGTCCAGCCGCGCTACGACTACCGCGACGGCAAGCCGCCGCTCCTCACCGGGTATGAACTGTCGAACCAGGTCTCGGTCACGATCCGCGACCTGGCGAACCTGGGTGGCGTCATCGATGGGTCGCTGACCGCGGGCGCGACGAGCATGGACAGCCTGTCGTTCCGCGTCGACGACCCGACGGAACCGGAGCGCGCCGCCCGCCTCGCCGCGATGGCGCAGGCACGGAGCCGCGCCGATGTCCTCGCGGAGGCTGCCGGCGTGACGATCACCGGCGTCGGGGACGTCGTGGAGGGCGGCGGCGGATCGCCGGGCTACCCGCAGCCGAAGGCCGCCCGGATGATGCTGGCCGACTCGGCGACGCCGGTCGAGGGCGGCACGACCGAGATCAGCGTCTCGGTCACGGTCACCTACCGGATCGCCTGAGCCGCCGCGACGGACGGCCCGGCTCGCGCCGGACTCGCTAGGGCACGCTGACGAGCTGCAGCAGCTGGCCGCCGTTGAGGTCCGTCAGCAGGATCGAGCCGTCCTCGGCCAGCCAGAACGAACTGATCGCCCGGCCCGTCTCGCCGATCACGGCCGGCTCGGTGAGCGTGTCGGACGTCGGGTCGAGCGACCAGAGCGTGCCCGAGCAGTAGTCGCTGAACAGGTAGCGGTCCTGCACCGTCGGCACGGCCGAGCCTCGCACGACGACGCCACCGGTCACGGAGCAGCCGGCGTCATGGCTGTACTCGGCCACCGGCAGGGTAAGCCCGTCCTGGTCGCACACGGGCTCGCCGAAGCAGTGCGAGCCCTCCATCGTGTTCCAGCCGAGGTTCTGCCCGCCGGTCCCGGCGCGGATGACGTCGATCTCCTCCCAGGCGCCCTGGCCGACGTCGCCGATCCACAGGTCGCCGGTGGCCTCGTCGATCCGCATCCGCCACGGATTGCGGATGCCCGACAACCAGATCTCCGGCTCCACGCCGGCGGTCGTCGCGTACGGGTTGTCCGACGGGATGCCATACGGCTTGGCGCTCGTCGCGTCGGGGCCGAGGACATCGATTCGCAGGATCTTGCCGAGGAGCGTGTCCATCCGCTGTCCGTAGCCGTCCGGGTCGCCGCCGGAGCCGCCGTCGCCCATGCCGATCAGGAGCATCCCGTCGTTGTCGAACGCGAGTGAGCCGCCGTTGTGGTTCGCGAAGGGCTGGCTGATCGTCAGGAGGATCAGCTCCGACTCGGGATCGGCGCGATCCGGGTTCGCGTGGTCGACCCGGAAGGACGAGATCACGGTATCGCCCTGGGTGTCGGTGTAGTCGACGAAGACTCGCGGGTCGGTCGGGAAGTCGGGATGGAACGCCAGGCCGAGGAGGCCGCGCTCGCCGCCCGAGGTGATCTGGCCGGAGACGTCAAGGAACGGTGTCGGGAGCCGTTCGCCGTCCGCGATGATCCGGATCGTGCCGCTCTGCTCGACGACGAAGATCCGGCCACTGCCGTCGCCCGCCGTCGCGATGTCCACGGGCGAGTCGAGCAGGCCGGCGACGACCGCCAGCCCAAGGCCCTCGCCGATCGGGCTGGCCGGCGGCCCCGGGTCCTCCGTCGGAGCGGCGGTCGGCGTGGTCGACGGCGATGGCGCGATCGACACGGATGGCGCCGCGTCCGTGGCCGACGGCGCGGTCGACGGTGTCGTGGAGGCGCAGGCGGCCACCAGGACGCCAGCGGACAGGAGCGCGATGGCGAGGCGGGGCGCGAGGGTCGGTCGAGCGTGCATCACCCGATGCTATCCCGGAACGCTCGGGAGCACCGCCGACCGCCAGTGGCGTGGCGCCGCACATCGCGGAACCCTGGGGCCCGCACCACGCGGACCCGTGGCTGCTACGCTGCCCTCGAGGAGGACGCACACCCTCATGCTGGATCGACTCATCTCCGGAGCCGGGGCCGTGACGGACGCCGCCGATCGCCTGGTCCGGGCGCTGGGTCGAGGCGCCGGCGACGGGTTCCTCGGCCGCCGACCCGGCTCGGTCCTCGTCGCCGCCATCTGCGCTGTCCTGGCGGCGATCCTGCTCTTCGCGGGCATCGAGGCGACCGACAATCCGACCGCCCTGGCGATGACACCCACCCAGGTCGCGGCATCCGACGATCTCGGCAGCCGGACCTACGCCACCGTCGCCGGACACATCGCCGCCACGTACGTCGAGACGTTCACGGACGACAACGGCAACGGCACGCAGGAGGCGGGCGAGGACGGCGTCTCGTGGTTCTACTTCCTGGTCGATCCGGACACCAAGGCCGGCGTGGCCGTCCGAAGTCAGGTCCGGCCGGCGGACGTGTTCGTGTTCGAGGGCGAGGGCGTCGTGCTCGAGGACGCGGAGTACGTGGCCGAGGACGTGAAGTTCTTCGGCGAGGAGGCGACGTCGCTCCACTTCACCCTGGACCAGACCAGGTACATCGACGCGACGGCCCCGGTGGCCGCCACGACGCCGGACCTGGACTTCGCCGCCGGCATCCCTGCCGCGAACACGCCGGTCAAGCTGGACGCCTCGCGTGCTGGCGGGTACCTGCAGTTCTGCTCGACGGACGTCGACGGCGATGGCGCCTGCGGTGACGATGAGGTGGACCTGTGGGACCTCGCCGTCTTCGACCCGGTGAGCGGCATCGGGATCACGGTGCTCGTCGATGAGGACCCCGAGTACACGCCGGCGACCTTCACCGGCATGCTGCGGCGCGACGAGCGGGCCGTCAGCGAAGCGAAGACGACCGAGGGCTTCGACTTCAGCACGACCGGTCTGGACGTCAGCGACGTCTACCTCCTGGAGGACGGCAGTTCGCCGACCAGCGCCCCACTCGCGTTCGGACTCGCCGTGCTGCTCGCCGTGCTGGCCGGGGTCATCCTCATCGGGCTCGCCGGCGGCTATCTCATCTACCGAAAGGCGACGGGGACCCTGCCCGAACCGGCCACATCACTCGCGATCGGCGACCGGATCCCCGTCCGGGTGACCGGGCTCCTGCGGTCCGGGTCCGGGCTCATCCATGTCCGTGAGGCACCCGCCGACCTGCTTCGATTCCAGACCGGCGGACCGCCCATGGCGGGTCCGTCTCCGAACGTGCCGGCGTCGCCGGTCGAGGATGCGACGACCGCCGAGGCACCGCCGCCCGACGTCACCGCCGAACCGACCACGGTCGATCCGGGCGCCTACGCGACGCCGGCGGCGACGCCCGAGCTCGCGACGCCGGTTGCCGACGATGCCCCACCGGTCCCGCTCACCGACGTCGTGGCGTCCACGCTCATCGTCGAACGGCGTGGCCGGCCGGAGGGCGTCGCGGTCGGTCTCGGCGAGCTGGTCCGCGTCTCGCGCGGTGCCGTCATGCCGTTCCGTGGCCGCCGACCGGCGCTCCGCGCCACCGCCGGTACGGGCCCGCTCCTGCTCTCGTTCGACTCCGAGGGCGACCGCGATCGGGCGGTCGCGGAGCTCCTGGACGAGACCGGCCTCACCTCGCAGTCATCAGGGAGTGCCCATGCCTGACCCGGAGCGCGAGTTCGTCTGGGCGCTCGACGCGATCGAGGCGCGGCGCGCCGCGGCCGGCGGTGCGTATGAGGAGTTCCTGAGCGTCCCGGACCTGTCGGCCGGGCTGTACGTCCTCGACGCCGGCGCCGTGGACGGTCAGTCGCCACATGGCGAGGACGAGATCTACTACGTGGTCTCGGGCCGAGGCCGGATCACGGTGCGTGGCGCCACCCGCGATGTCGTTCCCGGGTCGATCGTGTTCGTGGCCGCCCAGGAGCCGCACACCTTCCACGACATCACCGAGCGGTTGGTACTGCTGGTGGCATTCGGCCCCGCGGAGGGGTCACGGGCCTGGGAGCCCCCGTCGCCCGCCTGACCCACGAGCAAGGTTCAGATCGCACCGGCCAGCGCCTGCGCCAGCGCAGCGGCCAGCTCCGGTCCACGACCCGTCTCGTCATGGCGGAAGAAGACGAAGGCATCGTCACCGGCGGCCAGGAACGGCTCGAGTCGCGATGCCCAGGCCTCGATCTCCGCGTCGCTGTAGTCGTGCCGGCGCAAGCGCAGGTAGAGGAACGAGCCGGTGCGGCGGATCGCGGGCGGGTCGGCGTCCTCCGGGCGTTCCGTCGTGCACAGGGCCGCGCCGACCGACGCGAGGGCCGCGAAGGTCTCATCCACGTGCCAGCTCGGATCCTGGAACTCCACCGTGAGCGGCATGTCCTGGGGCCACGCCGCGAGCACGGCCGCCAGCCGTGCGTCATCGCGGGCGCGGGAGCCCGGCACGCGCAGCAGGACGGTCCCGAGCCGGTCCCCGAAGCGCCGGTACGGGTCGGTCAACCACGGGACGCTCTCGGTCGGATCCCCGGCCATCGCCCGGAACGAGCCCCCGCGCTGCGCCTTGACCGTGAACCGGAACGAGGATGGGGTCGCGGCCAGCCAGGCATCCACCTTGTCCGGCTTCGGCGACTGGTAGTACGTGTTGTTCAGTTCGACCGCGGACAGCCGGGTCGCGTAGTGGGCGAGGAAGGCCGGGGCGCGCAGCCCCGCCGGGTAGAAGCGTGGCGACCAGCCCGGGTAGGCGAAGCCGCTCGTCCCGACGTACAGGCGACCGCCCGTCGAGCCCTCAGCGCGGATCGGTCGTCCCGGCCTCGTCCGGTGCGCACGGACCGGCACCCGGCCCGGCGCTGACGGAGATCGCGCGCATCGCGGTCTCGAGCCCCGCGACGTCCGTGCCTTCCAGGGGATCGAGGAAGTGCTCGGTGATCCCGCGCAGATGCGTTCGCGAGGCGGCCCGGAGGCGGGCCAGCCCATCCTCGGTCAGGACGGCCTCGGCGCCGCGCGCGTCGGCCAGGCAGGCGCTTCGCTCCACGAGTCCGTCGGCCACGAGGCGGTCGATCAGCCGGGTCACGCCGCTCTTGCTCAATACGACGCGGTCCGACAGCTGTCGCATGCGGATGCGGCGCCCGGGCGCCTGGGCGATCGACATCAGCGCTTCGTACTCGCCGAGCGACAGGTCGTGCTCGACGCGGAGTTCCTCGTCGAGGCGCCTCGACACCCGGGCGTGGGCTTCGAGGAAGGCCCGCCACGGGGCGAGGCGAGGGTCGTCTGCGGTCAGTCGCCGTTGGACCGGCTCGGTGGCGGTCATGGCCGGGATGCTACACCTTCGATGGACGTGCGGGAGGGCTGGCTGGCCCTCCAGCCTACCGCGACAGTCGTTGCGGTGTCAACGACCCCGAGACCAGCCCCGACCGATCGATGCCGGTCCCGATCACGGTCAGGGTGCGACGATGTGCCGGACGCTCCCGTCGGTCGCCGTGACGTACAGCTCGCCGTCCTCGCCCTCGCCGAACGAGGTGAGCATGAGCGACGTGTCGAGGAAGAGGCCACGCGGGGCCGGTGCCCGGGCTCCGGCCGAGATCGACCAGATCCGACCGGTGCAGAAGTCGCCGAAGAGGTAGCGCCCGATGAGCGACGTCTGGACCGTGCCGCGGTAGACGTACCCGCCGATGACGCTGCAGTCGCCTGCGGAGTGGTTGTATGCGACGACCGGGAGGACCTTGCCGGCCGTGCTGCACCCGGAGGCCGGGCTGTAGCACGCGCGGCCCTCCATGACCTTCCAGCCGTAGTCGGCGCCCTTGCCGCGGCCGGTCGTGGTGGTCGAGCGATCGATCTCCTCGTACCGCCCCTGGCCGACGTCGCCGATCCACAGGTCCGCCGTCTTGCGGTCGAAGGACCAGCGCCACGGATTGCGCAGGCCGCGCGAGTAGATCTCGTCCGCGCCGGCCCGCCCGACGTACGGGTTGGAGGCGGGGATGCGGTACTGCCTCGAGCCGGAGGTCCCGTTCACGTCGATCCGCAGCATCTTGCCGAGGAGCGAGTTGATGTTCCGCGCTCGGTTGCCGGGATCGCCGGCCCCACCACCGTCGCCCATCCCGATGAACAGGTAGCCGTTGGGCCCGAACGCGATGTGCCCGCCGTTGTGGTTCGAGTAGGGCTGGTCGATGGTCATGATCCGTCGGCCGGACGAGGCGTCCGCGACGTTCGGGTTGCTCGACACCTTGTATTCGTTGATGGCGGTGTCGCCGGACTTGGTGATGTAGTTCACGTAGAACTTGCCGTTGGTCGTGTACTGCGGGTGGAACGCGAGGCCCAGCAGGCCCTGCTCACCGCTCGAGCGGACGCCCGCGCTGATGTTCAGGAAGGGGGTCGAGAGCAGCGTGCCGCCGCTATCGATGATCCGGATCCTGCCGGTCTGCTCCACGACGAACAACCGCCCCGAGCCGTCACGCGCGCTGGTGACGAGGACCGGGCTGGACAGCCCGGAGGCGACCAGGTCGAGCGATCCGACGGCCGTCGGTGCGACGTCGGGCGCCGTGGGGCGGGGTGCCTCCGAGGCCGAGGCCGAGCCGGCGACCGTGGATGCGAGGATGGCGACCAGGGCCAGGGAGGAGAGGCTGGGGCGGGCGAGTCGGTTCGTCATGGGCCCCATGGTCGCCCGGAACCCGTCAACCTGGCAAGCCGACCTTCGTTCCGGAGGTCATCGCCAACTGTTCGGGTCGAACAGGAAGAAGGTCGCCTGACCCCACTCCTCGCGAACCTGCCACCAGCGCTCGGCCAGGCGTTCCTGCAGCGGGCGAGGGTCGTGGAACGGCATGGCCGTGGCGCCGTCATCGACGCCAGCTCGGTCGTGGCCGTCGGCCGCCCGACCGCGCCCAGGCCCGACGTATCGAGGTCGGGCGCGCGAGATCCGGCCCGTCGCCGCATAACCGCTCATCGCGGGAGCGTACGCCTTCGAGCCGGCCCTTGGCTATCCTCTGTCGATGCCGACCGCCGACCGCCGCTACGGCGCCCAGAGCATGACGAGCCCGCTTCGCGAGGTCCTCGTCAAGCGACCCGGTCCGGCGTTCGGTGCCGCGTTCGACGATCCTGCCCACGGGTTCCTGCACCCGGTCGATCTCGAGGTGGCGCAGCGCGAGCATGACGCGTTCGTCGGGTTGCTCGCCTCGCTCGGTCCGACGGTGCACCAGCTCGAGACGGAGCTCGTCAGCCCGGACCTCGTGTACACGTTCGATCCCTTGCTCGTCACCGATCGGGGCGCCATCCCGCTGCGTCCGGGCAAGCCGAACCGGCTGCCGGAACCGAGCGTGCTGGAAGCATGGACGATCTCCCGCGGGATCCCGACCGTCGGTCGGATCCTGCCGCCGGGCACCATCGAAGGCGGCGACACGTTCTGGCTCCGGCCGGACCTCCTCTGCGTCGGCCGGACGTGGCGGACCAACGACGACGGCGTCCGGCAGCTCGCGGAGCTCGTCGGCGGCGATGTGCGGGTCTTCGACCTCCCGGTCTGGCGCGGCCCCGTCGAACTCATCCATCTCCTGTCGGTCATCTCGCCCGTCGCCGACGACCTCGCGGTCGTGTACGAGCCACTGCTGCCGGTCGGGCTGTGGCGGCTGCTGGGTGACCTCGGCGTTCGCCTGCTGCCCGTCCCGGACGAGGAGTTCCCGACGCTCGGCTGCAACGTCCTGGCCGTTCGTCCCGGCGTCGTCATCCTCGCCGAGGGCAATCCGGCCATCGCCTCGGCCCTCGCGTCGGCCGGTTGTGAGGTCCACACGTATCCCGCCACGGAGATCGGGCTGAACGGATCGGGTGGTCCGACCTGCCTCACCCGGCCGATCCTGCGCGACTGATCAGCCGGCGGCGTGCCGGATCTCGCGACGGCGGTGGTAGACCAGCCAGGCCGGCCCGATGACGAGGGCGGCCCCCAGGAGTCCCAGCCCCGTGTAGCCGGCGGCCGCGACGACGACGCCCGAGGCCAGGCTGGCGCCGGCCGCGGAGCTCCAGATGAGCGCGTCGGCCACGCCCTGCAGGCGCGTGCGCTCGGGGAGTGACAGACCCGTCGTGAGGAGGGCCGACCCGGCCACGTACCCGAGGCTCCAGCCGAACCCGAGCAGGAACAGCGCGACCAGGAGCAGGACACCCCCCTCGGGCGGCGCGACGGCCGACAGCGCCGCGGATCCGGCGAGGATGGTGAGGCCGGCGAAGATCACGGGCTGGCTGCCGAATCGATCGGTCAGGCGCCCCGAGATCGGCGAGAGCGCGAACATCCCGAAGACGTGGGCGCTGATGACGACGCCGACCGCAGCCAGGCCGTGGCCGTGCTGGGTCATGTGCAGCGGCGTCATCGTCATGACGAGGACCATCACGACCTGCCCGGCGATCAGCGCGACCATGGCGACCGGCACGTGCGGCCGTTGCATCAGCCAGCCAAGGGACGTGGCGCCCGTCTCGAGCTGACCTTCGGACGTGTCGGACCGATCGGCGAGCACGTAGGGGTCAGGACGCAGGAGGACGAAGGTCATCACGGCTGCCGGAGCGACGAACAGCATCGGGATCAGGTAGGCGCCGGACAGCGCCGGCAACCCCACCGACACGGCCAGCGTCCCGGCCGGGGCCACGAGGTTGGGGCCGAGGACGGCCCCGACCGTCGCGCCCCAGACGACGATCCCGAGGGCCGAGGCCCGACGGCTCGGCTCGTACAGGTCCGCGGCGACGTAGCGCGACAGCTGGTTGGCGCTGTTCCCGAAGCCGATGAGGACCGTGCCCAGCAGGAACAGCGGGAACGACTGCACGATGACCCCGCCGGCGGCGACGATCGCGCCGATGACCGAGATGACGTAGCCGAGCGTCAGGCCGACCCGCCGGCCGCGCTGCGACATCAAGCGGGACAGGAGGGTCGACCCCGCCGCCGCACCCAGGACGACGGCGGCGGCCGGGACGCCACTCCAGGCATCGGTCCCGGTCAACTCCGCCGCCACCACGGTCGCCACGGTCACGGCGGCGATATGGCCGGTACTCCCGAGCGCCACGCTCGCGAGGAGCGTCCGGGTCGTGCGCGTCCGGAGACGATCCAGGGTCGTGGCGTCGAGGGTGAGGGCGGTCATCCCGGCCCGGACCGGAGGTCGGCCTGGACGCCGGCCACCTCGACGAACCGACAGAGCGAATCGACCATCCGCATCTGCTCGGGCGTCCGGCAGCCGGCCTCGAGGAGCGTCGGCGAGGCGACGAGGATCGCCAGGCAACGCGCCCGGGAGATCGCCACGTCGAGGCGATTGCGCGAGTACAGGAAGCCCATGTCGCGTGGCGAATCCTCGCGGCTGGAACTCGCCATCGAGTAGATGGCGACGACCCCTTCGCGGCCCTGGAACTTGTCGACGGTGCCGACATTCCCGCGGCGGCCCAGGCGGCGCTCGATGGCGGCCTGGATCTCGGCGACCTGGGCGTTGTACGGGGCGACGACGATGACGTCCTCGACGCGGATCGGTCGCTGCACAGCGTCGGCGTCCAGCCACGACATGGCGGTCAGCTCCGCCACGATGTCCGCCACGACCGCGGCCTCCTCCGCCGAGCGCGGCCCGTTCCCGCGATGCTCCACCGGCCACCAGCGAACGCCCGTCCCGGACAGGACCCGGTCGTCGCCCACGACCGTCCGCCGGGCCGTGTCGCGGTGGGTCGTCAGGCGGCCCGCATAGAAGGCTGGCGAGATGAACGCGTTGACGTCCGGGTGGAGCCGCCGAGACGTCTCGAGGAACAGACCGCGGTCGGCTGCCACCGTCGACGCCTCGCCGACGAGGTACTCCAGGGAGGACGACGCCGCCGACCCTGGGTGGACACCCTGGGTCACCATCGGGAGCTGGTTCTGGTCCCCGATGAGGACGATCGACGCGGCGCACGTCCCGAGGGCGACCGCGTTCGCGAGGGACATCTGGCTTGCCTCGTCGACGAACAGCACGTCGACCGTCGCATCGAGCTCCTCGCGCGCCAGGAGCCACTGGGTGCCGGCCACGACGTCCACGGATCGCTCGGCGAGGGCGCTTGCGACGTCCTTGTTGTCGCCGACCCGGGTGACGCCGCCGAGGTGCCCGACGTGCTCGTCATCCTCGCCGGCCTTCTGGATCGCCCGCACGGGCACGCCTTCCTCGGTCGCGGCGACCATGACCGCCTCGAGCAGGTTGCTGATCGTCTTGTGCGACTGGGCCGTGATCGCCGCCGTCCGTCCGGCCGCGACGAGGTCCACGATCATGTGCGCCGCTGCGTACGTCTTGCCGGTGCCGGGCGGACCCTGGATGGGCAGGACGCCATGGTCGAGTTCGAGGGCGAGGCGCCGGGCGGCGTCGAGGACGACCTCGCCCGGCTCGACGAGCCACCCGGACCGCGGATCCCGCCGCCTGGGTGGCACGCGCAGGAGCATGTCGCGGATGGCCCGGTACGGCCCGTCGCCATCGATCCCGGCCGCGATGACGGCATCCGCGACGCGGAGCATGGCCAGTCGCTGCGGCTTGCTGTCGAGCGGTGCCATCGGGATGAGGGCGACCGGATGGGGCCACTCCGTGTTCCGGCTGCGCTTCAGCTCGATGATGCCGCCGACATCGTCGATCGCGACGATCGTGCCGGCCCCCTTGCCCGTCTCGCGCTCGATGGGCTGATCGCCCGGGTCGAAGCCGTGATCCTGGGGTTCGAACCGATAGCGACGATGGACCATGACGCCCTCGCCATCGCGCTCGTCGAGGAAGGACAGTCCGCCGAGCGCATCGCGTTCACCGACGAGCTCCTCGACCGTGTAGTCGTCCTTCAGTTCGAACCAGCGCCACCATTGCGACTTCTCCTCGCGACGGTGCCAGTCGAGCAGGTCGGCGAGGAGTCGACGGGCCTCGGCCCCGGCCGACAGGTCGTCGGGGGCCAGGTCGGAGGTGAGCCCATCGATCCGCGTGGCGACCATCGCCTGCCACTCGGTCACGGCTGGCGATGGATCCTTCACATCGGCGGCGGGACGCGTCCAGGGCAGCTCCGGCCAGCGCGCCACGGCCTCGTCGCGCCGATCCTCCAGCCACGTGCGGAGCATCCAGGTGGACACGCAGTCGTCGCGGTTGTAGTCGGCGATGCCGTCGAGGATCGTCTGGTCGCCGTCCTTCAGCCAGGTCTCGAACGCGACCACGCTGAAGCCGGCCTCGGTGACCGGTCCTTCCCGACGAGGCATGTACGACTTCTCGATCTGCTTGAGCGAGTACGACTCCACCGAGACGCGGACCCCCTGCCGCACGACGTTGAGGAGGTCCACCAGCACGTCACCGCGGAGCAGCCGGTCGACCTCGTCGACGCACGTCGCGTGGCGCAGCATGAGGCGCTTGATGGCCCCCGACTCGTAGCCGCCGTAGTGGTAGACGTGCATCTCGGGATGGGCGTCCAGACGCTCGATGACGAGCCGGATGAAGCGCTCGAAGGCGACCTTCTCCTCCTCCTGGGTCCGTCCCCAGATCGCCTGATAGCGCGGCGCGCCATCCACCTCGTCCACGACGCCGAGCAGGTACTCGAGACCGACCTCGGTCGCCCAGGGATCCGCCTCGATGTCGAAGAAGAGGTCCCACGGCGAGGGTTCCGGGAGGGCCGAGAGCCCGCGACCCGGGTCGTCCGGGTCCGGTGCCACGAGCTCGTACGTGCGCTCACCGGTCACGCGCTCGTGCAGCTGGAGCCTGGCCTGGTCGCGCAGCCGGCCCAGCTGGGCGGTCCCGATCCCGGCGACCGGGCGCTCGGGCGGAAGGACGGCCAGCCGGGCCAGGGTCGGCACGTCGGCCGTGACGAGCCGCTCCGTATCCACCCGGCGCATGCCGGCCACGATCGAGAGGTGGTCATCGGAGCGGCGACGGTCGATGCACATCGGATACCAGGTGCACACGCGGCAGTGATCGACCGGGTCCGGGTAGGTCGCCGCGGGTTCACCGATCAGGCCCTCGGCGAGTCGGGCGTCGAACCGGGTCCGCACATAGCGGAAGTACGCCGAGAACTCGTCCGTCCGGTGCCGATGGTGCACTCGATCGCCGGTGATGACCTCGAGCCACTCGGGCGCGACGCCCTGGAGGTCCTCGAGGAGCGCCGCGTACACGCACATCTGGAGGATCGCGCCACCCTTCACGGACCGGGCGAGCTTCGTGTCGGCGATGTCGTAGCTCCACGACCCGAGTCCCGGGCTCGGGCGATCCGCGCGCTTGAACAGGAAGTCGGCATGGCCGCGCCAGCGGCCATCGAAGAACGTCGCCTGGAAGATGACGTCCGCGCCGCCCTGCATGGCGGCGAGGGTGACGGCCTGGGCGGTTCGGAGCTGGTCCGGCGTCCGGAGGTCGTCCTTGGGGATCTCGACGACGGTCCGGCCTTCGGCTCGCAGGGACGCGAGGTAGTCCGCCTCGTGCAGGTCGCCCTTCGCCTGGATGAGGGCGATCGTGGGATCGTCCCGGCGGATCGGCTTGTCCCACAGGCCCTGGACTCGCCCGAGTTCGAGCGTCGCGAGGTGGTCGCACGCGAGGTATCCGACGAGGTCCGTCGCGCTGACGATGAGGGTCCCGTCGGAGGCGAGTTGCACGGGGGAACCGTAGCAGCGCGGCCTGCCAGCTCGCCTGTCACGGGCGCGCTACGATCGGACCATGAGTCCGGAGCGGCGCGACAGCCAGGGTCGCCGGGAGGTCGGCCCCAGCTGGGAGAGCCTGATCGAGCGGCAGATCCGCGAGGCGGCCGAGGCCGGGGCGTTCGACGATCTGCCGTACCAGGGTGAGCGGCTCCCCCTCGAGGATGACAGCGCGGCCGGTGAGTGGGCGATGGCCCATCGGATGCTGAAGAACGCCGGTATCGCGCCGCCGTGGATCGAATCCGACAAGGACGCCCGACGGCTCCTCGACGAGTTGGACCGGCTGGTCGTCCGCGCCGCGACGACGCACACCGAGTCGTCTCGCGCGCGCCTCAGGGCCGAGCACGCGAGGTTGGTGGCCGAGGCGAACCGGGCGATCGCGCGGGTCAACAGCGAGGCGCCGACCGCCCGTCAGCATCGTCGGATCCTCGATGCCGGGGTGCAGGCCGAACGCCTGGAGGCCGCCTTCCCATCCGACTGACGCCGGACGCGGCGATGCCGACCCGAGATGGGCCGGCATCGCCGAGGAAGGGAGGGACGGCCCGCGGAGGACGGGCCGGTGCGGGAGGACCTAGCGGCGGGCGCGGACCGTCACGAGGCGGAGACCGCCGATGAACGAGAGCGCGCCGATGGCGGCGATGATCACGAAGGCGATCGAGCCGGAGGCCGGATCGGACGTCGTGCTACCGACGGTGTCGGTCGCCGGGGGCGTCGGGGCAGCCGTGGCAGCCGGCAGCGAGGCGGCCAGCGAACCGATGGCGAACACGCTGTACTCCTCGCCGGCGACGAGGGTCAGGGCGGCCGGATCGATGGGGCAGAGGGTGCCGGTCGGAGCGGTCGGCGCGCTGGCGCAGACCTTCAGGTCGTAGTCGCCACCCGGGAACACGGCGTAGCCGGTCGCGTTCGGGTAGGTCAGCCCGTCGATGCCGATCGAGGTGCCGTCCTGGAGCAGGACGTCGACCGCGGGCGTGTCGGCGGACAGGTGGACGACGCGGACCTGCGCGTCGGTGACGGCTCCGTCCGGAGCGTCGACGAAGACGTTGGCGTCGATCGAGGCGAGCTCGTCGGAGGCGGTGATCGTGTACTTGGTGTCGGCGGCGATGGCTAGGGACGGGACCTCGATCGGGCAGATCGCGGCGTCGGCCGTGGCGCACACCTTGATGGCGTAGGTGCCGGCGGGGACTTCCGCGTAGGCGCTGATGTCACCGAAGCTCAGGCCGGACAGGGCATCGACCTTCGCCGCGGTGGCGAGGTCCGCGCCGACGTAGACGTCGACTTCCGGGGCATCCGGGGAGCCGTGCAGGACACGGACCCAGGCGGCGCCGGCGGTGGGGGTCCCGGCGTCAGAGGCGACGACGGCGGTCAGCGGCTCGGCCGCGGCCACTGGGCCCGCGATCGCCAGGGCGAGGGCGCCTGCGGCGGTCAGGCTGAGGAGTCGTGCGATACGACGGTGCATTGGATGGGCTCTCCTGCGTCTCGAGGTCCGATCTCGGACCGGGGGGTGGGGCTCGGGGTCACCCACTCTTCGGGAGAGCTCGCGGTTCGGATTGGTGCGCCGTTCGGCAGGCCGGCCGCCCGGTCAGCTGACGCGGCGGACGTACCCGCAGATCGGGCAGTGGGCGGACTGGCCCTCGGCGTCGATCACCAGGAAGCTGGTGCAGCCGTTCGTGCCGCAATAGGGACGATACGCAGCCGATGAGGCGGCGGCGCGCCGACGAAGGCGGCGCATGGAGGAGCCACGTCCGGCGATGGACGCAGTGGCGGTTCGGGACATCATGGTGCTGAAGTGCTCTTTCTGGTGCGCGCCCTGGCGGTTCAGGCCATCGGCTGCGCGGCCGGTGTGTGTCGCGCCTTCGGGTCGTGCTGGGACCCGCGTCGCGATCTTCGATCCGTTCGCGCGGCACGTCGGGAGCCTCCGCGGAGGTCTCTGACCGGTGCCGTCATCGACGAACGTGTCGCCATCATGTCCCAGAACAGGCGTTCTGTCAATCGAACCGCGGTCGCCAGGGTGATGCCAGATGGCGACGGCAGCTGCGATAGGTGCTTGTCAGCGCGAATCCAGTCGCTACGATGATGCCCGAGACGACGCTGGCCGCCCAAGGCCGAGCTCGGATCGCACGGAGGTACCGAACGAGATGACTGCACCCGCATCAGCGAGACCTACGGGGATCACCATCCTGAGCATCCTGGCCGGGATCAGCGGCGTGTTCGGATTGCTGTCGGGCTTCGGCGTGATGGCCCTCGGCGCGGCGATCGCGGGAGGGGCGGGCGCGATCCTCGGCCTGGCGATCCTGGCCCTCGCCGGCCTGAGCCTGGCGCTCGCGTGGGCGCTGTGGACCCTGAAGCCATGGGGCTGGCCGCTGGGCGTGGCCGTCGCGGGCTTCGGCATCATCATGGCCGTCGCGACGTTCTTCCTGGCGAACAACGGCATCGTCAGCCTGCTCATCTCCGTCGGCATCGATGGCGCGATCCTGTACTACCTGAACCAGCCGAGCATCCGGGCGCTGTTCGGGAAGTAGTCCCGCCGGCTACGCCGGTGGATAGCCGGTGATCCGTCGGATCTCGCGGTAGAGGGGTTTGAGCCGGTCGTACATCGGCCGATACACGCTCCGGTACAGGTCGTCGTAGATCGCGTGGGTGGCGGGGTCCGGGTCGCGGACCTCGCCGATCCGTCCCATCGCGGCCGCCGCGGCCGGCACGTCCGCGTGCCACCCGAGCCCGACCGCCAGGTCCATCGCCGCGCCAAGCCCGGATGTCTCGTGCGTGTGGGCGCGGGCGACGGGCAACCCGAAGACGTCGGCCGTGAGCTGCACGGCCGCCTCGCTCTGCGACCCGCCGCCGGCCAGACGTAGCGAGGTGAGCGGTATGCCCGTCCGACCGGCGGTTCGCTCCGCGCCCTCCCGCAGCGCGTAGGCGAGCCCCTCCAGGATCGCCCGGTAGAGATGGGCCCGCGTGTGGACGTCGCCGAAGCCGATGATCGCCCCCTTCGCATCCGGCCCCGGGATCTTGATGCCCGGCGACCAGTACGGCTGCAGGGTGAGGCCCATCGAGCCCGCGGGGACCGATCGCACCAGGTCGTCGAAGAGCGTCTCGGGCGCCACGCCACGGGCCACGGCCAGGGCGACTTCGTGGTGGCCGAACTCGCGCTTGAACCACTCGACCATCCAGTAGCCGCGATAGACCTGCACCTCGAGCGAGTACCACCCCGGGATCGCGGCCGGGTAGGGCGGCACCAGCGAGATCGCTTCCTTGTAGCGGGCCAGCGTCGTGTTCACCGTCGCGGTCGTCCCGAACGAGATACCGGCGACCTCCGGCGTGATCGCCCCGGACCCGAGGACCTCGCACGCCTTGTCGGCGGCCGCCGCGATGACCGGGAGCCCGGCCCGCAATCCGAGCGCCTCGGCCGCCGCGTCGGTCAGCTCGCCGAGGGGCCCGGTCGGCGGGACGAGCTCGGGCAGCCAGTCGCGCTGGACCGGGACCAGCTGCCACTTCCAGTCTCCGTCGTCCGCCCAGCGCTGGCGCTTGAAGTCGAACGGCAGATAGCCCACCTGGGCGGCGCTCGAGTCGACGAACCGGCCGGTCAGCCGATGGGTCAGGAAGCCCGATAGCAGCAGGTAGTGGCGGACGGCGCCCCACGTCTCGGGCTCGTTCGCCCGGATCCAGTTGGCCTCGCAGTCCGCGGCGAAGGCGGCGACGGTGTCCCGGACACCGAGGGCGCGGAAGGCCAGGCCGGTGGCGCCGCCGATGGGCGGGACGTCCGGTTGGCGGCGCTGGTCCAGCCACACGATGGCCGGCCGGAGTGGGGCCCCGGCCTCGTCGGCGACGACCACCGTGCCGCGCTGGGTCGTCAGGGTCAACCCGGCGATCGCCTCACGCCGGACGCCCGGCTCGGCGAGGACGCGCCGGCACGCCTGGCCGATCGAGCGCCAGTAGAGCTCGGGGTCCTGCTCGGCCCAGCCCGGCCGAGGCGACACGTACGGTTCGATCGGGATCTTCGCCAGCCCGACCACGGTCCCAGTCGGGTCGAACACGATCGCCCGGACGCTCTGCGTCCCGACATCGATGGCGAGGAGCTGGTCGTCGTTCACGACGACACATCCGGCAGGAGGACGCCCGGGGCCATCAGGTGACCCGGGTCCAGCCGGTCCACGACGGACGCCAGGACGGCCATCCCGAGCGGGCCCTTCTCGGCCGCGAGCCACGGGCGATGGTCGGTCCCGATGCCGTGCTGGTGGCTGATCGTCGCCCCATGTGCGGCGATCACGTCGCTGGCCGCGCGCTTCAGCCGCGTCCAGCGCTCCAGCGTCTCGTCCGGATCGGGTGCAAGGCGGAAGACGTACGTCGTGTACAGGCTCGAGCCACTCGGGTAGACGTGCGACAGGTGGCTGAACGCATGGACGCGTTCGCCGAGGTCGTCGAGCCCGTGGCGCAGCGTTCGACCGATGGCCACGGCCAGGTCGGGGAGTGTCGTCCAGTCCGTGGCCGTCTCCAGGGTGTCGACCGCGTAGCCGGCCGCCCAGAGCGTGTCGCGCAGGTCCGGGGCCCGGAAGCGGTCGCGTCGCCAGGCCTTGCCGACGCCCGGTGTCCCGACGCCGCGCAGATCCCGCACCGCACGGGCGACCTCGCCGGCCGCGGCGTCCACGATCGCTGTCCTCCCGGACAGGCCGATCAGCACGAGGCAGCGCTCGCGGTCCGGCCCGACCCCCCGGAGGCCGAGGTACCGACGCAGGATCGACTGGGATCGTCCCTCGCCGGCGAGGGCCAGGGTCGTCGCCGTCTCGAGCGGCGTCGCCACCCGGACCATGGACAGGGGCAGGCGTCGCTGGGCAAGGGTGCGGGCGAGGGCGAGCGCCGACGCCCAGTCGCGCATGACGAAGGCGTTCGTGCGCTGGGCCTGGGGGGTCGGCGTCGTTCGGGCGAGGACGTCCGTCAGGATCCCGAGCCGGCCCTCCGAACCGAGCACGAGCTGGCGCAGGTCCGGCCCGGCTGCCGAGGCGGGATGCGGCGGCAGGTCCAGTGGCCCGCTCGGGGTCTCGAGATGACCGCCCGCGAACAGGGCCTCGATGCGCCCGTAGCCTGTCGACTCCTGGCCGGCCGACCGGGTCACGACCCAGCCCCCGATGCTCGATCGCTCGAACGACTGCGGGAAGTGACCCAGCGTCCGACCGGTCGGCGCCAGCGCGGCCTCGATCGCCGGACCGAGCGTCCCGGCACCGAACGTCGCCAGGCCGCTCGTCTCGTCCAGGGAACGCAGCCCGGCCATCCCGGCCAGGTCCACGCTCACGATCAGCTGGTCACCCGGGTGGGTCGTGACGCCGCCGACGACGCTCGTCCCGCCCCCGTACGGGATGAGGCGGGCGCCCCGCCCGCCGGCGGCGGCCATGATCGCCCGGACGTCCTCGGCGGAGCGCGGACGGGCCACCGCGTCCGGGACCGCGCCGAGCCGGCCCGAGCGCAAGGCGATCCAGTCCGGCAGGCTCTGGCCCCGGGCGTGGCGGACGCGATCCTCGGCGTCCGTCGTCCAGCCCGACTCGTCGCCGAGCCGGGAAGGCGCGACGCCCGCCACGACGTCCGCGAGCGAGGCGTCGCGCGGCGATGCGCCCGGCCCGACGAGCTGGGACAGCAGGTCGCGCGCGCGGTCCGACAGGTGCGCGTCGACGCCTTCCTCGCTCCAGCCGTTCCAGCGCCGCATGGCGACCTCCTGCGTGCGCCTATCGTGCCCGACCCGGTCGGCGCGCGGGAGTCGAACCGTCACGCGCCGTCGCGCCCGCGGCGCGGCCCGATCGACCGCGCCGGACCTCAGAACGGGGGCCAGGGGATGGCGGGCCAGGTCTCCGATGGGAGCGGGAACCGTCCGGCGGCGAGGAGCGCGTCCACCCGTCCGGCCGTCGCGTCGACCTCGTCGTCGGCCAGCAGATCGCGCAGGGATGCACCCAGCTGCGCCGCGAGCGCCGCCCGGACCCGCGTGAGCCCCTCGAGTTCGTCGGCCTCGAACGGCTGGTCGCGCCAGCCCCACAGCACCGTCCGCAGCTTCGGTTCGATCGAGAAGCAGACACCGTGGTCCACGCCACGGATCAGACGCCCGCCGTCGACCGGCAGGATGTGGCCGCCCTTGCGGTCCGTGTTGTTGACGATCGCATCGAACGTCGCCATCCGCCGCAGGCGCGGATCGTCGTGGAGGACCATCTCGACGACGTCGACCGTCTCGTCAGCGTCCACGACCGCCTGTACCATGCCCTCGCCGAAGGGTCCATCGCGCAACACCGTGGGCGGCACGATGTCCCAGCCGAGGGCTTCCGAGACGAGGTAGGCGGCGACCTCGCGATGGGCCAGCGTGCCATCCGGGAAGTCACCCAGGGGTCGCTCGCCGACGGTCGGCTTGTAGATCGCGTGGAGGACGACCGGGTCCCCGTCGTTCGCACCGACCTGGCCGGGAACGGTCGCGGTCACGAGCATCGCGTTGTTGGACGACTCGACGATCCGCCCGACGATCTCGAGGTCGGCCGCACGGAGGAACCCGAGGATGTCGCCGGCGTCGGCCTGGTCCTCGGATCCCGTGCCGGTCATGGCGGTCGGGTCAGTTGACGTAGTGACCGTTCTTGCGCGGACAGATGTGGCCCTGCGGGTCGAGCGGCTGGCCGCACAGCGGACACGGCGGCCGACCGCCGGCGACCACGCGAGTCGCCCTCGACACGAACGCGCGCGCGTCGGCGGCCGAGATCCGAACGCGGAGGAGATCCGGCCCATCCTCGTCCTCGTCATCGTCGTCGTCGGGATCGATGGCCTCGCCGTTCTCGTCCTGGGCCCGCGCCTCCACGAGGATCCGCGACGCGCCGCCGTCCCAGCCGAGGGTCAGCGAGCCGGCCCGGAACGCCTCGTTGATCGGCTCATCGAGCGGGCCCGTATCGCCGGCGCCCGGCGCCGGATCCGCGGCGCTCGCGAGGGCCTCGGGAACGCCCCGGCGTTCGAGCTCGTCGAGCAACTCGCCGAGCCGGTCGGCCAGCACGGCGACCTGGACCTTCTCGAGCAGGACGCTCACCACCCGCGCACCGTCGCGAGCCTGGAGGAAGAAGGCCCGGTGCCCGGGCTCGCCGACCGTGCCGGCCACGAATCGCTCAGGGGGATCGAAGAGGTAGCGTCGTCGGGGCATGCCCTGACTCTATCTCGATTCGCCGCAGGACGACGGACCCGAGTCAGGCCCCGCGCACACGCGAGCTGTCCCAGCCTCGTGCGCCGTCGGGGGCCGGCGGGGTGCGCTGGTCGGTCTGGGTCTCGCCGTTGCCGTCGGTCGCCCGGACCATGATCGTGTGGTCGCCGGGGGTCACGTCCCACTCGACCACCCACTGCACCCAGGTCGAATCCGCGATCGGCGAGGAGAGCCTCGCTTCCTGCCAGACATCGTCGATGGCCACCTCGACCTTCTCGATGCCACGGTCGGGCGCCCAGGCGACCCCGGCGATCGGGACCCGGCCGGACACGGTCGCACCGCTCTTCGGGGTGTCGATCCGGGCCTGGGTAAGGATCGGTCCCTCCTTGGACCAGCCGAGCGGGATCCAGTAGGCGTCGAACGCCTCCCAGGTGGTCACTTCGAGCTCCGACAGCCACTTGGTGGCGGACACGTAGCCGTACAGACCGGGGACGATGAGGCGGGCCGGGAAGCCGTGCACGGGCGGCAACGGCTCATCGTTCATCTTCACCGCGATCATCGGTTCGCGCGATGGGTCCATGACCCAGGCCATCGGCATGCCGGCGGTCCAGCCGTCGACCGACCGGCCGACCAGCTGGGTCGCACCGGCCTGGACGCCGGCCATCTCCAGGACGTGTCGGAGCCGGACGCCGGTCCACTTGGCGTTCCCCACGAGCTTGCCGCCGACTTCGTTGCTGACGCACGCGATGGTCACGTACTGCTCGAACAGCGGTTGCGCGATCAACTCGTCCCAGGTCAGGGTGATCTCGCGGTCGACCAGGCCGTGGATGCGCAACGTCCAGACGCTCGTGTCGACACTCGGGGTCAGGAGCGCCGTGTCGATCCGGTAGAAGCGCTCGTTGGGCATGACGATCGGGGTCAGGTCCGGGATCGACCCGGAGAGGTCCGCCCCGCCGGCCAGGGTGGGGACGGTCTCCGATGCCGGCGGGATGGCCGCCGCGGCGCCGCTGGGTGCCACGCGCTGGCGCTCGAGGAGCTGTCGACCGCCGATGCCGGCGATGAGCGCGCCCGCACCGACAGCGCCGGATCGAAGGAGGAAGGTCCGGCGTGACCAGTCCGGCATGGCCGCCGCGACGCCCGCGGCCGCGGCCGCCGGGCGAGGCCCGAGGAACCAGCCGAGGAGCCACAGCGCGAGACCGACCGAGACGGCGGCCGAGACGGCGACGATGGCGGGGTTGGCCAGCGGGTCGCCCAGCGACGCGAGGACGCCGAGGACGCCGAAGGCGGCGAACCCGAGGGCGGCCAGGCCGAACCGCCGACGCGCGAGGATCCCGAGGATCCCGCCGATCGCCGCCGCGACCGCGACGACGACGAGTTCGAGGGCGAGCTTGTCGTTCGTGCCGAACAGGGCGACGACGACGTCCTTGGCGCCCGGTGGCTGGAGATCGATGACCACCTGGCCCACGGCCGCGACGAGCGAGGTCGCGCCGGGCAGGATCCCGGCGATCAGTTCCGAGACGCCCAGCGCGGCCAGCGCCGAGACGGCACCGCCGACGGCGGCACGGACGTCCGGGTGGACCTGATGCGTGCCGCCGGCGAGCGCCGTCGGTGCCGCCGGGTCTGCGGATGTCGTCGTCATGCGGGCATCGTGCCTCCTCCCTATGACATTCGCATGTCAGCCACGTCCGGATCGTCCTCGTCCGATAGGCTTCGGGCATGGAAGGACCCTGGCCACACGTCGGGTTGGCGTCGCTGGGATCGGCGGCGCGCGAGATCCTGCCGCCCGCCAGCTTCGACTACATCGCGGGCGGTGGATGGAGCGAGACGACGCTGGCCGCGAACGAGGCGGCGTTCCGGTCTCGGCGCCTGTTGCCACGGATCCTCGTCGACGTCTCGGCCGTCGACACCGGGACGACCGTCCTCGGTGCCCGGATCGCCGCACCGTTCGGGTTCGCCCCGACGGCCCTGCATGGGATCGTGGCTCCCGATGGCGAAGTCGCGAGCGTTCGTGCGATGGCCGCCAGCGGCCTGCCGTTCGTCCTCTCGACGCTGTCGAACCGGTCCATGGAGGAAGTCGCCGAGGCGGCTCCTGACGCGCTGCGCTGGTTCCAGCTGTACGTGAACCGGGACCGGGGCATCGCCCGATCCCACGTCGAGCGGGCCGTGACGGCCGGCTACACGGCGCTCGTCGTGACCGTCGACGTGCCGGGCGACGGTCATCGTCCACGGGACATCGCCAACGGCTTCGAGGCGCCCGGGGAATTCGGGAACTTCGCCGGGCGGGTGGACTATCGCCAGCCGATGGGCGAGCTGCTGGCCGGGTTGATCGATGCCGCGCTCACGTGGGACGACCTTGACGCGATCCGGACGTGGTCGGACCTCCCGCTGATCGTCAAGGGGATCCTGACCCCGGCCGACGCCCGGCTGGCGGTCGAGCATGGCGTCGCCGGTGTCTGGGTGTCCAACCATGGCGGCCGGCAGCTCGACCGGGCGATCGCGTCGCTCGACGCGCTCGGCCCCATCGTCGACGCCGTCGGGGACCGTGTGGAGGTGTACCTCGATAGCGGCGTTCGCGATGGGGTCGATGTCGTGACGGCCCTGGCGATCGGCGCCCGCGCCGTGTTCCTCGGGCGGCCGTTCCTCTATGCCCTCGCGGTCGGGGACGAGGCGGGCTTGACCGCGGCCGTCGATGGGCTGCGACTCGAGACCGTCAAGGCCATGGCCCTGCTCGGGACGACCCGCGTCGACGAGCTTGACCGCGCCCACGTCGTCGGCGGCACCTGACGTTCGCCGGGGCGTCCTGTTCTCGGTGGTCGGCTACGTCTTGGCGCGACGACTGTACGACTGCGATCGGGCGTCCTGGGCGTCCGCTCCGGGGCGGAGGCGTGCCGTCGCCCGGCCGTCCCGCCGTTCGACCTGGATCGCCAGGCCGTACGCCTCGGAGAGTGTCGCGTCGGTCAGGACGTCGTCGAGGGCCCCGCTCGCCACGATGGCGCCCTGGCGCAGGACGAGGGCGTGATCGAATCCGGCCGGGATCTCCTCGACGTGGTGGGTGACGAGGACGATCGCGGTCGGGTCCGCGGCCCCGGCCAGGGTCGTCAGGTCCAGCAGGAGGGTCTCCCGGGCGCCGAGGTCCAGGCTGGCCGTCGGTTCGTCCAGGAGCAGCAGCTCGGGATCGGGCATCAGGGCTCGGGCGATGGAGGTGCGACGGCGCTCGCCGGCGGAGAGTGACGCGAACGGGTGATCCATGACGTGCCCCAGCCCGAACCGGATCGCCAGGTCCTGGGCCTGCCGACGGTCGTCGTCGGAGTAGTCGTGCCACCAGGGCTCGGTGGCCGCGTGACGCGCGGTCATGATCAGGTCGGTGGGTGGGAGGTCGTCGCGGAACGATGCCTCGACTGCACTCCCGGCCAGGCCGATCCGGCGCCGATGCTCGCGGACGTCGATCCGGCCGTAGCGCTCACCCAGGATCTCGACGCGTCCGGTCGTGGGCCACAGGGCCATGTCGACGACGGACAGCAGCGTGGACTTGCCCGAGCCATTGGCACCAAGGACGACCCACCGCTCGCCGGCGTTCACGACCCAATCGAGCGGGCCGAGGATGGTCCGCCCGGACCGGCGGACACTGACACCCTCGAGTCGGATGATCACGCGGGGATGCTAGCGGAAACCCCGCCTGGCTCGAACCGCCGGCCTCAGGGCGAGGGCGTCGGGGTCGGGGTCGGCGTCGGTTCCGGGGTCGGCGTGGGCGTCGGGGTCGGCGTCGGTTCCGGGGTCGGCGTGGGCGTCGCGTCCGGCGTCGGTGTCGGCGGCTCCAGCGAGGGCGACTCGGACGGGGACTCGGACGGCAACGGCGACGGGGTCGGACAGGGGAGGGCCACGACCTCGCCTGAGGCCGACGGCGACGGGACCTCGAACGACGGGATCAGCCCGCTTGGGTCGGGCGTCGGGACGACGTAGCACGTCGGCGACGGGCTGGGTTCACCACAACCCGAGGTCTTGATGACGATGGCGCCCCAGGACGATCCGTACGGCTTGAAGCCGTTGTTGTAGAAGAAGCTCGTGCGAGTGCGATCCGGCCCACCCGCGACGCCGGGGCCCCGCTCGGCGCGCCGGATCCAGTCCCGGTCGGCCTCCAGCCAGGTGTCGTGGCCGCGCTCGATGCCGGTGACCTCCAGGACCGCAGCGCCACAGACGTTCGGCGCGAGGCGATCCCTCGGCTCGGTCCCGACGATGAACCACTCCTCGACGGAGTCCTTGCCCGGGTCCGCGAGCATCCCGGTGAACGGGTCGATGGCCACCTTGGTCAGGCCCTCGGCCGGGCGCTTGAAGTTCGTCTCGGGCCACGTGGCCGTGGCTTCGTTGATGAAGCCCTGCCAGACGTAGGTCGTGACGTCGATCGAGAACAGCGGGTCCGCCTCGCTCGACACGCGGGTGTTGTCGCTGTTGCCGTTCCAGGCACCCACGACGAGCGCGTAGGCGCCATCGGCCCGGCCGGCCGACGTCGGCGGCGCGATGTAGCCGTAGGCGTTGAGGTCCTTGGTGTCGTTGTTCGTGCCGGTCTTGAGCGTGGCCGGCCGGCGGCCGTCGGGGCCCGTGATGGCGAACTTGCCCCAGAACGGGTTGATGCTCCGGACCGTGTTGCCGTTGAGGATGTCGGTGACGATCCAGGCGGCCTGGGGGCTGATCACCTGCTCGCCGGCGGGCGGAACGTACGGATCGATGACATCGACGCCCTTGGTGTCCGTGATGGTCAGGATCGTCGTGTGGCCGATGGCCGTTCCACCGTTGGCCAGGGTCCCGTACGACGACACGAGGTCGACCGGGCGTACCTCCTGGGTCCCGATCGCCAGGGCCAGGCCGGCATCGGAGGTGTCCGTCTGGAAGGTCATGCCGAAGGCCTTGGCCTTGGCGAACAGGTGGTCCGTGCCGTTCACGGCCCCGACCTTGACGGACGGGATGTTGAGCGAGAACTGGAGGGCGTTCCGGGCGCGCACCGGCCCACGTTCCAGGCGGTCCGCGTTGTTCGGGGTGAAGCCGCCCCCGAAGTCGGTGACGCTATCCATGATCATCGTCCCGGCCGTGATGACGCCGTCGTCGATGCCGACCGCATAGTTGAACGGCTTGAACGCGGAGCCCGGCTGGCGATAGCCCTTGCCGGCCACGTCGTACTGCGGCTGGAACTCCGGGCGGCTGGTTCGGGCGTAGTAGTCGGCGCTGCCGACATACGCGACGATCTCGCCGGTCTCGTAGTCCTGGGCGACGAGGGCTCCGTTGCGCAGGTTCTTGTCGCGCAGGTTGGCCATCCATGGCTCGTACGTCAGCCCGAGACGCTTGGCGGTCGCCTCCGGGTCCTTGGTGTGCGGCACGATCGTGGCCGCCTTGACCCACTTCTCGGCGACCTTCTGGAGCTTGGTGTCCAGCGTCGTCGTGACCCGCAGGCCGCCCTGGGCGAGCGTGTCGCAGGTGGCCTCGCCTTCCCCGCACAGCTTGACCGCCAGCTCGTCGAGGACGGCCCAGACGAAGTGCGGCGCGATCCAGCGCGGGGTCGTCTGTGGGGCGAGGAGCACCTCGTCCTTCGTCGCCGCCCGGAACTGGGCGGCCGTGTAGGTGTCGCCGGACATCGGCGTCCGCCCTTCGGCCAGCAGGTCAAGGATGAGGTTCCGGCGCTCGACGACGGTCGTGTCGGCCGGGACGACCGACTCGACGGCGGCCGTCGGGCACTCGCCGCCTTCGGGAACCTCGGCGGTACAGCGTTCGACGGCGTTGCGGACGAGGTCGTAGTTGGACGGCGACTTCGGCAGACCGGCGATGATCGCGGCCTGGGCCGGGGTGAGGTCGGCCAGCGGGATCCCGAAGTACGAGTCCACGGCAGCCTTCACCCCGTAGCTCTGGTTGCCGTAGTAGTTCTGGTTCAGGTACGCAGTGATGATCTCCTGCTTGCCTGCTTCACCGGGGAATGCCTGGGTGACACGGATCGACTGGATGATCTCCTTGAGCTTGCGTTCGAGCGTTCGATCCGGGTCCTGGACGAGCTCCGGGTCGAGCAGCCGGTTGCGCACGAGCTGCTGGGTGATCGTCGATGCGCCCCGGCCGTTCCCGCGGAACGAGTCGACCGCGGCCGCGATGATGGCGACCGGATCGAATCCGGCGTTCTCCCAGAAGGTCTTGTCCTCGACCGCCGTCGTCGCGTCGAGCAGGATGGGCGGGATCTCGTCGAACGTGACGACCTCGCGCTGGTCCTCTCCGAAGCGGGCCAGTTCGATCGTGCCCGTGCGGTCGTAGACGATCGACTGCTCCGCGAGCGGGATCTGCGTGAGGGTCTGGGGGTCTTCCAGGCCGGATGCGAGCGACACGTAGCCCGCCACCGTGAAGACGGCCCCGATCACGCCGAGGCCGGCGAGGAAGAAGAAGCCGATGATGGCGAGCCAGCCGGCGGTGGTGGGGCTGGTGCGAGCGGCCGACCGTCGAGGACGGCCGGCGGGCAGGGGTCGAGAGGCGGACGACAAGGGGGGACGGACTCCTAGGGTGGGTACGCGACCACCGAAGGATGCCGCAGATACCGGTTTCGTGACGCGCAAGCCACGTGGTGTGTGATGGCACCGATGCACCAGAGTCGTGCTTGGACCCGTAGTCGCGGGGGTACCAGGACCGGTACCATACGGACCCGCCCCACCTTGTGAGAGAGATGTTGACCTCAGACGAAGGGATCGAGACCCGCTTGTCGGAGCCGGAGATCGCCGACATCGTGCGCGTCTACCTGCTCGACGAATTCCTGCTCGGCGTGGGGTCCGTCGCGGACGACGCTTCGCTGCTCGAGTCGGGCACGATCGACTCGACTGGCATCGTCGAGCTGGCTACCTATCTCGAGGTCCGTTTCGGCATCGAGCTCGAGGACGATGACATGACGGCCGCCAACCTCGACTCGGTCGGGCGGATCGCCCGGTTCGTCGCCCGCAAGCTCGCGGCCGCCGGCACGGGAGACCGAGCCGTCGGGTGAACCTCGTCCACGAACTGCTCGAGGAGCGGGCTCGCCGGTCGCCGCACTCGACCTTCCTGATCGCGGACGGGGAGTCCCACACGTTCGCGGGCATCGACGCCCGGAGCAGCGCGATCGCGGCCGGCCTGGATGACCTGGGTGTGCGTGCCGGAGATCGCGTCGCGATCGTCCTGCCCAACTCGACGGCGTTCGTCGCGTCCCTCTACGGCGTGCTCAAGGCGGGGGCCGTCGTGGTGGCACTCAATCCGGACACCACCGCGGAGCGACTCGCCTTCGTCCTCGCAGACTGCGAGGTCCGGGTCGTCATCGCGACGGCCGCCTTGCGAGCGGTCGCCGGCGAGGCCGTGGCCGCGTCCGAGTCCGTGGTGGCGGTCGTCTGGGACGGCCCAGGCAGCCTGGCCGGCGACCTGACCCTGGATGCCCTGGCCGCCAGCGCTTCGTCCGGCGACGCCATCCACCCGCGCGCCCGCAGGATCGATGCCGACCTCGCGGCGATCATCTACACCTCGGGCTCCACCGGCACGCCGAAGGGCGCGATGCTCACCCACCGCAACCTGCGGAGCAGTGCCGCATCGATCGCCGCCTATCTCGGGAACCAGCCGGATGATGTCGTCGCCGGGATCCTGCCGATGTCGTTCGGCTACGGGATGCAGCAGGTCCTCGTCGGCGCGCAGGTCGGCTACGCGGTCCTCGTCGAGCGCTCGTTCGTCTTTCCCGTCGACGTCATGGCCCGGATCGTGGAACACCGGGTGACGGGGTTGCCGGGAGTGCCGTCGTTGTTCTCGGCGATCCTGGGCTTGCCCCATCTCGCGGACCTGGACCTGTCGGCGGTCCGCTATCTCACGAACGCGGCGGCCAACCTCCCGGTGCCGTTCATCCCACGGCTCCAGGCCGCCTTCCCTCGGGCGAGCGTCTTCTGCATGTACGGCCTGACCGAGTGCACCCGGGTGTCGTACCTGGATCCGGCCCGGCTGCACGACAAGGCCGGCTCGGTCGGGATGGCGATCCCGAACATGGAGGCGTGGGTCCAGCTGCCGGATGGTCGCCGTGCCGCGCCCGGCGAGGTAGGGGAGCTCGTGGTCCGCGGATCCGGGGTGATGCCGGGTTACTGGCGCCGGCCCGCGGAGACCGCCGACGCCCTTCGACCGGGGCCGCTCGGTGAGGATCGCGTCCTGCATACGGGCGACCAGTTCCGGGCCGACGCCGACGGCTTCCTGTACTACGTCGGACGGACCGACGACGTGTTCAAGACGCGTGGTGAGAAGGTGGCCCCACGCGAGATCGAGGGTGTCCTGTACGAGCTGGACAGCGTCGCAGAGGCGGTGGTGATCGGGGTCCCGCACGAGCTGGACGGCCAGGCGGTGAAGGCCTTCGTCGTGCCGCGCCCAGGTGCCGTGCTGGACGAGGCGATCGTCCGACGCCATTGCCGACGCCGGCTGCCGAGCCATCTCGTGCCGCGCTTCGTCGAGGTGCGTGCGTCGTTGCCCCGGACCGAGTCCGGCAAGATCCGCCGGACCGAGCTCGCCTAGCCCATGTGCGGGATCAGCGGGGCGTATGCCCGTCCGACGGCGGATGCCGTGAAGGAGTCCGAGATCGTCTCGATGGCGGCGATGCTCCAGCACCGCGGCCCGGACGGCTACGGACTGTACGTGAGCCCGCGCATCGGCCTCGCCAGCACGCGCCTCTCGATCGTCGACATCGAGGGTGGCTTCCAGCCCCTCTGCAACGAGCGGCACGACGTGTGGATGGTCCACAACGGCGAGATCTTCAACCACGTCGAGTTGCGCGCCGACCTGATCGCCCGCGGCCACCGGTTCGCCACGAACAGCGACTCCGAAGTCATCGTCCACGCCTACGAGGCGTTCGGGCCGGATGCCTGGACGCGCCTCAACGGCCAGTTCGCCATCGCCCTGTGGGATCGCCGGACGGCCGACCTGTGGCTCGTGCGCGACCGGCTCGGCATCCACCCGCTCCACTACGCGGAGGTGGGCGGGACCGTGGTGTTCGCCTCGGAGGCGAAGGCGATCTTCGCCGGTGGTCGCATCGCCCCGGCGCCCGATGCGCAGGGCCTGATCGACACCTTCGTGCGCTGGTCGCCGAGCGCCCCGGACACCGTGTTCCACGGCCTGCGCCAGGTCCGGCCGGGATCCGCGGTCCGCTTCGACGCGGCGCTGAGCCGGACCGAGTCGCGGTACTGGTCCATGCGCTTCCCGCCCGCGCGTGACGGCCGTCGGGCGGCGGACGAGTCGGTCGAGTCGCTCGACGCCGCGGCGGATCGCCTGACGGCCGGCCTGGAGACCGCGGTCCGGCTGCGCCTGCGAGCGGACGTGCCGGTCGGGGCGTACCTCAGCGGCGGCCTCGACTCGTCGTTCATCGCGGCGCTGCTACGCCAGGCCCACGAGGGCCGGCTCGATACGTTCGGGATCCGCTTCGAGGACCCGATGTTCGACGAGACGGACGCCCAACGGCGGATGGCCGCGGTCCTGGGCACGCAGCACCACGAGGTCATGGTCACCGGCGCGGACATCCAGACCGCCCTGCCCGACGTCGTGTGGCACGCGGAGCAGCCCTTGTTGCGGACCGCGCCGGTCCCCATGTACCTGCTCTCCCGGCTCGTCCGCGAGACCGGGTTCAAGGTGGCGATGACCGGCGAGGGCGCCGACGAGTGGTTCGCGGGCTACTCGATCTTCAAGGAGGATCGGGTCCGCCGGTTCTGGGCTCACGACCCGACATCCGAGATGCGACCGGCACTCCTCGGGCGGATCCACCCCGAGATCGGCCGGGACCGGGCCAGGCGCAGCCCGTTCTGGAAGTCGTTCTTCGGGCAGGGCCTGGACCGGCCGGACGCGCCGCTCTTCTCGCACATGCCGCGCTGGCAGAACGTCGCGTGGACGACGCGCGTCCTCTCGAAGGCACTCCAGGCGGCCGGGTCGGCGGAGGCGTCGTACCGAGCGGTCGAGGCGGAGCTGCCCGACGGCTGGGCATCCTGGTCGCCTCTGGCACGCGCCCAGGCGATCGAGGTCGAGACGTTCATGTCGTCCTACCTGCTGGCGGCCCAGGGCGACCGGGTGGGGCTGGGGCATGGCGTCGAGTTGCGTTACCCGTTCCTCGACCCGGACGTCGTGGAGCTCGCGATGGCCCTGCCGGACCGGCACAAGATGCGGGGTCTCGACGACAAAGTGGTGCTTCGACGCGCCGCCTCGCGGGTCCTCCCTCGTGAGATCTGGGACCGGCCGAAGCAGCCGTTCCGGGCCCCGATGTCGAGGGCCCTTCTCGGCACCGCTCCGAGCGCGTACATTGAGTCGCTCCTGTCAGACGAGGCGATCAGACGCATCGGCCTGCTGGATGAAGATGCGGTCCGTCACCTCGTGGCGCGCGGACGGCAGGCAGCCGGACGCATGCCGGGGGAACGGGAGGAGATGGCCTTGATCGGGGTGGTGACGCTGCAGGTGTGGGGCGAGCGATTCCTCGGGTCGTTCGCGACGGAGGCCGCGGCGGCGCGCGCGCGACTCGACGTCGTCACGCCGCGCATCGCGGAACGGCATCCGGACGGGGAGCCCTTCGTCAGCGGGCTCGCCCGATGACGACCTTCGGCCCATCCGTCCTGGAGCTCGACCTCGAGGCCGAGGCGACGAGGATCGCGTCGACCCTCCGCGCACAGGTCGGCGACCTCAAGCGCCGGGGCCTCGTCCTTGGGCTGAGTGGTGGCATCGATTCGGGGTTGTGCATCGCCCTCGCGGTCCGCGCGCTCGGGTCCGAGCGAGTCGTCGCCCTGCTCATGCCGGACCGCGATACGCCGGACGACGCGACCCAGCGGGCCGCCGCGTACGGGCGTCGCCTGGGTGTCGAGGTCATCCTCGAGGACATCGACGCCTCGTTGGAGGCCCTCGGCTGCTTTCGGCGCCGAGACGAGGCGGTTCGCCGGGTCTTCCCGGACCTGCCCGACGGCTACCGCGCCAAGGTGGCGCTCGCCGGCGAGGTGATGGACACCGATCGCGTGCCGTACTTCAACCTCGTCGTGGACGACGGCGCCGGCGGGCAGCAGACGCGCCGGATGCCACCGGACGCCTACCTCCAGGTCGTGTCGGCGACGAACATGAAGCAGCGCGTCCGCAAGCTCGTCGAGTACACGCACGCCGAGACGCGCAACTACGCGGTCCTGGGGACGCCGAACCACCTCGAGTACGCGCTCGGGTTCTTCGTGCGCGGCGGGGACGGGTTGGCCGACGTCAAGCCCATCGCCCACCTGTACAAGACGCAGGTGTTCGCGCTCGCCGCACATCTCGGGGTGGACGGATCGATCCGGTCGGCGGTCCCGAGCACCGACACGTACAGCCTCCCGCAGACGCAGGAGGAGTTCTACTTCGGGATCTCGCTCGGCCAGGTGGACCTCATGCTCTACGCCCAGGAGCACGACATCCCGCGCGAGGCGATCGCCGAGGGGATGGGCCTCAGCCTGGACCAGGTGGATCGGGTCCTGCGCGACATGACCGGCAAGCGGCGCGCGGCCGCCCGCGGGTCGGGCGAAGCGCTCCTCATCCAGCCGGCCCAGGCCGACGGCTGATGCCGTCGTTCGCGGACCGCGCCAGGGTCGGCGTGGCACCGCTGACGGCCGACGATCGGGCCGACTGGATCGCCTTCCAGGCACGTCACCATGGGGCGGACTCCCGGCAGGCCGATCCGGCCTGGCTGGACTGGTTGGCGGCGGATCCCGAGATCGCGACAGATCCCGAGGCGCCCGACGCGCACCTCGCTGCCTGGATCTGTCGGCGTAACGGCGCGATCGTCGGGAGCCAGGGCAGCATCCCGTTCCGACTCAAGGAGGGCGACGCGCTGCTGAGCGCCACTTGGGCGGTGGACCTGATGGTCGAGCCGGAGTGGCGCCTGCGCGGGATCGGTCCCGCGCTGACCGAGGCGATGACCGGCAGTCGCGGGCTGGTCGTGGCCCTCAGCATCTCCGAAGCGGCGTACCGTGCCTATCTGCGGGGTGGGTGGCGCGACCTCGGCGACATCCCCAATTACGTGCGACCGCACGACGTCGGCTGGAGTGTTCGCCAGGCCGGACTCCGCGGCGCACGGGCCGCCGCGGCGACCGCGATCGTGGCACCGGCCCTGGCCGCGACGAGGCTGGCTTCCGCGCTGGCCACCCGGATGATGGGGACCCGCCTCGTGCGGATCGACCGGTTCGACGAGCGGGTGGACCGCGTGTGGGCGTCGGCGAGCAAGCGCTACCCGGTCATCGCGGTGCGCGATCACCGCGCGTTGGCCTGGCGATTCGACGCGGTCCCGGACCCGACTCGCGATACCCGCCACTACCTCGTCGCGGGCGGCAAGGTCCGCGGCTACGTCGTCACCCGGGTCGAACCGTGGCACGACCACCAGATGCTGTCGATCGTGGATTTCCTGGCGTCCCCACGATGGGTGCTGCCGCTGCTGGGCCACGTCACGGCCCTGCCAGAGGTCCGCCAGACCACGGCGATCACGTGTCGGACCCTGAGTCCCGGCCTGGACCTGGCGTTCCGCGCGGCCGGGTTCATCCGCGTCGCCGCGGACGATCGGGGCCGGCCGATGGATCGGTCGGCCGGCACGCCCCTGCGCTTCATGGTCTACCAGGGCGACCAGGCGGATCGCCCGGCGTTCGACCGGAGCCAGTGGTTCGTCACGGCCGGTGACTCGGACTTCAGACTCGGAGCGGAGCCGGCCGATCGATAGGGCGGGGTTCCGGGATGGCCGACGCCGCACCGCGCCGCTAGAGTGGGCCGATGCTCCGTGTCGGGTCCATCGTCATCCGCGTCGATGATCTCGAATGCCAGACGGCGTTCTGGACGGCCGCCCTCGACTACCTCGCGCGCGAGTCCGACGCCGGCGATTTCGCGCTCCTCCATCCGAAGGACGGCGTCGGTCCGAACGTCTCGCTCGACCGGGTCCGCTCCACGGTCCAGGTGCCGCCGCGCATCCATCTCGACCTGTACGCCGAGGACCAGGCCGCCGAAGTCCGCCGACTGGTGGACCTCGGTGCGACCGAGATCCACTGGGAGAAGCGCCCGGCCGACGCCGACTACGTCATCCTGGCCGACCCCGAAGGTAATCGATTCTGCGTCATCGACGCCGGCTGACCCGCCCCCGACGAAGGAGACGACATGGCAAGCGCACCGATCATCCTGGTCCCCGGATTCTGGCTCGGCGCCTGGGCATGGGACGAGGTCGCGGCGATGCTGCGGGCCGACGGCCACGACGTCACGGCTCTGACCCTGCCCGGACTGGAGTCCGCGGGCACCGACCGATCGACGATCTCGCTGGCGGACCATATCGCGGCGATCGTGGACGCCGTGACCGCCAAGGAGGTGCCGGTCGTCCTGGCTGTCCACAGCGCGACCGGGTTCTCCGGCTATGCGGCCAGCGACCTCATCCCCGATCGGATCGCGGCCATGGTCTACGTGGATACCGCGCCGGGCAAGGGCGCCCTGGACCCCGACTTCGACGGGGTCGAGAAGCCGATGGTCTGGGAGGACGTCCAGGCCGAGGAGAACCTCACCGGGCTGAGCGAGGCGCAGCTGGCGACGTTCCGGGAACGCGCCATCCCGGTCCCCGCGAGCCTGATCCGCGAAGCCCACGAGTTCACGAACGATGCCCGTCGAGACATCCCGTCGACCATCATCGCGACCGGGTTCAGTGCCGAGGAGTACCGGACGTATGCGGCGGAGCATCCCGACTGGGCGTTCCTGGCCGGTATCGCCGACCTGCGCGACATCACCTGGATCGACCTGCCGACGAGCCACTGGCCGATGTGGTCGCAGCCGCGCGAGCTGGCGGACATCATCGGCCGGGTCGCCACGGCCCACGCAGTTCCGGGCCAGGCGTAGCGAGGAGGGGCGCCGGCTCAGTCGACCGGGCGCGCCCAGAGATCGATGGCCGGCAGGCCATGCACACCGAGCACCTGCGAGATCTCGCCGCTGTGGAACGCGTCGTGACTCAGGAGTCGTAGCAGCACGGACCGGCGCGTGTGCATCCGGGTGACGTCCCCTGAGCGACGCTCGAACTCCACCTCGAGCATGTCCACCGTCCAGGTGTCGAGGCATCGCTCGATGATGGCCCCCGTCGTCTCGAGCGCGCCGACCAGCTCCATCGCGGACCGGGGATGGTCCGCTACGTCCTCCCAGCCGAAGCCGGACAGGGCATCCGGGAAGGGCGTGGTATCTGCGCCGGGCTCGCCGAGGATGCCGCACAGCCAGAACACGCGGGCGCCCGCACAATGCGCCGCCAACGCCCAGATGGGATCGTGGTCGGGTCCCGCCCTGAGCGCCAGTTGCGCCGGCGTGAGCTCGCGGACCGCATCGACCAGACGGGACCGGTATTGCGTGCCATCGGCGTAGAGCGAGCGGACGGACACCGGCGGTGTCATGACGCCGCCGGGTTGGTTGCCCTGCCATCCAGCCACAGCGTGTCGGACTGATCGCGATGGACCCCTTCGCTGCCGACATGCTTCGAGTCGATCTTGTCGCCGTTCTTGATCACGTACACCAGGGCCATCGCGTGGCCGCGCCCGAGCCCGTAGTCGGCCTTCAGCCAGTCCACGATCGTGCCGGCCTTGGTGGCTGGCTCGTCATAGCCTCGCTCGTGGGCGAGGGCCACGAACTCGCGTGGCGTCTTGCCCGTCTTCTCCTCGATGTTGTCGAGATAGGCCTGGAACGACATCGGTGTCCTCGCTCGTGGGTCTGGATCGGCTCGTGCTCGTCAGTATCGCTCGCCCGACGCGTCGATCCTGGCCAGCAGGTGGGCCGTCACCCGATCGACGAAGTCCGCGACCGGCCTGGACAGGCGCGAGTTCGCTCGGACGATCAGGGCGAATGTATCGGCGAGCGGGGGATCGAACCCCACGGTGAGGAGCCTGGCGTCGAGCGAGCCGCGCAGGATCTGCGGGGCGTACGTGTCGCCGAGGCCGTTCGCCGCCAGTTCGAGGGCCGTGTCGGCGGACTCCACCTCGATCCTGGGACGGAGCTGGACGCCGGCCGCCTGGGCTCGCGTCGCCAGCTGCATCCGGGTCGGGTCCGCGACGCCGGCGGACGACTCGTACAGGATGAACGGCCGCTCGACGAGGGCGGTGATGGCGACCGGTCGCCGGGTGTGCCGGCGATCTGCCGACACGTACACGACCTCGCCCACGAACAACGGCCGGACCTGGAGTCCGGTGTCGTCGATGGGCAGGGCCACCACGGCGGCATCGAGCGCCCCCGACCGCACCGCATCGGCGGTCGACGACGAGTTCTGCCCGACGATCCGGACCCGAGAGCGGGGGTGGTCGTGGAGGAATGTCCTGATGAGGGCGGACAAGCCGTAGTGGTGCGGCGACCCGAAGGTCCCGAACGCCACGGCACCCTCACCGACGGTGTCGGCCTCCGACATCAGCGCGGCCGCGGCGCGAGTGGCGTCGATCGCCTGACGGGCATGCGGCTCCAGGTCGAGGGCGGCGCGCGTGGGACGGACCCCGCGGGCCTGGCGGGCGAACAGCGACTGTCCGACCGCGTGCTCGAGTCGCTGGACCTGCTCGGCGATGGCCGGCTGGGAGACGCCCACCCGGTCCGCCGCCGCGGTGAACGAGCCTGTTTCGATAGTGGCGACGAACGCTTCGAGCTGGGAGAGGGTCAGGTCCACCGGCCACCCATCTGAGACAGGGATACCTTGGGTATCCCTCAAGAAACACAATCTACCACGTTGGATATCTCCGACTACGGTTGGCCCATGAACGACCACGACCCGGGTTCGACGCCCCGCTACTGCGTCATCGGGGCGGGTGCCGCCGGCCTGGCCGCGATGCGCGCGCTGATCGAGGCCGGTCACGATTTCGACTGCTTCGAGGCGACGGATCGCGTGGGCGGGCACTGGCATACCGACTACGACGCACTGCATCTCATCACGCCTCGCGCCGGGTCCGGCTTCAGCGGGGACCCGATGCCCG
>CAZOHT010000008.1:0-16044 GCA_964579825.1 uncultured Anaerolineaceae bacterium
CGGCCGAGGACCGGCAGCAGGCCGCAATGGTCCAGGTGGGCATGCGTGAGCAGGACGGCGTCCAGCTCGGACGGCTCGAAGTCGAACGGGATCCGGTTCCGGATCGACTCGTTGGGGCTGCCCTGGAACATGCCGCAGTCGACGAGGACGCGGGCCCGATCCGTGACGAGCAGGAACTGCGACCCGGTCACGGTGGTCGCGCCGCCGAGGAAGTGGATCTCCATGCCCGCATGGTGACAGGGAGGACCCCGCGTCGCCCGACCCGCCGCGTATCCTCCGACGATGGCGGGAGATGGCATCGACGCGACAGAGCGGGCGTTCGCCGGGCTGCTCGCGTCCTTCGGCGACCTGGTCGTGGCCCGGACCAGGGGCGAACCCGCCGACCCGGCTCGTGGCTCCACACGGGCCCTGGCGGGGCGCTATCGACGCCAACGGCGCGCCTTCGATGACGCGCTGACGGCAGCCGTTCGAGCCACGGGTCCGGCCGGGACGGCCTCGAACGACCGAGCGGCCGTCGAGAACATGCGCGCTGCCCTCGAGTGGCTGGACGAACTCGAGCCGACACCGGGCGCCGTCCCGACGATCGGCGGCGGCAGCGACGAGGACCCCGCGACCCGATCGCTCCGTGCCTCGGTCTACCGGCGGTACGGCCAGGCGGCCTCGAGCATCCGGGTCGGTGGTGAGACGATCGACCGGCTGACGGCGCTCGGCCGACTCGGGAGCGAGCCGGATGCGGCGGCGCGTCGCGCGATCTTCGAAGCGATGGTGCCCGTCTGGCGGGCGGTGGACGGCGACGGCGGCGAGCACAGCCCGTATCGGCGCCTCGTCCGGGCGAGTGCCGCCCGCTGGGCCGAGCACGGCTCGACCATCGAGGCCAACGCGGTCGCGCTGGGGATGCCGCCGGGGAGCGCCGAGGCGACGTTCCGCTCGATCCTGCGCGCGTGGCGGGCGGTCATGGGTCCGGGTGAGCTCGAGCCGTGGGACTACCGGTTCGCGGTGGGCGCCGCCGGCCGACGGCTGGACCGGCTCGTCCACCAGGACGAACTGCTGCCGCTGAACCACGCGTACCTCGCCACCCTTGGCGCGGCGCCGGCCGACCTCGACATCCGGTACGACGTCCTGCCACGGGACGGTCGCCCGCTCATCCCCGTCGCGTTCACGATCGGGACCGGACTGGAGCCCGACCCGGTCTCCCCCACCGGATGGCGCGGTCGGCCCCCGTGGGTCTTCGCCACGTACGCGGAAGGCGGCATCGGCAACCTCCAGGAACTCCTCCACGAGAGCGGCCACGCGCTGGCGGCGGCGGGCCTCCGCACCCGACCGGCCTTCAGCGAGTACCCGATGTCGTCCGCGGCGTTCCTCGAAGCCACGGCCGACATCCTGGGCTGGGACGTGACGGAACCCGCCTGGCAACGTCGCTGGCTCGGCGACGCGGCGGACGCCCGCGACGCCCTCCTGGACCGGTACGGGAGCGTGATGCTCGACGTGTGCTGGGCGCTGTTCGAGATCGAGCTGCACCGGCACCCGGAGCGCCGCCCGAACGATGTCTGGTCCGAGCTGACCGACGAGGGCCTCGGCATCGTCCCCCACCCGGAGTGGTCGTGGTGGGCCGTCCGGGGCCAGCTCATCGAGGCACCCGGCTACCTCGCCAACTACGCGCTGTCGGCCATCGTCGCGGCCGCGGTCCGGGCCCGGATCCACGAGGTCCGCGGCCCGTGGTGGGACGGCGATCCGGGCTGGTTCACCTGGGTCGCGGAGGCCCTGTTCGCGCCGGGCGCTTCGCGCTCGCCGGCGGACCTGCTGCGCGACCTCCTCGGCGGTCCGCTCACGGCCGACCCGCTGCTCGCCGACCTCCGTCGGGCCGGCTGATGCGGGAACGGTTCGATCTGCGTGGGGCCCTGCCGCGCCTTCCCGGCCTGCTCGTCGGTCTCGTCCTGTTCGGCGCCGGCATCGGGATGATGGTCGAGTCGGGACTCGGGCTCGGGCCATGGGAGGCGCTCCACCAGGGTCTTGCCGACCAGCTCGGGATCCAGATCGGTACGGTGAGCATCCTGCTGGGCATCCCGATCCTCGCCCTGTGGTGGCCGCTGGGCGAACGGCCGGGACTCGGGACGCTCCTCAACGTCGTCCTCATCGGCGCATCGACGAACTGGGCCATCGCCGTCATCCCCACCGCCGATACGGTCCCGACGCAGCTCTTGCTGATGGTCGGCGGCGTCCTGGTCATCGGCCTTGGCAGCGCGACCTACCTGTCGGCGGACCTCGGTCCAGGGCCGCGCGACGGCCTGATGACCGGCCTGCACCATCGGTTCGGCTGGTCGATCCGTCGCGCGCGGACGGCCATCGAGCTCATCGTGCTCGTCATCGGCTGGGCGCTCGGCGGGACGATCGGGCTCGGGACGGTCGTCTTCGCCCTCGGGATCGGACCGGTCATCCAGGTGTTCCTGCGGTTCGTGGATCGCGACGACCGCGTGGGCCGGCGACGCCGCGCCCGGCTGGAGGCCGAGGGCGTCCTCGGTGAGTGAGGCCTAGATCCGGATGAGGACCAGGGCGTCGAGCGCGACCGCCGCGAACAGCAGACTGAGGTAGCTGATCGAGTACTTGTAGAGCGCGATGGCACCGACGGTGGAATCGGCCTCGGACGACCCTCGTTTCCAGAGCGCGTACGCCTGCCACAGGAAGACGGCCCCGAGACCGATCGCCGCCCCGAGGTAGATGATCCCCATCGGCGCGACCGCCCACAGGACGAGCGACACGGCGACCAGCAGGATCGTGTACAGGCCGATCTGGCGGGTCGTCTCGGGGATGCCCTTGACCACGGGGAGCATCGGCACGCCGGCCGCGGCGTAGTCCTTGCGGATCCGCAGCGACAACGCCCAGAAGTGCGGCGGCGTCCAGTAGAAGACGATCGCGAACAGGAGCAGGGCCGGGATGCCGATATGGCCGGTGACCGCGACCCACCCGATGACGGGCGGGAGGGCACCGGCCGCTCCGCCGATGACGATGTTCTGGGGCGTGGCCCGCTTGAGGATGATCGTGTACACCACGACGTAGAACGCGATGGCGAGCAGAGTCAGGAACGCGGCCAGCAGGTTCACGAACCACGCCATGAGCGCGAACGAGATGACCCCGAGGACGAAGCCGAAGACGACCGCCCGCTCCGGCTCCACCTGGTGGGCCGGCAGCGGGCGTCGGCGCGTCCGGGTCATGAGCAGGTCGATGTCGCGGTCCAGGTAGCAGTTGATCGCATTGGCGCTGCCGGCCGCGAGCGTGCCGCCGATGAGCGTCCAGAAGACGAGCACGCCCCAGCTCGCCCAGTCCGTGCCGCCGTCGGCGGCCGTGCCCGGGACGAAGCGCGTGGCCAGGACCATGGCCGGGACGGTCGTGACGAGCAGCAGTTCGATGATCCGTGGCTTGGTCAGGGCGATGTAGGCGCGGACGCTGTCACCGCGGCTCCGCTCACCGGGCGTGGTACCGGCGGCCCCGGACTGGTCCGGATCCACGGCGGACCCCAGCCCGGATCCGGCCGGGACGGTCGCACGGGCGGTGTAGTAGCTGCTGAACGCCAGTCCGACGAGCATGGACCAGATGATCGTGCCGAGCGCGAGGTGCAGGACCTGGGCCCAACCGGATAGCTGCGTGAGGATCTGCAGCCCGCCCACGACGATCTGGATCCCGAACAGGATCGCGGACCAGATGGCGAGCCGGACCAGCGTCGGGTGGTCCCGCTGCGTCCGCCAGGCGATGACGGCCACCGCGAGGACGATGAGACCGACGGCGGCGGCGACGTACCGGTGCAGGACCTGTGCCGATGTCACGTCGGTGATGGCGGGCAGGAGCGTGCCGCCCATCAGCGGCCAATCGGGGAAGACGAGCGCGGAGGCCGTGGCGGTGACGTGCGATCCGAATAGCAGGAGGGCATAGGTCGCGATCGCCGCGAATCCGGCCAGCAACGTGAAGCGCTGGCTGGCGCCGCCGGTCAGGCGGGCCGGATACGCCGGACGGACCGTCAGGTAGACCAGCAACCCGACCAGGAGCATCGCGCTCGCCAGGTGGGCCGTGACCGACTCGCCGCTGTTCCCGAGACGAACCGTCTCCCGACCCAGCCAGGCCTGGAACCCGACCAGCAGGACGGCCCCGAAGGCGGGCAGGATGATCGAGCGCCGGCCGCGGTAGTCGAGGACGGCCAGGACCGCCAGAGCGAGGATCTGGACGCCGATGACCGCCGCGACCGTCCGGTGGATCCACTCCAGCCAGGCCTTGTAGTCGTCCATGGGCGGCAGGATCTTGCCGTAGCAGAACGGCCAGTCCGGGCACCCGAGACCCGAATCGGTGACCCGCACGATGACGCCCAGCGTGACCAGCACGAGGGCGGTCACGAGGGTCACGGCGGCAAGCTTCTGGAAGCGCGTCACGAGGGCGCCATTCTATCGCGCGCGACCAGCAGGGGGACCACGTGCGGTCCGACCGACCCGGCGGCGCCTTCCGGGCGTCGGCGGTACATTGTCGGCATGCCACGGATCCTCAGGGGCGCGAGCCTCCTCGGCGCGCTCCTGGTCGTCGCCGCCTGCGCCGGCCCGGCATCGCCCGGCTCGAGCGCGACGCCGGCAGCGACGACCGCCACCTCCCCCGCCGCCGGCGCGACCTGTCCCACGGCCCCGACTCCGGCCGCAGACGACCTGACCGCGTGGGGCCCCCCGGCGACGGCGCCGGCCCTGACGCCGCTGCTCGTCTCCAACTACATCAACTGCGGGCCCGCGCGCATCCTCTTCCTCTTCCTCGACAAGGACCAGCGGGACGTGAGCGCCCCGGATCGGACGGTGTCCGCCGCGTTCTACGACCTGGGCAAGGACCCCGACACGCCGGTCGCCACGGTCGATGGCGAGTTCATCTGGACGATCCAGGACGAGCGCGGCATGTACATCGCGAACGTGACGCTGCCGGACGCGGGCCAGTGGGGCGTCGAGTTCACCACGGAAGCGCCCGGCTCCCCGGCCGAGACGACCCGCGTCCTGTTCGAGGTCCACGACGACTCCCCGTGGGTCGCCGTCGGCGAACCGGCCCCGGCCTCGAAGTCCCCCACCCTCAAGGACGTCGGCGGCGAGCTCTGGCGGATCTCCACGGACCAGCACCCGGAGCCGGCGTTCTACGAAACCTCGGTGGCGGACGCACTGAAGGCCCACGAGCCGTTCTTCCTGGTGTTCGCCACGCCCAAGTTCTGCGCGACCGCCCAGTGCGGGCCCACGCTGGATCGGCTCAAGCCGGTCGCGGCGGCGAACCCGGACGTGACGTTCATCAATGTCGAGCCCTATCAGCTCGAGGAGGCCGAGATCGCCGGCCAACTGACCCCGAAGCTGGACGCCAGCGGCAACCTGCAGGCCGCCCAGACCACGACCGAGTGGGGCCTCTTCTTCGAGCCGTGGATGTTCGCCGTGGACCGCGACGGGATCGTGCGCGGCTCGTACGAAGTGGCCATCTCGGATCGTGAGCTGGCCGACATCCTCGCGACGATCAGCGCTCCCTGATCGCGGGCGTCGTCAGCCCGTCTGCTCCGCGTCCGCCAGCCACAGGGCGTAGTAGATCCCCCCGTCGGCCTCATACCAGACGACGATCGGTTGCGATGACGCCTGGTGCTCGACGAGGTGGCCGGGCGGGAACTGCGCGCCGTTCTGGAGTCGCTCCAGCGAGAACAGGATGTCCGAGTCGCCGTCCGCCCGGAGCGCGAAACTGCGGACGTCGGTCAGCCCCTCGGAATCCACGCGCACGACCAGGCCGACGACCTTCGACGCGTCCGGTGGCTGGTTCGCGTCGCGCTGCCCCGGGCGGGCGACATAGACCGCCATCGCGGTCGCCAGCCCGATGAACAGCACCGCGGCGAGGACGAGGTAGTTCCGGAAGCGCGGCTCCATCAGGCCGGAGCCGCGCTCGTGGGGGCGGGACCGGTCCCGGTGCTCCCCGGGGCGTAGAGCGGCGTCGCGTCGGCGCATCGCGGACAGGTCGCCTCGCCCGGTTCGTAGGTCGGGAGGTCCAGCTGCCAGAGCGAGCGAAGCGGATAGGTGCGGCCGGTCGTCGGGGACGTCAGGGTCGCCCGCCCGCCGCTCCGGTCGACCAGCACGACGCACTCGACGATCTCGCCGCCCATCGCCTCCACCGCGGGGAGCATCGCCACCAGCGAACCGCCGGTCGTGAGGATGTCGTCGACGAGCAGCACCCGCTCGCCCGGCTCGATGTGGAAGCCGCGGCGGAAGGCCCGGTGCGACGAGCCGTCCTCCTCGCGGACCTCTTCCGCGAAGATCGAGCGGACGCCGAGCTGACGCGCGGTCTCGAACGCGAGGATGACGCCACCGGTCGTCGGTCCGGCGACCAGGTCGACGGTGGGCGCTCCGGCGTCATCGCGGACGTGGGCCGCCCAGAACCCGCACAGCTCGCTGGTCGCCGCGGGATCCGACAGCACGTGGAACTTCTCGACGTAGGCATCGCCGTGTCGGCCGCTCTTCAGCAGGAAGTGGCCCTCGCGGAACGCGCCCGAGGAACGGAAGAGCGCCTCGGTGCGGGCGGCGACCGCCGTACGCGCGGCGATGTCGAGGGCGGGCTTGATGGTCGTCACGCCCGAAGTCTACGCGGGCCTGGACGATGGGTCGGCGAACGCGTGCGGATCGATGCGGCGCACCTCCGCGACCTGGTCGAAGGCCCGGTCTGGACTGACGCTGTCGATGATGCCCTGACCGACGGGTCACGGGCGATATTCGACGCCCTTCACGGACGGCGCGCCGGGTCGCTTCGGCAGGGCGGTCCCGATCAGGTCCCGGTAGCTCGCGGCGCCGATGCGGACGCATTCGGCCTCGAGCTCGTCCACCAGACGGACCGGCAGCGTCGGATCGGCGAACAGCGCCGTCCCGACCTGGACGGCGACGGCCCCGACCGCGAGGAAGTCGAGCACGTCGGACAGGTCGGTGACGCCACCGATCGCAACGACCGGGATCTTCACCGCCTGGGCGGCCTCGAAGACGATCCGCAGGGCGACCGGCTTGACCGCCGGTCCCGACAGCCCGCCATACGTGTTGCCGAGCAGCGGGCGCGTGCGACCGGGCGCCACCGCGATCCCGGACAGCGTGTTGATGGCGGTCAGCGCGTCGGCGCCGGCGTCCTCGATGGCTCGCGCGATCGGCCGGATGTCCGCCACGTTCGGCGACAGCTTGACGAGCAGCGGCAGGTCGGTCGCGGCTCGAACCGCCGCGGTCACCTCGCCGGCCGCACCGGCGTCGATGGCGAACTGCAGCCCGCCGGCCCCCACGTTCGGGCAGCTGATATTGAGCTCGATGGCGGCGACGCCCGGGACGCCGTCCAGTCGCCGGGCGACCTCGACGTAGTCCTCGACCGACTCGCCGGCCACGTTGACGATCATCGGGACCCGCCACGTCGTCCAGGTCCGGCTGTACTTCGCGATGACCGCATCGACGCCCGGGTTCTGGAGGCCGATCGAGTTGAGCATCCCGCCGGGGGTCTCCGTCACGCGCGGCGTCGGGTTGCCGATCCGGGCCTTGAGCGTCGTCCCCTTGCAGCAGATGCCGCCGAGCCGGTCGACATCCACGACGTCGCCGTACTCGATGCCGTAGCCGAACGTGCCGGACGCGACGAGGATCGGGTTGGGCAGGACGAAGCCGCGGCCCAGGTCCACCGTCAGGTCGACCACCGTCGTTGGCGTGGACGCGTCCGGCCCCGTCATCGCCAGGTGCTCTCCCAATCGAGCTCATCCGACGCGAACACCGGGCCCTCGCGGCAGACCCGCAGCGGTGGACCGCTCGTGCTCTTGACGACGCAGCCCAGGCACGCCCCGACGGCGCAGCCCATGTTCTGTTCCATCGAGACCTGCAGGAACGCCTTCCGGCGGGCGGACGGCGATCCCGGCGGGTCGGCCTTGCCTGCCCCACGCTTGCGCCCGAGCTTGGCGACGCCCAGGCGCTCCCGTCGCCCGGCGGCGAGGCCCGCCAGGACGCGGAGCATGCCGGCGGGCCCACACGCGAAGGCCTGGTCGGCCCAGGTCTCGTACTCGGGGATCAGGTCGGTCACATAGCCGTGGTGGCCGAGCGAGCCGTCATCCGTGGCGACGACGTACTCGACCTCGTCCGGGAGCAGGTTCGACGGGTAGACGTCGCGGGCGGAGGCCGCCCCGAACAGGAGCGTGACCCGCCGGCCGTCGCGGATCGCCTCGTCGGCCAGCATCCGGACCCCGGCGATCCCGAGGCCGCCCGCGACCAGCAGCAGGTTCTGCGAGCGCGGGTCCACCTCGAACGGCCGTCCGAGCGGCCCGAGCATGTCGATCGAGTCACCGGGGCGCAGCCGGGTGAAGTAGTCCGTGCCCTTGCCGATCACCCGGAAGTGGATCGTGACGATCCCGGTCGCGACATCCGTCGTGTTGAATGAGAACGGTCGTCGCAGGACCATCCCGGACAGGTCGCCCGGCCGGACGTGGATGAACTGCCCGGCCCGCGATCCGGTCGCTAGCGCGGGGGCGTGGTACGACTGCAGCCACTGGCCCGGCAGGATCTCCCGGCTCTCGACCAGCTCCGCAGCCGTGAGCCGCATGGTCACGCTGTGCGGTCGTCCTCGGCCGCGTCGGCGGCGGCGCCATCGTCGGCGTCGACGGCTTCGGATCCTCCCGCATCGTCGGCGTCGGTCGCACCGGCCAGTTCTGGGGCGACGGACGGGAAGGCTTCGGCCAGGGCGTCGGCAAGGTCGCCGAAGACATCGGTCGGGTCGTAGAACTCGACCAGTTCGTCGGTCGTCTCGAGGTTGCGCCAGAGGCCGTCGGCGTCCTCGGGGACGACCTCGGCGCGGAACCGGCCCGTGGCCGTGAGGACCAGCCGCTCATCCTCGTCATCGACGATGACGAGGTCGCCGATGACCGCCACCAGGGCGGCCGACTGGCCTTCGAACTGCTCCAGCAGGCGCGCCTCGCTGCGCTGGCTGTTCTCCTGGTACTCCAGCGCCAGGTCGTACAGGCGGTGGGCGGCCTGCTCGTCATCGTCCGCGTCGAGCGGCGCTTCCTGGCTCTGACCGGCCGCCCATGAGTCGGCGGCGGCGGCGTATGGGTCCTCACTGAGACCGCCACTCAACGTCTCGACCGCCGAGATGCCGGCGACCTCCATGAGGTCGCCCTCGGCCGTCGGCTCGGCGTCCAGGCCGGCCGCCTCGCGAGCCGCCTCCCCGAATGCGGCGTAGATGTCGGCCGGGTTGTAGAGCTCGACCAGCTCCGCGGCGGATTCGATGACCTCGGTCTCGCTGACCCACTCGCCGGTCACGTCGTCGAGGTATCGGCTGCGGCTCCGGAACGTGAGGTCCGGGGCGACCGACAAGTAGTCGGGCTCCTCGTCGATGAGGGTCAGGCCGCCGATCATCGCGATGCGCTCGCGGTGTCGATCGAGGAACTTCCGAAGCTGCTCGGTGGACTGGACCAGGAAGTCGGACCGCTCCAGGGCGGCGTCTCCCGCGAGCTCCCCGAGCAGGTCGTTGTGGCTAGCCATGTGGTCGCCTCCGTGCTGTCGGGTCTACGGGTGGTACTCGAGATCGGGTCCCATCCGTTCGCGCAGGAACATCGAGTGGTGTCGTTCGAAGATCCACTCGCCGGCGCGGTGGCCGAGCGCGCGGGTGCCTTCGTCGGCTTCGAGCTTGTCCAGTGTGGCGTAGTCGGGCAGGTCCAGCAGGATGACGTTGTCGAAGTCCCAGCCGTGGGCGACGTTGTACCAGCCGATGAAGCGGATGCCGAACTTCTCCTCGTACTCCTTCACCTGCTTCGGGAAGATCGTGCGCATGAAGAACTTGAAGAACGGGTCTCGGCCGCGGCGGACGCTGAAGTAGGTCGCGAGCACCGGCACCGTGCGGGATCCTCCATGCGGTGAGCGGCCGCTCCGAGCGACCCGGCGCCTATTGTCGCACGGGCCTCACGCGTCGGGCGCGTCTCCTTTCCCCGGACCCACGTCGACGGACGAGACGCGGGCCTCGTCCTCCAGCTCTCCGACCGTCTTCGTGCCACTGGCCAGCGGTCGACGTCGCCCCCGTCGATCCGCGGCCACCAACCGGAGCAGGAAGATGATCGTCTGCCCGGTGATCAGCAGCAGGAAGATCACGATGAAGAGCAGAGCGGCACTGACGGCGGCGGGCCACTGCCAGACCACGCTGAGTGGCGTCAGGACGATGAGGAACAGCAAGACGACCAGCTGGATCCGGAAGCAGCCGAGACCGGGGCCGCGTTCGGGCTCCAGGTCCTCACCCTTGTACTGGACCGGGCCGGTGGAGCGGGGCGGGCGTGGCGGCGTCGGGTCCGCGCGCGGGTCTGGCGTGGACGGCTTGGTCGACGTGGGTTCGGCGTCGGCGACGACCGGGCCTGGGGTCGGCGCGGCGGGATCGGGGGTCGCGGTCGGTCCGGGGTCGGTCACAGCCGACAATGCTACGGGAGACGAGCGAGCGAGGCGCTACCCGGGCTGGACCGGCGGCGCAGGGTCCGTCGCCAGGTCCTCCACGACCTCTACCCCGGGCAACGCCAGCAGGATCGACGGCGACGCGATGACCTTCCAGGACCGGGACCCCCCGCCAAGCACGATCCGCTCCCGAGCCGTCACCCGGGCATCCACCCAGATCGGCATGCCGGCCGGCAGCCCGAACACGGTCACCCCGCCGATCTGCATCCCGGTCAGCTCGGCCGTCACCTCCGCCGGTGCGAAGGAGGCCTTGCGCGTCCCCAGCCGGTCGCGGACGGCCCGGTTCACGTCGAGCCGGTACGGCGCCAGGGTCACACACGCCGCGTAGCGGGGCGGGTCCGACTTCCCGATGACCACGATCGTGTTGGCCGACTCATCCGGCGAGAACCCGTACGCGGCGCAGAAGGCGGCGGTGTCGGCGAGGGCCGGATCGCACGGGAAGAGCTCGTACGGCACGCTGAGCGGCGCAAGGTGGACGTCCAGCCAGTCGCGGGCGGCGTCGTCTGTCATGCCGACAACGATACGGGACGGCTCGGCCCGCTACCATCGCTCGATGCCCCCGCCGCACGACCCCGACGCCTTCCTCGAGCGCTTCGCCTGGCATCCCGAACCCGCCCTGATCGGCCACCGCGACGAAGCGTCGGCCCGCGTCGCGCTGGAACGCCTTGGCCTCGACACGTGGACCGCCGCCCTCGACTTCCTCTTCGACCAGACCGCTGTCCGAGCCATGGGGGCCCCGTCCGGCTACGACGTCGCCCGCCGTGACTTCTTCGGCGAGACCGACGGTGCCACACGGGGCCCGGCGCCGGCCCCGGAGCACCCGACGACCTCGCGCGCCGTCCTCGACGAGTTCGAGTCGCGCCTCGCGGCCGCCCAGATGAACGCGCAGCACCCGCGCCAGTTCGGCTACTTCACGCCGCCGCCACTGCCCATGTCGATCATGGGCGAGCTGCTGGCCCAGGTGACCAACCAGGGCATCGATGTCTGGCACGCGGGGCCCACGGGCGCCTTCGTCGAGGAGGAGGTCATCGGCTGGCTGTGCGCGCTCGTGGGCTATGGGCCTGGCTCGTTCGGACTCCTGACCTCGGGCGGCGTCATGGCCAACTTCATGGCCATGCTGCTGGCGCGCGATGTCCACCTCGGTCGACTGCTGGACACGGGCCGGCCGCCCCGGGGGCGCGACCTCGAGGGCGCCCGGGTCTACACAGGCGACCAGTCGCACTTCTCGATCGGACGGGCCCTCGACGAGCTCGGCTTCCCGTCCGACACCCTGGTCGTCCTGCCGACCGACGACCGGTTCCGTCTGCGTGGCGCTCCCCTCGCCGAGGCGATCGAGCGTGATCGAGCGGCCGGCCTCACGCCCTTCGCCATCGCCGCCGTCGCCGGCTCCACGAACACCGGTTCCGTGGACCGAGTGGGCGAGCTGGCGGACATCGCCGAGGCGGAGGACCTGTGGCTGCACGTCGACGCCGCCTACGGGGGCGGCGTCCGGTTGTCCGCGCGTGACGCCGATCGCGTGTCGGATCTCGACCGCGCCGACTCGGTCACGATGGATCCCCACAAGTGGTTCTTCCAGGCCTATGACATCGGCGGCCTGCTGGTGCGCGACGGGGCGCACCTGGCGGTCGGGTTCGGCGGGCGCTCGCCCGAGTACTACCGTGGCGGCGAGGGTGCCGGCGGCGGATCGAGCGGCGCGGCGGGCGGTGCGGCGGCCGGCGGCTCGTCGGGCGGCTCGTCGGGCGACCCCGGGGACGATCACGATGGACCCGGCGATCAGCTCAACTTCTACAAGCTGAGCTTCGAGGGGACGCGTCGGTGGCGCGCGCTCAAGCTCTGGATGTCGTGGAAGCACCTCGGGACGAGTGGATTCGGCCGCCTGATCGACGCCAACGACGACCTCGCCGCCCATCTTGCCCGACGCTGCGCCGAGTCGGACGACTTCGAGGCCGTCCCGGCCGAGCCGGACCTGTCCGTGGTCTGCTTCAGGCATCTTCCAGGCGGCCGCGAGGCGTCGCGCTCGATGTCCGGCGCGGCACTCGACGCGCACCAGGACGCCCTTCAGGCCGCACTCGAGGTGTCCGGCGACGGTTGGCTGACGACGACGCGCCTGCGCGGCTCGACCTATCTCCGTGCCGGCATCGTCAACTATCTCGCGACCGAGGACGACATCGACCATCTGCTCGCGACGCTGCGCCGCCTCGCGCTCGAGATCTGACCGAGCCCGGCGCCCGGCCGCTGCATGGCCAGTCCGATGGCCCTCGGACGCTCGATGCCAGTCGCTTCTCGTCAGATGCTGTCCCCGCCATCACGCGCCGCGATCGATCCGTCAACTGCAGGGTGAGCCAAGCAGATGACGGGCACATGACCGTCGGATGCCGCGCCGGACGCCGATCGGGCCGTGCCTGGTCGTCGCGTGCTGCCCCTGGCAGCATCTGACCGGAAGACGGCCCGGACACGGTGGCTCGGCGCAGGCCCCTGCCGGCCGCCGTGACCGTCAGCGGTTGTGGAGGAGCATCCCCACGTGCTCGAGCAGTTTCCAGGCGACGTCCGCGTCGCCACGCACGAAGGCGCGGAAGTCGGTGAGCATCATCACCAGGACCCGGACATCGGTCGCCGCCGTGACGGACGCGGTCCGAACGCGGTCGCTGATCAGGGCGATCTCGCCGAAGTAGCTGCCCGGACCGAGGCGATCGATCTCGGTCCCGTCCACCGCGACGGTGGCCTCCCCCTCGACCAGGATGAAGAACCCCATCCCGTGCTCGTCACCCTGACGGATGATGACCGTGCCCGCCGGGATCGACCGCTCCTTGAAGTCCCGGGCCATGCGCTCGCGCTGCTTCTTGTCCAGCCCCGAGAACAGTGGAACGGTCGCCAGGAGGTCCGCCGTGGGATCCGACATGTCCGTGACTCCTTCTGTGATCGACCGGTGTGGCGACGCTGACGACGTCTTCGTTCCGGACACTATGCCTTGGCGCGCGTCCTCGCGGCACGACGATCCTTCAACCGATACCACTCGCCGACGACCGGCATGAACCACGGCCGGCCCTCGTAGGGGGCCGGCACGATCGGGAACTTGAGTCGGGTCAGGGCCGGCGCCTCGCCGCCGGCGAGCCACTCCCCCACCTGCGAACCCATGTGGGTCATCAGGGCGACGCCGGTCCCGCAGCACCCGACGAGATAGGTGACGCCGTCCTTCGTGCGGCCCGCGTGCGGCATCCGGTCGTGGGTGAAGCCGACGTTGCCGCCCCAGGCGTACTCGATCCGATGGTCGGCGAGCTGTGGGTGGACCTCCAGCAACCCCTTGTGCAGGATCGCGGCGGTGTGGTCGACCGAGGTCGGCATGAAGCTCGCGCGCCCGCCGAAGATCATCCGGCGATCCGCCGACACGTGCCAGTAGTACAGGAAGTTCTTCGTGTCGAAGAACGCCCGGCCCTTGGGCGAGAGCTCGTGGGCGAGGTCCTCGGGGAGCGGCTCGCTCGCGATGATGTAGCTCCCGATGGGGATGACCCGGCGCCGGATCGAGGGCAGGATCCCATCCGTGTACCCGTTGGTCGCGACGAAGACGTCGCGGGCGTGGATGGCGCCGCGATCCGTCTCCACCACGAAGCGGCCGTCCCCCTGGCGCCGGACCGTCCGGGCTCGCACACCCTCGTGCAGGTCGGCGCCGGCCCGTGCCGCGGCCTCGGCCAGGCCGACGAAGTAGCGACCCGGGTGGAGCAGGCCGCTCCCCTCCACGGCGAGCGCCCCGAAGTACGCATCCGAGCCGATCTCCTCGCGGATCCGCTCGTGCGGCACCATCGTGCTCTCGACGCCGACGAAGGCCAGCCCGTCGCGGGCGTGTTCGAGCTCGGGGACGTGAGCCGGCGCGTAGGCCAATTCGAGGTGCCCCACCTCGCGGAACTGGCAGTCGATCGCCTCCTCGTCGATGAGCCGCTTGACCGTCTGGTACCCATCGAGCGTCTCCTGGTACAGCGCGCGACCCGTGTCGTCACCGTGGCGCCGGATCAGGTCCTTGGCACTCCACTTGTAGCCGGCGTGGACGATGCCGCCGTTCCGCGTGGACGCACCCCAACCGAGCGTGTGCGCGTCGAGGAGCGTGACGGCCACCCCGCGCGTCGCGAGCACGCGCGCAGCGTTGATCCCCGCATACCCGCCACCGATCACGACGACGTCGGCACCGTCCGGCAATGGGCGTCCGCTCCGGTCCGGGAGCGCGGGCATCGTCGCCTGCCAGAAGGACCGCCGTTCGAAGTCGTCGTTGAGCGTGCCCACAGCCATCGATGGAGCGTAACGGACGGTGTGGGCGGTGGGGCGGCCCGTTCCGTGCGCCACGTGTGTCGCATGTGTGCTACAGTCGTCGCATGAGCGACGTCGCATCGCGGGATCTGCGCAACAACACTCGATCGCTGCTCGACCGGGTCGAAGGTGGCGAGTCGATCACGATCACCGTGGATGGTCGTCCCGTGGCCACGCTGCAGCCCGTCGTGCGCCGCGCCAGGTTCATGGCTCGGGATGCCTTCGTTCGCAGGGTCCTCGCCCACCGGGCGGACGCGGGCCTGCGGGCTGAACTTCGGGAGCTGGCGCCGGATACGACGGATGACCTGCCACTCCGATGAGTTCCGGTCTCGCCGATACCAGTGTGTTCATCGCGGCCGAGTCCGGCCGAGCGGGTCGATTCGAGCTCCTACCGGACCAGCTGGCGATCTCGGTGGTCACGATCGGGGAGCTTCGGGCTGGAGTCCTGGCCGCGCAGGACGTCGGCACCCGCGATCGGCGACTGGCGACGTTGACGAGCGCCCTTGAACTGGATGCCGTCCCGATCGATCAGGCCGTCGCCGAGACCTGGGCGCGCCTGCGCGTCTCGCTTCGCGATTTCGGCCTGCGGATGGCCGTCAACGACTCATGGATCGCGGCGACGGCGATGACCCTCGGGATCCCCGTCGTGACCCAGGATGACGACTACCTGCACGCGCCCGGACTGGAAGTCATCCACATCTAGATCGGACGGCGCCGGTCGTCAGTCCGTCGGCGCCTCGTAGGCGAGCCGGCCGCCGGCGAGCGTGAACAGGACGCGGCCGGATAGCTCCATCCCGAGCAGCGGCGAGTTCTTGCCCTTCGACACGAGCGAGTCGGCGGTGACCGTCCAGCGCTCCGAGCGATCGAAGACGACCAGGTCCGCCGGCGCGCCGACATCGAAGCCGCCCGAGCGCGTCGCGCGACCGCCCAGCACCGCGGCGGGCCCGACGGTGAGGGCCGCGATGGCTCGTGCCAGTGGCAGTCGCCCGGCGTCCACGGCGGCCAGGGCCAACCCGAGTGCCGTCTCGATGCCGCTGATGCCGTTGGCCGCCTGGCCGTATTCGACCGCCTTGTCGACTTCCGTGTGCGGGGCGTGATCCGTGGCGATCGCATCGGCCGTGCCGTCCAGGAGGGCCGCGAGGCAGGCCGCGGCATCCTCCGGCGCCCGCAGCGGCGGGTTCACGCGCATCGCCGTGGCGTACGGGCGGGCGACGAGCGCGCCATCCGCCCACGGGTCCCCGCTCGCGTCCCAGGCCCAGCGCCGCGCGCC
>CAZOHT010000008.1:16144-29112 GCA_964579825.1 uncultured Anaerolineaceae bacterium
GCGCGCCATCCGCCCACGGGTCCCCGCTCGCGTCCCAGGCCCAGCGCCGCGCGCCCGCGACCCACTCATCGGTGAGGGCGAGGTGATGCGGCGTGACATCGCAGGTCACGGGCAGGCCGGCCGCCTTCGCCCGGCGGACCAGGTCCAGCGCCTCCCCGGTGGAGAGATGCGTCAGGTGGAGCCGGGCGCCCGGCTCGTCGCGGACCACATCGGCGAGCACTGCGAGGTCGCGCCCCACTGCGGACGCCTCGGCGCCGGCCGGCCAGCCGCGCAAGCCCAGGACGGTCGCGATGAACCCGTCGTTCGCCTCCGCGCCATCGGTCTGCGAGGCATCCTCGGGGTGATCGATGATGGGTAGGTCGAGCGCGCCCCCATACGCCAGCGCCGCCCGCAGGATCGTGGCCGACCGAACGGGCGATCCGTCGTCCGAGAAGCCGATGACCCCGGCATCCGCCAGCTCGCCCAGCGCCGCGAGGCGCTCCCCTCCCCGCCCGACCGTGACTGCTCCGATGGCGAGCAGCTCCACCGGCGATCCGAAGGCCGCCGCGGCCGCCCGGACCGCAGCGAGGACACCCGGCTCATCCAGCGTCGGCGTCGTGTTCGGCATCGCGCAGACGGTCGTGAACCCACCGTGCGCGGCCGCGGCCAGCCCGCTCGCGACGGTCTCCGCATCCTCGTTGCCGGGCTCGCGCAGGTGAGTGTGGAGGTCCGTGAACCCGGGCGCGACGACGACCCCGTCGGCGGTCACGCCATCGGCATCGCCGCCGTCCAGCCACGTCTGCGCCTCGAGGATCCCGCCTCGGACGACGATCTCGCCCGGGCCCTCACGCCCCCCGACCGGATCGACGATCCAGGCCCGGCTGATCTCAAGATCCGTCACGCGGGCGACCCTGCCGGGTGGTGCCCGCTCCCGTGCGTCCCGGCCAGCAGGTAGAGCAGCGCCATCCGGACCGCGACGCCGTTGGTGACCTGGTCCGTGATGACCGATTGGGCGCCGGCGGCCACGTCCGCGGCGATCTCCACGCCCTCGTTCATCGGGCCGGGATGCATGACCAACGCGTCGGGTCGCGCGAGCGCCAGCCGCGCGGATGTCAACCCATACCGCGCCGCGTACTCCCGCAACGACGGCAGCAGCCCCGCCGCCATCCGCTCGCGCTGGATCCGCAGGGCCATCACCACGTCGGCGTCGCGCAGGGCCTCGTCGACGTTCGTGGTCACGTGGAACCGTCGCCCGGCCGCCGCGCCGCGCCCGGCCCACGCCTCGAACCCGCGAACGAGGGTCGCCGGACCGCACAGCCAGACGTCCGCCCCGGCTGCGGTCAGGGTCCAGATGTTCGAACGCGCCACCCGCGAGTGGAGCAGGTCGCCGAGGATGACGACCTTGCGACCGGCCAGGGACCCGCCGAGCCGTTCGCGCATGGTGTACAGGTCCAGCAGCGCCTGGGTCGGGTGGGCGTGCCAGCCGTCGCCGCCGTTCAGCACGGATCCGCCGAACGTCTCGGCCGCCAGGTACGGCGCACCCGAGACCGAGTGGCGGATGACCAGCATGTGGGCGCCGAGCGCCTCGACCGTCCGCACGGTGTCGACCAGCGACTCACCCTTGGACACCGATGACGAGGCCGCGGCGATGTTCACGACATCGGCCGAGAGGTTCTTGGCCGCGACCTCGAACGACACGCGCGTCCGGGTCGAGGCTTCGTAGAAGAGGATCGTGACCTGGCGACCGCGCAGCGCGGGGACCTTGGCGATGGGGCGGGTCAGGACCTCACGCATCGCGTCCGTGGTCCGCATCACCAGTTCCAGGTCCGCCGCGGACAGGCCGTCGACATCGAGCAGGTGTCGATGTGCCCAGCCACTCTGCTGGGTCTCCGGCGCTACATCGACCGAAGGGACCATCGCGTCCACGGCATCGGCGCCGGGATCGACGGTCACGCTCACCGGACGGGCTCGCCCGCGCCCACGCCGGATTCGCTCTCGATCGCGACGCGCTCGATCTCGACCTCGTCGACACCGTCGGTCTCTTCGAGATGCACGCGGACCGACTCCTCGCGCGACGTCGGGACGTTCTTGCCGACGTGGTCCGCCCGGATCGGCAACTCGCGATGGCCACGGTCCACCAGGACGGCCAGCCGGATCGCCTGCGGGCGCCCGAAGTCGACCAGCGCGTCCATCGCGGCGCGGATCGTCCGTCCGGTGTACAGGACGTCGTCGACGAGGATGATCGTCCGGCCGTCGATCCCTTCGGGCAGCTCCGTGCCCTTCACGATGGGCTGCTGGGCGACGAGCGAGAGGTCATCGCGGTAGAAGGTGATATCGAGCGCGCCCACCGGGATCTCGGCACCCTCGTGCTCGCGGATCGCGGCGGCGATGCGCCGCGCCAGCGGAACGCCGCGGCGCTGGATGCCGATGAGCATCAGCCCGGCCGTGCCGGCCTGCTTCTCGACGATCTCGTGGGACAGACGCGTGGTCGCCCGACGGATCTCATCCGCGGTCATGATCTGGCGGCCGCTCATCGCTCCTTCCCGGCCTCGCAGGGCCTCAGGGACGGCCTCACGGGGCCGTAGTGAAGGGTCGATGGCAAGGATAGCGCGAACCGGGCCCCCGAGGCGAGGGCCGCCTAGTAGACGGAGACCGTCACCGTCGTCGTGCCGGACCAGGAGGCACAGCCACAGATCGCGAAGAAGTCCGGGCGATAGAGGTCCACGATCCGATCCGTCCGCTGCGGCCCGTAGTCGCTCACGACGCGCTCGATGCAGCCGCCGGCTCCACAGATGACCACGATGGTGCCGCGCGGCAGGCGCATCGCCGTCGTGCCGTGGTCGTAGAACGTCGCCGCGCCCGTGAGGGTGTACTTCGGTGGCTTCTGGGCGCTCCCGGCGCCCGGTTCGGGCTGGTCCACGGCGTGGCGCTTGGTCGGGCCCGTGAAGTCCGGCTCGGTCCCCGGCTCGATGAAGACGTCCGCATGGGTCACCGCCCCGTCCGAGCGGAAGGCGTCGTCGAGCGGTCCGATCGCCAGGGCGGACCGAGTGCCGTTCGCGGGGTCAGGGAGCGACTGGAATGCGCTGACCGGGAGCGGCTCCACCGAGCTGGGGGCTCGTGAACCGGCGAGGCCGGGAAGCGCGACCAGGGCGAGGGCGGCGATGAGCACCGACCCTACGACCAACCTGCTGGGTCGCACGATAGGCGCTGAATGCTAGTACGCAGTGCCCCGCTCTGCACGCCACTGTCGCGCGCTGCAGGCCGGGACGGGCCGCCAGGAGGACGGCCACGAGGCCCTCCGCTCAGCGGACGACCACGACCTCCTGGCCGGGGGCGCTCTCGATGGTGCCCACGCCGTCCGCGGTCCACGCGACGATCTGGACGCGACTGCCCTCGCCATCCTGGCTCGGCGGGGTCGCCCACGCCAGCCGCCCGTTCTCGATGGAGAAGCCGGGCAGCGCCGGGACGTCCTGCGGGCCGGCCTCGGGTCGGTCGATCTCGCCGGTCTCGGCGTCGATGTGGAGGAGGCTCAGTCGTCCGACCGTCGGGTCGGTCACGTCGGCCAGCCACACGGCCAGCCACGTGCCGCTCTCGTCCCAGCGAACCGTGAAGTCGGCGAACGGACCGCTGCCGGCGGCTGAACCGGTCGGAACGATCTCGCCGGCGTCAGGCGACCAATCGGTCACGACCAGTCCACCGACGGACGGGATGACCGTCGTGCCGTCCGCACTGACGCTGACAGAACCCTTCCAGACGACCGCCCGGTCGCCGGTCGGCGCGACGGCCGGTCGCCAGCCCCGGATCGCGAGCGCGGTCTCGACGCCGGTCGTGGGGTCGATCGCGAAGGTGACGGGGTCGACGTCCGGAGCCGGGGAGGCGAGCCCATCGACGATCGGCCCGACGGCCGGGTTCGGTCGGCTGCCGATGACGAGACCGCCCGCCCACGAAGCGAATGTGCTGCGATGATCCGTCGTCACGGCCTGCGCCCGGGCATCGCCGACGCGCCACAGGTAGATGTCGGGACCGGCCGAGCCGTCCGCGGGTCGAGCGGTGAAGGCGAACCACGCGCCATCCACGGAGAACGCCGCGGAGTCGCCGACGACGGTCACGTCGCTGACGATCGCGAGGGCGGCTGCGGTCGGTGCCGGAGTCAGCTCGGGGCTGGCCGTCGGGGCCGTGGTCGGCGTCGGGGTCGGGCTGGGCGGTTCGGACGGCGGCACGCTCGACGGATCGGGTGATCCCGTCGGCTTGGGGCTCGCGGTCGCGACCGGGGTCGACGTCGGGGCCGGCGTGTCGGTCGGGGCCGGCGTCGGCGTGGCGTCCGGATCGCCGGGAAGCGCCACGACGAAGACGTCGTTGCCACCCGAACCATCCGCTCCGACCACGACGGCCTGACCGGTGGACGGCGACGTGATGATCGACTTCGGGGACGAGGCGAGCGCGACCTGTCGGCCCGTGCCGTTGTCGAGCGCCGCGCACTCCGCCTGATCGGCCTGGGCGCAGACCTGGTCGACCGTTGCGATGTTGTACGCGTACGACCCATCCGCACCGACATCGAACCAGCCGACCTTGCCGGCGTTCACGGTCATGGGCGTGGCGCCCGGGATGACCGCGACGTCCGTGGCCGTCGGCGGGGTGATGACGGCCACGCCCGATCCATCCAGCCCGTGCGTGGTCCCCGCCGGGACGTCCAGCCAGCCACCCTGGAGGAAGGAGGTGCCCACCACGAGACCGACCACGGCGATCCCGGCGACTGCCGTCCACTGTGCGAGCGGCGACGACCGCCGCGCGCCGGTCGTGGCCCGCCGGTGACCGGCCGCCTCCTGCTCGATCGCGGCGGACGTTCGCGCCCACAGGTCGCGCGGCGGTACGGGTGGGTCGTCACGCAGCGCGCGCAGGGCCAGGCGATCGGATTCGTAGCCCTGCGCCGCGGTCGTGCACGGTTCGCAGCCGGCGAGGTGTTCGTCGAGCCAGGTGGCCTCGGCCAGGCCAAGCGGGCCGTCGAGTCGCTCGGCGGCGCGGGCCTTCGCCCGGTCGTGGGGCGTCGCCCAGTGGTCCGGGCGGCGACGGACGTGGCCGAGGCGGCTCACGATCGGCGCTCCATGGATCCACCGTGCCGTGTGCCTGTCGCCGCATCGGCGGCGGCATCCGCGGCCGCATCGGCGGCGGCCTCCGCGGCGCGTTCGATCGCCAGCGCCTGGCGCAGGCTCTCTCGGGCTCGAGTCAGCAGGGCGCGGGCGGCGACATGGCTCACACCCAGCGCGGCGGCGAGTTCGACGCCGGTCAGGTCGTGGACCTCGGCGAGCAGCAACGCGGCACGCTGGCGCTCCGGCATCTTGGAGAGCGCTCGTTGCATGTCGCCCGAAAGGTTCGCGTCCATGACCAGGTGCTCGGCCGACGGCGCGGCGCCGCGCGACTCACCGGTCCACGGGAAGAAGCGGACGATCTTGCGGCGCCGGATCTCGTCGAGGGCCACGCGATGGGCGATCTGGTACAGCCAGGCCCGGGCGTTCTCGGGCTTCTCGAGCGTGTCGTAGTTCCTGTACGCCTTGATGAAGGCGTCCTGGGTCATGTCGGCGGCGACCTCCGGGTCCCGCATCATCCGCAGGAGATAGGCGAAGATCTCACGCTCGTGCTTGGCGAACAGGGTCTCTACGAACGCGGCCGCCTCATCGCGATCCCAGGTGCTACTCACCGGACGCAGCCCGCGGGGCGTGGAGCGGACGGCGGGAAGGGACCGGCTGAGGTCTGCGAAGGATCGGTCGACGGCCACGAGGACTCCGGACGGGCTGGGACGTGGGGCGCGAACGATGGGCAGCGCGCACTCGATGGCCCAAAGACGCCGGACCCCTGGTTCGTGTGACGCCGTCCCCCGACGCCGGCGACCGCGGTCATCCGGTCCCGCCCAGCGCTCCGTTCGTCCGTCCAAGGAGTTCCTCCACGGCGTCTTCCGGCGAGACGGGATTCACCGGCAGGCCGGTTCCCAGCTCGAGCCCGGCGATCTCACGCAAGCGCGGGTGGATCTCCCAGTGCCAGTGGTAGGTGGCGTCCACGCGCTCCTTGAGCGGGGCGGTGTGGAGGACGAGGTTGTACGGCGGTCCGTCGAGGCTCGCCGCGAGCCGACTCAGGACCTGGCGGAGGGCCTCCGCGGTCGCCGCGACGTCGACGGTCGTCGCGAGCCCGAAGTCCGCCTCGTGCCGACGCGGCACGATCCACGTCTCGAAGGACGAACGCGAGGCGTACGGGGCGAACGCGACGCTCGATGCGTCCTCCCAGACCAGCCGGTCCGGTCGTCGCGACTCCTCGCGGACCAGCCGGCAGAACGGGCACTCCCCTTCCCGGATGACGAAGCGAGCCGCCCCACCGAGTTCCTCGGCGATCCGGTGCGGGATCTGGGGCAGGTCGTACAGGTCGAGGCACAGGTGGTTCGTCCGCGCGCCGGCCTGGACGCCCCAGTTCTGGACGACCTGCAGGTAGTCGGTCTGGCCGACCGCGCGGGCGTCCACGAGGGCATCGCGAGCGCCCGTCAGGAGCTGCTCGATCAGGTCGTTACCGACCGCATGCAGCGCTCGATGCTCGTTGGGCGGCGCCACGACCGTTCGCCACGATCCCGTCTCGCGCGCATGGGACATGGCGACCTGGGCGATGCCGCGATCCAGCTCGCGCGCGTCGTCACCGGTACCCACGACGTGGAACGCGAAGTCCCGGAGCGTCCGGATCCGCACGCCGTCGCCGTCGGGCGTCGTGCAGTTCGCGCAGCCGAACAGGTGATCGTCGATCGGTTCGGCCGCGCGGGCGAACCGGTCCCGGTGGAACGCGCGATCCACCATCGTCGCGACCCACCAGCCCGTGATCGGATCCTTTCGCAACTCGAACAGCCCGGTCGCCATCTGGTCAGGCCTCCGGCCAGGCGAGATTCGCGCCGATCGCGGCCGCGAACGCGGGAGCGAACGCGCGGGCGGCTCGCTCGACCGAGGCGGTGGACGGTGGCGGCAACGTGGCGCCTGGCTCGGCCCGTTCGGCATCGATGGAGGTGGAGGCGACACCGGGCATCCCGCACGGATCGATCAGGTCGAAGTCGGCCAGAGCGACGCTCACGTTGAGGGCGATGCCGTGGTACGTCACCCCGCGCTCCACGCGCAACCCCAGCGCCCCGATCTTGCGGGGGGCGTGACCGTCGGGGTCGCACCAGCAGCCCGGGTGACCATCGCGTCGCGCTGCGTCCACCTCGAGCGCGGCACACGTCTGCGCCAGCGCGGTCTCGAGTGCGCGGACCAGGGGCCGAAGCAGCAGGCCGCGATCGGCGATGGCGAGGATCGGATAGGCCACCAGTTGGCCGGGACCGTGGTAGGTGACCTCGCCGCCGCGCTCGACGCGGTGGACGACGATCCCGCGCCGTTCGAGCTCATCCGGGGTCGCGAGGATGTGAGACGGGTCCGAGTGCCGGCCGAGGGTCAGGACCGGCGGATGCTCCAGCAGGAGCAGCTGATCGGGGATCTCGCGGTTCGCGCGCGCCGTCACGAGGCGCTTCTGGAGGGCATGCGCCGCCTCGTACCCGACGCGTCCGAGCCAGCGCGCCTCGATCCCGCCGACGGGCGCGTCGACGTTCGGCCCCGGGGTGAGCAGGCTGGCCTCCACGAGGGTCACGATAGCAGGGCGGCCTCATCCGGCCCGCCACGGAGTGCCCCCGGACGGTCAGGTCATGCCGGCGCCCAGTCCCAGGATGCCGATCGCCGCGAGACTGCCCAGGCCGACGATGACCGCCACGCTGAGTCCGACCGCCAGCGGGCGCCAGCTCGTCTCGCGGAGTTCGCGAAACCGGGTGGACGCCCCGATCCCGGCAAGGGCCACGAGGACGAAGGCACGAGCGACCGTGTCGAGCGCGGCCGCCACGTCCGGACCGATGACCCCGATCGAGCGCAGCGCCGCCAGGGCCAGGAACCCGAGGACGAACGGCGGGAACGCGCGACGAAGACTCGGGCGTGTCCGCGGCGCCGTCGGGTCGTCCGGATCGCCGTACGTCGTCCAGCCCCAGGCGATGAGCATGAGCAAAGGCGCCATCAGGGCGTTGCGGATGAGCTTCACGACCGTCGCGACGTCGAGCGCCTCCGGTCCGTAGGCGGCCCCGGCCGCGACCACCTGGCTCGTATCGTGGACGGCGACGCCGGCCCATAGGCCGAACGAGCCCTGGGACAGGCCGACCAGATGCCCGATGGCCGGATAGAGGAGGACGGCCAGGGTCCCGAACAGGGTGATCGTGGCCACCGCATAGGCGACCTCGCGCGGCCGGGCGCCGATGACCGGTGCCGTGGCCACGATCGCCGTGTTCCCGCACACGGCCGAACCGACCGCGAGCAGGACCCCCAGTCGATGCTCCACCCTGACCAGGCGCGCGAGCAGGAGGACGAGCGCGAACGAGGCGGCCATCGTGACCACGATCGTCCCGAGCGCCGGGCCGCCGATCCGCACGATCTCCCCAAGACTGAGTCGGGCCCCCAGCAGGACGATCCCGGCCCGCAGCACCGGGCCCGCGGCGAACGCGATCCCGGGCGCGAAGGGGGCGAGTCGGACCGGACCGGCGAGGGCCGCGACGATGGCCCCGATGACGAGGGCGATCGTGACTTCCGCGACGATCGAGGGGATGAGCGTCGTGGACGCACGCGCGACCGCCCCGATGGCGATGACCAGCAGGAGGCCGGGGGCCAGCCGGCGGACGGAGGCGAGGATGCCGGTCCGGCCGTTCAGGAAGTGGCGAAGCCGGGAGCGAACCGAGGGGCCGGCGGCGCGTCGTACGGCTCGAAGGTGAAGGTCCCGCCGGCGCGCTTGGTCACCCGATGGAATTCGAGGTCGTAGCGCGCATACATCTCGAGCGCGAGCGCCGCGGCCTCGGCGTGGCGCGGTCGGCCGGCCGCCGCCCGCGCCGCGGCGCGATCCGACCACAGGCAGAACGACATGCACGACCCGTCGCTGGACGTGGGGCCCTTGAAGTAATGGACGAACCCGTCGGCGCTCATGGCTTCCTCGTGCGCCCAGTCGTCGTAGAGGCAGAGTCGGGCTTCATCGGCGTCGGGACGACGGACGGATCGGAACGCGACCATGTACCACTGGCCGGCGTCGACCTCGTCCAGGCAGGCCGACCAGGTGAACGCCTGGTCCACCGGCAGCGTCGCGTACCGGTCGGAGACCGGCTCGAGTCGCTCGAATGCGGAGCGTGGCTGAGCGTCCATCGGGCTGGAGCATAGGGCATCACGCGACGGATTACCACTTCATGAGACAGATGTCAGCCAGATGATGAGAGATTGGTCACCCGTCACGGGGATCGATCCTCGGCCAGGGCGGCGTTGAGGGTGCTTGCCGCCTCATGGATCGCCCGAGCCGCCCGTGCCTGCCAGGCCGCGTCGCAGCGCGACTCGGGTCCGACGACGGCGATCGCCCCGACGATGCCGTCCTCCCGGAAGACCGGCGCAGCCAGCGCGACGGTCCCGCGGATCCGCTCACCGTGGCTGGTGGCGAGGCCGGTCAGGACGATGTCTCCGAGACTCGCGCGGAGGCCGTCCTCATCGAGGGTGGCCGGCGTCAGCGGGTCCAGGTCGCCGAGCAGGACTTCGGCCAGGATCTCGGGTGGCGCGAAGGCCAGCAATACGCGAGCCGGTGCTCCGGCGTGGAGTGGGCTCATCGAACCCACTTCGTAGGTCGCGCGGAGTGGCTCGTGCGTCTCGATGGCGTGGATGCAGACGGACGCCAGACCGATCCGGCGGACGACGATGGCGGTCTCCCCGGTCTCGGCCACGATGCGACGGAGGACCGGGTCGGCGTGGGCGATCAACCGTTGGCTGCTGACGTTCGCCCCGGTCCCGATGAGCAGCTTCGGCCCGAGGCGGAACGTGCCACCGGTCCGGTCGACGAACCCGAACTCGACGAGCGTCCGGAGGTATCGATAGACGGTCGATACGGGCATGTCCAACGCGGCGGCGAGCTCGTCCGCGCGGACCTCGCCGCGATCGGAGACCGCCAGGAGCAAGCGCAGGCCGCGGGCGAAGGACGTGTCCTCCGCCGCCTCCTCGGGCGGGCGGTCCCTGGCGGTCGTCATCGGGGGCGACCAAGGGCTGGGGCGGCGTTCGGCATGGCAGGGCCGAGATGGTACACCGAGGGTGAGCCGCGCCGGCGCAGGGCGATGCCGTACCCTTCGGCCTGCCATGCCGCTCCCCCTCGCCCCGCTCGTGCTCGAGTCCGCCACGGCACGCCTGGTGGTCGACCCAGCCGCTGGCGGACGGATGACCTCGCTCATCGTCCACGGCGAGGAGTTGCTGGTGACCGAGGGGTACGGGCCGATCATGTGGGGCTGCTACCCGATGGCGCCGTACGCCGGCCGGATCCGCGATGGCCGGTTCTCGTTCGCCGGACGAGACGTGTCGCTGCCACTGACGATGCCGCCGCACGCCATCCACGGCACCGTCCTGGACCGCGCCTGGACGGTCGAGCCGGATGGCCGAGGCGGTGGCGAAGGCCGCCTCGCGATCGACCTCGGGGCCGACTGGCCCTTCGCCGGTCGGCTGTCGCAGCGGTTCGTGGTCGGGCGCGGCGGCCTCAAGGTCTCGATGACACTGGACGCGGACGAGCCGATGCCGGCGACGATCGGCTGGCACCCGTGGTTCCGCCGCTCGCTGATCGGGACGGCGGATCGACCGAGGCCGGCGTCCGAACCGGCTCGTCTGCAGTTCGAACCTGGCCGGATGTACGAGCGTGGGCCCGACGCCATCCCGACCGGTCGGCTGATCTCGCCGACGGCCGGCCCGTGGGACGACTGCTTCACGGGAGTCGCGACGGCGCCGCGACTCGTCTGGCCGGATCGGTTCGCGCTGGAGGTCGCATCGACGTGCGACCACTGGGTCGTCTACACGGAGCCGGAGCACGCCATCTGCGTCGAGCCGCAGACCGGGCCACCCGACGCGGTCCACCTGGCGCCGCGTGTCGTCAACCCGGGCGAACCGCTGTCGGCGTCGATGACCTGGCACTGGTGGCCCCTGGGCTGAACCGCTCGAGGCCGCGAGTCCCTTAGCCCGAGATGCCCGCCACCCCGAGCAGCTGCGGCAGGAGGGTCCCGAACAGGTAGCCGGCGACGCCGGCGATCGCCGCGAGGGCGAGCACCTCCAGCCCGGAGGCGATCGGCGAGCGCTGCGTCCAACGGGTCTTGATCACGCCGATGCCGAACAGGACGAGGCCGGTCAACGCGACGGCCGCCGGAAGCGCCGGCCCGATCGGCAGCAGCAGGAACGGCAGGATCGGCACGACCGCCCCGAGCCCGAACGCCGCCCCCATGAACAGCGCCCCGCGCAGGACGCCACCGTGCTGGGCATCCACCTGGATCCCGAGTTCGCGCGACACCATCGTTCGCAGCAGGACCTCCGGGTGGCGGGCCATGATCGCCGCGATCCGGGCGGCGTCCTCGTCCCCGAGGCCCTCCTCGGCGAGCATGAACGCGACCTCGGCCTCGGCCTCGCCGGGGCGCTCCACCACCTCGTGGCGTTCGTCGGCGACCTGGGCGTCGAAGATCTCGCGCTGGCTCTTGCTGCCGATGTACTCGCCGGCCGCCATGCTGAACACACCGGCGAGGCCGGTCGCGATCCCGGCCACGATCACGGCGTAGCTGTCGCCCGACGCTCCGGCCACGGTCGCCACGACGGCGAGCGTGGACACGAGGCCGTCCTGGGCGCCGAACACGACCTCGCGGATCTCGCCCAGCAGCGAACTCGTCCGGCGCTCCTCGGCGAGGTGCTCGGCGATCCAATCTCGCGGATACGACCGGGCGGGCGCGTCGAACGGCGGGCGGGCGTCGGGCTGGCTGGACACGTCGCCATGGTACGCGTCGCGGCGGACCCGGCTCGCCGCCGCCACCGGCCCGTCGGATCAGACCGCAGCGGCCAGCTCGGTCGCGATGGACCCGGCCCAGGCGTCGATCTCGGCCCATGGTCGGAAGTCGCCCTCGGGAGCACGAACCGCGGCCACCATCGCTCGCTCGGCGATGCCCAGCTGGTCCTTCCACAGGCTGCCGGGGAACGTGCGGTGCTCGCGGGCGTGGGTCGCCTCCAGCAGCGCGACCACGTCGGCCGGATCTCCGGCCGGGTTGGCCGGGTCGCCGAGCGGACCGCTCGAGAACAGCCATACGGGGCGGGCCGTCAGGTCGCTGGCGTGGGCCGTCACGAACCGCTTGGCCGGCTCCAGCCAGTGCCCCATGTAGATGGCACTGCCGAGCACGACCGCGTCGTACCCGTCGAGGGTCGACACGTCGCCGATCGGGCGGACGTCCGTGTCGATGCCTCGGAACGTCAGCGAGGCCCCGATCGTGCGAGCGATCTCCGTCGTGGATCCGTGTTTCGACGCTGTTGCCACCAGGACTCGCATGTCGTTCACCTCCGTCGTCCGGCCAGGCGATCCCGCCCGCCGCTCAGAACGGTGACGCGAACCAGGCCGGCACAAGAAGGGCCGTTCGGACCGTAGAACGCGGGCGACTCGTTGACGGTATCTGGGCTCCACGGCCGGCCGGTGAGCCGAGCCGGGCCGGGCCGCGCCGGGCCGAGCCGCGCCGGGCCGGGCCGAACCGGGCCGAGCCGGGCCGACCCCACCCCCTGGGTTCTCGTCAGATGCTGGCCCGGCCAGCACGTGCCGGGATGTCTTCGTCAGCTGCAGGGTGAGCCCGGCAGAATACGGGTACAAGGCTGCCAGCGGCCGGAACGGACCGCGATCGGGCCACTCCTGGTCGTCTCGCGCTGGCCCAGGCAGCATCTGACCGGAAGACCGGGCAGGCGGCCGCCGCCGGGCCGAGCCGGCTCGGGCCGCGCCGGGCCGCCGCGGGTCGACCGGCTCCCCCCGCTCGTGGGCAGCCGTCGTCCAGAGCGTCCAGCTCACCCGCTCGGTCGGCGCAGCCCGGCCGCCGTCCAGCGCCCGGACCTGTCCGGACCGACCAAGCCGGACCCTGTCCCGGACCCTAG
>CAZOHT010000008.1:29212-101486 GCA_964579825.1 uncultured Anaerolineaceae bacterium
TCCAGCGCCCGGACCTGTCCGGACCGACCAAGCCGGACCCTGTCCCGGACCCTAGGTCGCCTCGGTCGGCTCAGGTCGCCTCCGGTCGGCCCGAACCCAACCTCGGTCGGCTTAGGTCGCCTCAGGTCGGTTCAGGTCGCCTTGACCCGGTACACGTAGCCGGACGAGGTCACCGCGTAGATCTCGCCGGACTCGCCCTCACCGAATGACGTGATGTTCACCGACGTGTCGGCGCGCAGCGCGATGGCGGTCCCGGCGTGGGCCAACGTCCAGATCCGGCCGCTGCAGTAGTCGGCGAAGACGTAGTAGCCGCGGAAGGCGGACTGGAGCGTCCCGCGATAGACATACCCGCCGGTGATGGAGCAGTTACCGCCGCTGTGCGAGTACTCGGCGACCGGGAGGGTATCGCCGGCCATCGGGCAGCGCGACGCCTTGTAGCAGTGCTTGCCCTCCATCGCGCTCCAGCCGTAGTTCCGCCCGCCAGCGAACGTCGCCTCCTCGCGGTTGATCTCCTCGTACCGGTTCTGGCCGACATCCGCGATGAACAGCTTGCCGGTCCCGCGATCGAATGAGATCCGCCACGGATTGCGGAGGCCGAAGTCCCAGATCTCGTCGAGTCCGGCCGTCGCGCCGGCGTATGGATTACCCGACGGGATCGAGTAGCGGTCGTACGGCCCGGACCCGGTGCCGTTCACGTTGATCCGCAGGATCTTGCCGAGCAGGGTCGTCTTCTTCTGGGCGTTGTTGTTCGGGTCGCCGCTGCCGCCACCATCCCCGACGCCGATGAACAGGTTGCCGCTCGGACCGAACGCGAGGGACCCACCGTTGTGATTGGTCTGGGCGCTGTGCTCGATCACCAGCAGTGGTCGCGGGAGCGACTCATCCACGTTCGTGCGGGTCGCGTTGGTCGTGTAGCGCGAGAGGACGATGTCGCCGCCATTGTTCGTGTAGTAGACGAACAGCTGGCGGTTGGTCTTGAAGTCCGGATGGAATGCCAGGCCCAGCAGTCCCCGCTCACCGGTCTCCGAGACGAGCGAGCGGATGTCCATGAAGTACCCGGCCTTCAGGACGCCGCCTTCGATGACCCGGATGGTGCCGCGCTTCTCGACGACGAACAAGCGGCCCGTGCCGTCACCGGCGTTCGTGATCTGGGTCGGCGATGACAGCCCGGAGGTGATCCGGGCGAGCGAGATCTTGAAGGCGGCGGCCGTGGTCGCCGGAACGACCAGCGAGACGAGCAGGACGGCGAGGACGAGGAGCGGCACGAACCGGGCTCGGAGGTGGCGTCGTGGGTCGCGCATCGGCGAGTCTCCTGGCTACGGGGCGGGGACGAGGCCTCGGTGAAGCATGGCCATGAGTCGACCGCGGTTGACACTCCCTGACAAGCAGTACGTTCGCGTGCCGCAGCCGGTCACGATCCCCGCTTCGACGACCCGGTTGATCGGGCCTTCGAACGTGGATCCGGTGTCGTCGTCGAAGTAGTCCTCGGTGGCGGCCGGCAGGGCCAGGGCGCGATCCAGGATGTACGCGGCGAGCGCCCGGGTCAGGAGCTTGTCCGGGCAGTAGCGGCCGACGGCGCAGCGCGGGGCGAACCCCGCCTCGGCCAATCGGTCGATGGCGGCCTCGTACGGGCTCGACTCGTCGTCGGTGAAGTGGTCCGTCGTGGCCGCGGGCAGGTCGAAGGCCCGCGCGATGAACAGGGCCGCGAGGCCGCGCGAGACCGGATTGTTCGTGCAGAACATGTCCGCGTCGCAGCCGTTGCTGATGCCGGCCTCCTTGGCCCAGGCGATGTCCTCGGCATACGGCGAGCCCGTCCTGTCGGTGATGCACGTCTGGCCGCGCTCGACGACGGTGACCGATGACCCGCTGGCCTTGATCCGGATCCGGACCCAGGCGCAGTTGTTGGTATCGGAGGACTCGGTGAAGTTCCGGTACAGGTCCACGGCGCTGCGCAGCGTGTACGTGCCGGCGGGCATGCCGGTGATGTCGATCCACTGGTAGGCGAAGTTCCACGGGTACTTGTCTCCCCAGCCCACGGAGATCCCGTTGCGGGTACTCGTCGACGCCTTCTGTCCGCACATCGATTGGAGGTACACACGGGACGTGGGCGAGCGCGCCAGACTGCGCTTGATCCGGTCCGTGTCGAAGAAGCAGAACCCGATCTTGGACGAGCGCAGGGTTCCCTGGGAACCCCACAGGTGGTAGGTCATCATCGAGCGGACGTGCCAGTGATCGTGGCCGTCGCCGGCGTACTGCATGCCGGCACCCGTCCGGACCCGCCGGTAGCCGCCGGCGCTGTCGTAGATGATCTGGTCGACGGTCCAGTCGGGCGACGAGGCGCTGGGCCGATTCGAGCGGGACTCGAGCGGGCCGGCCCCGTTGTTCCACATCACCCCGGTGAAGCGGAGCAGGCGGCGGCCACCCGACGTCACCAGGTGGAAGTCGGAGATCGGGGCGACACGCAGGTCCGGCAGACGGTCCGTCGCGGCGGCGGCCGGGGTCACCGGCATGACCGCACCGATGACCGCCAGCAGCCCGATCGCGAGGGTCAGCCGGCGGGGGGATCCGGTCCGGCCGGTCCGTGTCATGGGGGCAACCCTACCAAACGTGCGGACACGGGTGTCGGTCGGATGTTGCGGATCCCGCTCGAACCGCCGGCTGGCCCGATGTCGTTGCGGTCACGACGCCCGGGTACGCTGCGACAGGAGCGCCCGGTCGCCTAGCTCCGAGCCGAAGCGGGCTTGGAGCGTGCCAACCGGAACCCGATCGCGAAGACGACAACGGTCGCGATGGTCGAGACGACCAGCATCGCGCCGGCCCCGAACGCGTGGATGAACGGCACGGCCATCGCCGTGATCAGACCGCCACCGACGAATGGTTCGAACAGCAGCTGCTTGTACCCGAACGACGTCGTGGCGCCGGTGACGTGCTTCGGATCCGCCATGTCCATGAGCATGAAGCCCGTCGCGATGGTCCCCATCGACTGGCCGAAGTCGCCCAGCGAGTTCTCGAACCAGCGCTCGCGAAACAGGCGGTGGGCCAGAAGGACGACGCTCGCCACGCTCCAGGCGATGGCCACCGCACTCATGAGCGCGAGCGCACCCAGGTTGGCGCCAAGGGCCGCCAGCGACATCGTGCCCACGGCGGTCAGGATGAGGACGTCCAGGGACAGGCCGGACACCTGGTTGACGCTCGACCGATCGATCGACGAGGCCACACCGACCTTCGTTGCCGCGAGCTGGACCAGCATCCCACCGATGATCGTCATCGGGAACAGCGGCATGAGGCCCATGATCGCGTCGTCGCCGGTCAGCGCTCGTTCGATCGCTCGAAGGCCTTCGAGGAGCGCCCAGCCGACGAGGATCGACAGACCGATCGCGATGACCGTGATCGTCAGCGGCGAGATGCCCCGATCCTCGGCTGCGGCCGCGCCTTCGGCTGGGGCGTCGCCCGCGAGCGCGGCTCGGTCAGGCGTGGCCTCGACGTCATACGCGGCCAGTCGACCCGGGTCCCGGTCGTCGGCTCTGGACAGCCGCTCCTCGCGGGCGATGCTGAACCGCGGCGAGGCGATCGCCCAGCGGACCAGCAGGGAGCCGACGATGATCCCGGCCACGAGGCCGATCGTCGCAAGGCCCAGCGCGAGGTCCGTCAGGTACCCGACCCCGAGGTCCTCGAACGTGCCCGACAGGCCCGCGGCCGTCCCGTGCCCGCCGGTGAACGCCACCTCCAACAGCGCGGCACTTTCCGGGGCAAGCCCCAGGATCGGCACCAGGACCGTGATCGCGAGCAGGGACCCGAATGCGTACTGCCCGAACGACAAGCCATAGCCGAGCATCACGTGGCCGCTCGATGCGTCCCACAGCCCGCGGATGGACGGCAGCGTCTTCCCAAGCATGAGCGCCGCGAAGATGACGTTGATCAGCAGGGACGGGAAGCGCGACCAGATGGCCGCGACCTCGGCCGAGACGAGCGACCGTCCACCGGTCAATTCGCCCATGATCTGCGGGCCGACGATCAGGGTCAGGAATCCGCCGATGACCGAGACCGGCAGGAACAGGTCGCGCAGGACGCCGACCTTCGCCCGGATGAACGCGGCTGCCGCGAAGACGACCGACAGGACGACGAGCGATGCGGCGATCTCGGCGACCGTGTACGTGGTGGCCATCGCGGGAGGATACGCTGGGGGCGACGACGAATCCCGGGCTCGGCGCACGACGGGCGGGGCGCGCTAGATCGCACCGTGGTCCTCTCGGCGCCTCAGGTCGGTGGGCTGGTATTCGCGGCAGTGCTGGCGTGGATCGAGCGGCGTCTGATCCGCGGTTCGTGGGCTGCCCCGGACTCCCAGGCGCCAGGTCCCGCCGTCGCGATCCGCCGAGCGTACCGGGCCGCCATCGGTCCGGCGCTCAGGCCGTGCGCCAGGACGGACAGCAGGATGGTCACGGTGACGACCCGCAGGAGCGTCTCACTGGCGGCGTGGGCGGGTCCCATCTCATCGAACGCGATCAGCAGGAACACGACCGACGCCATCCCGCGCGGCCCGAACCATCCGATCAGGGTCACCGTGTCGCGCCGGAGCCCGGTGCCCAGGAGAGCCAGGGCGACCGGGCCCATCCGGATGAGGGTGAGGCTGAGGATCGCGTACAGCAGGACGGTGGGATCCATGCCTGCGGCGACCACCGGTCCCGCGAGCGCGACACCGAAGACGAGCCACACGACGTACGACGCCGCCACGCCGACCGATTCCGAGAACTCGACCGCGGGATCGGCGCCGGCCGTCACCGAGCGGAAGGCGACGCCGGCGGCAAAGGCGGCGACGAACCCGTTTCCCCCGACAGCGGTGGCTCCGGCGTAGGCCAACACGGCCATCGCCAAGAGCCCGAGCGACTCCGAGCCGAGCGACGCCCAACCGCGTCGGCGAGCCGTCGCCACCAGCCATCCCCCGAACCCCCCGACCACGATCGCGACCATCACGGCGATGGCGATCTCCACCCCGGCCTCGATGAGCCACGGCTCGTCGCCGGCCGTCTCCTCGGACAGCACCACCGCGAGGAAGAGGGTCACGAAGGGCGTGACGATGCCGTCGTTCAGCCCGCTCTCGATGTTGATCGCTCGTCGGACCCGGACCGGGATGGCCCGGTCGAGCAGGAGCGGCAGGCTGAGGGCCGCATCGGTCGGCGCGAGGATCGACGCGAGCAGCAGGGCGAAGCCGAGACCGAGTGCCGGAAAGGCCAGCCACGCGACGAGGGCGCCGGCGAGGATCGTCAGGGGCAGGCCGATGCCCAGCAACCGTCCCGGCAGCCAGGCGATGCGCCCGGCCTCTCGCAGGCCGATGGTGGAGGCATCGGTGAACAGGAGGATCGCCAGGGTCAGCTCGGCGAGGACCTCGACCGGGACCGATGTCGCGGGTGTCTCGATCGCGCGGAAGCCCGCCGGACCCAGCAGCATCCCGGCCGCGACGAGGACGATCGGGGCACTGATCGAGAGCCGGTCAAGGCGCGCCGCGACGACCGAATAGCCGAGGATGACGATCGCCACGATGGCGAGCTCAGGCAATGGATGGCCTCATGACGAGCGCTCGGCGGCGATCGGAGCCGGACGGCTCGACCGAGACGCCCGCCGCTATGCTAGCCCGCTTCCGTGCGCGGCTGGGTGGCGACCAGCGACGCGACGATGGACGTCCCGAGGATCGCGACGATCACCGACAGCGACAGGACGATCGGGATCTCGATGCCGATGAGTCCGACCAGGATCTTCACGCCCGCGAACGTCAGCAGGGCCGCCAGCCCGACCTTGAGGTAGATGAAGCGGTCCAGCAGACCCGCCAGCAGGAAGTACATCGATCGCAGGCCGAGGATCGCGAACAGGTTGGAACTGAAGACGACGAACGGATCCGTGGTCACCGCGAAGACCGCCGGGATCGAGTCGAGGGCGAACATGACGTCGGTCGCCTCGATCGCCACAAGGACGGCGAGCAGGGGCGTGGCCAGGCGTCGACCACCCTCGCGGACGATGAAGGCCTGGCCACGGAAGCCGTCGGTCATCGGCACGAAGCGTCGAAAGAGGCGCAGGACCGGGTTCCGTTCCGGATCGACGGCATGCCCGCGCGAGCGAGCCAGCCGGATCCCGGTGACGACCAGGAGGATGCCAAGGAGGTAGATGACCCAGTGGGCGGCCTCCAGGATCGCGATGCCGGCGGAGATGAACAGGGCCCGGAAGACGATCGCGCCAAGGATGCCCCAGAACAGGAGCCGATGCTGGTAGGCGGCTGGGACGGCGAACGCGCCGAAGATCAAGGCGAAGACGAACAGGTTGTCGACCGACAGGGACAGTTCGATGAGGTAGCCGGCGAGATACTCCCCGCCAAGCTCACGACCCTGGGTCGCCGCGACGAAGACGCCGAACCCCAGGCCCAGGCTGACCCAGATGGCAGACCAGATCGCCGCCTTCCGGAAGGGCATGGCTTCGGCGCGACGGTTGAGGACCAGCAGGTCCAGCACGAGCATGCCGCCGACGATCGCGGCGAGGACCAACCACGGTCCGAGTTCGGGATCCACGTCCACCTCCGGCTTCGATAGCCGAAGGTCTCTCCCGACCGCCGCGGGATGGGCGATCGGCCAGGCGGATCGCCGATGAGGCGACCGGAATGACGCCGTGGACCGGGTGGGATACTCCCCTTCGTGCCCGGAATCCTCGGATGCGCGCCCGGGCGCTGTCAAGTGCGGCCAGGTCGTGGGCGGGATCGCGTCCGCCGTCAGGAGGCCGCGACGGCGCCTGGGTACGCGGACCGGAAGCTCGCCTCGCGCTCGACCGTCCATCGGGCGCCGAGCGGTAGCGGCAGGGCGGTCCAGCCGGCTTCGCATGGCAGCCCCGCGGCGACATGCAGGGTCAGCTCACCGGACTTGGACTGTAGGATGTACGAGTAGACCGTGGTCAGCGGCACCCCGTGATTGCAGATGCCGGTCGCGCCATCGTCGTGCGAGGCCAGCATCGCCTTCAGGTCATCCACCGAGCGCACATCGCCCAGACGTGCCTGGGCCGACACGAACCGCGTCGCCGAGCAGGCGAGTCCAGCGGGCGAGCTTGTATCGCCGAACAGGGGCTGGTGATTGGTCCGGAAGATCCGGGATGCCTGCTGTTCGACCCGGATCGCTTGTCCCCGGACCTCGACCGCGGCGAGGTCCTGACGATCCGCGAGGATCAGATTGCCCCACCAGTAGGGCTGGGCAGCCACCTCGTCCGAGATCGCCGAGATCGCCTCCTCGACGGTCCTTGCCTCCCGAAGGGCCGTTTCCACGAGGCGATCGTAGTTCTGGTGGCTGGGCTCGGTGATCTTCACGTCGTTGACGCAGGCGAACAGCCCATGCCGGTTCGCGCCCACGGACAGGCCGGAGAAGACGCTCTCGATGGTCCCGTCGGCGGCGAACGTCTCGAGGCCCATGGGCCCGAACACGTCCGCATCCAGCACCAGGCGATCCGAGAAGCTCGACCGGGCGAAGTCCTTGTTCTTGAACAGCAGGAACTCGTCGTCGTCGATCCGCAAGGCCCCGATCGTGCACATGCCCGATAGCATGCACGGTGCGAACCGCGCCGATGCCCAGCTAGGGAGTCTCGAGCATGATCATCAAGCGACTGGACGACATCGTGGGCACGGACCGTCACGCCACGGGCGACGGATGGCAGAGCCGCCGGCTCCTGCTCGGTGACGACGGGCTGGGCTACTCATTGCACGACACGGTGATCGACGAGGGTTGCGAACTGACCCTGCAGTACAAGAACCACATCGAGAGCAACTACTGCATCGCGGGCATCGGCGAAGTCGTCGATGTCGCGACCGGTGAGGTGTACCCGATCGCACCCGGCACGCTCTACGCGCTCGACGAGCACGACGCCCACATCCTGCGGGCGCTCAAGGGCCAGCTTCGCCTGGTCTGCGTCTTCACGCCGGCACTGACCGGTCGCGAGCGTCATGACGCCGACGGCAGCTATGCGTTGCTGGACTAGCGGGGCGGCGGCGACGCGCGGTTGAGGCGCGCGCTCGCTCTGCGATAGACTCTCCCTCTCCCGAGCGGGAGTAGCTCAGTCGGCAGAGCGTCTGCTTCCCAAGCCGACTGTCTGGCGGTTCCGGCCCTACCTTCATGCAATTTGACTGGCTCGACTGATCGTGCCCAATTGCGAGTTTTGAGAGCCGCTGCCACACGTCAGAACGCTCTGCGAGTTAGTTGTATGAGCAACGAAAGTCAGCCGCGGATCGGCCCATCGACCAGGCATTCGCATCCGCGCGCGCTCTTGTGACCGTTAACTCGATGTAAAGCGATATGCGTCGCGGTGGAGCGCGGCAGTGGCCAGCGTCAGCCGGGGATGGACTGACCTTCGTTTGGGGACACCCAACGGGTTCCCGCAATGGGCCAGACCTCTTTGAACTGAAATCCAACCAGTCCTGCCTTGGTGACGGTGTCCACAAAACTCTGAGTCACGAGGATCGCGCCATCTGGCCACTGACTCAACTTGAAAATTGGCTTACCGTCCAACGCGGATGGGTTTAGCGCATATCGCACAATGTCGCCGATCCCACCAGACGGATATCGGAAGATGCTCGATTCGGACTCCACCAAAGCGTCAAGCATGCAGGTGACGCTTACCAAGTGGTAGGTCAAGCCGGGCGACCGGACCGGCAGCAGTCGAGCGCACGATGAGACTAGCGGTGTGAGCACCTCTGCCGCGCGTGACGATAGCAACGGTATGCCCGTCACCCAAGTCGCTAGGTCCGTCGGCCGACCGGGCGACTTGTCGTCTGAGGGAACCACATAGGCATCAGGAGGAGTCCAGTCTGCAGACGGCTGCAAGCGATGAAAGTCCGTGAAGAAGTCATGCTCGTCTTGAGGTTGCGCGAGCCCGAGGATGATGGCGCCCTCCACAGCTCTGAGCCGGAAGACTGACGTGTGCGGGTCCCTCATGGCCACTCGGTCCCTGCGGCTTGCGCCGCTAGTAGGCTCGCTCTGACGAATTGAAGGGTTGCAATGACTTCGTCCCTTGAATTTGCCCTCTGGAGAAGGTTCGACACCTCGAGGGTGTAGACCGCACGAGTCGTGTCGGTGAGGTGAAAGCCTCTGTCAAGGTACACGCCATTCAAGGCCGAGTCGCCATCAATCCCGAAACGCTCTAGGACGGCCCGCGAAGCAGCCGCAGCTGGACGCGTGACTTCGACGATGTGGTGCGCCTGCGCGTTGACGGGCTTGGCAGCGCCCGGCCCCAGCTCGGCCAACAGTGCGCGATTTAACATTTCTCGCGAAAGGGCGGCCGACCGCCCAAAGAACCCTCCTGCGGCTGGGCCGGCTGGTGTCGAGAGGTTGGCCAATTCCTGACTAATCGCCGCGAGCCGGGCACCCGCGGGCGCCACGAGCCCGGCACCGACTGCGGCCTCGTCGCCCGGGATTCCATCCAAGGTTGCTGCGGCCAGCACGATCAGCTCCAGGCCGAAGACAAGCGCAGCCGTTCGCTGTTCGGCCTGAAGCTGGCACGCCTCCGGGTTGACTTCACAGAACTGCTGATCTGCCTGCCGGATTCGGTCCATCCCGGCTCTCCAAGCGTCACAGGCGGCTTCGTCGCGCAGAACGAGGCAGCTTGTATAGACAGTGTCTAGATCGCCCTGCGTGAACGGTGCGCCCGAAGGCCCAACCCACACGCCGGCGACCATCTTGATAAGAGGCGGCGTCACCGTCGTTGGCGAGCTGTCGTTGTCTTTGGTTCGGCTCGTTTGGCTCTTGCTGGGCTGCCGCAGCCCGCTAGCTCCCCCGCCCCCACCGTCGCTTCGTGGTACCCAGTTGATCGCCCCGCAGTCCTCGGGACCGAGGTTGCAGATCTGACCCTCCGCGTAATGCCCGGTCGGGTCGATCAGGCTGGCTGGGTTGCCCAAGGCATAAAGGAAGCGGTTCATCGTCGCCGGGTTCTGCACTGATCCCGCGTATGAGTCGAGCTGGGTGAACGCGCCGATGCCCGGGCTGTAGAAGCGGGCGCTCATGTCATACAGCGGCGTCGTGCTCGGGCTGATATCGAGGCGGCCCTGGTACTTCGTGTCGAGCTTGACCGAGCCCGTGCCGGTATAGGGGGTGCCCATCGTCTGGCCGTAGGCGTCGTAGCGGATGGCGTTGGCGATGGTGACCGCCGCGGCCTGCTCCATGGCGGCCACGTTGCCATGGAGGTCGGGGATCAGGAAGGCGCTGGTGCTGCCGTCCTTGGTGGCGACGCGTGAGCCGTCCTCGGTGACCGCCGAGATCCGGGTCGTCGTGCCGGTGATGACCGACGTGACCTCACTCGTGCCGACGTAGGCGTACTTCTCGACGACACCGTTGACCGTGCGTTCGCGGTTGCGGCCGAGGGCGTCGAACTTGAAGGTCGAGCTCTGGGCGCCGGCGGTGATCGACGTCAGGTGCGATGCCGTGTCGTAGGCGTAGGTGGTCGCGGTGCCGGCGCTATCGCGACTGGTGGTCATGTTGCCGTAGCGGTCGTAGGCGAACGTGATGTCGGCCCCGCCGTTGATCTTCTGCTTCGTGAGCTGGTCGGTCCGGTCGTAGAAGTAATCGACCGTGGTCGTGCCACCCTCGACCTTGCGCGTCCGGTTGCCATCGCGGTCGTACTGGTAGGACCGACTCGAGGCCAGGCCGGATTCACCCGTGAGCCGTCCCAGGGCGTCGTACGTCAACGTGTTCGTGTTGGTGCCGTTGTCACCGGTCGGGCCGGTCAGCGAGCGAGCCTCGGTCAGCACGTTGCTGTCGCGGTCGTAGGTCTGGCTGAAGGTGTTGCCGTTGGCCTTGGTGATCGTCGTCGGTCGGCGCGCCGTGTCGTACGCGAACGTGAGCGTCTCGCCGTTGGGGAACGTCCGACTCGCGATGAGACCGTCGAAGCGATACGTGAAGTCGGCTGAGGTGGCGTAGATCGAGCCCGCCGTGACCGCCTTGACCTGCTGGGCCCAGTCGTACGAGAAGCCGGTCGCGTAGGTCGTCCCGGTCGACGCCGGGTTGGTGTCCACGCGGCTGGTGACGAGGCCGTCGACGTAGTCGTAGTCGGTCATGGTCGTCCCGCCGACCTTGATCTCATTCAGCCAACCCTCGCCGGTGTAGGTGAAGTCGAGCGTGTGGCTGTCGAGGCCGTCGTTGGTGCCGTTCCAGGCGGTCTGGGTCGGCGACCCATCGACCGCGTACGCGGTCGTGGTGGTCTGCTTGGGTGAACCGGTCCCCGACCCGGCGTAGACGATGCTGGATGTGACCCGCCCGACATCGTCGTAGGCCATGTCGACATGGCGCCCGATCGTCGGGAAGAGGGTCGGGCTCTGGTCGGTGACCGAGGCCAGGCGGCCGCCGGTCTCGTACGCCCAGACCGTCGTGTCGAGCGCGGTCGCCGTCACGTTGACCGGGGCGACCTGGGTGGCCATCCGGCCCATCGCGTCGTACGTGTAATGCCAGGCGCTCTTGTAGTCGTTGCCAGTGGTCACGGTCTGGGTCGGGTTGCAGCTGTCGACGACCACGGCGGTCGCCGGACAGTAGGCCGTCAGCTCGCCCAGGGCGTCGTAGGCAAACGTGCTCCGCAGGTCGTCCGCGCCGGTCGGCCCTGACGACGTCCCGTCGTCGTAGTTGGCGGTCGTCGCGACCGTCCGCCCGAGCCGGTCGTACCCGTACGTCGTGTGCGTGCCCGTCGCGTCGAAGGCGTCCTCGACGCGACCGAGGGGGTCGTACTCCGTGGTCGACGTCAGGTTGACCGCCCCCGTCGTGCCGCCACCGGCGACGTCGTTGACGGTGACCGACGTCACGCGTCCCATCGCGTCGTAGCCCGTGGCGGTCACGAGCGAGGCATCGCCCGGGGCTCCCCCGATGACGATCGAGCGGATGATCCGGCTGTTGGCGTCGTATACGGTCTCGGTCGGGATGTTGGTATCCGGGCCAAGGGCGTTCTGCGCCGCTGCGGATGCGTTCCAGACGGTGATGTCGTCCAGGTAGACGGAGACCGATGACGCGCTGCCGACTCGTTTGTAGGCGAGGTAGGCCACAGTCTGGTTCGTGGCTGGCGTCCACGTCACGGTCAGGGCCTGCCAGGTCCCGGTACCGGCGATCGACGTGCTCGTGTCACTGTCCGTGTTCGTCCCGAGGTAGGCGTTGATCGTCGTGCCGATGGGTGCATACACCCAGGCCGTCGCCTTGTAGGTGTCGCTCGATTGGTAGGTTCCGCTCAGGGCCCAGACCGCGCCGGCGTTCGCAGCTGATCCGGTGTCGATCTTCAGTCGTCCTTCACCGGACGCCGGGGTCGGACTCGTGACACCGAGCTGGGCGGTGAGGGTCGACCCTGCGCTCACGAAGTCGCCCGACGAACTCCAGTCGGTCGCGCTGCCGTCTTCGAAGTTCTCGGCGCTGATCTGGGCTTCACCGCTCGTGTCGTAATGGGCGAGGGTCTTCGTGACGCGCCCGGCGGCGTCGTAGACCGACTTCGTCCAGACCAACGCGCCATCGGTCGTCCGAGCGTCACTGACTCGATCGACGCGGCCTGAGGGTCGATACACGGTCTTCGCATACCGACCCGATGCGATGTCGGTGACGCGATTGGGCCGACCGACCGCGTCGTACGCGGTGGTCGTCGTTCGGGCCGCCGGATCGGTCACCGACGTCACGAGACCGGTCAATCCATACGTCGTCGTCGTGACGAGATCTGACTCCGGCTCCGCTGCCCCACCGGTGCCATCGACGTAGTTCACGATGGCCTGGACGGCGCGACCCGCGAGGTCGAGTCGCTGCACGGTCAGGTTGTCGTAGGCATCCCGCGTCGCTACGGTGCGGCCGTTCAGGTCGAGCACGCTGACCGAGTTGCAGGTCCCGGAGCCCGATGGGCAGGCGTGCCCCGTGGTGGATGTGACCGGCAGCTTCACGCCGGTCGGCACGGCGCGCGACAGGCCATTGGCCGACGCGAAATCACTCGTCGTGACGCGCGGTGTGCCGGTCCCGCCCGCGCCCGGCCAGACCGTCGAGGTGAGGACGTTGCCCAGGAGGTCGTAGGTCGATTCGCTGACCGCCTCGATGCCACCATCGTCGCCGGTCGTCTTGATCACCCGCCCGAACGCGTCGTACTCGTAGGACGTGATGACGTCGTCGAGGACGGTCGGGACACCGGGCACATCATTGGCGATGACGGCGATCCGCTGGCCGACGAGGTCGTATTGGTAGGTGGTCTTGATCGTGTCGGGCGTCGTGACATCGATCGGATGGTTGAGTGCGTCGTACCGCGTCGTCGTGGGCGGGCCCAACGGGAGCTGGACTGTGAGCGCGTTGCCGACGAGGTCGTAGGTCGTGGTCGTCGCGTTGCCGGCGCCATCGGTGACGGTGTCGCGATCGGTCATCGCGCCGTTGCCTTGGCCAGCGGCCTTGTAGTGGTCGGTCGAGGTGACGCCGTCGGGGTCGGTCGTGACCAGCGGTCGTCCCCAGGCGTCATACGTCGTGGTGGTGGTCAGGTCCTCGCTCGTCGCGTCCGTCACGGTGCCGACGTCATTGACGATGACCGACGTGGCGAAGATGGCCGGGTTGACGGCACTCGAGGCATAGACCGGGTTGTTGACGACCACGCCCCCACCACCGGCCGGCGACAAGGTCGTGGTCGTCTCGATGAGACCGGTCCCGCCGTAGGTCATCTGGGCGAACGTCGTGAAGAGCGCGATGTCATCGACGTACACGGATCCGCCGGCGTTCGAGTTCTCGATCTTGACGCGCACGCGGCCATCGCTGTCCATCGGGATCGGCAGATCCCAGGCGTGGCTCGTCCAACTCGTCTCGCTGTAGTCGACGCCCATCCCGCCGAACGCGACCCAGTTGTTGCTGCTCCGTTTCCAGTAGCTGGCGGTGTAGCGGGCCGTGCCCGCGCCGGAGACCAGGTTCCAACCCTGTAGTCGGAAGGTCTGCCCGGGCACCAAGGTCCGTTCCTGGATCGTGGTGCCACTCCCGGCAAGCTTGATCGAGCCGAGACCGCCGGCGTGGACCGTGGTCGTCTCGAACGTGGCACTCGTGCTCCGCCAGCCCGAGGCGATGCCATCCTCGAAGCCCGGGTTGGCCAGGAACTGATCGGTCGTCTGGACCGGGTGGCCGAGGCTGTCGTAACTCGTCGCCTGGTCGACCACGGCGATCGAGCGCGCCGAGGCGTACAGGTTGGCCATCTGGGAGCGGTCGAGCGCGACCTTGTAGACCGCCACCTCGTCGATCGAGCCGTTGAACCATTCCGGTGTGACCGAATCGCGCCCGTTCGTGCCGATCTGGAGCTTGCGGGTGTTGTCGACGACGAGCGGCGTCCCGGCCGTCGTGAACGGCCCAGAACTGATGAGCACCCCGTCGACGTAGATCGCGACCGTGTCGGCCGCGTCGTCGACACTAAGGCCGACCTGGATCCAACGCCCGATCTGCCAGTCGTAGGGGGCCTTGAACGACGGACGCAGCCAGGCGGAGCCATTGCCGATGTCGGCCAGGATGGCCCGAACCTTGGTCGTCGGATCGACGTACAGCTTGAGATCGAACGAGTGATCGGTCCCGGCGGCGGTGCCATAGCGGGACCCGAGGATCGCGAGCGACGTGCCGTTGCTGGCGGGCTTGACCCAGGCCACGGCGCTGAACGAGCCGGTCACCGAGCCGAACGTGCCGACCTTGGTGACCGAGTTCGACGCCGCCGTATAGGTCGCGCCGACGCTGGCCGACGACGGCGTGAGCGCGTTACTCGACGTCGCCTGGCCGACGGCGGTGTGAGTCCCGACAACGCCACCGCCAGGCGTGTTGGCATCGAGCGCAGTCCCGGACGACTCCTCGAGCCGGTAGTAGGCGAGGATGTCGGTGTTCGTCGTGCCGTTCCAGTTCTTCGTGGCGGACTCGACCGCCCGCGGATAGTCGGGCGTGGCCTCGAGCACCGGGTTGATCGTGTGGGTCAGCTGGCCGCGGTCGTCGTAGGTGTAGAAGGTCCGGTACAGGTCGTCGTTGGTGTTGGCCGAGTCGACCCGGCTGGCGTACAACTGGTCGGCACTCTGGCTCCAGGCGAGCTGCCCGCCGAGCAGCGGGTTGACGTAGTTGTCGACCTTGGCGCCAGCCCGGCTGCCCTGGCGGCTGACGACCGGATCGGCCGACGGCGTGCGGTAGGCGGTCGTTCGATTGACCCGCGACAGGCCGTCGAACTCGTGCTCCGTGCGCTTCGTGGCGGCGATCCCAGCGCCATCGGTCGGCCAGTTGCCGCTCGTCAGGCAATTGCCCGACGTGCAGCCCACCGGCACGTAGTCGATGAACGTCCGCCCGTCGGCGATCAGGTCGGTATGGATCGCCGCCCCGGCGGCGATCGCTGGGCTGTCCTGCCACAGCGCCCTCGTCCCGAGCGGGTTCGTACCGCGGTCCCAGGCCAGGATCCGGATGAGGTCGGCGCCACTGGCCCCGTTGTGGCTCTTGTCGGTGATCTTCATCGGCGCCCCGCTCGACCAGTCGACAGTCAAGCGGTAGTCGTCCGGGCCGTTCGTGCTGGTGAGGTCCCAGCGCGGATCGCTGACGGTCGTCAGCCGGTGGTTGGCGTCGTACACGAATCCCGTGCAGCCCGACGGCGTCCCCGGCGTCGACCCGCAGACGGCCTCGCGCCGAGCCGGCTTCACCTGGACGAGGTCGCCCGAGGTGACCTTGAATGTCGTCGCCCGCCCGGTGATCGGGCTGCCCGGCGTCCCGAGCTTCTCGGTCAGCGTGGTCGAGCCGGCTGCCCGACTGATATCGATCCGTCGGGTGTACGAACCCCCGTCGGAGGGTCCGTGGATCCCGGTCAACGTGTACGAGCGCTGGCTGTTCACGCTGGCCGTGTCGTACGTGTAATCGAGCGTGACGGTGTTCGCGTCGCGATCCTTGATGCTGGTCAGGAGCCCATCGCGGTTGAACGCGTGGACCGACCGGTCGGCGTAGGTGGCCAGGAAGTCGGCCGAGCCGGCGACGGATGCGGCCGGCAGGCTGCGGTAGGTGAGGTTGTCGAACAGGGCGAACGTGCCATCGACCGCGGACAGCACGTAGCCCGTCCAGCGCACGTCGTCGCCGACCGGGCCGTTGGGCGGCGGGGTCCCCGACGTCCCGAGCGGGTTGTCGTTGTAGAAGGACAGGATCTGACGGGCGTCCTCGAGCAGATTGCGCGTGACGTGCGACCAGGTGACCGGGACCTCGGCACTGACCTGGATCGGGTTGACCGCGTCCGATGGTGGCGTGGACCCCGCGTAGTAGGTGATCGAGCCTGTGGCATAGCCGCCGGCGCCATCCGAGTCGAGGCGCAGGTCCTTGAGATCGAACCGGATCGCGACCGATTGGCCGCCGACCTTGCGCCAGTCCCAGGCGACGAACGGGTTGGCATACAGCCCACCCGATGACGTAAGCCAGCAGGACGTGGTCGTGTTGCAGGTCGGCGAGCCGGCGAGGTTGGCCGGCGTGACCTTGAGACTGTTCGACGACCCCGGTGCGCCCTCGGCGTAGCTCGAGGCCTTGGCCGGGTTGACCGAGAACGTCGGGAAGGTCGGCTCGGCCAGGACCGTCGAGGCACTCGGGCTGAAGTACATGCCGTCGAGGTAGGTCGACCCAGAGCTCGACGGCCGGCTCTTGACGACGACACCGGTGACCTCGAACTGGTCGAACGTGCCGCCGGGAAGCAACGTGCGCACGTCGTCATACACGTTCCGCAGCGCGATCGTTCGCCAGGTGTCGGCCACCGTCCCGCCGTAGTCGACCTGGGCGAATCCGGTCGACCAGGTCGTGCCGACGGTGTACACGATCCAGGTATCGGGGTAGTCCGCGCTGTTCGTGGCGTTGTGGATCTTGAGGGCCACGCCGGTCCCGACGGCCGAAGTCGTCCGGATCGCGAACGAGAAGTAGCGATACGTGTTGAGCGAGATGGTCGGCGTGTAGGCGGACAGGGAGATGTCGACGTCCGCGTTGACGCGCACGACGGACGGACCCGACTTGTCCGGGATGGTCTGGCTCGCGGCTGTGTACAACTTGCCGGTCAGCGTCGTCCCACCGCCGCCGTTCTCATCGAAGAACGTGATCCGCGGTCGCTCGACGAGGACCGGTGCCCCGGCGATCTGCCCCTGGCCGTCGGTGTTCAGGAAGCTGCGGGCACCCGACGCATCCTGGTACGTGTAGGCACCTGACTGGTCGGCTGCCGATGTGTCGGTGAAGTGCTCGTCCCAGTTGGTCGACCAGCCACACGCCTCGAGCATCCCGACGTACTTGGTCGGCGCGCCCGTCGATGGACAGTCGAGGACGGCGGTCGCGCTGTCGTAGTTGTAGGCGACGCCCATCGCCACCAGATCGCTGAAGCCGATCCCGCCGGCACCGGTGTAGTGCAGGTTGCGGGTCGCGAGGTCGATGCCGAGCGAGCCGCCGTCGCCGGTCGTCGTGGACTTCAGGTCGTTGCCCGGGGCGCCCGAACCGACCGTGACGCTGAACTCGTCGCGCTCGACCGACGACGAGCCGGTCCAGCGGGTGTTGTCGCTGGACAGGACCTTCTTGTCGCGACTGTTGTAGGCCGACGGCTTGGCCCAGTCCGACGCGTACAGCCGCGTCCCGCTCGATCCGCCGAAGCGATGGATGAGATCGAGCCGCAGGCTGTACGTGCCCGGCACCGAGGGCGGCGTGATGGCCAGCGACATGATCGGCGTCGGGTTGGCGCCGCCGATCGCCGACGGGACGTCGGCCGCGAAGTCGGCCTGGCCGGACGCCGCGGTCTTGCCCTTCTGGTCGAGGAAGCGATAGCCGACCTGGTAGCAGTCGGCGTCGCCTGCGCTCGTGCAGCGGTCGAACGCGAAGCCCGACACGTTGTTGGTCAGGGTGATCGGCAACACGGTGGCGACGCCGGCGGTCATCGAGCTCGGGGCGTAGTTGGCGCCGAGCTTTGCGTCGAAGTCGATGGCGACCTTGGGCACCTCGTAGGTGATGGTGAGCTTGGGTCGGTTCGACAGGGTGCCATTGGTGGAGGTGTAGAAGTCGGTCTCCCAGAAGCCAGCACCCTCAGAGCTCATCTTGAGTTCGAACCCGAGGTTGGCCTTCCAGTCGACGCCACGTCGGGTGTAGTGGGCACGGACGGCGTTGGTCACATCGAAGTCGACCGTGCAGTCGGTCGCGCCGGTCGAGCAGGTCAGGACGTTCGGGCTGTCGTAGCCGGTCAGGACCTTGCCGTTGACATCGTTCCAGGTCGAGGTGTTGCCCCAGCCGACCTTGAGCGGGCGGGCCATGAGGTAGCGGTTGGCGCCGTAGCGGTTGATGTCCTCGCGCAGACTGAGCGTGGCGCTCGTGACCACCGATGCCGTCGTGCCCGACGGGAAGAGCGATGGTGGCGGGAAGTACAGGTATGAGCGCAGCATCCCCCACGCGGCATCGGGGCTGCCGATGTTGTCGTCGCCCATGCGCAGGGTCGACGGGGAGGTCGGATACGTCGTCGGGTTGCCCTGGCCGGCGTACGTCTCGATGTAGTACAACGTGGAGCCATTGACGGTGCAGCCCGATCCGCCGACCACGATGCACGCGGTCGGATCGAGCGTGACCGGGTAGATCGCGTCGGTGAGCCAGGCCTCATCGAGCGTGTAGGTCAGCGCGGTCTCGCCGCCATCGAGCGCCTCGACCGAGACGACGACCGCCGACTCCGGCGCCGGCATGTACAGGCCGTCGATGAGGACCGGCGCGCTGATGCGACCGACCTCGACCATGACGTCGCGGCCGTCCTCGGTCTGCGGCGCCTGGAGCAGGATCGTCCGTCCATCGCGATCGAGGGTCACCGTCAGCCCGGGTGCCTCGATCACGAAGGTGAACCGGTGACTGCCACCGGCGGCATCGAGCACGGCACCGAACTCGAATCCGGTGTCGACCGCCTTGACCGTGATCCGGTCGAGACCGCTCGGGCCCTCCACGACGACCGTGCCTTCGGGCAGCGGCTGGGCATCCGGCTTGACGATCGGGCCGGTCGGTACCTCGGGTGTCGGTGTCGGCTCAGCGGTCGGCGAGGGTGTCGGTGCGGACGATGGCGACGGCGACGGGTTTGGATCGGGGCTCGGGCTGGTTGAGGGGCTGGGGCTGGCGCCGGGAATCGGGTCCGGGCTGGATCCGGCGCTCGGCGAAGGAGAAAGGCTCGGCGACGCGGATGGACTGGCCGCCGCCCCGACCTCGGCGTCGGGGCTGGTCACCGGAGCGGCGGTGGCCGTCGGCGAAGGCGCCGGCGATGCGGGCGTGTCCGGCTGGACGACGGGCTCCGTGGGCAGTCCGAAGATCGTCTTCCCATCGGACACGGTCGCTTGACCGTAGCCCGGGACACGGAGGTGGAGGATCCCGCTGCCGCCGGACATCTCGACGAGACCGTCGTTGGCGTCCTTAGTCGACACGGTCACCTGGCGGTCGTTGCTCGCGACCTTGAAGCTGTCGTCGCCCGCGGGCACGAGGCTCAGGTCGATCGCCTGCCAGACCCCGCCCGGGTCCAGGAAGTTGAGTCGACCCGCCGATGCGTCCAGGGTGAACGAACCGTCCTTGTTGGCGGTCTGGGTGGTGTGCTCGGAACGCGCGGAGATGACCTCGGTGTCTTCGGCCGGCGGGACGTACTTGACATCGCGCGGACGGATCCGGGTCCCGTCCGCCAGGACCTCGACCCCTGCCGCATCGGCGCTCGCGGCACCCGACAGGTCGATCGGGGCTGCCTCGGCCTCGACGGCGGTGCCCGGTGGGATGGCCTTGCCGGGGATCGGATCCGCTTGTCGTGGTCCGATGGCCGAGGCTGCGGCCGGAGCGACTGGAACCACGAGGAGGAGCTCAGCCAGAATCAGAGCCGGTAGCACGGCGGCGGCGCGGCCGGACCAGCGGGTCCCCCTCATCCGTCTTCCCCAAGCCGTCGATCAGGCCGACAGCCTCCTCCTGGGTCACTCGACGATCAGTGGGGCGATCGCCCGATGTCGACCCATGACGCTCGCCCGCGCGCGGCGAGTGCTGTCGCGGACTTTCGCCCGACCAACGGAGGCGTGTCAATAGGACTTATCCACAACTTTGGTCGACCATGACGGACATGGCAATTCGTGGATCGTCGCGGCGTTAGCGACCGGCCCTATTTGATTGCCAAGCAGAGAGCCACCATGCCTTTCTCACGCGTTCGTGCGATTGGGCCTCCTCGACGTGCGAACCGCGTGGTACCACATGGTCGAGGCAAGGAATGAGCCGACCGTCCTGCGATGGACCTGAGTCGCCAGCTTGCGGGGCTGGCCGACGAACCACGTCCGAAGGGATCCCAAGGCGGCGTCCGCTCGGCCAGCGGCTCGCCGGCCTGACCCCCGAGCGCACTCACGGCGCCTCGACCAGCGTCAACCGTCTGGGCACCGAGCGCGTTGCTTACGCAATCTTGCTCCGGGGCTACGCGTCCAGCCTATGCTGGAGCTGTCCAGAGAGCGTAAACAGGGATGGGAGGCAGTCGTTGGACGCGGACGAGATCAAGGAGAAGCTCGCGGGCGCCGGCTACTCGCCAAACGGACCCACCAGACTCGCTAATGATCTCGGCGATCAGGTTCGGATCAAGGGCGTCGTCGTGAATGCGTACGACAACGGCACCGTTCAGGTGCAGGGTGTTCCCGAGCTGGCCGTGCAGGTCCGTGAGCTTCTCGGCGTATTGGATGGCGGTGGCAGACAACGGACCGCTCGCGGCCAACCTGCTGCAGCGGCTGCCACCAACCGCGACGTCTTCGTCGTCTATGGGCACGACATTGGAGCGCGGACTCAGCTTGAAGCGATGCTGCGCCGTTGGAACCTTGAACCTCTAATCCTTGAGCAACTCCCGTCGGAGGGGACCACGCTTATCGAGAAGCTGGAGAAGTACGCCAGGGATGACGTTCGCTTTGGGGTTGTCCTAGCCACTCCCGACGACGTTGGAAATGCGGTAGGCAAGGACGACGAGCGCAAGTCCCGCGCGCGACAGAACGTCGTTCTTGAACTCGGTCTGCTACTGGCGAAGCTCGGTCGAGCACGGGTCGCGATCCTACTCAAGGATCAGGCGATGATGGAGCGACCGTCGGACCTCCAAGGGCTGATCTACTACGCCTTCACCGATGATGTCGACGAGGTGAAGCTGCAGTTGGCCAAAGAGATGCACAAGCAAGGCATCGCCATCGACCTTGGCCGCGTGTAGGGCGCTACGAGCAACTGTTCTTGAACAGAATAGGCTTGCCTTGCGGGCCGAAGACCCTGTCGCGGAGTTAGCGCAGCGCTTGGCTCGTCTCAAAGGACCACAACCTGCCGTTGTCTGTTCCGACCCCCAGCACGACCCCCTCTTGGGGAACGAAGTCCTTTCGTCGTCCGTTGAGTAGTCGAACGGCGGACTGCAATCCGCCTCGAAGAGCCATACATCGCTCAGTCAATCGGTCCCAGCCAACCCGACGAGCCACTCCGCACGAGCCAGAAGTTCGTCGAAGGTTACGATTTCCGGCTCGACCACACTTCGGCGAAACAACTCGAAGGAACGGATCTTCTCCACGTTCGGGCCTCCCCCCTCTCCGAGTAACTCTCGGAGCATGCCGATCAGCAGGTACGAGCGAGGTCGCATCAGGAACGTAACCTCGGTCGGGATCTCCGAGCCGTCCTCGGCGCGCTCGCGGAGCGCCTCGCCGATGTCTTCGATGGCGCGTCGCACGGTGCCTTGGGACTGTGCTATGCCCGCCGCGATGTCGCCCGATGGTGCGTACACCCCCGGTCGATAGTGGGGGCCAAGGAGGTTCGTCCGGTGCGTCTTGAACTCGGCGAAGGTCATCCATCGAACGACCCCAGACGTCCGCATCACCGCGTCGGCCCGCTTGCCCTCGTGCGCCATCGACGACCCGCCGACCACCTGCTCGAGGCGCTCCCTGTCCCACGACGAGTAGAGCTGAGCCCCTAGCCCTGCGCCGAGTATCCAGGGGTTCAATTCAAAGAACATCTGCCACACCTTTTCCGGACTCTTGCCGGGAGCAGCCACGACCGCGGCGTCGAATGCGTCGTCGTCCGTCAAGAGTGTGCGGAACCACTCAACTTCGGTCCGCCGCCGTCGCATGGCGATGACGTCATGTGCGGCCGCATCATCACTTATGAGCGCCCGGAAGAATTCGGGGTCTCGTTCGTAGATCTGGCCGATTGCCTCGGGCGTCGAGAACACGGCGCGCACGGTCGCATCGTCAACGCGAGACGTGGCTCCGCCTTCCACCGGTATGTACTCGATGTTTCGCAGGAGCTCAACGACACGTGCTGCTTCGTCACCCTGGAATGTGGCTACGTTCTTGATCCTTGGCCCCGTTGCGAGGTTGTCGACTCGCTGGATCATGATCTTCGTAACGTTGCCAGGTGACCCGCTCACCAGGAGCTTGAGCTGGACCCGGCCGGTGGGTGACTCGTGGACCAGCCACTGCGTCCCGTCTTCCTCAGTGGCCTCGATCACCGTGTCGCTGATGGGGTCGATGACCTTGTGAACGAAACGGGCCGGGACGCCGCCTGCCGATGGGTCTGGGAACGTCTTTGACAGGTACGTCTGGTCGGGCCTGCGGCCTTCGGCGTAGTCCACTTCGCCCGCTTGGCGATCATCCTTGAATGCGAACGGCTGCGGCATCGGCACGGTCCCTACGGGTTGGATGAACGACTAGTATCGCCTACCGTGTTTGCATGCCCGTCAGACCTCGCCGCCGGCAGACGCACGCACATCGGCAACCTGCGGTCCCGGTGAGCAGACCAGTGCCACTTGCTCTCATGCTCCGTGCGGAGTATCTAAGAGTCCCCGAATCGCGACGGGCTTCCCTTTCATGTGACTCCGACGCCGGTGTTGACACCATTGGCGGGCCCAAGGAGTCAGGGTGGCGTTCCCAGACGGTGGTGGTCGCCTTCTGGCCGCAGGTTCGAGACGTGTCGGCGAGGGAGATGGGCCCGGGCGACCGGGTTGTCGGTCGGCAATTGCACACGCATCAGGAAGGGCGAAGTGGTCCCACATCCGATGTTCTGGGCAGCCCTCGAGACAATGGAAGGCACGGACCCGAAATCTGTCGCGACGACGACCTGATGCTTGGCGTCACGAGCCACAACATGGGACTGTTGTCGGCATGGAGCACCGACAATCGCTCTTCTCGGGAGATGTCGACGAACCCGGATTGAGCCTCAGGTTCACCCCTGGTGTGATGCCTGAGCTCGATCTGCAGCCCAATGTCCGCCACGTATACGTCGACATGAACCACTGGATCAATCTCTCGAAGGCACGACTCGGCCGGGCGGGAATGGAGGCCTACGAGCCAGTGCTCGAACGCCTTCGGGCCGGCGTAAAGGCAGGCGAACTCAGCATTCCTCTATCGGCGGCCCATTACGAGGAGATGACCGGCATCTCTGACCCCAAGCAACGTGCTGACATTGCGTTGACGATGGATCGACTGGCTCGATACAGCGTGATCGCTGACCGGGCGATCCTGATGCGCCATCAACTGCTGGTCGCGCTCGCCGCCTGGCGTGGTATGAAGTGGGCCGACCTGGAAAAGGATGTTCTGTGGGGACGTGGCTTTTCGTTTGCGTTCGGCCACGGACCCGGAGGGATGGCGGTCCGTGGTCAGGCGCTCGCTCGTGAACGCTTCCTGGCCCAGGGCCTGCCACTGGTCAAGCGGATCGAGCGGTTCGTGGGTGACAGGTGGACCTTCGCTGAACGAGGGCGGGGCGGCTCAGATGTACCAGCGCGTGCCCTGTGGGAGTCGAGCGAGTACGCCATGCTCCGAGGGCCCAAGGATGAGGACCTGGAAGCGCTACGCGAAGATGGGTATGCGCCGGAACGATGGTCGAAGGGCATCGACGAGATCACAGCAAGAGAGCAGGATCTCTCGCGGATCTTGAAGGAGGAGGGCAAGAAGCAGCTCGATGACATCGTGGCTGCGCGTCTTTGGTACTGGGAGCTGAACGCGCCGGCTGGCTGGGCCGCCGACCAGCTCGGGATCGATCCTGACGCGATCCTTGCGTCTGGAGCCGCCAACATGACCAAGCTCTTGCGAGGCATGCCGATGATGGCCGTCGAGTTCGCGCTCCGGCGAGCCAACTGGGCAAACGGTGACTACACCTGGTCGCGAAACGACATCTTCGACCTCGCCCATCTCGGCGTGGCCGTGCCCTATTGCGATATCACCTGGACCGAACAGCACGCCTCGAGCGTCCTCAACGCTGCTCACGTTCCCGACCGACTGGGAACCCGCGTGGTTGCCCGCCCGCAAGACCTCCTGACTGCTCTTGGCTGACCCCACCGGAGGCTTGGCACCAGGTCCGACCAGATGTGCATCCGGCATACGTCGGCACAGCCTAATCCCGCTTCGAGTTCGCCTTGGCCGACGACCTGTTGTCGTTGCGCGAGGCGGCGGCGCTCGCGGGTCTCAGCGCATCGCATCTCCGGCTCCTCGCACGGACCGGCAAGATCGACCACACGAGGGTCGGGAGCTACTGGGCGACCACAGAAGCCGCTGTCCGCGCATATCTCGCCGACGAGGCGCTACGGGCGAAGGATCCGTACAGGTGCCGCAATGGGCATCGATGCCCCGCTCTTCTCTGCCGCATAGCGTGTCGTGCCAACTCGCCGGGTGCGAGCGCTGCCAGCCGGGCAAGGCGTCGTATCTCAGCCGGGATGTCGATCTTGCGGCCGGTGGGATGCCGACGGTCATGCTTGCCGCGATCGCGTTTCGCGGGATGTATCTGGCTCGCCGCCTCCGAGCGGGTGGGACGCACGTGATCGAAGTCTATCCGCGAGCGTCGTTTCGCAGCCTCGGGTGGGATGGGCGACCGGCGAGCATCGACGAAGGTTGGAGACTTATCGCTTCGCTGGTGACGGGGGTCGAGGTGGGCACCCGCGACGACCTGGACGCTGTGTGTGCGGCTCTCGTCGCGGCCCAGATGGCTCAGGGCCGTGCCCACGAGGAGCGCGGGTCCGACGGATCGATGTGGGTGGCCGTGCCGTAGCGCGTGGGCCGCGTCAGAAATAAGCAGGAAATAAGTGGCGCTCGCTATGGTCGCCCGGCTACCCGCCAGACCTCGGTGTCATCCGGGTCTTGAGGGGATTCGGGATAGCGGTCGAATCCGAGACAGATCCAAACGGAGGGCTGGTACGGTCACCGACGCCACTTGACCACAGGCCCAGCGATGGGTCGCGCGCGGTGTGAGAGCGGTGTCGGCGGTGCCCTATATGGCCTGCCCAAGCATCGTGGAGGGAGCATCTCGTGCATCGTGGTCGCGGCCGCTCGATGAATCGCGTCGCCTGCCTGATCGCCGTGGCGGCGATCGCCTCTGAGGCGATGCTCGCGAACGTGCCGATCGTCAGGGCGGCATCGCCGGAGCCGTCGGGTCAGGTCGAGACCGCTCCGTCGCCGTCGACCGAACCGACCTCGTCACCGGCGGCGACCCAGCCGGTTTCAACGCCATCGCTCAACGCGCCGGGTTCGCCGATCCCGTCCCTCAGCGCCGCTCCATCCATCGTGCCGCAGGCGACGCCTGTGCCAGTGCCGATGACTCCGGACCACGCCGACCCAAAGCCCGGAGCCACGGAGATCGTCGCCGAGCGGACCGACCGGTCGCAGACGTACGACAACCACGACGGCACGCGGACGACCGAGTTCTACGTCGAACCGGTCTTCTACAAGCCCGAGGGGTCTGACACCTATCAGCCGATCGAACTCGGCTTCGATGCGACGAACCAGGACGGGCTTGAGGCGATCTCAAGCAAGGCCCCGATCACGATCGGCTTGGCCGAGTCCACCTCGACCGACAACTTCCTTCGACTCAGCGATGGCGCACAGCAGATCGGATTTGCGATGCCGGCCGACCTTGCCAGAACCGCCGAACCGGTCAAACCAGCGATCGACGGTCGGGTTGCAGACTTCAGGGACTTCTACCCAGGGATCGACCTCCGCGTCATCGCCAACGCCGATGGGGCGAAGTCGTTCTTCATCTGGCACTCCAACCCGGCCGACTCGACCCTTCGCTATGTCGTCGACGCCCCAGGCTTGACGCTTGTCGCCGAGCGGGATGGCTCCATCTCGTTGATGGGTGCGAACGAGAAGGTCGTCGCGTCGATCCCCCGACCCTATGCCGTGGACTCGACCGCGGATGAGCGCGCCGGCGGCGGTCGGTTCACCGACAAAGTCTCGCTCAACCTGGCTGAGGACGGCAGGACGATCACGGTCGCGGTCGATCCCGATTGGCTGAAGACCGCCGTGTATCCGGTCTACGTGGATCCGTCCACGGGCTGGGTCGTCAACAGCGGGACCAACACCTACGGCGATGCCTTCACGGCGTCGAACTATCCGGGCACCAACTTTGGCAACTACCAGCGTCCCGACTCGCCCTACTACCACGAGCTGTGGAATGGACTCGATCCATCCGGAACCTCGGGTACCAGCCTGACCTACTTGAAATGGAATCTGAGCGGGATCATGGACACGACGGTCGAGTCGGCGACCCTCGCCCTTGATCCCTACCACCAGTACTACGACGCCCCGACGGTGCTGAACACCTACGTCCGCCGCGTCGAAGAGCTCTGGTATCAGAACTCCGTGACCTGGACCACGGCACCCGACTTCACGTACGACGACTCGAGCACCGCCGGCTGCGTCGAAGGCGCCTGGTGCTACTGGGATGTCGCCGCCATCGTCCAGAAGTGGACGAACTGGAGTTTCACGAACTACGGATTCCAGATCGACAACGAGGGGCACGGGTCGACGTATTGGAAGCGCTTCGTGTCGTCGGAGGAGACGACGACCGGGATGGTCCCGCAACTCAAGGTCATCTACCACGTCCCGACCGTCACGGACCTGACCCCGCGGTTCACGGGAACGGTGGCCTGGTCCACGCCGAATGCACAGACCAAGTTCCAGGTCGAGGTCGCCACCGACGGGACCTTCACGACCCCGGTGGCCCTATCGGGTCAAGTCGCAAGCTCCGCGACCAGTTGGCGGATCCAGCCCAATCAGGTCACGCCGATGGTTGACGATGCCGTCTACTCGTATCGTGTCAGGATCTTTGATGGTTCCTGGACCACCTATGCCCAGGGCACCTTCACCTACGACGCGTACCTGCGTGGCGAGGAGACCTACTACGACAGCGTGCCGTTCGACCTCGGTGGCGGCCTCGGTCTCGAGGTCGGCGCCCAGAACGGCGAGGCTCGACTCCAGCGCGACCTGTTCAGCATCCCGTCCTATGGACCCGCGGGCGAACTGCGCCTGACCCACAGCTCGCTCGATCCGTCGGGTGCCGGCGCATTCGGGGTCGGCTGGTCGTCGAACCTCACCCAGTACCTGACCTTTGAGAACGGCCTCGTCGTGTGGCACCGCGCCGATGGGGGCCGGGTCGCCTTCTCGAACGCGACCGGCAGTTGGCTTGTCCAGGGTGGCCACTTCGAAACGCTCGTCCGTGGCACGAACGATGTCATCACGTTGAAGGATCAGACGAAGCTGACCTTCCAGAACTCGAGCGCTGGACACCTGCTCTCGATCACCAACCGCTTCGGCAAGGCACTCACCATCACTGGCTGGGGTACGTCAACCGTCACCGCGACCGACGCAGCCGGCCGCGCCACGACCCTCGGCTTCACGGGCTCGCTCATCACCAGCGCGACCGACTCGGCCGGTCGTGCCTGGGGCTTCACCTACACCGGCACAAACCTCACGACCCTGACCGATCCCGCAAGCAAGACCACGACCTTCGCCTATAGCGGCAGCAAGGTGACCACGATCACTCGTGCGCGGACCAAGGCGGCCGGCGGGACCGACTCGATCGTCTGGGCCATCGGTTACACCAGCGGCCTCGTGACCAGCGTCACCGACCCGATCGGTGCCGCGACCGGAGGCACGCCGGCGCACACCTTCACGACGACCGCATCTTCAACCGTCGCTGGTCCGCTGCGCACCTATTCCCCGGTCGTACGCAACACGACCACGTACACCCTCGATGGGTACGGGCGCTCCACCTCGATCCTCGATCCGGGCGGCTACACGACCAAGCAGACCTTCTATCCCGATGGAACACTCAAGCGCATCGACCGTCCGGTCGCGCTTTCGCCGTCGGCCACCTGGGCTCGCACCGACTACCTCTATACGGCCGGCAACCTTGTCCAGGAGACCGTGGGCCTCGATGCGACCGCGACCGGAGCACCGACCAGCACGATCGTCAACGTCATGTCGTACAACGCGACCAATGACCTGCTGACCCGCTCCGAGGACGACGGAACGTCATTGGCCCGCGTCATCACGCTCAACAAGTACGACGGATCAGGTCATCTGACCGACGTCATCGAGAACTGCACCACCACCGGGACGACGCCGCCGGCGACCGCCTCGAGTTGCACCGGCGCGGGCACCCACGACGGCTCGACGAACCTCACCACCACCTACAAGTACACCGCCAACGACCAGGTCGATGTCGAATGGAACCCGCGTGGCTATGCGACCAAGCACGTCTACGACGCGAACGGGAACGAGACCTCGACCATCACGAACTGCACGACGTCTGGGACGACCGTCCCGACCCGCAACACCAGCTGCACCGCGGCTGGCACGCACGATGCCACCACCAACGTCACGACGAGCGCGACCTTCGCGCTCGCCACGCGCGACGGCAAGGCCGGACTCCCTGGGACCACGACCGACGCCCTCGGTGCGATCACCACGAACACCTACGACGTCATCGGCCGCCAGACCATCGAGGTCCTGCCGGGCGACGCCACCATCCCGGTGCTGACTCGGACCACGGTGTTCGACGAGTACGACGCGCCGCTGACGGTCACCGAATCCTGGCCGGGGCTGTCGCCCTCGCGTGTGACCACCTCGGTCTATGACCTGCGCGGGCAGCTGCTGACCGAGACCAACCCGGCTGGTGAGGTCACCTCCTCCGCCTACAACGCGGCCGGCGATGTCACGAGCTCCACGGCCAACGGCGTCACGACGACGAACACGGTGGACGGGCTGGGGAATGTCACCTCCGAGGTCACGGGCGGCGTCACGACGGCGCACGCCTATGACGGGCGGAGTGTGAAGTTGACCAGCACGGGCGCTGGCGCCGACGTCACGCTGACGGTCGACGGGATCACCCGGCCAACCAACCGGAAGGTCGGCTCCGGCGTCGCCATCGAGGATTCTCAGGACCTGACCGTCGCCGGCCACATCAAGGTCAGCCGAAGGGTCGGGGCTGGGTGGGTCCTGCAGACGGACGCGACCTTGGACCGCCTCGGGCGACAGGTCTCCCTCGCGACGGGCCCGACGAGTCCGCTGATCCAGACGTCCACGTTCGACGCCAACGGCAACGAAGTCGCTGCCACAGCGCCAGCGGCGAGTGGCAGCGGCCCGCTGACAACGACGACGTACGACGCGCTCGATCGAACGACGTCGGTCGTCGCCAACGACGTCGTAAGCGTCACCGACGCCACGAGCCAGGACTTGACCACCATCAGCTACTACGACGCCGCGGGCCAGGTCGTCGCAACGAAGGATCCGCTCAATGTCGTGACCCGGACCTTCTACAACGTCCGCGGCTTGCCGACCAAGATCGTGCTCAACTGCACCGACACGGGCACGACCGCGCCATCGAACCCGGCGACCTGCGCGGGCACGGGCACGGCATCGTCCTCCTACAACGTCGTCACGACGATGACCTACGACGGATCCGGATCCCAAGTTACCTCGACGCAGGTCATGAGCACAGGTTCGATCGTCACGGCATCCACGTACGATGCAGCGGGCCGGCTGACCAAGGTCATCGTGGATCAGGGCGGACTCGCGCTCACGACCGAGTACGCCTTCGACTCGAATGGGCAGCCCTCGGCCGTCAAGGACCCGGCGGGGACCGTCAGTCGGACCTTCTACGACGCGGCCGGGCGAGTCAGCTCGACCGTGGCGAACTGCACGACCTCCGGCACGGCCCTACCGTCGCCGTGGGCCACCTGCACCGCTGGCGGCACGCACGACGGAACGTGGAATCTGACCACGTCATTCACGTACGACAGTCGCGGCAACAAGGCCACCGAGACGGCGCCGAACGGCCGTGTCACGTCGTACACGTATGACCTCGCCGGGCGCGTCATCACGCGGACCGACGACTCGGGTGTCAGCAACCTCGTGACCACCTACTTCTTCGACGAACTCGGAAACCAGGTGGCCATCCAGGCACCGACCACGAATGGAACCACGTTCGCTGTCACACGCTTCCTCTACGACGGCTACGGTCGCGTGACCCGGGAGATCCGCAACTGCACGAACTCGGGAGTCACGGTTCCGATCATCCCGGCCGATGCCCCAGCGTCCTGCTCGGGTAACGGCACCGAGGACTGGCAGACCAATCTCAAGACCGACTACGCGTACGACGATCGCGGCAACCGGATCCGCCTCACGGTGCCCGACCCGTCAGAGACCACCTCCGCTCCAGCAAGCGGGACCGCCGCGTACGTCACAACCCAATATGCCTTCGACGGTGCCGACCGGCTTTGTCGCGTCGTGGAGCATGCGACTGGCTCGACCAACCTACAGACCCTTGCGAACCCCTGTTCAACGACGACCCAGACGACGGGTGCCGGCACGAATGCTTCGACGCGTTACGTCTATGACGCCGCGGGCAGGATGACCAGCATGGTCGACGCCGCCGCCTACACGACCTCGTACGCCTACGACGGACTCGGTCGGACGACCTCCAGAACCGACGCCCTTGGAGCGACGCTGTATTGGAAGTACGACGAACTCGGCCGTCATACCCGGCAGGAGAACCGCTCTGACCCGCCGATGACCGCGAGTGTCACCTGGACCTACGACAAGGCCGGGCGTCAGCTGACCCGGACGGCCGACAGCGTGACCACGACCTACACCTACGACGTGAGCGGCAACAAGCTGACCGCGACCACGGGCAGCCAGGTCATCACCGCCACCTACGACCGACTGAACCGGCCGCTGACCGTCGACGACGAGGACGCCGGCTCGACAGCCGACACGACCTACACCTACGCCTTCACCAACCCCTCATGGACGGACCCGACCGGCACCTATGGCGTGACGCTCGACAAGTTCGACCGAGCTACCGCGATCAATGATCCGGTCAACGCTGCCGACTTCACCGTGACCTATCGGGCTGACGGCCAGCGAGCGACGTTCGGCCAGCCCAACGGCAACACGACCGACTTCACCTACGACACCGCCGGCCACCTGACCGGATCCGACGACGACACCTCGGGCGGCACCGACCGGGCCGTCTATGCCTGGACGTACAACCGGGCCGGCCAGGTCCTGAGCGAGGCCAGCACGATCACTGGCGATACCAGCAACGGCACGATCACTTATGGCTACGACAAGCTTGGGCGGCTGACCGGCTCGACCGTGGCTGGCACGACCACCGCCTACGCCTGGGACGCCGTCCCGAACCGCACGAGTGTGAAGATCGGGGCCGGCACCGCCGCCCTGACCGCGTACGATGCTGCCAACCGGCCGACCAGCGGCACGACCCCGACCGCTACGTACACGAGCGACGCCGATGGCCGCCTGACCGCACAGCCCGGCCAGCAGTTCGTGTGGGATCACCTCGGTCGCCTGACCCAGGTCAAGAACAGCGGCGGGACCGTCCTCGCCACCTACAGCTACGACCCACTCGATCGACTCCGCCTGGTCGACTACGGCGGCAGCAACCGCATCCGCTTCCGCTATGTCGGACTGACCACGTCAGCGGCCCAATGGATCGACGATGTGGCTGGCACGGTCACCCGCAACATCGGCACCGGCTGGACCGGCGAGCGCCTGCTCGACTGGACCGGTGCCGGCTCCAACATCCGTATCTACGGTGAGAACGCCCACCACGACGTCACCTGGCTGGCCACCAACACGGGCACCGTCAGCCAGGCCCTCCGCTACGACCCATGGGGCACGCCGCGGACCACGGTCCCGACCGGCTACACGCCATTCCGGTTCCAGGGCAGCTGGTTCGACGACACGACCGCCCTGTCCTGGGTCGTTACCCGCTGGTATGCGCCCAACCTCGGTCGGTTCATCAGCGAGGACTCACTCCTGGGCGATGCCATCGACCCACCATCCCGGCACCTGTACGCTTATGGGCAGGGCGAGCCGGTGGGGCGCTGGGATCCGGACGGGAGGTGCCCAACCGCAGCCGCGGTCGTGATCCCGGTTATTGGTCCGTACTTCGCGATTAGCTCCTGCGCAATTTGGGTAGGTGCCTTGCTCGTGGTTCCGGTCGCAGCGGTAGCAATCTCGGCCCTACCCTTCAGCGCCTCCGATGCCGTGCCTCGTCGCATGGCGATAGGACTTTCGGTGACCCTTCCCCGCGCTGACGCAACGCAGATCAAGCCCGAGAAGTCGAAGAGGTGCTTTGCAATTGGTGAGTTGCAGGCAAGAGTCACCGCGTTTGCCCTGGCGCACAACTGCAGTCGGATGCCAGACTTGCCCGGCATGTCGACCCAGCAGCGGATGGCGTTGAATGCCATCTGGATTGTGGAGATGATGGGCCTAAGAAAGACCCTCTACGACTGCGGTCGATACTACGACGTCATGTCCAAGTACTACCGATTGGAGAAGGGCTTGACCTTTTCGTACTCGCCGCAATACCGGGTCAGCTGCCCGGTACCTAAGGGCCGCTGAATGCCATCCCTAGGACAATTGCCGGACTCAGTCGACGAGCAGGTCGAGGTCGCGCTCAAGGGGGAGTACGCGTGGTGGTTCCGTGCAGTCCTTGACGAGTTCGCGTTCTTGGGAAGCGACTACGACTATCGGATCAACCTAGTGGAACCCCACTTCAGGGGCTGCTCCGTCTTCTTTGGTCGACCCGAGGCGGACCTATTGTTCGCCTTCGAGCCAGAGTCGGAATTGGTCATTGGGGAGTTCTGGGTACGTCAAGCTCCCGGGCAAAACAATGTGCTCAAGTTGGACAACCTGCTTGCCGTGCGTGATCCAGGCTGGCGGAGCGTTCGTTTGCGCGACGACTTTCCAAGCGTGCAGGCCTGGGTAGCTGCCACGCTGACCGCATGGGCGGTCGGCCTAAAGGCCCATGCGCCAGACTTGCTGGCCGGTCAGTTCGTGGGGCATCTACCGTGGACAGATTAGTGCCACGCGTCGTCGTTCGCAGGCTTGTCTGATCTAGTCTCCCTTGCCCTACTCCCACTGCATCCGCATGCCGTTCGATACCGGCTGCAGCACCTCCGCGTCCGCTTCAGCGTCCGCCTGAGTGCCTTCTCTATATCCCCCCCCGACGTTGACTGACGTGGGGGTGTCTCATACTCCTGATCCCTTGCATGCAGCTCGGAATTCGTCGCCGTCGTAGAGCCCCACGAGTCCTTCCGCCGTGACGCGAGGTGCGGCAGGCGGCAACTGCCCCTAGAAGTCGGGTCCGATGATGACCGGCTCGATGCCCAGGTCCTTGATGGTGATGTACTCCGGCTCCTGGTTGGCGAGGAACCACTCCACGTGGAGGATCGCCCGCTCGACCAGCCACGCGGCCATGACCGTGTCGTCATGCTCCCCCACCCCGGCGTAGCGGCCATTCAGGAAGCCGTAGGCACCGAGCTCCGCCTGGAACCGGCGGGCGAGACGGAGCGACGGCACATCGCCCGACGGGATGATCCACCGACCTCCGTGGAACGCCCGTGACAGGCGAGGGATCCCATCCTGCAGGTCGGCCTTGTTGGACGAGAAGGTCTTGTGTCCCGAGATCACCTCGCGCGTTTGGGGCAGGCGCATCAGGGCATCGATGAGCCACTGCTGCATCCCGTTGTCCTCGACCTTGGCGACCGACACCCGGTGCTGGACGACCAGGTCTCGGATCAGCTCGATCTGGGCATCGAACTCCAGGCCCTTCTCGCGGCGCATGTCGAGGACCCGACGTGTGCCGGTGTCGACGTCGTAGGCGACGACGATCATGGCCGTGAAGTCCGCCCCGGCGGCGGCCGACCGCGCGGGGTCGATGCCGAGCACGACGACTTCGCGGTCGCCGGCGGGATGGCCGGTCCCGAGGATGAGATCCGCCCCGGCAACGAGCGCGCGCTGGGTCAGGTCGAACGGGAACAGGGACGAGGCGTCGTCACGCGGGTCATTCTGGTACTCGCGACTGAAACTGACGGGGTCGGCGTCGCGGATGGCGTGCAGGGTGTCGGGCGGGAACCGTTCCGGCCACAGCGACTCGTCGGTCTCCTCGTCGAGCGCGCGGAACGTTTCGAACCGAAAGCCGAGCGGCGTATGGAGCGGATCGGGCTGCTTGCCCGTCCCCCGGCCCAGATGAGCCAGGAGGTCGGTCTGGTGGATGGCCGTGCCGATGATAACGAGCCGAGCGGGCGCCATCGGCAGGATCGTGCCCATGAAGATGTCGAGCGTCTTCTGGCGCTGTAAGAGCGTCCCCGTGTTGGCATCGTTGAGGACGTCGTCGAGGAGGAGCACGTCGGGATGCATGCCGCGCAGGCTCGAGTGGAAGGACCGGGCCCCGACCGTGGCGCCATTGCGCAGGCGGACCCTGGTCGCCGACCAGCTGGCCCGCTGCCGAGTGCCGGCGCCCGCCTCGGGCAGCAGCGGCGCGAACAGCCGACTGTTCGCCTCCAGCAGGTCCCGCAACCGGACCATGTGTTCGGACACCTGTTCGAGCGTCGCACTGAACAGCATGATCTCGAACGGTCCGGGCGCGCCGTCGATGAGACGCCCGCTGGCGTCACGTCCATGGCGCCAGCAGCACCAGGCGATGTAGGCGAGGAGGAGCGTCGTCTTGCCGTGCGAGCGCGGTGCCCGCAGGATCAGGCGCCGCTCCTCCGCGACGAGATCCGTCCAGAGCATGAGATGGGCCGGGGTCGCGAGGGGCTTTCCGAACGGGTCGACGAGCGCGGTGAAGAACAGCGGAAAGCTCTGCCACAAGGCCGCCGCGCTGAGGTCCTCGGGCGTCGGCTCCGCGCTCATTCGCCGGCCTCGACGTGACGGACGGCGAAGCGGCTGACCCGCTCGACCGCCTCAGCCGACCCCGCATCCCCGATCCTGGCCGCCAACAGGCGCGGGATCATGGCCTCGATCAGGCCTGGCTCGATGACCACGACCGCATCCGCGTTCGGGGTGGCCCCTGCGTCAGCGTCCGGCCGTATCCCGAGGAGGGCGGCCCGGCGGCCCCAGCGCTCCCCGAACCGTCGGTCGAGCAGCGCCAGCGCGAGGCGCGGGTCGTTGAAGGCCGCCTGGGTCACGGTCCCCGCCAGGCGGAGCTCGAGCTCGGTCTCGACCCGGCGGACATCGTCGAGGAATTCGACATGGACGGGTGTGGTGCCGGCCAGGATCCGGTACAACGTGGCGGGCGACCAGCCGGCGTAGCGGGCCGCGGTCTCGGGGAAGACGCCGGTCCCGAGCGCGGAGAGGAAGCGATCTCGTCGGTCGGCGGTGAACTTCGATGGCCGGCCCATCACGAGGCCTCGTCGATGAGTTCGGCGCGCTCGCCGGTGACGGCCTGCCAGCGCTCGATCGCGACCTGGACGAAGGCCGGGTCGATGTCCATCCCGAGGCAGCGCCGGCGGCTGAGCTCGGCCGCGATCAGGGTCGTGCCGCTGCCCAGGAACGGGTCATAGCAGATACCACCGACGACGAGGTGATTGCGGATCGGCCGTTCGAACAGGACGAGCGGCTTCTGCGACGGATGGTCGACCTTGGGATCGGCGTCGACGCCGCCGACCTTGGGCGACGGCGCCTCCCAGACGGTGCCCTGGTCGCGGCCGCCCAGGAAGCGGAGGCGCGAGCCCTGGCGCCGCACGACGAGGCAGCTCTCGTGCTGCCAGTGATACCAGCGCGGACCGACGACCCAGCGAGACTTCTTCCAGCAGATCTCGGACACGATCTCGAAGCCGATCCGCTCGAGACCCGCCGAGACCGGACCGGCGAAGATGGCCGGCCGCCAGACGTAGCCGACGTCGAGGCTCGGCACGAGCTCGAATGCCGCCGACCACTCGGCCCGGGCGTCGCCCGCGATCCCGACGCGCCGATGGCCGGTTCCCCGGCGGGCGTTCGGTCGGGTACCGCCGTCGCGGGCGTGGCGCTGCGCCAGGTCGAGCCGGACGCCGTACGGCGGATCCGTCGCGAGCAGGGCCGGTCGCTCGCCGGCGAGGAGCCGGGCGACCGCGGCCGGGTCGAGGGCGTCGCCGCACAGGATCCGGTTCGCCCCGAGCCGCCACAACTGCCCGGGCCGGACATAGATGGCCGACGGGTCGGGCATGGCCGGAACCGCATCGGGATCGGCCCTGGGGCGATTGATCCGCGGGAGCGATTCGGCTAGGGTGTCCAGCATGACCTGCAGGTCATCGGCCAGCGGGGCGAGGCTCGCGATGAGCGCCTCGAGGGCCGCCGGGTCGGCGACGGCCATACCGCCGATGGTGTCGAACGTCGCGAGGACCTGGCGCTCCTCGTCGGGATCGAGCTCGACGAACGTGACCGGGACCGTCGGCTCCCCTCGTGCGACCGCCTCCTCGACGCGGGCGTGGCCATCAAGGATCCGGCCGGTCCGCCGATTCACGATCGCGCCCTGGACCCAGCCGACGTCGCTCAGGGCCGCCCGCAGCGCCCGGCGCTGGTGGGCGGGATGGCGTCGCCAGTTCTCTGGATGGGCCAGGAGGGTGTCGGGCGCGACCTCCGCGTGACCCACGACGCGGTTGCGCCAGGGGTCGGCCTGTGGACGGGTCAACGAGGATGCGCGCGAGCGGTCTGAAGTTCGGGCCATGAAATCGCCTCCGTGACAGGAGCTACTCGTAGCTCGCGTCGTGGAGGCGTCAGATCGCTGCGCCTGCTCCCGCGCGGGGTTCGTCCGGACTTATGTCGCTGCCGCCGAACTCCCGAAAGTCTAGTACGCCTTGGCCGGCTCGGCTAGCGCGTGGCTCCGCCCGGATCGTCGTTCGAGCGCCGGCGCGCCGCCAGGAACGCGGCCAGGTCCGCGACCGTCCGCCGGTCGGCGGGTGTCAGCGCATCAGCGGCGAAGCCGGGCAGGGCTCCAGGACCCAGCTCGCCCAGTTCGCTCCGAAGGCGCTCGATCGGCACCGCCCACAAGGTCTCGAGCAACTCGACCAGTGGGAGCCCGGTGGCATCCGAGAGCGCGATGAGATCGTCGGGCGTCGGGCGGGCCCGCGAGGGTCGGGTCGGATCGAGCAGCGCCGCGACGTAGCCAGGATCGCGGCCCATCGCCAGACTCAGGCTGCGCATCGAACGCCCAGAGCGCGCCAGCACGTCGCGCAGGGCCTGCCGGAACGCGTCGTCCGAGAGCGGCTGGTGGGAACCCTCTGGTGGTTGCATCTGACGTCAGTGTGACGTAAGATAACGTCATGTCAAGCGGGTTGGTCGCGGAGCGGATCGCGGACCCGCCGTCTGTCGCGACGCAGCCACCGGTCGGGCCAGTGGCCGGTCGGGAGCTTGCGCCACTGATCGCCGAGTACAGCGCCATTTATGGCCCGTCCTGGAAGCCAGCGACCGTCCGCAAGCACCGCGACGACTACCGACGGCTCCTGGACTGGCTGACCGAGACGGGCCGGCCGACGACGACCGCATCGCTCGACTTCCTGACCCTCGCCGCCTACGTCACCGAACTGCGCAGCTGGACGCCCAGTCGCGGCGTCGCGCGCGGAACTCGCCCCTGCCCGCCCGTGCGGTCGTCTACCGGCCAGGTTGCGACGCTCTCTGCGAACACGATCAACACGTACATGCGGCCGATCCGCTCGTTCGCGATCTGGTTAGTTGACGAAGGCATCCTGCCGATGAACCCGTTTCGGCGGTCGCGGCGACGCGCCGCCCTCAACCCGCTGCTGCCGGCCGAGGACACCCCGACCAAGGGCGCCAGCCTGACCGACCTCCGCACGCTCGAACTGGGTTGCGCTGGCGCAGAGCCGATCGACCTGCGTGACCGGGCCATCCTGGCCGTGCTCGTGACCACGGCCGCACGCAATAGCTCAGTGCGCCTGCTTCGACTCGACGATGTCGATCTGGACCGCGACCTGATCTGCTTCCATCGTGCCAAGGGCGACAAGACTCTGGAGATCACGCTGCATCCGAACGCCCGTGCCGCCATCGCGGCCTACCTCGAAGTCGGCCGGCCGGCGCTCGTCGGGACCGGCGAGGACCACGGCTACCTGTTTGTGTCGCGCAACCGGCCGTCCGAGCCACTGACGATGCATGCCCTGTCGCTCATGCTCACTCGCCGCTACCGGGCTGGCGGTGGGTCCCTCCCTTACTTCGGCTCGCATCGGATCCGCCATGCGACGGCGACCATCCTGGTGAACAACGGCATGCCGCTCGAGGAAGTCTCCCGCTACCTTGGCCACAGCTCGACCGCGCCGACTCGTCGCTATGCGCAGCAGACGCCGGACTCGCTCGGGCGACGGGCTGCTGAGGCCTTGGCACGAGCGGGACTCACATGACCTCGACGAACCAGGCTAGGCCCCAGCGTCCGCGACCGGACGCCCTGCTCCGACGCTACCTCCCGCCGCACTACGTCGGGCGACTGCCGATCGATGGCATGGCGTGGCGTGGGCGCGCCATCCTGCTGCTCTGGGGTCTCGGCTATCCGTTCGAGATGGCATGGTCGCTCGGACTAGCGGACGATGTCGACTATACCCGCGACATGGGCGCGGCCATCGGCCGACTCGACGATGCTCAACTCATCGACCTGCTCGATGCGACCGCCGAGAGGCGCGGCGACGCGAGCCACCTGCAGTGGGTGTCGTTCGGCTAGGCACGTGACCCCGCGTTGCCGCCCCTCGCCCGTCGTCGGCTGAGCCGGTCCTTGACGCCTCGCCGCCGAACGACCGCCGGGGGACCGCCTCACGGGCGGCAATGCTGAAAGTTCAGTCGGTCCCGCTCGCGAGGTAGGCCGTGAAGACGCGGCGCGCACGTTCAAGGTGATCCATCATCGCGAGCTCATCTGGGGACCGCTGGGTACCACCGCTCTACAAGAGCCCGACTGGGACGCCGTCGTCCTCGCATACATGGAAGCGACCGAGGAGATGGCGACGTCCGAGTAGATCGCCTTACAACAGTTGGCCTTGGAGCCAAGGCGCCTCGTTGGCGAGCCCACCCTGTTCAAGATCAGCTGACGGCGACGGGCTAGACGCGGCCAAGGTCGATGGCGATGCCCTGCTTGTGCATCTCCTTGGCCAATTGCAGCTTCACCTCATCAACGTCGTCCGTGAAGGCGTAGTAGATCAGGCCCTGGAGATCGGAGGGCCGTTCCATCTTCGCCTGGTCCTTGAGGAGGATCGCGACTCGCGCACGACCGAGTTTCGCCAATAGCAGCCCAAGTTCCAGGACCACGTTCTGTCGCGCTCGCGACTTCCGCTCGTCGTCCCTTCCGACGGCATTCCCAACGTCGTCAGGGGTGGCCAGGACGACCCCGAATCGAACGTCATCCCTGGCGTACTTCTCCAACTTCTCGATGAGCGTCGTCCCCTCCGACGGCAGCTGCTCGAGGATCAGGGGCTCAAGGTTCCAGCGGCGCAGCATCGCCTCTAGTTGCGTGCGCGCTCCAATGTCGTGTCCGTACACGACGAAGACGTCCCGGTTGGTGGAGTCTGCGCCAGCAGGTTGCCCGCGCGCCGGTCGTGGTTTTCCACCGCCGTCTACTACGCCGAGAAGCTCGCGGACTCGCGCGGCGAGGTCGGGACTGCCTTGCACCTGAACTGTGCCGTTGTCATACGCATTGACGACTGCGCCCTTGATCCTTACTTGATCGCCGAGATCGTTGGCGAGTCGGGTGGGTCCGTTTGGCACGTATCCGGCGCCCGCGAGCTTTTCCTTTATCTCGTCAGCGTCCAACCAATTCCTCCTAACCCCTCCAGTACGATTGATGACTCCAGCAAACACCCGGTGCTCCTGAGCGGATTTGGCTGGGGAGAACCGAGATCGAACCTAGGAGCGACTGAAATGAGGAGGTCGCATAAGTGGCGGGGCCGCCCTGCGTCGGTTTTCGTTCGTCTGTAGTGTGACCAGTTGGCCCCGCCAAACGCCCTCACCGGGATACAACGCCACGAATTCCAGTGGATCCGCGACAGGTCCGGTCGAAGGGACGTACCTGGCGTACCTAGTTTCACCTCGCCGGTGTGACCTTCCTGCCCACTACTCCTTCGGCCGTTCGGAGTTGAGGCTCTCGCGGACGAGCGGGATCGAAGCGAAATGTCAGGTCCAAGGATGACTCCAGACGCGATTGCACTCGGCCTCCCAGAACCCGCGATCGGAGAGGTTGCTGGAGCCAGGTCGCAGCTCTCGTGCCACCTGGAAGAAGCCACGTGACGCGATGGGATCAGGCTGGTCAAGGACTACCAGGGCGGAGATGAGCGGGTTGGCGGCTTCGCTCTCGCGACGATTCAGCTCGTCGAGGACTTGACCGAAGTAGCCCCGACCGCCGTACCGGTTCATGATCGCTCCGTACGGAATCAACTCGCGACGCTGCGCCACTGCGACGAGCTCAACTCGAGCCTGCGGTACATAGAGGTCCAGCCTCTCGGCGCTCAGTTTCGGCATCAATCCTTCCTCTGCTTGTGCCTAGGCAACCCAGGAAAGCCCTACCAGTCGCGGACCTCGGAAGGAACAGACCCAACATGGTGTCGAATGGCAGACGGCTGCGATCAGCCCTTGGTCTTGCGCGGGTCATTGGCGGGTGCGATCGTGTCCTTTGCACGAATCTTCCCGTCGCGACCCTGCGTGATCCGCTCGCCGCCACCCGACTTCTTGAGGTCCTTGCCGGCCTGCTTCTCGGCGTTCGCCTGAGTCCGATGATTCGTGGTCTTGCCGTTTGGGTCGACGTTCTGCCAACCCTTGCCGGTCGACCTGGGACCGACAATCCGCTTGTTTCCCGCCATTCGTGAGGCTCCTCTCGTTACACGGACCGGTCGACGGCCCTCGCTGGCCTGAACCAATTGAGCGCGGTCGCGAATGCAATAAACGGCGAGCGCGCCAAGGCCAGGGCTGTATGGCCAGGAGTCCTTGGTCACCGTTTGCAGATATCCGTCGTTGTAATCGGGCGGCAATTCAGGCGGGTCGGCTCCACCCACGCCCTCGGCGATGCCTCGACCGCCGATCGCGTCATCTCGCGCCCGGTGACGACACGGTCAAAGGTCGCCCACAGCGCGTCCGCGGATCGCTCCGCTCGATAGAAGCCTTCCGCCGCGGAATAGACCCAGCCGCGCTGTGGAAACGAGAACCCCTTGCCAGTTCGAACGGAGAGATCTCGGACGGGGTTCCGGCTCAGGGCAACGATGTCCGCCGCACGGAATGGCCGGTCAAGCACGACGCGGTCAGTGCTCCCGATCCTTCGGCGGGTTCGGGTCGTTCTTCGCGATCGTGTCCGAGCTACGGATCTTGCCGTCCACGCCGTGCGTGATCACCTCCGAGCCACCCGTCCGACGGGCAAGATCCTTGGCGGCTTGCTCGGCGGCAGCCTGCGTGGGCTGGATAGGAATGCTCGAGCGCTTGCCGCCGGCCCGCGTCGCACCCCAGCCATCGGGGCCTTTCGTGACGTGGATCTGGTTCGGGTTGGCCTTCTTCGCCACTGTTTGATACCTCAGGGAGGCCCCTCGCAGGGCGACTTGGTGCGAGCGGTCTCGCGTCGTCGCATCAGCATCGGCCCCGACACACGTCCCGGCAACTGGGCGAATCCCTATATGCCGCGGGCCCTACACGATGAGCGCGCGGCGCTCCTCGTCAGTTCGTCGTTCTGGGGCAGCGCGAAGGAGGCGTTGAGCGACGTGGCGACGGGCGCAGGGTTCCGCCCCATGTTCAATCTGCTGGCCGGTGAGACCGTCGCCGGAGCCCATAGGCCAGTCGTGCTACATGACATGTGCTGCGAAAGGGGGCCGAACTATGGGCCGACGAAGCGTCCTGTTGTCGCTACTGATTGTGGCGTTCACAACGACCGGCGCTCCTCCAGTCGGGGCGGCGGAACCCGACGAAGGGACGTTCATTACGCCCGATGTTGATCCGAACCCGGATCGAGTCGCGATCGCCGCTGCACGGGGCCTGGACGCTCGATGAGGCCGCCGCGCAGGACCAGGCGGCGGAGGTGGTCGGGGCGGTGGCGGTGCGGGTTGCCGCTGAGAGTCCCGACGTCTTCGTCGGTTCGGCGCTCTCCGAGACTCCCGGTGGGCCACCCACGCTCTACGTGAAAGGGCCGGCAGAAGAGGGCTACGGAACCTGGTTTCGACGAGTCCGGTCGAGATCACCATCGCTGACAAACAGCCGTACTCGTTCTAAGAGCTTGAAGAACGCAAGATCGCGGTCCATCACGCTCTCGAGGAGATGGGCTACCGAAACGTCGTCACCGATGTGAACACCACAGGTGGAGGGGTCATTCCTGCTGCCGTCGCCCGTGAGACCGGGCTAGCGACCGACGCTCGATCGATCGTCGAGGCGTTGCCCGAGTCGCTGCGGGCCGATGTCCGGCCGACCGTGCTCGAGCCGACCGCGTTCCGTGACACGACGTCGTTCGGAGGCATGTGGATGCGCGATTATGGCGCGAACGAGTGCACGAGCGGGTTCACGGTCCAGAGCCTGAACACTGGCACAGTCGGCGTGACGACCGCGGGCCGCTGCGGGGAATCAACCAGATCTACCACCCCGGGCACGGCACACACTCCACTGACAACCAGTCGCGCCTCCCCCCGACTGCCAAGTGGATGCCTACTGGGCGGTCGACGACCTCCGCTTGCAGCCATGACACTCGGGACGCCTTAGGGACGCTCCCCGCATCACGGATGCCAGTACGCACGTGACAGGAGCGCCTCACAGCGACCGACGATCCACGCCGCAGCGCACCACGTCGCCGGGAGCGAGCGTGAGTTGCCCACGTGTCCTCCGCAGTGGGGAGAACCCTCCACCGAGTCGTTTCGGCGCGGCCGCTCACCAGGCTTGGGCAGCGAGGGGGTCCTCCCACGTCGGGCCTGAGGTCCGACTGCCGATCAACCTTCGGCGCTGCGACTAGGTCCGGTAGACCGAACTGAAGGCGTCGTTGAACCCGCCACCCAGGATCGGGACGGACTCGTTGCAGCAGAAGTGATCTGCTGTCCCGGCGTGGAACCAGTCGGTATAGAAGGATCCGGTCTCGCTATTCCGCGCCTTGTAGGAACTGATGCGATCGTTCCAGCCGACCAGCGCGAGGACGTCGTAGTCCGACGAGATCTGCATGAACGGACCGGCGAACGATGGGGAGTCATAGACGGTGACGTAGATCACGGCCGCAGCGAGCGAACGGTTGGCTGCGTGAGACGCTTCGAGTTCTGCCGCGCTAGAAAAGCACCGGATGATCGGGCGTTCGAGGTCGTGGCAGTAGTACTGGCTGATGCGGTCGACGGGGATGCGCTGACCGTCCAGCACCGCACGAATGGGCTCGCCGGCAAGGACCGTTCCTGTGGCGACCGGCATCGCGACCAGAGTCAGAGACAGGACAATGAGCAATGTGAAACGACGGGCCACGAATCGCATGCCAGGACCTCCAACCCAACCGGCACAGACCGCCAATGGCTGGACCGTATGGAGGGCCCGACGCTGGAACTACGGGAAGGAACCCTGCGAACGACGTGGGTGAAACCCTTTGGGGTCGAGCGTTTCTGACCAGCAAGTCAAGCAAAACGAGATAGCTCGGTGACAGCCCGCTGTTACCCTCTGCACGATGGGTGACACGCGGCGCACCCACGTCGGGGGACCCCTTCGTCGAGACGGGGGGTTTCCCTACGCGGTGGGGCGGTGGCGGCCGGTAGTTGGAGGCGTCGAAGGACGCCGTCTTCTGGCGTCCGTGGCGATCTTCGTCGCGATGTTCGGGCTGCTCAGCGCCAGCTTTGGCGGCGTCACCGCGGGAGTCGTCGCGGAGGATGTCGGCGGTCGGGTTGTCGAGGTGGATCCGGCTGGCTTCGCGTGGAGAGACGGAGTCCGACCGGGCCTGATCGTTGTCGCGCTCACCCCCGCTGACGCTCCGGGCGGTTGGAGCCTTACCGTCCGCGACCCCGATGGAACGACCTGGACGACCGCCGCGACGGCACACGAAGGGCCACTGCGCAGATCAGGATGGCTTGCAGCGATGGCGCTCATGCTTGCCGCGCTCGCCGCCATCGTCATCCGGAGGGTCCCACGCACCGCTGGGCTCGCACTGGCCGTCGCATCCTCGTTGGCCGCCGCTCCAATGGTCATCCAGGGCGACGCTTTGATCGCAGCGGCTGGGATCGGCTTCGCGGCTGCCTTTCCGTTGGTCGTGGCGGGTGTGATGCTCGGTGGCCGACCCGGGCGGTCCCTTGTGCTAGCAGGGTCAGTGGGAGGGCTGCTGCTCGTCGCCGCGGCCACCCAAGACGGACCGACGTTCTCAGTGGCCGTTCCCATCGCGGCCGGGATCGTGGTGTCGGCCGTCCTCGCATTCGATGAGCTTCGCCGACGCGGTGGGTCCGTGCGACCGAATGGACTCGACCTCGCCGTGCTGGGTCTCGCCTTTGCCATCGGGCTCGGCGCGATCCTGGTATTTCACCTCCCCCTGGAACTTGTCGTCCTTGCGCTCGCCGCCTTCCTCCTGCTGTACCCGCGCAGCCGGAGCCGCATCACGGCGACTGTCGACTCGGTTTGGCTCGAAGGCCTGCGGCGATCGGCAAAGACCATCGCCGTGGACGAAGAGCGAGCTAGGGTGGCGACCGATCTGCACGACGTCCCGATCCAGGAGTTGACTGGGGCCATCGCGCGCCTCGAACAGGTACCCAATACCGAAGACGTCCGCGCCGAGCTTCGCGGCGTCGCGGACCATCTGCGCGAGACCGTGCTCGGGCTGGAGCCACCGTCGCTTGGCGTGCTTGGTCTTGGTCCCGCGCTGGCGCAGTTCGCCGAGGGCGGCGACGCCGGACGACCGGCAGTCGACGTAGCGGTCAGCTACTCGGACCAGCGTCCACCGCAAGAGGTGGAGCGCGCGGCCTACCGAGTGGTCGAGGAAGCCGTTCGCAACGCGATCCGACATTCTCGAGGTCACCTGATCGAGGTCACTGGGTCGATCGACCAGTCCACCGTAGACCTGTTGATCGACGACGACGGCACGGGCTTCGGGCTCCAAGAGCCCGCCGGTCACCACGGCCTGAACTCGATGTGGCATCGCGCGCAGGCCGTCGGGGCCGCCCTCCAAGTCGATGGAACTCGGGGCGGGCATGTTCGATTCCTTTGGACGAAGCCGACATGATCGGCGTCGCCATCATCGATGACCACCCGGCGGTGCTGGCCGGCCTGGTACAGATGCTTTCGACCCAGGACGACATGCGAGTGGTTGGCACGGCGACCACGCTCGCTTCGGGTGGAGACCTCGTCTCAGACGAAGCAGTCGAGGTGGCCTTGATCGACATCAAGCTGGCGGACGGCTCAGGGCTTGACCTGGTGGCACATGCAACCAAGGGCGGCAGGCCCTCGGTCATCGTGCTCTCGAGCTTCGCCCACACTCCATACCTGGTCGCCGCCGCCGCGGCCGGCGCGCGTGGCTACCTTCTGAAGACGGCGCCGCTATCGGAGGTGGCCAATGCGATCCGGCGAGTGGCGGCTGGGGGAACGGTGTTCACGGCTGACCAGCTCCGCGAGACCCAGCGACCATCGGTGATCCTGACCGAGCGCGATCGTCAAGTCGTTCGCCTGCTCGTCGCGTCCCGCTCCAACGACGAGATCGCTAAGACGCTCGGTCTATCGCGTAAGACGATCGAAGCGACCTTGACCAGGCTATACGAACGCTACGGCGCGCTGAGCCGCACAGAGTTGGCGATCAGGGCAATCGAGGAGGCCTGGCTGGACACCTGACGGGGTGGGGCCGTCTGTAGGACTGGCCTAGGGTTCTGCCCCCTAGCGCCGCCGCCGGTGCGGGTTGACCGTTCGCCTGGTCTGAGCCTGTCCAGGGAGCTGCGCCCGTGCGATCACAGACCGCGTCCATCCTCGCCGACGATGCCATGCGCGACGAGGTCGGCCGGCATCTCAACTCGCTCAGCGGCCGGGAGTTCCCGGCCATGGCGATCATCATCCCGCCCGAGGTGACGACGTCGGAAGCCTCTGCACCGCCACGACCTCCAAAGCGGCGACAGCGGCCCCAACCCGAGCTGCCGTCCCTGCCGAGGGAGGACATCGCCGCGGCTATGACCAATGCATCGCTCGAAGCGATCGTCCTGCGCTTCGGGCGACCATCACTGCTCATCCGGAACGACACGTTCGAGGTCCCACCCTCGGACACCTGGCGAGCCCGGCTCTATCCCGCCAAGACTCGGCTCGATCGGGTCATTCGATCCGTCGGCCGGGTGGAGGTAGACGGCATCGGCGCGACCCACCTCGGGACCGCGTGGATGGTGGCTCCTGGCATCGCTGTGACCAATCGACACGTGGCTTTGCTCTTCGCGCAACGTGGCGCACGAGGCCAGTTTCCCTTCCGCACGAGTCCGATCGGGCAGCGGTTCGCGCCCCGATTGGACTTTCGGGAAGAAGCGATCCCGAGCGAGCCACTGGAGGCCGCCATCAAGCGTGTGCTGTACATCGCCCCTGACGGTGATGACGAGCCGGATGTCGCGTTCCTCGAGGTCGGCCGCATCGGGAATCGGCCACTGCCACCGCCCATCCCGATGTTCGATGGACAACCTGCGCCAAAGCAGATCGTTGCGACGATCGGCTATCCGGCTGCTGACTCCCGCAATGCCTTCGTCGACCAGCAGCGCATCTTCGGGGGCGTGTTCGATGTGAAACGCCTTGCCCCAGGCGAAGCGGTCGAACGTTTCGACGGCGGCTTCTTCAGCCACGACTGCTCGACGCTTGGCGGCAGTTCGGGCTCTGTCGTCGTGGACGTGACCACCGGCGCGGCCCTTGGCCTCCACTTCGCGGGGGTCTATCTGGAGGCCAACTACGCCGTCGCAAGTTCGGTGATCCGTCGGCGGCTGGCGAATCTGCGGAGCCGTCCGATCATCTCTACTCGCAGCCTGTCCGAGGTCACCGAGCCGGCACCGGAAGGAAGCGTCCAGGTCGCATCCCTGGCGGGCCGGACCGGCTTCGATTCCGCGTTCCTTGGGACAGGCGAGTTGCGCGTCCCCTTCCCCACCCTGTCGGAGGGCCTACGAGAGCAGGTCACGGTGGTGGACGACAAAGCCAAGGGCTCGAAGCGGTGGCGCCTGGAGTACGAGCACTTCAGCGTGGTCATGCACCGCGAGCGCCGGCTGGCCCTGTTCACGGCCGTTAACATCGACGGTAGCCAGCAGCAGCGCCTCAAGCGAGACAGCGACGTGTGGTCCAAGGACCCACGCATCTCGCTGGGTGCACAAGTCGACAACCGACTCTACGCCGGAAACGACCTCGATCGCGGGCATCTCGTCCGGCGCCTGGACCCGACGTGGGGACCGAGCGCGAAGACAGCGCAGGACGACACCTTCTTCTTCACGAACTGCAGCCCCCAACACGCTCGCTACAACCAGAGCTTGTGGGCGGATCTGGAGGACTACCTCCTCGACAACGCTGAGACGGAGGGTTTCCGGGCCAGCGTCTTCACCGGCCCGGTCTTTGCGGCCACAGACCCTACCTATCGCGATGTCCGTCTCCCTGGCGCCTATTGGAAGGTCGCCGTCATGGTCCGAGCTGATGGGACGCGCCTGTCGACGACTGGCTACTTGGTCAGTCAGTCGGATCTGCTCACCAACCTTGAATTCGTGTACGGCCAGTTCAAGACCTACCAGGTGTCGATCGGGGTGATCCAGTCCCTAACCGGCCTCTCCTTCGGCCGATTGACGACCCTCGATCCACTCCATGGGCAGGAGTCCGCTCAGGCTCGGGAACTCACTGTTCCCGGCGACGTCACGCTGCGTTAGCGCACAGGAGGGCAATATGTCCTTGATTCGCGTTGGTCAAACACTGGCCCCAGCGACCGCGGGGTTGGCGATCGAGGAAGCTCCGGCTGCCTTGCTCAGGACCTCGGCCACGCCCGCTCAGGTGTCGGTCCTGCCGCCCACGGCGTCGGCGGTGGGTGGCGCGGCAGCGGAGAGGCGGGCGATCGTCGGTGGGTACGTCCTGTTCGGCGCTGGCCTGCTGATCACGGGGCTCAGCGTGCTTGTCCGGGACATCCCAGACAGCCGACCGGGCACGGGATTCGACGTCTTCGCCCTGCTGTACATCTTCGCTCAGTCCATCGAGCGCTTGATCGAGCCCCTCTCGAAGTTCGTTTCCGGGACCGGGACCAGCGGCACTGAGCGGACGACCAAAGAAGAAGCCAAGGACAAGCGCGCGACCGCGATCAACGAAGCACTCGAGGCGACGAACGCTGCGACAAAGAAGGGGGCGGTCGACCAGGCAGCCGCAGCGCAGAAGGCGATCGACCAAGCCCGCGCAAACGCCGCGTACTGGATGTGGGGCGTCGCAACCCTGCTCGGACTCCTGGCTGCCACGTTCTTTGGCGTGCGGATGCTCGCGGCGGTCGGCGTGGCGGGACCGCATCCCATCTTCGACGTCTGGGTGACCGGACTGATCATCGGATCGGGCACCAAGCCGCTCCACGACCTCGTCGAGCGGATCCGCCTTCCGAAGGAAGAGAAGGAGAAGGACGCCGACGCCTAGTCACGCGCCTTCAAAACGCCTCAGTCCTCCGCATCTTCCGAGGGCATCCGAATCGCCGTCCCGCGGGAAGTCATCCGGGCCCCGACGTAGGGTTGTGCCCCCTTTGCTGGGTACCAGTCCGGGCCGCCAGGCTGCAAGTCGGCCCATCGACATGGTGCCCCTGCGATAGTGGGAGATGCGTTCACGAGTTCTGCTAGTGGTTGGCGCTTTTGCCGCGTCGCTCGGGCTGGGAGCCGCTCCGTCGGAGCTGCTCGTGCGCCGTCATCCGATGGGTATCTCTACCAAAGTGAGCCGCCAGAACCGCTTGGAGACGCGAAGCAGTCGACTCTCCGAGGGACGCGGAATGCCGACGGCAGTTGCCACTACGACTATCCAGCGACGCCAACCGATCCCGACAAGGGTGAGGAGCAGGTCACTGAGCAGGTGCCAGAGGCGACTGCGGGTCGTGCCGACTCTCCAGCCCTTCATGCGACGTCGACCGCTTCCAGCTACAACTGGACGTGGCGGGAGGACATCCTGGGCATCAAGATGACCCAGGATCGAACCAACATCTCGTGGTCCTACAACGGATCTTGCTCACTCGTTGGCTCGACCTCCGGGCAGTGGACGTGGGCCACTGGCACGGGGTGGCAAATCGTATCCAACAGCGGGAATGAGTTGGAAAGCTGTGCGGACTATCGCGGAGAGACCAAGTCAACCTTCAAGAACAGTTGGTTCTGCGCGCCACTCCCGACGGTTTACACGTACTACTACTATGTGCGCGCCTACGGTCAGGAGAACGGTTCGATCACAGGCTCGCGACGAGTGCACCCCGTTTGGATGCACTACTCCGTGCAGAAGGTCACCTAGAGCGTGACCACGACAAACGAAGGCCTCCACCGCCTTCGCTGGTGGCTCGCCGGGCTGGCGGGCGGTGTTGCGGTAGCCTTCGTTCCGGTGGCGCTTGGGGTCATCGGCGTGGCGCTCTTGATCATCGTCCTCGTCTGGTCGAGCTTGGCCCGCCCACGCGGAGTCGTGCTCTCTGGCCTCCTTGTCGGGGTCGGGGCAACGTGGTTACTCCTCTGGGCGAGGGTCACCCAAGGATGCTCCGGAGCCAACACTCCGTCGGTGGGATGCGTCGGACCGGACCTATCTGGTTGGTCACTCCTGCCCATCGCCCTGCTCGCAGCCGGAGGTCTCCCCGCGCTCGTGACGAGCCTTCGGCGGCCCTAGGGCGGTGAGCACAACCGTGTGGCCGGTCAAGGGTTCTACCCCATTGCGTCGAAACGAGCGCCGCGCGAGCCTCCGCGATGGAGGTGGTGTTCATGGACGAGCGAGACGAGATCCGCAGCGCGGCCCTTGAGGAAGTCACCGAGGCGGCCTTCAACGGCGTGCTCAAGGCACTCGAGCGCCGGCGCCTCACGATCGAGACATTCCCGGGCCCGATCATCGTCGGCATCATCGCGTGGCCGGACCTCCGAAACGCCCCCGGGCAGATCAAGGACCTGGGCCAGCAGACGAAGGGCGGCTGACTCCCGTGATCGACGGCGACGTCGACACGCTATGCCCAAGCGCCCAGCCGGACCAGCCAGGCGCAATCATCTTTGGCCTCATCGAGGGAACGGCTGAAGCGCCGCGTGTTCGATACCTATCCCGAGCGCTGCCGATACTCGAGGACGTCTTGGCGCTGGCTGGCCCGGTCGAGCCCACCGAGGTGTTCCGATTTGCCGCACCCTGTGCCCTTGACGCGTGCCAGCACTTCGAGGAGGGAGCATGCCAACTCGCGGCCAAGATCAGCCGCCTCCAGAGCGGTGAGGGGCTCGGCGTCCCGCCCTGTCGCATCCGTCACCAATGCCGCTGGTGGCGCCAGGAAGGCAAGGCAGCCTGCCACGCATGCCCCAACGTCATCACGCTCGACTACCGGCCACCAGCGCAACTGAGGCTCGCGGCTGATCCTTCGACGCGGTGATCAGCCCGAGATCGAGGATAGAGCAGCAGACCCTAGGCGGCCCGCGACGCGCGCAGCACCCGCCCAAGCACGACGATGTTTGGGCGCATGCCCGCGTACTGCTCCTCGACACGACGCCAGGCGTTCGCGATCTCAGGATCGTCGATGGCAGCGCTACGGACACCGGCCTCGATCGCGCCGAGCACGCCGCCGTGCGTCCGGACGAGCCGGTCAAGTTGCCGTACCGTCGCGATTCGATCTGTCGTCATCCCTCTGTCTCCTTTCCATCGGCACGTTCGCCGAAGCTTGTGACACCTTGGTTGTCACCTTCGGCCGGGGAGGTTGCATGTCAATCGATGAGCAGGCGCCAGAACCCGCCAGCGAGGATGGCGCGGACCAGCCGCATGCGCGCCTGGATCAGGTCAACGTGTTCCTCGTGCGCGAAGGGATCGCCGAGCCCGCGGATGCCCTGACGAGAGACCTGGGGGATCCGATCCCGGTGGGTGTCGGGGACCTCGAGGGAGAGCTGTATCTCTCGCGGGGCAGGCCGCGCGCACCCGCCTGGCTACCCTTCGTTCGCTCGATCACCGGTGAGGACATCCCGTACGAGCGCGAACCAACACTCTCGGCCGTCCTGTTCGTGCGTCGTGGGGCGCGCCTCTACGCCATCACCTTCGGGTATGGGCGCCACCTTCTCGACCGGTCCGCGCTCGAGGCCGACTTCGGGCTCAAGGTGGCCGCCGGCCTGGTTGACCCCGAGGAGATCGCCGCGCTCGACACCCGCTCGGTCGAGGCGACGTCGATCCAGGTACGTCGGCAGTCGTCCAGGGGGGTGACCGCAGCAGCCATCGGCTTCAACGTCAGCAGAGAGATGCTCAGAGCGATCGCGGGGCCGATCGCGGACGACCAACTCGGATCCCGGATCGTCGGATCCGACGGACTTGCCCTGACGGCTCGCCTCCAAGCGAAGGACGTCGGACCGCGTCTGGACCGCATCGGCCGGGCGTATGCCGACGGCTTGTACACCGCCAACTTCGCACACATCGACCGCTGGTCCGAGGTGCCTCCTGGAGCGAAACGGTCGGAATTGGACGAGGCGCTGGTGGAGGCCATCGAGCGCCGCTGGACGCAGCTCAGCGCTGGCGAGGATCCAGTCTCGCTCGCTGCCGGTGGTGACCGACCTCCATCCCTCGAGGCGCCGGAGGTGCTCGGGTGGGAGTCGGCAGCGTTCCGCACAACGCCTGAAGCCGACAGCGTGCTCCACGCGTTTCCATCGATCGATGCCTACCTCGAGGCGCTCGACAACGCGCCAACGCTTCCCCAGCTGAGGCGGGGACATCGACTCTCGGTGATCTCAGACATCGACAACTCCGAGGTCGCCCGCTGGCCCATCCATGGCGCGATCCTCTGGGAGGTGCAGGACGACGCGGACACATTCGTCTTGGCGGAGGGTCGCTGGTGGCGCATCGACGCGGGATACCGCAACCGCATCGACGAAGCCCTCGCACAGATCCCGCCGGCCACACTGGACCGTCCTGACTTCGACCCCATCGAGGAGGAACGCGACTACAACATCCGCCTCGCGGCCTACGAGGATCGCGCCCTCCTCGATCGGAAGATGACGTATTTCAGGCACGAGAGCGGGACAGTCGAGGCCTGCGACGTCCTGACGCGCAATCGTCAGCTGGTGCACGTCAAGCCCGATGCCACCTCAGCGATGCTGTCGCACCTGTATTCCCAGGCGGTGGTATCGGCACGCCTCTTCCTGATGCTGCCTGAGTTCCGTGAGCAGATCCGCAAGGTGCTTCGAGACACGAATCATGAGTCGTTCGTCGACCTCGTGCCAGCCGGACGGCCCGTCACCGCTGACTACGAGGTAGTGCTCGCGATCGTCCGGACTGGCGTCGGCCCGCTTGCGGTGGACCTCCCATTCTTCGCCAGGAACAACTTGGTAGGCGCGGTCGCCGACCTCCAACTGATGGGCTACCGAGTGGGCCTCGCTCGCATCGAGTCACGCGATGGAGCACGGCCAGCTAACGCGGGTCCGCTGCAGAAGGAGCTGGACGCGGAGCGCAAGGCCAACCTCACCATGCGAAGCAGCGCCCGGGGCCGTCGGTCACGGGTCCAGTCACCAGGCAGCGTGACGCTAACGGCCGGACCCTGAAACACCGCCGCGAGCCCACCCAGACTCGGGCTGCCCGTTGCGCTCATTCCGTCGGGGCGATCCAACCTTCGCGGATCGCCCGGGCCACGAGTTCGGCGCGCGAGGAGACCGACGTCCTCTCGAATAGCCGTCTGAGGTGCGACTCGACGGTCCGCGAAGAAACGCCAAGGCGTCCCCCGATCTCGTCGTTGGACAACCCTTCGATGACCGCGCTCATGACCTCGCGCTCGCGGGCGGAGAACGTTGGCTCGCCCTCGGACGGGCGGACCAGATATGTCATGCCCCCGGCCGCTGCTCGACGAACGGCGGCCACCACCTCGAAGGCGGGCGCCGACTTCGGCAGATACCCGGCCGCGCCCAACTGCAGGGCGCGGCGAACGTACGGCGAGTAGTCGAAGGCTGACAGGATAACCACAGCGGGCCGACGCTCGGCCTGACGCTCGAGGAGTTCACTGAGGAGCGTGAAGCCGCTTTCGTCCTGGAGGTGCAGGTCCAGCAGCACGACATCGACGCCGTCAGGAAACGTTCGAAGGGCCGCCAAGTCTCCGGCCGCTAGGACGACCCGCATGTCAGGCTCGCGGTCGACGATGGCAGCCGTCCCTTCGCGAACCACCGCATGATCGTCGACCACCGCGACTGCGATCGTGTCCTTGGTCACGCCGGCCACAGCAGGACCACCTCGGTGCCGCCACCCGTCCTCGGCCCAACGTGGAGGCGGGCCCCGATCTGGTCCGCGCGCTGACGCATCGTGTCGAGGCCGAAGTGACGCTGATCCGGGGAGTGCCCAACGTCGATGCCTGGACCTCGGTCGCGAACGTCGAGGCGAGCGTGACCGGCATCTGCGGCGTACGAGACAGCGATCCTGCCGCCCCCGTGCCGCACGGCGTTCGAGATCGCTTCCTGCGCAACCCGGTACATCGCCAACTCCACGTCGGCAGGCGGTCGCGCTGGATCGTCGACCTTCAGTTCGATCCCAGATTCGGAGAGTGGGGACGTCCGCTCGACCAGCCACTCCAGCGCAGGTCCCGCACCAAGCGTATCGAGCATCGGCTGGCGTAGGTCTGCGCAGACATCCCGGAGACGATCTGAGACCTCCCGCGCCAACGCACTGCCCTGCTGATCGCCGAGATCGTCGAATCGACGCGCGACGACTGACAGGTCCTGCAGAACGTCATCGTGGAGGTCAGCGGCCAGTCGGCGACGCTCCTCCTCGGCTGCCTGCACGGCGACGTCAAGGTGACGTTGTGTGCGCTCGGCGGCCCGGAGGAGCGGGCCCACGGAGAGGATCCGCCAGGCCAGGAACGCAGGCACGGCCAACGCGGCAAACGGCAGCGCGACCAAGCCGACGTTGACGCCGACCGATGTTGCGATCACTGCCGACGCCGCGATCGTCTCCTGCTGGACATCGCCGAACCGGGATGCAGACCGCCGAACCGAGAAGCACGCTGCGACAATCGAGACTCCCATCAGCATCGCGCGCACGACGTCGTCGTCCAGGTATTGCCCGCCGGCCGCCATCTGGGCAATGCCAACGGTGGCGAGTAGCAGCAACGGGCCAGCGGTGACGATGGCCCATCGGTGGTCGGCCGGACGGCCGACCGTCGCCCACAGATAGAGCGCCGCGCCAGGGAGGACGAACAAGGCTGCCAAGAGCGCGAACGGGATGCCAGTCGCCTGGAGGGGCACGACGAGGAGAGGGACGCTGTATGCCGCGACCAGCGCCGAACCGATCCTCGGCCAGGACGTTCCGAACCGACCGCTAACTCCGGCGACCACGATGGCCAGCGAGGCCACGATGCCGACGGCGAGGGCCCAGCCCGACGCTCGCACGTGAGTAACCGCATCAGATCGCTTAGCCTCGACGAACGGGCGCCCGCCGGCGGCTGTTGGACCGGCGACCGCCCTGACCAGCTCGATGCGTTCGGCGATCAGGGGCGAGCCGATCAGCTCCGCGAACGCCTCGTCCAGATCGCCCCCCACAACGACTCGAGTCCCGTCGTCGAGCACGAGATCCTCGATCCGGGCCCCGGGCATCAGCCCCGCGTCGCTGGCCCAAGACCCAGGCGTAACGTTGGCGACTCGTACGCCGCTCTCGCCGCCATACGAGACCGCGAAGCCGAGGGCGACGTCAGATGTCACCCACGCGGTTGTCGACCAGCAAGCCACGACGAGGACGAGGACCGCCGCCAACACGTCGCGCACGGAAGCGCTCACCTGCGGACATTAGCGTGACCATGCTCGAACGCCAATGCGGAAGAACCCTCAACCGACCTCTGTAGGGCCGCGGCTTGCGTTCAGAGCGTTTCCGTTCACGATCGATCGTAGGAGGCCCGCACATGTCGATCGTAGCAACGCAGACAGACCACTCCACCGCGCCCGCCAACGTGGCCCTAGGGGCGCGGGGCTTGCAGAAGCGATTTGGCCGCACGATCGCACTGGCTGGGATCGATGTATCGATCCCAGTCGGTTCGGTCACTGGTCTGGTCGGACCGAACGGGGCTGGCAAGTCGACGCTGATCCGCACCTGGGCTGGCTTCGAGCGTCCGGACCGCGGCTCGGTCGAAGTCATGAGCGTCGACCCGTCAGTGGACGGGCGGCGCATCCGGGACCTCGTCGGCTACGTGCCGCAGAACCCACGCATCTATGAAGACCTAACGGTTGAGGATCACCTCGAGGTCGCGTTCCAGCTTCGTCCCTCGTTCGATCGCGAAGGCGCAGCCGCCCATCTCGAACGCGTCGGCGTCGCCCCAGGCGCTCGCGGACGGCACCTGTCCGGAGGGCAACAGGCCCAGGTCGCGCTCGCCCTTGCATTGGGGACGCGCGCGGCGATCCTGCTGCTGGATGAGCCCTTGGCCGCCCTCGATCCCCTTGCGCGGCGCGAGTTCCTGGAGCAGGTGCGGATCTCGGGCGAGGAGCGCCCGCGGACGGTGCTGCTGTCGTCGCACGTCGTCGGCGACGTGGCACAGGCCTGCGATCGAGTGGCCGTGCTGGGAGCCGGGACCGTCCTTGCTCACGACACGCTCGAGAACCTTACGCTTCGTCACTCGGTGACCGACGTGCCAGGCCCCTGGGCAACGCTGGTCGGGTCCTTTCCGGCTGAGAATGGTCACACCAACTTCGTGTATCGAACCGATGGTGGTGTGTCTGTCGGCCGGCAGGCAACCCTCGAGGAAGTCGTCCTCGCGTACCTGGCCGCCGGTCGCCACATGGAGGCAAGCCGGCGATGAGAGCGCATCTGCGGGTGGTGCTGCTGATGCATCGACTCGAGCTGATGATCTTCGCCTTCGTCGCCTTCGCGTGGGCCGTCGCTGCGGTCATCGTTATCGCGATGAGCTATTCGACCACCTCAGCAAACCCAGGGTGCTTCGGTCACCTGCCATCTGGCGCCGGCTGTGGCGCGGTGGCCGAGGCGTTCATCCCCATCGAGCGGACATCGCAGGTGATCGCCGGCATCGTTCCGCTGTTCGCCCTTGCAGTCGGCACCCTGATCGGAGTCGGGGTCATTGCGCGGGAACTCGAGCAAGGAACGGCACAGATCTCCTGGTCGCTGGTCTCGAGTCGCATTCGGTGGCTGCGCTGGCGCTCTGGTCCCGCACTCCTCGCGGTCGTCACCCTGGTGGCGATCCTGGCGGTGCTCGCCGAGTTCCTGGTTCGGACCAGGCTGGGTCTCGACGACCCGGGCTTCATCGCCTCTGGTGAGCGAGGCCTGGCAGTCCTGGTCCGATCCGTGCTGGCGTTCTCCTGTGGCCTCCTCGCGGGGGCGGTGCTCGGGCGACAACTGCCAGGACTGATCGTCGCGGTCGCCCTGGCGGTCGCCCTGTCGCTGGGCGCCGACGCCGCACTCGATGCCTGGCGCGCGACCGAGGCTCGCGCGGTCGCTTTCGAGCAGATTGTTGGCGACGTCGACCTCATGGGCGGGATGACGATCGACCAGGTGGCGATCCTTCCGGATGGCTCGTACACGCGCGAGCGAGATGCAGTCGAGCTTCCCGATGACTACGTCGATGGAGCGCTGATCCTTCCCGCCAATACCTTCGTCTCATGGGGCATCCGTGAAGCGATCGTCGTCCTCGCCCTCGCGCTCGGAGTCTCTGCCATCGCCGCCGCCATCGTTCGGTCTCGTCGACCGCGCTAGGCGCGAGGGTTCCACCCCATTGTCGCTGTCGACCATGCACGTGCACAGTTCTCTGACCACCAAGCTCACCGCGGTTTCGGTGACCGCGACCGCTGGCGCCGGCGACCGCGACCAGGGTGGGGGTATTGGAGGCCCGATCGACCATGATCCTGAACCTGGAGCGGTCCAACGCCTCGGTTCGCCTGCTGACCGTCTTCGTCGCCGCCCTCCTGTTGGCGGTGATGATGGTCATCTCCCGACCTTCCACGACCTTTGCCTCGACCCCGTGCTCGGTCTTCGCCCTGACGCCGACCACGACCGGCGTCACAGCTTCCGGGATCTCCCGGATCGATTGTCCGGCCAGTCCCGTGTCGGATTGGGTGAAGGGGGAGATCGTAAGTCTCTTCTTCTTCATCCCGACGACGCAGGACACCTGCATCAACAACGACAACAACTCCAGCCTCCACGGCTGCACTTCAACCTACAACTGCAATGGCAGCGGCACTCTCGAACACTTCACCAAGGTCAACGGGAGGGACGCCGCCGGCGGCGAGAGCGGCTGGCGAGAGTCGAGCCACGTCAGCCTGACCTGCTGATCGCGGCGCGACAGACGCACGGTGGCTTGCATCTGGCGGCGATGATGTCCGGCCTGGTTCGAGCCGCCGTGCCCTCGCTCTGTGCCCTTCTTGTCACCGCGGCTCTGGCAGCATGTGCTTCCCCAGCACCGTCGCCGGGCCACGCATCGGCCGAGCTGGTCGACTCGTGGCGCTCACAGGTCGACGGGATGCAGGCGACGCTCATCGGCGACGGCAGCGTGACGTCGGACGAGTACAACCTGGCCCTGGGAGCCGGCAAGACCTGCATGGAGGATGCTGGCTACCGGGTGTCCGACATCCAGCACCTCCCGGATGGCCTTCGGCGCGACTTCATAGTGTACGGACCGGCGCCGGGAGCTAGCTCGGTTCCCGAGGACCCGACCGAAGCTTGGGCGGTATGCCGAAGGGACAACTACGCGGGAGCCGAGGCCATCTGGCTCGCGCAACAACAGACATCCGCCGAGGCCGCAATCGGGGCGCTCGAGACCTGCCTCGAGAAGAACGGGATCACCGGCTATAACCGCGACATGCTCGATCACGAGGTGGTCACCTTGCTCGATGGACAGAACGCGTCCATCGACGGGTGGTTCTGCCGCGAGCGCTACCTCATCGAAGCCGGAGCGGTGGTCGTCGCCCCGCCCGACTGACGCCAGGCTCCTGACCGGCGACGTTCCGGGCGCTCAGGAGCCCCCTCGCGACGTGTTGCCAGGGTGTCGCTTGACTGTGGCATCGGTGACGAAACGGCCCGTGATGGCTGACCGATTGCCGTGTGCCTTGCTGCCTGTCGTCTGCGTGCCCCGTGGTCTTCGGATGGCGCATGGCTGTGGTGACCTTCACGTAGCGGCCGGTGATCGCCGACCGATGGCATTTTCGACATGTCGTTGCCTCCAAGATCGCGAGATAGATGGAGTCTCGTCCCCACCAGCCACATCGCAGTGCCAGCTACGCTGTCACCCAGTTATCACCTGTAGAAGGTCGGTAGCCGAGGACCGCCATCGCCGCGGGCGAGCCGACCTGCCAACGAGCATTCCGTGCATTCGTCGTCCTTGCGAGGACGGTCGAAGACCACGTCACGATCGATCGGCTGAACGCGAACGTAGTCAGCGGACGCGGTAGGCCCGGTGAGACCGGTCATCGTGAACAAGAAATCGTTCGCGGCGAGCGCAGCCGCCGTTGCGTTGAGCGTGATGACACTGGGCGCAACGACATCGGCGTCGTCGACATAGCGCTGTGCACGACGCTGCACCGGCGACGCTGCCTCATCCGCCATTCGCGCGGGTGAGATGACCTCGTTACACCACAGGCAACCTCGATCGGGCATCACGGTCCGCGCGATCGAGTGCACGCGCGTGACCGCCCCATCGTCCGGGCTGGTCCCGACCTTCGCGCCGACCTGGACGCCGAGGACAAGGTACTGGTGGCAAATCGCGTTGAAAAGCAAGCGCGCCTGGTGCGAGTTCGCTGAGAGGAACAGGTAGTCGCAGTCCGTCAGCTGGGCTGCGACGGCGGGGTCGCGGACGTCGGCGAAGTGGGCATCGACGCGGATGCCTTGGTTAGCCTCATGGGCCAACCGTTCGGCGAGCTTCACCTTCGGCTTCGCCGCGCGAGCGCCTAGCGACCGAAGCAAGGCCGGCCAGCGGTCGCCGCTGAACAACGTGCGCGCGTCGCTCCGCCGGCTGCCGGGCAATCGGGGGAGGTTGGACCGCTCGACGCGATCCGGGTCGATCACGACAAGATGACCGACCCCAAGACGTGCCAGGTACTCGACGAGCAGCATGCCCATCCCGCCCACACCGACCACCCCGACCTTGAGCTGCCCGAGGAGGGCCTGGCCGGCGTCGCCGAAGAGCCGAGCCTGACGGTCAAAGCGCGGATCGCGGACCGCCCGCGAGAGCGGGGCCGGACGGAGCGTGTGTACGCTCGGCCCGACGACGACCATCTCGGAGACTTCGGCTCGACCATCCTCCGCCCAGATGTCGCCCGCCACGGCGCCCTTGGCGAAGACGAGAGCACCACACGGCGGTCCGCCCAGGATGTCCCGGATGGCCGGATAGCCGCGCTCGTGGGACCGGAGGTCGTCGCCCGAGAACCCAACGGAGCCGGTACCGCCATGCGGGTGGATCGCCAGCATGGCGAGGCCGTCGCCAGCGGCCCTGAGAGCTGCGTCACGGATGAAGGCAGCCGTAAGTCGGTGATGACCCTTCCCCTCGCGGCCAAGGACATAGTCCACCCCATCGACGGCCGGGATGAACTCGCGGACAAGCAGGCGCGGGACACCGTGCTCGCGCGCGACGCCTGCGAGGAGGGCGCCGCCGTGTGGCCGCCCGTCGCCTGCAAAGAGGTGGGACTCGACCTGCTCGAAGACCGACGATGGGATACGAGCGGTCCACGGCCTGCTCACTTGGCCAGCAGCCAATCCATGACGCGCTGGAGCTTGAGCAGGGCTGTGTCTCGCTCGGCGTTCCAGCGATTGCCCCTTCGAGAGAGCTGGATTGATTCTCGGCCGGCGAAAGTGCTCGTCGACGTGGCCGTGCCCAGCCCCTGGCCGTCGATCCGAGCCAGATCACGACGCACGTGGTGCGGATAGATGTCCGTCTGCGGGTGGAGGTGGGTGACGTGAAACCCGACCCACGTGTCTGCCTGGGCGTATGGCGCCCCGAGCGGGACGGGCTCGACGATGAGCATCGCACCGCCCTGGCCGTCCTCCTTGGTCGTCACCGTGGCCTGCGGGTACGCCGCCTCGATGTCGGCGATCGCCTGTGCCACCTCCGGCGTGATGGCCACTAGGAGTCGTCGTCGTCGTCGGTGGCCGTGAACCGTGAGTTCCTGTTCACGGTAACGATGTCCTCGTTTCCGACGATCTCCGGGCGCCCGTTCGGCCGCAGCGCGCTCAGGACAAAGTCGAGGCCGATAGCGACGCCCTGCGCGATCGCGGCCTCCTTGATCTGCAGACCGGTGACACGCGGGCCGTCGATGGACACCGGCTGGTTGTTGACGTGGATGACAACGGCGGGGCCGCCGTGATCTCCGGGGGTTTTCGCGTTGCTCATGTCCGCCTTCCTGGGATGCGCGACGCCTTGGCTGGCACCGGTCGACGGAGTATAGCAGAACTGCTATTATGCGCAACTGTAGGGTCATCCCCCGTTGGCAGATGACCATCGCCAACCTATCGTCCGCCTTCGTGGCCGGACCACCGGCTAGCTTGACCTCATAGCAGAACAGCAATAGCATGGAGCGACCACGGGTCCATGGCTCTCAACGACGCCTACGTCTCGGACGATGGAGTCGCGTGGATGTCCTCCTGTCATCGGCAGGAAGACGTCGTCCGCAATGTCGGGACGCGTTTGTACAAGCGGATCGAGCGGGTTCGGGACATGGGCGCGCTCTACGGCCGGGATCCGGGTCAGCCGATCAAGAAGCTGGAAGGCTTCGACAACCTATGGGAGTCGAGGGTGCATCACTCGACCGGCTGGTACCGCCAGTTCTTCCGCATCACCACGATCGGCGGCCGTCGGGCCGTCATCTTCGTCGACGGCGCCGTCAAGAAGGGCGCCGAACTACCGCGCTACGTCCTGGCCGCAGCCGATCGCCGGCTTGACGCCTACGAGGCGGCCCTTGAATCCAACCCTAGCCTCCGACAGACCGACAGGATCAACTCATGAACGCCGTTCGCCCCACCAAGTCCAACCCACGCCTGGCCGCGATCCCAGGGATCGACGAGGAGTACGCAAGGCACTACCCGTACGCCAACGTCGCGCTCGCCGTCACTCAGTTGCGGGGTCGACTCGGACTCACCCAGTCCGAGTTCGCGGAGCGTCTCGGATCGACCCAGTCGGTGATCGCCAGGCTGGAGTCCGGTCGACACGGGATCCAGATCTCGCTTCTCAACCGGATCGCCGACGCCTTCGACACTGATTGGAAGATCATCTTTGACGGTGACGACGTCGAGCCAGAGGCCCTCGTCGAGGCCGGCGTCCCGGCCGTGACCACGTCGGGCGATTTGCTGCTCGACGCGTTCAATCAGGCAAGCACCTCTGGCGACGTCGCCGGCGCCCACCGCCTTGCAGGCAAGATCCGACGAGATCCATCCACTGGTCGACGAGTCCTGGCGCTGGCCATCGACGCCTACAACCACGGCCAGTTCAAGAGTGCCTGGGAACGGGCGGTCGAGGCCATCACGAAGGGTCTTCCCACTGAGTCCGAGCATGCCGCTCGGTTGGTTGCCGGGAGATCGCTGCTCGGGCTGAAGCGTCCAGCCGAAGCGCTCGAGGTTCTCGAGGGTGCCCGCGAAGGGCTCGCGGCTGCGACCCTCGCCGAGGCGCTCCTCGAACTCGATCGCATCCCCGAGGCGATCGAACTGGCGGAGCACCTTCGGGAGACCGAGCCGCCGGAAGGCCAGCCGGCAGCGTCGTTCCTGGCTGCCCGGGTGTACTGGCACGCGAACCGTCCGTATGCTGCCCTCTCCGCGGCTGCCGCATTCCACGCCGTCAAGCCCGGTGAAGGCGCGCTCATCCAGGGGGCGATCCTCGGGTACATCGGCGACCAGACCGACGATGAGGATGCCTATCGTCAGGCCATGGTCGTCCTGCGCGATGCCTCGCCCGACGACTATCCGGACGTGCTCCGTTTGCGCGCCATGACCGCGGCACGCCTGGGCAACTGGGCGGATGCGTTCCAGTCCCTCGAGCGCGTCGCTCAGGCCGATGGCGCGAATGCCCTGCGGTCAGTGGCCGCTGTCGTGGTTGAGGCGTTTGACCGGCTTGATGACCCAGACGAGCTTGATAGCGCGGTCGAACGCGCATGGTCGCGCTCGCTGATCGACGAAGCACTGAAACGCCGCTACAAGGCTCACGCCTGTGCGCTTCGCGGGGACTTCGAGGGCTCCGTCGCCGCACTTGGACTATCGGTGAGTCGTCTTGGCGAGGCGAGTGAGGAAGATCAGCTGCGCTGCGCCAGCGCACTGTTGATCGGGAACCAGGTCGGCCGAGCCCTGCCGATCCTCAAGCGCAATCAGAAGGCGCTCAGCCTTCCCGATGGATACCTGTTCCTTGCGAAGGCGGCGCTGGCGGAGCGAGACCTCGAGACCGCGAGGACGGCCCTCGGACAGGTCGCTCAGCACCGGGGCCAGGCGGCCGAGACCGCTCGGGTGGCCGTCGATCTGCTCAGCGCCATCGATCGCGTCGCGACCGAGGACGTGCTCGCGCGTTTCTCGCTCACATGGCAGGTCGACCGGCCACGGGTGGTCGAGGTGGCCATTCCGGAGACCGCCCCAACTTCCCCGTGGGAGGGCCCGGCGACGCGGAAGGGCCCGCAGCACGAGGCGGCGTCACCGGTGCTCGATCGCCTGACCCGAGAGCACGTATCGCAGATGCCGATCCACTGATCGACGGCGTCCGTCGTTTCGCATCGCAGCGAACCGATCGAACGAGCGGCGGCGGCGGTTCACGAGGCGACTCTCCTCATAGGGATCTCGCGTGCCGGGCATTCCGCCCGCTCATCTATGGGGCCTCGGAGCCATCGGTCGTGCGCTCGAGGCGGTGTGGTCGGAACGATAGATTGGTCTGATCGCGATTGTCCACATATACTTGACCCACCGGGCGAGTGAGAGTCCGCGGCTCGGCGTCAACTTACGAGGGTGGAGAGTATCGAAGAGCGCGTGGGGGCTACTTCGGGAACGGCGACCCGCCTCCGTCGGCGAGAGCAGTGGCGACGGTGGTGAGCAGAGCGGCGACGGCCGTCGCCGCGGCGATCGCGAGGGTTCGGATCCTGGAGGTTCGCTTGGACATGGGCCTGACTCCTTCCGAGTCGGGCCGCGGACTCCCGGGCGGAGATTAGGTCCAAGCGATGCGAAAGTTAACTATTAGTAAACATCAGAGCGCCGGGGCGGGGTCAAGCTTCGCCGTCGCGCTCGGCGAGGAGATCCGCCGGCGGCGGGAAGCCAGTGGCCTGTCGCAGGCGGTGGCCGCCGCGCCGATGGGTCGAGCGTTCCTGTCACGCGTCGAACAAGGTCAGGCCCTGCCGTCCATCCCGAGCTTGCTTATCCTTGCCGAGCGGTTGGATACTTCGGCAGCCGACATCCTGCGGTCCGTCGAAACCAGCCTGGAGCCCGACTAGCCCATGCCCCAGAAGACCCAGCGCTCGCACGTGGCGGCCGATCAACCGATGGCCCTTCGCGTCGGCCGGCGGATCCGAAAGGCCAGACTGGCCGCCGGACTGACCCAGGCCGAACTCGCCGGGGACCGATACACCAAGGCCTACATCAGCGCGCTCGAGAACGGCCTGTCCAAGCCGTCGATGGCCGCGCTCGGCTTCATCGCCGATCGGCTGCACACCCCCATCGAGCAGCTCGTGGCCAACGATCAGCCGGCCTGGACACGACTCGAGGCGGACCTACTCCTGGCATCGGGCGACTGGCAGGCGGCCGCGGACGCGTATGACGCGTTGCTCTCGTCAGAACCGACCGCGCGCACGCGCGCTGACCTGCTCCTCGGGCTGGCCGAGGCGAACGCCCGACTCGACCGTGGTCAAGAGGCGGTGCGAACGGCAGCGGAAGCCGAGGGACTGCTGCGCGCCCAGGGACGGGGTGGTTCGGCGGCCTGGGCGAGCTACTGGCAGGCCTTTGGCCTCTACGAGCTGGAGCAGAGTCAGCAGGCCGCCGCCGTCCTGCAGCGGATCCTCGACGCGATCGCGACCGGGCTCGAGGTCGATCCTGACCTGCCGGTCCGGGTCCTGATGGCGCTCGCGAGCGTCACGTCGCGCGACCTCGAACCCGAGCAGGCCCTCGCCTATCTGGAGCAGGCCCGCGGGCGGCTGGACGAGCTCGACGAGCGAAAGCGGGCCGTGTTCCTCTTCTCGTTGGCCATCAGCTATCACGAACTCGGCGACTACGAGGCGGCGATCTCGACCGGCACCCAGAGCCTGGCCCGCTTCCGGGCGACCGAGGCGGACCGGGAGGCCGCGTCGATCGAGAACGAGCTCGCCCTGGTGTACCTGGCGCTCGGGAGCCTCGACATCGCTCGTGGCCACGCGGCGCACGCTCGCGAGTATTTCGAGCAACAGCACGATGACCGGTGGCTGGCGCACGTGACCGAGACCGAGGCGCAGATCGCCCTGGGATCGGGCGACCTGGCGGCTGCCATGCGGCTAGCCATCGAGGCGCGCACGCTGGCCGATTCGTCGTCCGACCGAAAGGCTGCCGTCAGCGCGACGCTCACTCTGGGGCGCGCGCAACAGGCCAGCGGCGACCTCGTGGCCGCCGAGGCCACGCTCAGCCAGGCGGCGGAGCTCGCGCGCTCGCTGGGTCGACGCGGCCAGCTGCAAGCGGTCCTGGGAGCGTGGAGCGAGGTCAAGGCCGAACAGGGTGACCTCGCGGGCGCCTACGCCCTGTCGCGAGAGGCGCTCGACGCCGGACGCGGCTAGAGGCCGCCAACCGAGATTCGTTGGTCACGTCTAGTATTTGTAACTGGCCGGTAGTATTCTGCTGCCCTAGGAGGGCGCGATAACGTTCCCTCCGACCCGGCACGGATGAGGAGAGGGGGCTCATCCGCCGTGCCCAGTGGGAGACGGTTGGATGATGCACACGTTCGGTCGAACGCTCGGAGTCCTGGTCCTCGCCATCGCGCTTACGGGAGTCATCACGGCCGCGCTGCCGCCGACTGTGGCGGAGGGCGCGTCCTGCGTCCGCATCAGCGGCGGTCGGTTCGATGCGCCAGGCAACGACAACCTAGCGGGCAACCTCAACGGTGAGTACATCCGGATCAAGAACTACTGCTCGACGACGAAGTCGATCGGCGGCTGGAAGCTGCACGACTACGGACGCAAGCACACCTACACGTTCGCGTCGACGGTCAGGCTCGGAGCCGGCAAGACGATCACGGTCTATACCGGTCGTGGGACCAACTCGTCGACACGGCGGTACTGGGGGCGATCGTATGGGGCGGTCTGGAACAACACTCCTCCGGAGCGCGCCTACCTCCGCAGCGGCTCAGGCACGCTGATGTCGAGCTGGTCCCTGTACTAGGCGGCCGGCCCGGCAGCAGCCGCGCCTACACCGAAGATGAATTGCCAGTCATTGGCAGCCTCACGATTTTGGAGCACCAGGTAAGGCAATGGAGATATCGCTCACAGACTTCGTCGAGTTCACTATCAAGTCTGGCCCGGCCAAGGTCACAGCGGTCCGGAGCATCAAGAACCGAGATCCCTATTGAGCCGGCCGTGGACTTCTACAAGCCACTTCGGACGGGCATCGTCGACCTGCACCGGAAAGGCGGGGTGACGCAGGCAGGCCTCGATGCGATCATCGACGGCCAATCGCACCTGCTCAAGCAGCGGCTCTACCCACTCGCCGCGGCGGGGTATCTCAGGTTTCTTACCAAGAAGCCGCAGGTATGGTTGAGTCCGCCGAAGGGCGATTGGACCGCCGGTGATCTCGATGTTCGCGTCAACCCTGAGGTGGGTCTTGTGATCGACGGCAAGCCCACGGTGATCAAGCTTTACTTCAAGGCGGACGAACTGACTCGGCCGCGCGTGCAGGCGTCCATCGGCGTGATGGAGGCGGAACTTGCCGGTTCTGCGCCAGCGGGAACGCGTTTCGGCGTGCTCAACGTAAGGGCCGGCAAACTTCTCCTGGCCGACGGTCGATGGACTGCGGCCGACACCCAGATACTCATCAAGGGCGAGGCGCAGTCCTTTGCTGAGATCTCGAGGAACGTCTGACTCCCACCAGCTCGCACCTCGGATGACCGCCGGCGCAGGACCGCCATTCAGGACCACGCCAACCTTCAACTGGTTGTTGAGCGGGATCGACGTGGCGTGTGGCGGGCGAAGGGCGCGAAGACAACCACGACTCGCAGGCGGGATCCCGTGACAGGATCGGACGACTCCGCGGCGCGCTCGATCGCGCCGGTTGAGGCCGCCGCCATCGACGCAACGGTCTCTCACCTGGACGCGGGGCTTGGGCGGTACCTAAGCGAGCTCGGCCTGCCGACGGAGTCGGTCTTGGTCGCCCCAGTCGAGCGGATGCGGGTCCTGAACAACCTGCCGGACGTGGCTAATGATCTGCCTGCGGACCAGCGCGCCCGCGCCTACTACATCTCGAAGTTCGTTGCGGCCTGCGGTGCCGGACTCTTCGACGCGGCGCTGAACTTCCTGTGGAATGAGACGGTGAACAATCTGCGCGAGAAGGTCGCGCGGTTCGATCTGGAGTACTTCCTCGATAGCACGATCACAGATCCGAAGCGGCGTTCGACGTTCCGATCGGCTGACGACCTGGCCAAGCTTGAAGACTGGGAGCTCATCCGAGGCTGCTTGGAGACCGGAATCATTTCCGAGATCGGGTTCAAGCACCTTGACTACATCCGAGACATTCGGAACTACGCGAGCGCGGCACACCCGAACCAGAATCAGCTGACGGGCCTCCAGGTGGTGAGCTGGCTCGAGACGTGCATCAAGGAAGTCCTGTCCAAGGAGCCCGCTGGCGGTGTCATCGAGGTTCGGAAACTTCTCCGAAGTCTCCGTGCCGAGGCCCTTGGACCCGGAGACATCAGCCCGATCGCGGACTCACTTGAGCGGCTGCCGGACGATCTGGTCCGATCCCTGGCACGAGCCACGTTTGGGATGTTCACCGATCCAAGCATCGCGGCCGAGGTTCGGAACAACATCGTCCTGATTGCGCCGCCGCTCTGGGCTGTGTGCCAGGATCCGGTGCGATACGAAATGGGAGTCAAGCACGAGACATTCGCTGTCAACGGTGAGGTAGCTCGACGCAGCCTGGCCAGACAGTTCCTCGAAGCGGTTGACGGGTTGAGCTACCTGCCCGCAAGCGCCTTGGGCGGCGAAATCGAGGCCGCCGTCGCCGACCTTCTGCGCGTGCACAATGGCTTCAACAACTTCCACAACGAGCCCGCGTACGCACACGTTCTAGAGAAGCTCGTGCCCCAGAACGGACGCATCCCACCAAATGTGGAGCGGGACTACGTCAAGGTCCTTCTGCTGTGTCGGATTGGCAATGGGCACGGCGTTTCGGATGCAGCCCAGCCGGTCTACAACGCCCTCATCAGTCGGTGGTCCGAGCGTCACATCATCGCTCTCCTACGCCTGATGGGCGATGACAAGGAGGTCGAATCTCGGCTGCAATTCTCGCTGTGTCGATCGAATCTGAGGATGCTGGTCCAGGACCTCGCTGGACGTACCTCGAACAGCCTCGTCCGAGCGGCCCTGACCGAGGTCGCCGAGATCCCTGACGATCAGCTTCCTCGACTGCGTTCCCGGACGTCGTTCCGAGACGCGCTCGCCGCGCTTCCCAATCGGTAGGCATAACGGCGACCAGGATCCAAATCGCCGTAGGCATGCGACACCCAACCACATGGAACCTCGTCGAGGGATGACTCACGGTTCAACCGATCCAGTGGACGGAAAGTGCCTCACTTGATCCGCAGATCCAGCGGCGACACCTGCGGCACTCGCTCCGTTGTGCCAAGCATCGATGTGTACTCGTACATTCCTGTGCCGGTACCAACGAACTCGATGATGTCGTCCTCGAGCACGCGCTCGAAGCGCGGTTTATCGATGACACGTTAGGCGGTTTCCCCCGCCCTACCTCGAGTCGCGCGTCGACTCGACCTCCGCCAACAACGTCGATAGGTCCACTTCCAGCGCGCGGGCGATGCGATCCAGATTAAGCAACGCCACGTTTCGGTTTCCGCGCTCGATGTCGCCGAGGTAGGTCCGATGGACCCCCACGCGGTCCGCAAGTTCCTCCTGCGAAATGCCGAGGCGACTCCGCAGGCGTCGCACGGCGTCGCCAAGCTGTTGCAATAACTCTGGTCGCACGGCCTCCGGCATAGCCGGACCGTAGGTGGGCCGTAGACGATGGGTCCACAGACTAAGAGTCTCCACTCTATAAGTTGCCAATCTCGGCCATTCCGACTACGTTCGCCTCCGCTGGCACAGGAGACGAACGATGGATCGCGAGGCGGAGCTGGCCCGCAGGATGGGCGGCTGGACAATCAGACGAGAGGCGCAGCAATACTCGGTCGACCGCGAAGGCGAGGCGATGGTCGCTCGTGACGTCGACATCTTTGCGCGCCATGGCTACCGAGTGGTGGACCGACAGCAGACCGCCGGGGAGCGACACCTCACGCTCACCTTCGAACGTCAGCCTGGTTGGACGCCCGACCCGCCATCGATGCCGTTGGATCCTGGCGCTGCGTCACAGGATCAGAGGCAGACAGCATCGCCGGACATCGGCCCCGCGGCATCTCAGCTGAGGTACAAGGACCCTTGGAGCTACCGGCTCGCCTTCGGCTTGGGTCAGGCCGTCGTGTACGCCATCGCGCTCGGCGCGGTCGCGTTGGTCGTCGCGGGTGGCATCTGGGTTTTGAGCCTCACACCCGAGCCTCCGAGCCGGTCCGCGACGACCACGGCGTGTGAGCGGGCGTTCATCGACGCCAGCGATGGCTCAGTCGAGGTCGATGTCGAGTATGACCTTGACCCAGCCATGACCGCCTGCGACTCGCTGGCGGAGTGGACCGCCGCATGGCGGCGCTACTACCTCTCCAATCTTGCCGGCGACGACCCACGAATGGTCGCCGAGAACCGTTGCCTGAGTGGGAAGTTTGAAGGGACGCCGATCTGCAGCGAGCTCGATCCGTAGAGATGCATGGCCTACAGGGTGGTCTGGCTCGTTCCCACCGATGGCCGAGGCCCGCGGCGAACCGACTCTGTGCCGACAAGGCAAACACCCACCTCTTGGAGCAGGCGGCCGCATCGGGCGCTTCTCAATCGCGCTAGCGCGAGGTCGACAGTAGGTCTGGGTTCGTTCCCATGGCGTGTGACCGACGGAGGAGGTTCGGGTTGCGCTTCAGTTGGGCAGCTTGGCGTCCAGGTCCACGTGGCGCAGGTCTTCGGGAGTGAACTCGATCGCCTTGCCGCAATGCGGGCACTCCGACTGAATTACAGCGGTCCCTTTACCCTCCTTGGACCGAATGATGGGAGCGTGTCCCGACGGGTGGCCGGGCGCGAACTCAATGGTTTCTGAGCACAGTGGACATGTGACCACGAACCAATAGCGAGATACCTTGCGAGCCTCCGACGGCATCGAAACCTCCGCTAGTGGATGAGTGACGAAATCGTAGTCCTCTAGTGTTCGCTTGCATGGGGTACCGTGTCGGACGTGGCCACACCCAATCCTGAGACAGCAAAGCTGATCGTGACAGAGTTGCGCAGGCAGGTTGATGCCCAGATATCCGCATCCGCATCGATCGACACAAAGGCGGCCGGACTGATCGCCGCGACATTCGCGCTCGTGGCCCTCGTGATCCCGCGTGTGCAGCTCGACGTTCCTTGTCAGTCGGCCATAGCGTTCGTGGCCGCTATTGCTGTATTGGCCACGCTCCTCCTGCTGTTTTCTGCGCTCGTGCCTCGGAAGAGGAGGTGGTCCAACGGTCCGACAGCAGCGTCCATGCTGGCATTCCTTCTCGATGGAGATGAGCCCGGCGAACTGGAGATTGCGATGGCTGTGGCCTACCAGGATGTGCGCGATCGGAACGAGTCCGTACTCGGTGAGAAGGCAACCGCGCTGAACTTCGGTGTTGGAGCGCTCATCGCGACTGTCGTCGCGTTAATGCTGCTGGTGATCGTTGGAGGGATCGCATGAAGGACGACTCGGCGCCCAAGGACGAGCCGGACAGGAAGCCCAAGAAGCTCGATACATCCCAAGACACGCGGAACCACGATCGGGCCTCCAAGAGTTGGACAGAACGCGCGGAACGAAGCGATCGGTTCAGTCGCGACCACAAGGACAAGCCAAAGAAGCCCTAGATGACCGGCGAGGCAGAGCCGCAGAGGGCGAATCGGCTGCTGTCCGGGGGCCAGACCCTGGTTGTGGTCGGGGCTTTACTGCTGCCTGTTGCCGGCGCCGTGATCCGATACGTCCGTTTCCGCAGTCTTGGATTCGCAGACCCCTCCCATCTCGCGATTTCGGCGCCACTTGGCGCGCTGGCCGCCGAAGGACTTTGGCCCTTCTACAACGTCCTCACCTCGATGGGATTTGGCGTCGTGCTGGTCGTCCTGATCGCACGGAGCAGCAGGTCGTTGTTCCTAATCGGCATGTTTGTGACGTACCTAATTGGGACAGCTGTCCTCTTCGGACCGGTGATGCTCCTCCTGGGCGCAGCCGGGGTGGTCGCCTTCTACTTTGCGTGGCACGTGCGGATAGGACGGTCACCATGGTCGGGCTGGGGCATGGTGGTCTTCCTCACCATCTACGCACTTAGCGCGCTCTTCTACGGACTCATTCCCTTTGAGGCCCACACGGAGGCTTACACGCTGGACTCGGAGGTCGTCGAGGACGGTGACTACATCGGGCTGGGCCAGACGGAAACGATGTTCATCCTGGCTCCCTGCGACGGCTCGCGCTCGTACTTCGAAGTTCCCATCGCGGACGTTACGTCGATCGTCGTCCAGCCAATCCCACAATCGGTCGAGGCGTTCCCGTTCGATCCGGGGGTGCTCAGGAGCCGATGGGCTCTGACCTTCTATGGGGGGTGTCGCTAGCCACGCTCACGGGGCCCTTGGCTGACGGGATGGTCATGGCGGAGCAACCCGACGCGGCGTCGGCGCTGTCATATGGCGTTGGATCCGCCGTGTCCTCCGTAAGCATGTTGATGTCAGCGAATGGAGCCCGCTCTCTTGTCGCGGGTTGTGGCGATCTCTCGAATCAATGCTTTAGACTCGTCTTCTGGTGCTCGCCATGGATGACGACGGCGCGCTCCTGACGCGAGCGTCGGCGCTCCGGCGGGCATCGTTTGACGATGCGCCTGGCGTGGCCATTGGTAGCATCTCGCTCGGCTTCCGGGTCTGCTCGCTCGGCTTTCGGGTCCGTTTGCTACTATCGCCCCTGCCCGAGCGGGAGTAGCTCAGTCGGCAGAGCGTCTGCTTCCCAAGCAGAAGGTCGAGGGTTCGAGACCCTTCTCCCGCTCCATCCCTCCGAATCGGACCCAGCCTCAGGGTTGACTGGTCCTCGCACGAGTCATACACTGTATGACATGAAGCGATCATCCGCTGTTCTGTCTGTCTCTGTCCCACCGGAGTCCGCGCGTCAATTCGAGCGCTTGGCCGAACGCGAAGGTCGGAACAAGAGCGAGCTATTCCGAGAGATGCTGGCCGTCTATCTCACCTATCAGGAAACCCAGACATTCGAGTCGCTTCAGCGATATGGCGCGTCCACAGCTCGACGTGCCGGCGTCCGAGATGAGAGTGACGTGGAGCGGTTGATCCAAGAGTCGCGGGGGCAGTGAGCGGGGCTACAGGCCATTTGGGCCAGGCGCCCTCGGGGCGGCGACGTCGATGAAGGCCATCCTCGACACGAACGTCCTCATCTCCGCATACGTCTTTCCCGGCGGCAAGCCTGAGGCGATCTACCGCTTGGCCCTGGAGGGGCCTCTCGAGATCGCCACGTCGCGACCGCTACTCGCCGAATTCGGTCGAGTCCTCGAACTCAAGTTCCGTTGGATGCCTGATCGGGTCGAGGCGGCTGTCGCCCAACTGACCCGGATCGCCTTGGTGGTCGAGCCGGTCGAGACGATCCACATGATCACGGCAGATCCGGCCGATGATCGAGTCCTCGAAGCCGCACAAGCGTTCCACGCGGACGTGATCGTCAGCGGCGACCGGCACCTGCTTGACGTCGGCATGTGGAGTGAGATCGAGATCCTCTCGCCCACGCGGTTCATCGACCGATGGCAGCCTGGAAGGCGCTGACGACGCGCGGCCCAGACCGCGACGGTCTCATTCCCAAGCAGAAGGTCGAGGGTTCGAGACCCTTCTCCCGCTCCACTTCCCCCTTGCCTGCCTGTCGTGTACGTCCGCGCCTGCGCCCGGCGCGGTGCGAAGGACGAACGGC
>CAZOHT010000008.1:101586-106762 GCA_964579825.1 uncultured Anaerolineaceae bacterium
CTGCCTGTCGTGTACGTCCGCGCCTGCGCCCGGCGCGGTGCGAAGGACGAACGGCACCCCGCTAGCATGGCGGGCGTGGAGACCTATCCGCTCGATGAGGCGGCCCGGCGCGTCGGCGTCAGCGCGGACGAGCTTCGCCACCTGTGCGACCTCGGGATCCTGACGCCGGAGGAGGATGGCCGGTTCACCCCGGCGCACCTTCGCCGGGCCTCCCTCGTGAAGAGCCTGGCCGACGCCGGGATCCAGATGGACGGCCTCGCCACCGCGATCGCCCGTGGCCAGGTCTCCCTCGACTTCATCGATGCGCAGGCGTTCGACCGCTTCTCCGCGCTGAGCGGCGACACCTTCGCCGAGGTGGCCGAGCGAACCGGTGTCCCGGTCGAGCACCTGCTGTTCATCCGCGAGGCGAACGGGTCGGTCGCGGCGGCACCGGACGACCGGATCCGCGACGAGGAGCTCGTGGTCGCGGACCTCGTCGCCACGGCCATCACGGGCGGGATCCGCTCGAGCGCCGTCGAGCAGGTGATCCGCGTGCACGGCGATGCCATGCGCCGCCTTGCCGAGACGGAGGCCGCGTTCTGGAACGCGGAGGTGGTCCAGCCGGCGATGGAGGCCGGGAAGCGGGCGGACGAGGTCTTCGGCGCCGACTTCGGGGACCGGATGAGTCTCGCGAGCGAGCGGGCCCTCGTCGCGACCTACCACCTCCAGCAGCTGAAGGCGTGGACCGCCAACCTCATCGAGGGGCTCGAGCTGGACCTGGACGCGGCCGGCCTCCACACCCGGGCGGACCATCCGCCCGCGATGTGCTTCCTCGACATCACGGGGTATACGCGCCTGACCCAGCAGTTCGGCGACGAGGCGGCCGCACGGCTCGCCGAGCGACTCGGTCGCATCGTCGGGCGGACGGCGGCGCGCCATGGCGGTCGGGCGGTCAAGTGGCTCGGCGACGGCGTGATGCTCCACTTCCCGGATCCGGCGCGTGGCGTGGTGGCGGCCCTCGACATGGCGGAGGTCGTCGTCGATTCGGGCTTGCCGCCGGCCCATGTCGGCCTGCACAGCGGGCCGGTCATCTTCCAGGAGGCGGACTACTACGGCTCCACGGTCAACATCGCGGCCCGGATCGCCGCCCACGCCAGTCCCGGCCAGGTCGTCGTCAGCCAGGACGTCGTCGAGGCATCCGCCGATGCCGCGGGCGTGTCTTTCGAGGACATCGGCCCGGTCGAACTCAAGGGCGTCGTCGGCGCGGTGCGACTGTTCGAAGCGACGCGGGACCCACGGCCGCCGCTCCGCTGAGCGCTCGCACGGCAAGGTCGACCGCCGCGGTCATGACATAAGGAGGCCGGCGATGGATGACGGCGGAAATCAGGCGTCCGGGGCCCGGTGGATAAGGCGGTGGCCCGATGGCTGCGGCCACGCCCGACCCCAATGTGAGGGTCGACGGTGACACCTGACGTCGCCGACGGAAGGGAGATCGAGATGGACCGCTACGCCCGACGCCAGTACTTCGAGAGCCTGTGCCGGCTGCGCGACGCCTATGGCGGACTCGGGACCGACGACACGACGAGCTGCATCTCCATCGAGGAAGTCATCGCCTACGCGATCGACCTCCTGGAGCGACCGACGGCGACCGCCGATGCCGACGGCACGCGCACCGAGGCCATCTGATCGGGCCGGTACCAGGCGCCGGCTTGCCTCGATCGGCCCTCCTGTCGCCGACCCCGAACGCGACCGCGGGAGCGCATCACCAGGACGTCCCGCGACAGCGGCGGCAGCTGTCATGCTGGCCTGACGCGATCGCGGAGCCGGTCAGATGGGCGACATCGACATGACGCACGAGTACATCATCGCGGTCAGAGGACGGGTACACACCTGGACCGGGCGGGACCCCGACCAGGAACCGGCCACCGCGATCGCCTGGGCGGCCGATCATGTGCTCGCCGTCGGCCCGGATGCCGTGGTTCGCAGCATCTCGCGGGGGGACTCGATCTTCCTCGATCTCGACGGCTGCGTCGTGGTGGCCGCGCAGGACGGGGTGGCCCTCGAACCAGGATCCGCAGCCGATCTGGACATCTGGGATTCGGACCCGTTCGGACCAGATGCCGGGATGGCGTCCCAGGACCCGCCCCGGATCGTCGCGCGTGTTCGCGCGGGCGCCTTCACCGAGGGTGACGACCACTGCGGTCCGCTGCGGCGCCTCTGAGCCGTCGCGCGGGGAGCGCCAGGCCACTCGACCGCCGAGGCTCGCCGCTATCCTGCGCGTGACGAGCCATCGTCCGTCCTCGCGCCCATCCACTGACGAGGTACCTGCATGGCCACCACGACCGACGTCCTGCGCTCCGTCCCGCTGTTCGAGGGCATGTCCGACGAGGCCATCGCCGCGATCGCGGGAGCCGTCGAGGAGCTCGAGTACCCAGCCGGCGCGGAGCTGACCCGCGAGGGCTATCCCGGCGAGTCGTTCATCGTGATCGTGACCGGACGCGCAGCCGTCGATGTCGATGGGCGCCGCGTTCGGGAGCTGGACGCCGGGGAGTTCCTCGGCGAGATCTCGCTCATCGACGGCGGTCCGAGAACGGCGACGGTGACGGCGGTCGAGACCATCCAGGCGCTGGTCGTCCCACGCGTGGCGTTCGAGCGCCTGATCGACGACTTCCCGGTCGTGCGCTACGACGTCATGACCGCCCTCACGCGGCGGATCCGCGAACGAGCGCCAGCCCTGTCCGACTGACGCGGAGGGCCTTGTCAGCCCTCGCGCACCAGGTACCGCTCCATCCCGGGCGTCCAGATGGTCCGGTCGTCGTCGGTGATGGCCAGGGCGTCGTACCCGGGCTGGGTCGCCAGCCAGTCGAGGCCGGCCCGGCCCATGACGAAGATCGCGGTCGCGAACGCGTCCGCGAAGGCGAGGGTCGGGCCGACCACCGTGATGCTGCGCAGGTCGCCGGGCACCGTCGCTGCGCGAGGGTCGGCGATGTGCTCGCCCCGCTCGTACGTCCCCGATGTCGCGACCGCCCGGTCCGTGACGGCCAGCACGGCCGCCACTCGGTCCGCGTGGTCCGGATGCCGGATGCCGACCCGCCAGGGCACGCCCGGCGACGCCTCGCCACGCACGACGATGTCGCCGCCGCCATTGATCCAGTAGTCGCGGCCGCCGGCACTGTCGATGAGCCAGGCCGCTTCCTCGATCGCCCAGCCTTTCACGAATCCGGACGGATCGATCCTCCCGTCCGCCCGGTGATGGCGGGCATCGAAGGCACCGGACGTGACGGCCGCGAGGTGATCGCAGGCGGCCAGGACCTGGCGCAGATCCAGGCTGGCATCGGACTCGGCAAGCTCGCCGCACGCGAGCCGACTGACCTCGCTATCGGCCCGGTAGGGACTGAAGCGAGCGTCGATGTCGTGCAGGTGGTCGAAGACGGCCTGCAGGACGCTCGAGGCGATGAGCGGTTCGCGGATCTCGACGGACACGACCGTCCCCATGACCGACTCGACACGACGCCGGCTCGAGATCGCGGGGTCGAACGCGACAGTCGCGCTCATCAGTACGCGAACCGCTCCACGTGGATCTGGCGACGGGGGAGGCCGAGATCCCGCAGCGTCCGTTCCACGCTTCGCATCATGGCCACCGGCCCACAGAGGTAGACGTCGTGGGCGGCCAGATCCGGGACGAGCCGCTCGAGCGAGGCGCCATCGAGTCGGTCGCGACCCGCATCGCGCCGACCCACGATGTAGTGCACCCGAGCGCCGCGGGATCGCGCCAGCGTTTCCAGTTCCGCGCGGTAGACGATGTCGCGTTCCTCGCGGACGCGGTAGAGCAGGGTCAGGTCGCCTGGTTTCGCCGGGAGCGCCTCGAGCAGTGCGCGCAGCGGGGCGATCCCGATGCCTCCGGCGATCAGCAGGACCTTGGGCTGCGTCCGGCGGGCGCCGGTGAGCACGCCGTACGGACCTTCCACGAACACGCGCGTCCCGATCGGCATCGTCTGGAGCTGGCGCGACCAGTCGCCGAGCCCCTTGACCGTGATCCGCAACCAGCGGCCGTTCGGGGCAGACGAGATCGAGAACGGGTGGCCACGCCACCAACCGTCGCGCGTGAGGAAGCGCCACACGAAGTACTGCCCGGAGCGGACCGCCAACCGGTCCATGTCCCGGCCGGAGATGTAGATCGAGACGACGTTGGGGCCCTCGGCGACGACATTCGTGACACGAAGCTGGTGGCGCAGCGACATGCGGATGGGCGCGCCGACGCGGAAGGCCAGGATCAGCGCGACGGCCACGACGTACAGGCCGATCCAGTAGGCCGCCGCGATCTGGTCGGTCGTGAAGTCCGCCCCGACGAACAGCTGGTGCAGGAATCCGAGCGCGATCGCGAGGTACGCGTACAGGTGGATCCCGTACCACGTCTCGTACGAGAGCCGACGCCGGGCGGCCCGCACCGATGAGATCGCCAGCGCGACGAACAGGCCGGCACTCACCGTCGCCATCAGCACGTACGGGTAGGTGGTGACGAGGGTCCACAGCTCGGCGAACACGTTCGTGCCATCGCCGAGCGCGTAGCCGGTCGTCGTCAGGGCCGCGTGCCCGAGCAGGAGCCAGACCGTGGCGAACCCGAGCCATCGGTGGGCGGCGGCCAGGCCGTCCATGCCGAAGACCTGGTCCAGCCACGGGCTGCGTGACATGAGGACCAGCTGGATCAGCGCGAGATACGTGCCATAGAGCGCGGTCACCTGCCCGAGCGCGGTCAGCGAGCCGCCAAGGGTCGTGAGCTGCTCGAGGCCGCCGTGGCGGATCCACATCGCCGCGATGAGCAGGCCATTCCCGACCAGGATGCCCACGATCTCGAATGCCCCGATCGACCAGATCCGCGGGAGCGGGACCTGATGGGGCTGCGCCGGCCTGACGGGGCCGCCGGTCTGCCGAGGCGCGGCCGGCGCTGGGGGCGCGGCGGCGGGCCCGTGCGGCACGAGGGGTGTCATGGGGGTATCGACCATGACCGAACGGTGGTCGCGCTACCTGAGAGCCGTCTGAGACGGCGTTCTCAGCGTCTCATCAGGAAGTGGGGCGATGCTGGACCCGACCCATCGAACAAGGAGTCCTCGCATGTTCCCGAAACGCGGGGCCATCGCCCTCGTCACCACCGTTCTCGCACTCGTCCTGCTGCTGTCGTTCAAGACCCCGGATCCCG
>CAZOHT010000009.1:0-105502 GCA_964579825.1 uncultured Anaerolineaceae bacterium
GCGCCACCGGGTACTCCCGCGAGACCGGCCTCGAGCGCCTGATGCGCGACGCGAAAGGCGCCCAGATCTACGAGGGCACGAACCAGATCCATCGGATGATCGTCGCCGACGACCTGTTCCGATCCCTCTCCCCGGGCTGACCGGCACGACCGGACATGACCGGCGCAGCGCCGACGGACCGGCACGACCTGACACGCCTGGCGATGTAGATTCGGCGCATGACCCAAGCAGCCTCCGGCCCGAACGGCCGCGTCTACCTCGTCAGTGCCGCTCGAACGCCGATCGGCAAGTTCGCCGGGGGGCTGTCGGGCGTCCCGGCCGTCGAACTGGGCGGGATCGCCATCCGGGCCGCCGTCGAGCAGGCTGGGCTCGAACCGGCGTCGACCGCCTTCGATGACGTCCTGATGGGCCAGGTCCTCCAGGGTGGCGCCGGCCAGGCACCGGCCAGACAGGCCGTCCTTCGCGCCGGCCTCCCCGATACGACCTCCGCGACGACGATCAATCGCGTCTGCGGCTCCGGGTTGAAGGCGATCATGTTGGCCGCGGCCGAGATCCGGGCGGGCGACGCCGAGCTGGCCATCGCGGGCGGCATGGAGTCGATGAACGGCGCGCCGTACCTGCTCCCCGGTGCCCGCTTCGGCTACCGGCTCGGCAATGCCGAGATCAAGGACTCGACCGTGAGCGACGGCCTGTGGTGCGCGATCGAAGACTGCCACATGGGCACCCATGCCGAACGCGTCGCGATCAGCGACCACGTCAGTCGGGAGGACCAGGACGCGTTCGCCCTGGCGAGTCACCAGAAGGCGATCGCCGCGATGGACGCCGGCCGGTTCGCCGCGGAACTGGCGCCGGTCACCATCCGCGACGCCAAGGGACGCGAGACCGTCGTCGCGGAGGACGAGAACCCGCGACGTGACTCCACCGCTGAAGCGCTCGCCCGCCTCCGCCCGGTCTTCGCGCTGCCGGACGGCGACGACCGCGGCGAGGCCACCTCGGGCACCGTCACCGCCGGCAACGCCCCGGGCATCACGGACGGCGCCGCCGCCACGGTCGTGGCCAGCGAGCGAGCCGTGGAGCAGTACGGCCTCAAGCCGCTTGCCAGGATCGTCGGGTATGCCCAGGCGGAGGTCGCACCCAAGTGGCTGTTCCTCGCGCCCGTCCAGGGCGTGCGGCGACTCCTCGATCGCATCGAGCTCCCGATCGATGCCTTCGACCTCATCGAGATCAACGAGGCGTTCGCCGCCCAGGTGCTGGCCGACGGTCGCGAGCTCGGCTTCGACTGGGACAAGGTGAACGTCAATGGCGGCGCGATCGCCCTCGGCCACCCGATCGGGGCCAGTGGCGCTCGCATCGCCGCCACGCTGCTCCACGAACTCGCCCGGCGCGAGGGCCGCTACGGCCTCGCGACCCTGTGCCTCGGCGGCGGCGGGTCCGTCGCCATGGCCTTCGAAAGGATCCCCGCATGACCGCCACCACCGAGCCGACCGCCGTCGAGACCCCGACGTTCCGGCACTACATCGCCGGGGAGTGGTGCGACTCGTCGTCGGGCGAGACGTTCGAGAGCCGCAACCCCGCCGACACGCGCGATGTCGTGGGTCGGTTCCAGCAGGGGACGAAAGCGGACGTCGCGCGTGCGATCAAGGCCGCCGAGACGGCCTTCCCGATGTGGCGCCGGACGCCCGCCCCCAAGCGCGGCGAGCTCCTCTACGCCTATGGGGCGCTGATGGCCCAGCACAAGGAGGCGCTTGCCCGCGCGATGACCCGCGAGATGGGCAAGGTCATCGCTGAAGCGCGAGGCGACGTCCAGGAGGGCATCGACATCGCCTACCTGATGGCCGGCGAAGGCCGTCGGATGGCCGGCGAGACGGTGCCGTCCGAGCTGCCCGACAAGTGGGCGATGAGCGTCCGCCAGCCGCTCGGCGTGGCCGGGATCATCACCCCCTGGAACTTCCCGATGGCCATCCCGTGCTGGAAGATGATGCCGGCGCTCGTCACGGGCAACACGGTCGTGTTCAAGCCGTCGAGCGACACCCCGCACTGCGCGACGCTCCTCGTCGAGCTGATGCACGAGGCCGGCTTCCCAGCTGGGGTCGTGAACCTCGTCACCGGCGCCGGCGGCGAGGTGGGTGACGCCATCGTCGAGAGCCCGGACGTGCCGGTCATCTCGTTCACCGGCAGCTCCACGACCGGTCGCCACCTCGCGGAGAAGGCGGGGAAGCGGCTCAAGCGGCTCTCTCTGGAGCTCGGGGGCAAGAACGGCGTCGTCGTGCTCGCCGATGCGGACCTGGATCTCGCCGCGGAGGGCATCCTCTGGTCGGCCTTCGGGACGACCGGCCAGCGCTGCACGGCCTGCTCTCGGGTCATCGTCGAGCGCTCCGTCGTGGAGCCGCTCCTCCAGCGACTCGAATCGAAGGCGACGACCCTGCGGCTCGGCTCCGGCCTGGAGCCGACGACCGATGTCGGACCGCTCATCAACGGCGGCGCGGTGGACAAGGTCGCGAGCTACGTGGACGTCGGTCGCGGCGAGGGTGAGCTCGTGGCCGGCGGCGGCCGAGCGACCACCGGCGACCTCCAGCACGGCCACTTCTTCGAACCGACGATCTTCGCCGGCGTCGGGGCCATGGACCGGATCGGCCAGGAGGAGATCTTCGGGCCGGTCCTCGCCGTCATTCCCGTCGACGACTACGACGGCGCGATGCTGGCCCTCAACCAGACCCGCTATGGCCTGTCGTCGAGCATCTTCACGCAGGACGTGAACACGGCCTTCCGGGCGATGCGCGACTTCGAGACGGGGCTCATGTACGTGAACGCCGGTACGACCGGCGCCGAGACCCATCTTCCGTTCGGTGGCTGGAAGGAGACCGGCAACGGCCACCGAGAGGCAGGCCATGTCGCGCTCGACACGTACACCGAGTGGAAGTCGATCTACGTCGACTTCAGCGGCCGACTCCAGCGGGCCCAGATCGACAACCAGCCGAGCTAGTCCGAGGGGCGCCTACTCCTCGGGGTGGGCCGGCGTGCGGTCGAGGATGTCGGCGTCCGAGTCGGCCGCCTCGATGGTCGCTCCGTCGACCTGGTCCGAGCCGGGGTGGACCTGATCCGGTCCAGAGCCGACGACGGCGCCCTTGACGGCGCCGACCATCGACCCTGCCGCTCCCGCAGCGGCACCCGCCGCCGAAGAAGCGGCCCCGGCGACCGATGTCACGGCCTGTGTCCCGGCGCCGATGGCGCCCGTCGTCCCGGCGACGACCGCTCCGACCGTACGCGCTGCCGTGTCCGAGACCCGTCCGCTGACGCCGGCCACGCCGGACGGCCGGGCCGCGGCCGCGTCTTCTGTCGGCGCCGCCGCCCGGCTCCCGCTGTCCGACACCATCGAGGCGTCCAGGAGGAGCCTCGACAGGCCGGATCGCGTCGCGACCACGACCACCTCCTCATCCGCATCCAGGGTCTCATCCGAGGGGATGTCCCAACGCGCGTCGTCCGAGCCGGGATCGGCCACGGCCAGGAGCTTCAAGGAGCCCGGCGCCTCCAGCGATGACGCCAGGCGGCCCTCCAGCCGGGACCCGGCTGGCACACGAAGCCGCGCGAAGAGCACGACCCGCCGATCGCCCACGGGCACCGTCGCCACGACTTCGGACCGCACGGCGGCCGCAGCGAAGGCGGGGGCTGCCAGGTGCGAGACGCTGCGCGTGAACCGGATGCCGAACCCGCGTTGGATCCGCATGGCGAACTCCGGATCGAACAGCCGCACCACCACCCGCAGGTCTGGCCGGATCGCTCGAGCGTTGAGCGCGATGGCGAGGTTGACGAGGTCATCACTGGTCGCCGCGACGAGGGCGCGCGCGGTGCCCAGGCGAAGGTCGTCGAGGATCTCGCGGTGCCGGGCGTCACCGACCATGACCGGGATCCCGGCGGCTCGGGCCGGCGACGTGAACCGGCCGTCCTCGCTGACTTCGACGACCACGACCGGGACGCCTCGGGCGGCGATCCCGTGCGCGACGCGGTAGCCGATGGAACCGAGTCCGGCCACGATGACGTGGTCGTGGATGTTGCTCGGGACCGTTCGTCGACCCAGGGTCTGGAGGAGCCGCGATCGGATGAGCGCGTCCGTGATGAACGCGTAGACGACGGCCACGATGGCCGCGCCGACGAGGCTCAGGAAGATGGCGTACACGCGCAGGGCGCCGTTCTCGGCCGCCCTCGTCAGGTCGATGGGCAGAGAGGCGCCGGTCAGCAGCGTGATGGCGTAGGACACCGCGTCGAATGGATCCAGGCCGGCCACGACCCAGAAGAAGATCGCCGACAGGATGGCCAGACCGAACAGGATGGTCACGAACCGCACGAGTCGGCGCTCGGGCCTCGCCAGGCGGGCGCGGAGGGTCGCCAGGAAGCGCCTCACGGGTCCGGGTCCGCGCGGCCGGGCGGAACGGCGTGTGGCGGCACGAGCGGTCGTCGCCGCGGCCGTGGCCGCGTCGGCGATGTCGATGAGGATCAGGCCAGGACCGTCGCCGTCGACCTCCGGCAGGACGTCGACGGTCCGATCGGGGTTCAACCGGGCGATCGGCACGGAGCGCTGGCCGGCGGGCGGGTCGTCGGATCCCCGCGACGACAGCACGCGGCCCGCCAGTTGGAAGCGGCTGCCGGCCTCGCCATCGATGGCGGCGGAGACGAACCCCGGCGCTGCCAGGGCCGATGACGACAGGGCGACGGCATCGGGGAAGAGATCCGGGATGTGGGCGCCCACTTCCTGGTCGAACAGGCGCATGACGATCCGGATCGTCGGATTCAGTTCCGTCGCGGCCAGCGAAGTATTGAGGTTCGCCAGGTCGTCGTCGCCGGTCATGACGATCGCGCCGGCGCCGACCACATCGGCGTCACGGAGGACACGCGGCTGGCGCGGGTCCCCCACGACGAGCCGGACACCGAGGTTGGCGAGGGTCTCCTCAGCCTCATCGGTCGGTCCGATGGCGACGACTTCCTCCTCGCGCGCCCGCAGCTCGATGATGGTCCGCACCCCCAGGTGCCCGACGCCGCAGACGATCACGTGCCCGGTTCGGATCATCCGGGCAGTCTATCGGCGGAGACCTCGCGCATCTGGTCGGGAAGGCGACATCCAGGCACCGGCTGCGGTATCATCCCGGCCTCGTGGGCCCGTAGCTCAATGGCAGAGCAAGTGACTCTTAATCACTGGGTTGAAGGTTCAAGTCCTTCCGGGCTCACCAACCTCGAGCGAACCCCACCGACCCTTGACGATCCGTCAGGGGTCTCGCCGTCCCCGGCGCCGGCACGTCGAACGCCGGCACCCTACCGGAACAGGTCGCTCATCCAGCGCCACCGGCGCGGATGGTCCGGGGGATCCTGCGCTCGATCGACGAGCTCGGCGACGTGCGGCCCCAGCAGCCGCGCCAGGGCGTCGGCCGCCGCCCGGGCAGCCTCCAGTTCGGATGACGTGCCGGGTGCCGGTGCCTCGGAGAGCCCGGCCAGCTCAAGGGCCGTGGTGGGCGGCAGGATACGCAGGCCGACGCGTCGCCCGCGATACAGGACCTGGGTCCCGCCCAGGGCGACCGGCACGATCGGGGCACCCGTCCGCAGGCCGATCAGGCCCACGCCACGGCGGAACGCCGTCAGCGTCCCCTCATCGCCCGCCCGCGTCCCTTCGGGATAGATCCCGAAGATCGCGCCCGCGTCGAGGATCGCCTGGGCGGCCTCGACGTGGACGTCGATATCCAGGCCACCACGATGGACTGGCACCATCCCGCCGAACCGGCGCATCGCCCACTCCATCCCCGGGAACTTGAAGATGGCCCCGGCTGAGGCGATGTACCAGATCCGAGGCGCGGTGAACTCCGACATGAGCAGCGGACCGTCGAACCAGCTCCGGTGCGCGGCGCACGCCACGATGGACCCGCCGCCTGTCGGCAGGTGCTCCCGGCCCTCGACCGTCACGTCGATGGCGGCCACGTGGCGCGCGGCCCAACGGAAGAGTCGCAGCAGCCCGCGAGCGAGCGGCCCCGCCCGAGCGCTCGGCGCGCGCCCGAGCCAGGCGAGACCTTCCGGTCCAGCCTTCCCGGCATCCTGCCCCGTGGATGGCATACCTCATCCTCCCACGCCCGCGGCCCCGCCCGTCGGCACGGATCGGCCCCGCCGCCGCGCCCCGTGCTACCCTGAGGTCGTCCTTTCATGGCCGGTCCTGTGAGGCTGGCGTATCGGTCCCGTGAGGCCGGCGAAGGAGGCTAGATGTCAGCGCATGTCCTCGCCCACCACGCCCCTGGGGCTGGTGGGTTCGTTGTGTCCGCCGTCGCGTGATCGTCCCACCGCCACCGCGCGCTTCGGCCGTCGTCGATCCCCGGATCGGCGACCTCGGGCCGGCGTTGCTGGCGCTGGAGGATGGGACCGTCTTCCCGGGGATCGCCTTCGGGGCGCCGGTCGCGTCGGGTGGCGACCTCGTCGTGAACACGAGCCAGACCGGCTACCAGGAGGTCTGCACCGACCCGTCCTACGCCGGCCAGGTGGTCGTGATGACCTACCCGCTCATCGGCAACTACGGTCGGCTGCACGCCGACGACCAATCCATCCGGCCGTGGCTTCGGGGGCTCGTCGTCGCCAACGCCACCGCGGCGGTCCTCGACGACGCCCGGCAGCTGGCGTCCCTCCTGCGCGAGGCCTCGATCCCGGCGATCGCCGGCGTGGACACCCGGGCGCTAGCCCGCCACCTCCGTACGAGCGGCAGCCTCCGGGCGATCGTCACGGCGCCCGGAGCCGTGGACGTGGAGCGTGCCGTGGCCGCGGCCCGTGCCGTGACCCGCTGGGAGGACCAGGACTTCGTGCGCCAGGTCTCGCCGCCGGACGTGACGGAGTACGGCGACGCGGGTGACCCGGGGCCGCGGATCGGGATCGTGGACCTGGGTCTCAAGACCAACATCGTCCGGGCGATGCGACACCGCGGCGCCAGGGTCCGCATCTTCCCGCACACGGCGACCGCCGCCGAGGTCCTCGCTGCGGACATCGATGGCGTCATCCTGTCGCCCGGACCCGGCGACCCGGCTCGACTCACCGATCAGGTCGCCCTGGCGCGGGCGGTCATCGACGACGGCCGACCGCTCCTGGGCATCTGTCTCGGCCACCAGATCGTCGGGCGCGCCGCGGGCGCCGAGACGAGCCGACTCACGTTCGGACACCACGGGGCGAACCACCCGGTCCAGGACCTGGAACTGGGTCTCGTCCAGGTGACCGCGCAGAATCACGAGGTCCAGGTCGTTGGTCCCACGCTCCCGGAGCGGAGCGGGTTCCGAGTCAGCCAGGTGAACCTGAACGACGGGTCGGTCGAGGGCCTGCGGCACCGCGAGCTGCCGATCGAGACCGTCCAGTACCACCCGGAAGGGGCGCCCGGACCCCTGGATGCGCTCGCCGTGTTCGATCGGTTCGTGGCCGCGGCCCAACAGCGTTCGGGTTCGCGCTCGTGACACCGCCCGGGCCGAAGCCGGCATCGGTCCTGATCCTCGGATCCGGCCCGGTCGTCATCGGCCAGGCCGCGGAATTCGACTACGCCGGGACGCAGGCGTGTCGGGCCCTGAGGGCCGAGGGTGTCCGGACGATCCTCATCAACAGCAACCCGGCCACGATCATGACCGACCCGTCGGTCGCGGACGTCATCTACCTCGAACCGCTCACGGTCGAGGCGGTCGAGGCGGTCATCGCCCGCGAGAAGCCCGAGGGCCTGCTGGCGGGGCTCGGTGGGCAGACGGCGCTCAACCTGGCCATGGCCCTCTCGGAGGCGGGCGTCTTCGAACGGCACGACATCAAGCTCCTGGGCACGCCGCTCGAGGCGATCCGGATGGCCGAGGATCGTGAGGCGTTCCGCGACCTGCTCGACCGGATCGGCCAGCCGTACGCCCCGAGCGTCATCGTCGAAGGCGCGAACGACACCGAGCGCGAGGCGTCGGCGAACGGTGCGCTGGAGACGATCGGGCTGCCGGCCATCATCCGCCCGGCGTTCACGCTTGGCGGCACCGGGGGCGGCATCGTCGAGACGGAGCCGGCATACCGCGAACGCATCCGGGCCGGCCTGCGCGCCAGCCCGATCAAGCAGGTCATGGTCGAGCGCTGCCTCGTGGGCTGGCAGGAGGTCGAGTACGAGGTCATGCGCGACGCCGACGACACGTGCATCGCGGTCTGTTCGATGGAGAACGTGGACCCGCTCGGCGTGCACACGGGCGACTCGATCGTCGTCGCGCCGGTCCAGACCCTGACCGATGCCGTCCACCAGCGCCTGCGCAGCGCCGCCCTCGCCATCATCCGGGCGCTCGGCGTGGAGGGTGGCTGCAACGTCCAGTTCGCGCTCTCGCCGGACTCGACCGAATACGCGGTCATCGAGGTCAACCCACGCGTGTCGCGCTCATCCGCCCTGGCGAGCAAGGCCACCGGCTACCCGATCGCCCGGGTCGCGGCCCAGATCGCGATCGGCCGCCGGCTCGCGGAGATCCCCAACGTCGTGACCGGCACGACGGTGGCGGCGTTCGAGCCGGCGCTCGACTACGTCGTCGTCAAACTGCCCAGGTTCCCGTTCGACAAGTTCCCGGGCGCAGACCGGACGCTCGGCAGTCAGATGAAGGCCACCGGCGAGGTCATGGCCATCGATCGGACCTTCGGGTCCGCGCTGAACAAGGCGCTCCGCGGCCTGGAGCAGGCCGGCGTCGGCCCACTCGCGGAGGACGACGCCTGGACGCCATCGTTCGACTACCTGGCCGCCGTCTATGCGGGCACCGAGGACCGATCCGACGACGAGCCGATCCGCTGGGTGGACGAGGGCGGCCAGGCCTGCGAGTCGACCCGCCACGCCCAACGCTCGGCGGCGCCGATCGTCCTCAAGCGGTTCCTCGAGCCGTCGGACAGTCGGCTGTGGCGGTTGCTGGGTCTGCTGCGTCGCGGTGTGCCAGAGGCCGTCATCGGCGAGGCGACCGGCATCTCCCCGTGGTTCCTCGCGGAGATGGGACGCAACATCGCGCTGGAGGCCGAGACGAGCGCGATGGGGACACGCCTCGTGGATCCCGGTGACGGCGAGGCGGCCACCCTCCTCGCGACGGTCAAGCGGGCCGGTTTCGGGGACCGCGAACTGGCCGGACTCGCCGGGACGACGCCCGAGGAGCTGCGCGCGGCCCGTCTCGCTCTCGGCCTGCGGCCCGGCTACGCGATGGTGGATACCTGTGCGGCGGAGTTCGCGGCCGAGACCCCGTATTTCTACTCGACCTACGCCGCGGCCGGGTCCGCGCCGGAAGCGCCGCCCGTGGAGCGCCAGGCGGCGCTCGTCATCGGCTCGGGGCCGGTCCGGATCGGCCAGGGCATCGAATTCGACTACTGCGCCGTCCAGGCCGCCGACACCCTTCGGAGGGCGGGTTGGCGGGCGGTGATGATCAACTCCAACCCGGAGACCGTGTCGACCGACTTCGACGCCTCGTCGCGGCTGTACTTCGAGCCGCTCGATCCGGAGAGCGTCCGCAGCGTCATCGATGCCGAGAGTCCCGACCAGTCGGACCTGCTGCCGGCCGTCGTCGCCTACGGCGGGCAGACGCCGCTCAACCTGGCGGCCCCGCTGGCGGCCGGAGGGGTCCCGCTGCTCGGCTCAGACCTGGAGGCGATCGACCAGGCCGAGGAGCGGACCCGGTTCTCGGCGCTGCTGGACCGACTCGGCATCCCGCAACCCGAGGGCGGCATGGCCCACAGCGTCGATGAAGCCCTGACGCTGGCGGATCGGATCGGCTACCCGGTCATCGTCCGGCCGTCGTTCGTCATCGGTGGCCTCGCCATCGACTTCTGCTACTCGCCGACCGACCTCGCCCGGCAGCTGGCGACCGCGACGGATGTCGATCCGGACCGTCCCGTGCGCATCGACCGGTATCTCGAAGGCGTGGAGGTGGACGTCGACGCCATCTCGGACGGCCGGCTGGTCCTCATCCCGGGTCTCCTCGAGCACGTCGAGCTGGCCGGCGTCCACAGCGGCGATTCGGTCGGGATGTTCCCGCCGCAGACCGTGTCCGAGGGCGACCAGGCGCTCATCGTGGCGACCATGGAACGGATCGTGCTCGCCCTGGGCGCCACGGGCCTGGTCAACGCCCAGTTCATCGTCCGCGACGACGGCGTGTACCTGATCGAGGTCAACCCGCGCGCCAGCCGCACCGTCCCGTTCCTCTCGAAGGTGACCGGCGTCCCGATGGTGGAGCTGGCCGTCCGGATCTCGCTGGGGGCGACGCTCCCGGAGCTGGGCTGGGGTGGGGGACTGCTGCCGCCACCGGCCTTCGTGGCGGTCAAGGCGCCGGCCTTCTCGACCGCCAAGCTGCGTGGCGTGGATCCGTCGGTCGGGCCCGGGATGCAATCGACCGGCGAGGTCATCGGGATCCACGCCGATCCGCGTGTCGCGCTGGCCAAGGCCCTCATCGGCGCCGCGCTCGTCCCGCCGCGACCCGGCCCGTCCGGAGAACTGGCCCTGCTCTCGATCGCGGACCGGGACAAGGGCACCCTGACCCGGCTCGCGGGAGCGCTCACGACCGCCGGGTACCGGCTCGCGGCGACCCCCGGGACCCGGACCGCGCTGGCGGCCGCCGGTTTCACGGCTGAACCGGTGGCCAAGCTCGGCGAGGCGCCGAACCTCGACATCCAGGAGCGACCGATCCTGGAGCTCATCGCGTCGGGCGACGTCCGGCTGGTCGTCAACACGCCGACCCCGCGTTCGGGTGCGGTCCGCGATGCGGCGGAGATCCGGTTGGCGGCGACCAGCGAGGGGATCCTGTGCCTGACCGCGATGGAGACGGCCGTCGCCGCCGCGGAAGCCCTGGATCCGGCCATCGCCGGCTCACTGGCCGACGTCCGATCCCTCGACGAGTGGGTGCCTGCGGCGGGCGGCGCCAGCGGCGCCGGCGGCGCCGACCGAGCCGGGACCGGGATCGGGGTCGGCGCCGGGGCCTGACCGGCCAGCCGCTAGCGCGACGCGACCGGCGGCCCGGCCGGCGGTCCGGCCTCCGGGGCGTTGACGACGATCGCCTGGCCCAGCGACCAGAGGGTCAGCGTGGTCAGCAGCACCATGACGACGGCCAGCGGGATCTCCCTCGCCCGGACCGCGCGATGGTCCAGGCCCGGTGGTGCGTAGAGCGCGGCCGCGACGTGCCCCGCCCAGGCGCCGAGCATGTGGCCACCCACGACCGCGGCGAGCTGGATGGTCCAGACGAGATTCGCGGGCAGCCACTTGCCGTCCGCCTCATGGAAGGCGGTCCCGAACAGGTCCCAGCCGCGCTGGAGCGGGTCGGAGATGGCGATGAGGATGTTCTGCCCGTCGACCAGCAGGTAGGTCAGGTAGTGGGCGATCAGGTAGCCGATGGCGATCGGCAGGAGGCCGGCCCCGGTCGCCGGGATGCCGACCGCGCGCGTGACGGCCAGGGCGGCCAGCACGACGGCGCCCAGGAACAGTGCGAGGTAGACCGTGGTCCCGCCGATCCCCGGCGCGCCGAATACGTCGTAGAACGGTTGTGTCTGGGACAGGCCGTCGAACAGGATGGACCCGATGCCGAGGCCGACGAGGGCGACGTCCGGGATCGTCCAGCCGGGCTCCAGCAGCCCGCTGGCGAACGGCCGGCGCCGGACGCGACCCGCCTCGTCGACCAGCGCGAACGCCGCCATCCGTCCGAGGAGCCGGAACCAGACCGTGAACACCTCACCGTGTGCCCGCCACGGATCGCGGCCGAACTGGGCCATCATCGCGAGCGTGTACGCCGTGTAGCCGATGAGCACGATGAACAGGACCTTCGGGCCGCCGCCGCCCATCGCCAGCTCCAGCCAGACGAAGCCGGCGAACCCCAGCACGCCCGGCCAGCGACCCAGGCGCGCCGGATACTCGGCCGGCTGCCAGGCCGGCACGCCCAGGCGTCGAAGGGCGGCGGCACCCAGGTCATGGAGCGTCGAGAACGGATCGAGGAACTGCCAGGCGGGCCCGATGAGCGCACAGACCAGGGCCATGCCGACCCAGCCGTAGACCCACAGGAACAGGGTGGCGACGTCGCCGGCAGACGACCCGCCGGCGACGCCCTGGGCGACGATCCACAGCCAGCCGACCAGCCCGATCGCCGCGAGTCCGAGCCGGATGGGTCGGCGCGGCAGCGCCGACGGCTCCGTCATCGATGGGGCGCTCGCCCGGACATCGCGGGCCAGCACGAAGACGAACGACAGGGCCACGGTCATCGCCGCACCGACGACGTACACAGCCAGCGGCAGCCGGCTCGTGTACGACGGGTTCATCGCATGGGCGAGGACGGCTGCCGGCGAGGCCAGCCCGATGGCGCCGACGACCCCGACCGTCGCCCCGAGGCGTCCGCGACGCCCGAGCGGGATCACGATGGCGTCGAGGTCGAGTCGCGTCGTCGCAGCAGGAAGACGCCGAGCGCGCCGACGATCACGACCGCGGCGACGATCGGCAGCAGGACGTCACTCCCGGACGACGCTGCGTTGCCATCCGGAGCGACAGATGGGACGGGCGCATCGGATGCGGCCGGGATCGCCGACGGTGTCGCCTCGGGGGTGGCCGTCGCGGTCGCCCCGGCCGTCGGGCTGGCCGTGGCGGCGGGCGTCGGGGTCGGGGATGCCGTCGGTTCGGGCGTCGCGACCGGCAGGACCGTGAACCGGAACGACCCGCGTTCGATGTGGCCATCGTCCGCCGCCGACGTCCAGCGAACCTCGTACTCGCCCTCTGCCAGGGCGGCATCCGGGGTCAGGGTCATCGTCTCGCCGTCGACGTCCACGGACGACGCCACGCGGCCGGCGCCGTCGCGCAACTCGGCGGTGCTCTCCGCTTCCAATCCCTCGGAGAAGGTCATCACGATCGGCCCGGCGAACGGACCCTCGACGCTGGCCCCGTCGGCCGGATCGGACGTCTCGAGCTCCGCGTGGCCCAGCACGATGGCTGGGGCGACGAGGGCCATGGCCAGCAGGAGCGGCACGGACAGCGCGAGGATGGACCGGTGAGGGTAACGAGTCGACAGGTGGGTCATCATGCCCACGAGTCTACGGATTCAGGCTCGAACGTGCCGTCGTCGCCTCGCCCGTCGATCGGGGGCCATCCGGCCCCGGCGCGGCCACGAAGGGACGGGTGGGTCGCGATCACCTCTGGTGATGCCCGTCGTCCACGCGCAAGGGAGCATCCACCTTGGAGATCCAGTTCCTCGACCAGGGAACATCCGACTATCGGCCGGGTGTGTGCAATATCGGGCCGAAGGAGATCGCTCGTCGTCGACGGATCGGGATGCTCGGTGTGGCCATCGCCCTGGGACTGGCCGTCGGCCTCGTCGCGATCGATGCGCCGACGTGGGCGAGGGGGCTCGTGCTGCTGCCGCTGTGGGGTGGACTCGTGAGTCTGGAGCAGGTCCGGCGTCGGTTCTGCGTCGGGTTCGCCATGGCCGGCATCCGCGGCGCGAACCCGGGTGAGGTCCGCGAACGGGTGGAGGACGCCGCCGACCTGGCCGCGGACCGGGCCGCGGCTCGCTGGATGGTGATCTACTGCGGCGCGCTCGCCGCGGTCATCACGCTCGCCTACGCCTTGCTGCCCATCTGAGGCAGGTCCGGGCATGGGGGGCGCCGAAGCGCCTCACCCGCGACCGCCTGCCCCACGCCGACGAGGTGCCGGCCGATCCAGCCGCGCAGCCCCCGGCGCGATCCGCCCGACGAGTCGTGCCCATCGTGCTTGCTGCCGGACTCGCGCTGCCGTCGCAGGTCGTCGCCGACATGGAGCAGATCGTCCGTCCGCCAGTTGCGTGGCTCTTGTGCTCCGGTCAGACCGTGCATCTGTATCTCCCTTCTGTAAGATGGATATCTAACTCTTGCCCGTGACCGCCGGCCGCAGGACGCTATGGGGTGGTGGCTAGGCGCCGAGGAAGCGCTTGAGCTCGACGGAGGCGTCGTCGAGTCGATCGCGCCGGAGGCTGTAGTAGACGACGGCCCCGGACTCGGTGATGGTCACGAGGCCGGCGGCGCGGAGGAGCGCCAGGTGGTGCTTGATGGTCGGCTTCGACAGCTCGAGCTGCTGCGCGATCTCGGTCGCATAGAGGTCCCGGCCGGCCAGCAGCTTGAGGATCCGCATCCGCGTCGGGTCACCCAGGGCCCGATGCAGGCGAACGACCGACGGCGGCGGAGCGAGGGGGTCCGCGACGTCCAGTGCATCGTCCGACACGGGGTAGCCGAAGAAGCGCCAGCCCTCACCACCCAGCAGGAAGTTGTACGGGCGGCTGAAGTAGGACGGCCCCAGGATGACCCGGCGGATCCCGGCGGCCGGCAGCCAGCGGACGCCGCCGGTGGTCTTCTCGATGAGGTCCAGGCTGTCCATCGTCGCGCGATCCTCCGCGCGGCCCGCGAAGTCGCGCTCGCCGATCGAGGCGACGCGCGCCTCGATGGTCCGGAAGGGGACGGCCCAGGCGGTCAGGACGGACTGGAGTCGGCGGCGCGTCGACTCGGGGTCCTCCAACAGGGACCGGAGCCCCTTGCCGTGATCGCGGTTCGATGCGACGAGCTGCTCCAGCGCGTCGCGGTCGCCGTCGATCGCGGCTCGGGCGAAGATGTCCATGGCGCTCCCGATCTCGAAGTCGCCGAGCATCGCCAGCAGCAGGTCCTGCGTCGACGCTGCCTCGATGGCGCCGAGCAGATCGTCCACGGACCGCAGGTCCTGGCGCTCCACCGCGAACGAGGCGACATGGATGGCCATCTCGGTCTCGTTGAAGGCCTTGATCTCGGCCCGGATGTCGGCGGGCAGGCTCGCCTTGGCGTCGGTCAGCCAGCGCCGGTCGTCGGCCGGGAGGTCGTCCGTGCTGCCGGCCTCGGTCGAGAGGCTGAACATGAAGTCGAACACCGGGCGGACGTCCCACTCGAGCGTGAACGTGCTGCCGCCGGCGAAATCGCGGACGGCCGGACGGGTCCGCGCCGTGCCGGACGACGCCGATCGCGGGGCTGCGGGCTGGGTGGAAGGTCGGGCCGCCATCGTCTGTCTCGTCTCGCTCTAACAGGTGTTAGATACATATCTAACATCGACCCGGACGCGATGTCAACCCCCGGAGGGCCCGAAGGCGCTACGATCGTCCGCGATCGAACCTTGCCGGCCCCGGCCGGCCCGTAGCCTGGAGCGCCGCGTGCCGACGACCGTGCCGACCATCGCGTTCAGTGACGAGCGTCTGTCCAACGGCCTGCGGGTCATCGTGGCCGAGGATCATCTCGCCCCGGTCGTCGCGATCAACCTCTGGTACGACGTCGGATCCAAGCACGAACAGCCCGGCAAGACCGGGTTCGCGCACCTCTTCGAGCACGTCATGTTCCAGGGCTCACGGCATGTCGCCAAGGCCGAGCACATCGCCCTGGTCCAGGCCGCCGGCGGCACCATGAACGGCACGACCTGGCTGGACCGCACGAACTACTTCGAGACCCTGCCGGCGCACCAGGTGGAGCTGGGCCTGTGGCTCGAGGCGGACCGGATGGCCACGTTGCTCGACGCCCTGTCCCAGGAGAACCTGGACAACCAGCGCGAGGTCGTCAAGAACGAGAAGCGCTGGTCGTACGACAACCGGCCGTACGGGTCGTGGCAGGAGAAGCTCCAGGGCCATCTGTTTCCCGAGGACCACCCGTACCATCACTCGACGATCGGGTCCATGGCGGACCTCGACGCGGCCTCGCTCGAGGACGTGAGCGCGTTCTTCCGGACCTACTACGCCCCGAACAACGCGGTCCTGTCCATCGTGGGCGACGTGGACACGGCAGCGGTCCGCGCAGCGGCGGAGCGCTACTTCGGTGGGATCCCGGCCAATCCGGCCATCCCGCCGCTGGGCGACCTGTCGCTGCCCCTGACCCTCGGCGGCGAGATCCGCGAGACGGTCCACGACAAGGTGCCCCTGCCGCGGGTGTTCATCGCATTCCGGGCACCGGCCTTCGGCGACACGCGCCTGGACGCGCTCGACGTCGCGGGGCAGATCCTCGCCGGGGGCAAGGGCAGCCGGTTGGACCGGCGACTGGTGCGCCAGGAGCGGATCGCCCAGGATGTGGCGCTGTTCACGCTCGGCTTCGTGGGCGGTGCGTCGGTCTGCGCCGGCTGGGCGACGGTTCGGCCGGGGGTCGAGGTGGCCCGCGTGGAGGCGGCGTTCCTCGAGGAGCTCGAGCGCCTGGCGACCGAACACATCACGGACGACGAGCTGGCGCGGGCCCGTGCGCTCGTGGAGGCCGACGAACTCGGCGCGCTCCAGCGGGTCGAGGAGCGGGCCGATCGGCTGTCGATGTACGCGACGCTCTTCGACCGCCCTGAGCTCATCAACCAGATGCTGCATCGGTACCTGGCGGTGACCCCGGAGGACATCCGCTCCGTCGCATCCACGGTGTTCCGCGCCGATAACCGGCTCGTGCTGACGTATCTGCCGGAGCCAGGCACCCCCGGTGGGGCCGCAGAGGCAGACGCGGCCGACGCGGCAGACGCGGCCGACGCGGCCGAGGGGACGGCGGCATGACCGCGTCGAACGAGATCCGACGAGACGGGCCGGTGATCGCCGAACGACCCATCCCCGGCACGCCCAGGCCGTATGCCTTCCCGGCCGTCTCGAGGCAGGTCCTGCCGAACGGACTGACCGTGCTGGTGGCGGACCTGCCGGGACGTCCACTCATCTCGGCGTCGCTGATCATGGCCAACGGCGCCGCCGATGAACCCGCGGACCTGGGCGGCGCGACCGTCCTGGCAGCGCGGGCCCTGTCCGAGGGGACCGAGCGGTACGACGCGATCGGCCTCGTGGAGGCCGCCGAGCGGCTGGGAGCGTCGCTGCACGCCGAAGCCGGTTGGGACGCGTTCTCCGCGGGCATCGATGTCCCGGCCGAGCGCCTGCCCGCGGCCCTCGACCTGTTGGCCGAGCTGGTGCTCCGACCTACGTTCCCGCTCAGCGAGGTCGAGCGGCTTCGCGAGGAGCGGTTGAACGACCTGCTCCAGGCGCGGGCCGATCCGCGTCGGCGGGCGGAAGAGGCCTTCATCGAGACCATCTATGCGCCGTCGTCGCCCTACCACCGGCCGGCCGGCGGGACGCGCGAGACCGTGGAGCGGCTCGGGCCGGCGGAGCTCCGTGCCGCGTACGAGCGAGGCCTGGACCCGGCCCGCGCGACGCTCATCGTGGCCGGCGACCTCGGCCCGCTCGATATCCCGGCCCTGGCGGGCGACCTGTTCGGCGGCTGGACCGCACCGGCCTCCGTGGCCACGGCGCACCCGATCGACGACCGGGGCCGCACGGGCGGTCGAACGATCCGCATCGTCCATCGACCGGGATCCGTGCAGACGGAGATCCGGATCGGACATCCCGGGCTGCCGCGGCGGATCCCGGACTTCCACGCCGTGTCCGTCATGAGCGCGATCCTGGGTGGACTGTTCAACTCCCGGCTCAACATGCGCCTTCGCGAAGAGAAGGGCTACACGTACGGAGCCGGCGCCGGGTTCGACCTGCGCCGTGCCGCCGGGCCCTTCGCGGCCCGTGCGGCCGTGAACACCGAGGTGACCGTCCCCGCCATCGTGGAGTTCCTGAACGAGCTGACGCGGATGCGCGACGAGCCGGTGACCGCCGCCGAGCTGACCGCCGCCCGGGACTACCTCATCGGCGTCTTCCCACTCCGTTTCGAGACGGCCGGGGCCGTCGGCGGCGCGATCGGGGGACTCGTGGTCCACGGGCTCTCGGTGGAGGAACTGGTCTCCTATCGCGCCCGGATCGAGGCCGTCGACGGGGACGCCGTGGCCGCCGCGGCGCGGGCGCACCTGCATGTCGACGAGGCGGCGATCGTGCTCGTCGGCGATGCGGACGCGTTCGGTGCCGAACTCGAGGCGGCCGGCCTCGGACCGATCGTCATCGAGCGCGACGCGACCGAGGCTGTGGCCGGGTCCGGCGAGGACGACACCGCCCCGGGGCCGGTCGACGACGACGAAGACGCGGGCCCGACGGCCGGTGCCGAGGAGCCGAGCGTCACCGGTGCGGAGGAGCCAGTCGAACCGGAAGGCATCGTGGGCGAGGTGGGGCCCGGTTGACCTGCTGGCGCAGAACGCAGGTCCTGCGACGTTGAAACCTTCTTCGCGGTCGCTGTCTCAGGGAGGTAGCAGGCCGGTCGAGCGACCGGCGCCCGAAGGAGACCCGATCCGATGCGAACCGATGTCCGACTGATCCGAGGCCTGGGTGTGGCCGCGGTGTCCATCTTCCTGGTGGCCGGTGCCGCGTTTGCCGCCGACGGCATCGTCAATCCGACCCGCCAGTCGGACCCCAGCGTGGTCAGCGCCACCGACGACCCGACCGCCGAGCCGACCGCCGAGGCGACCGAGTCCGCCGAGGTGACCGAGTCCGCTGAGCCGACCGGCACGGCCGAAGCCCTTGAGACCGCCGAGCCCACGGAGACGGCCGAGGCCACCGACGACCACCGCAGCGGCGGCCACGGCGCCGACGACGCGACCGCAACGCCCGGCGCGACCGACGACAGCGATGACGACCGCGACGATGACGACGAGACCGCGACGCCCGGCGCGACCGACGACAGCGACGACGATGACGACAGCAGTGGTCGCGGCGACGACAGCGGCCATGGCAGCGACGACAGTGGCAGCGACGACGACGGCGGCCACGGCGACGACGACTGACCCGCCTCGTCCCGGGACGGTCGCGCTGACCGGACTGGAGACGATCCCATGGTCCGGCTCGCCCTCCGGCATGATGAGGGCGAGCCGGACCGCTCCAGCCTCCTCTCCTTCGGATCCGGCCTCGAACCTATCGGAGCGATCCCATCCTCGGTGTCGAACCCACCAACCAGCCCGAGATCGACCGCCGCGACGATCGAGCGATCGTCGATGCCGTCCTCGCCGGTGACCGAGACGCTTTCCGCGTCCTGGTCGAGCGCGAAGGCGCCTCCGTCGTCCGGGCATGCCATCGAGTCCTCGGCGATCTCCATGAGGCCGAGGACGCAGCCCAGGAGGCATTCGTGACCGCCTATCGATCGCTCGCCAGCTGGCGCGGCGACGGACCGTTCGGAGCGTGGCTGACACGCATCGGCGTCCGGATCGCCCTGCGCCAGGCCGGCAAGCGGCGTGCGGTCACCTGGCTCGACCCGATCGCGAGCGCGGACGGTGGGTCCTCCGACCAGGCCGCCGCGGCGGCCACGGGTGCGGCGATGGCGGCGGTCGGGTCGACCGACCCGTCGCACATCACCATCCGCGAGGAACGCGCCTCCGACGTCCGCATGGCGGTCGCCGCGCTGCCCGAGCCCTATCGCGAAGTCGTGACCCTGCGGTTCTTCGGTGAGCTGTCGCTCGAGGAGATCGCACGCCAGACGGAGCGGCCACTCGGCACGGTCAAGACCCACCTGCACCGGGGCCTGCTGCGCCTCCGTGGCACCGTCGAAGGGCGGTCCGACGCATGACCGGCCCGACCCGTCGGTTCGATCCCGACGAACTGCGCGTCCCCGGCGAACCCGATCTGTCGGTCGCGGAGCAGGCCGATGCGCTGCTGGCGGCTCGCGAGCTCGAGGCGGTCGCCTCGAGCGCGATCGTCCGCCCGACGGAGGGGTTCGAGGACCGGATCATGGCGGCGATCGCCACGGAACCCGCCCCGCGGCTCGTCGCACGGCCGGCAGCCGCCGTTCGCGGTGGCCTCATCGCCTCGTTCCTGATGACCGTGCGCGACTCGTGGGGCGTCGCTTCGTCCGGCGGTCGGCCGATGGCCGTCCGTGCCCAGGCGATGGCGTTCGTCCTGCTCGTGGTGGTCGCCGCGACCGCCATCGCCGGTGTGGGAGCCGTGGGTGTCGGCAGCCTGCTCGACCGGGGACGCAGCCCGGCCCCGTCGGTCGAGCCGGCCCCGTCGGTCGCACCGACCCCGTCCGTTCCGACCCCGTCACCGTCGACGTCTCCGTCCCCGAGCATCGAACCCTCCGTGTCCCCGGACGCGACCGAACAGACCGAACCGACCGAGACCGCCGAAGCCACGGAGACGGATGACTCCGAGTCCGAAACGGCGCGGCCGACGAAGACCCCCAAACCGGAGGACACCGACGAGCCAGATGAGTCAGACGACAGCAGTGGCAGCGGGTCCGGGGACGACAACAGCGGCAAAGGGTCCGGAGGCGGCTCGGACGACGGCTGACGCCGGACGGTGGGCCACGGCCTGACGACCGTGCGCAGACCATCGCGCCGGGTACCCTGAGCGGGTGATCGTCGTCGTCGGATCTCCGCTCGCCCGTTCGACGGAGGGTCGCGTGGTCGCGGCGGGCCGGTCGACGGAGATCGCCGCCGCGATCGCGGCCGCGGCGCCGGATCTTCCCGTCCAGCTCGTCGGTCGGATCGGGGATGACCCCGTCGCCGACGCCGTCCTCGGCGATCTGTCGCGTCGTCGCGTCGGTCACGTGGCGATCCTGCGCGATGCCGCGCATCCGACGCCGATCGCCGTCTCGCCGTCGGACCCGGGCACCGGGGACCGGGAGGGGTTGGACCTCGACGCTCAGGACGTCGCGCTCGCCCTTCGCTACTTGACGGACATCGCGGTCGTCGTCGTGACACCGGGCCTGTCGAGCGCCGTGCTGGCGGCCATCTCTGAGGCCGGCGGCTGGAGCGGAGCCGCCGTCGTGCTGGTGGGTCCGGCCATCGCCGCGGCCTCGGTCGCCGTCCAACCGGCCGCGATCGTCGGGGCGGTGGCGATCGCCATCGATCCGGAGTCCGGCGAGTCGGGAGCCGCGTTCGCCTCCCGAGTCGCCGCCGTCGCGGTCCAGGAGGCGACGCTCAGATCGGCTCGATGAGCTCCGGTCCGTCGTTGCGGACGTCGTTGACGAGGCGTGAGACGGCCTGGATGTCGAGTTCGACGCCTTCGGCCGGCACCAGCAGTCCGAGCAGCTCGCCGGGATCCGCCGGTTCCGGGGCCAGCCAGCGATCCCAGGCGTCCTCGCCGATGACGACCGGCATCCGATCGTGGACGGATGCCATGGCCTCGGTCGGGGTCGTCGTGACGATGGTGAAGGTCCGTCGGACCTGCTCGGTGGACGGATCCTTCCAGCCGGCCCATAGCCCAGCCAGGGCAAGCGGGCGTCCGTCCGCTCGCGAGATCCAGTACGGCTGGCGGATGGCCCCCTCCCGCTTCCACTCGTAGAACCCGTCGACCGGCACCAGGCAGCGCTTCCGCCGGAACGCGTCGCGGAACGCCGGGCTCGTGGTGAGGGTCTCGGCGCGGGCGTTGAACATCCGGGAGCCGGACTTCGCGTCCTTCGCCCAGTGGGGGATGAGGCCCCACCGGTAGGCGGTCAGGCCACGGCGATCCTCGCGCTGGACGACGACCAGGGCCTCATCCGTCGGCGCCACGTTGTAGCGCGGCCCGAGGTCGTCAACGAGTGGCTCCGCGGCGAAGATCTCGGACAGCTCCGACGCCGGTCGCTGTTGGCTGAATCGCCCGCACATGCGGGCTATCGTAGCCCGCCCGAGCGCGACCTACGGCAGGACGAGGTGGACCGGGTTCCCGCGCAGGCTGACCTGCCAGGTCGTCGTGTCGTTGGCCTGTCCGACCTGGTACTCGATCTTCCACCAGCCGGCTTCGGTCTCGCCGGCAGGCGTCAGGCCGGCCTGACCGTACGTGGCGGGCAACGGGATGTTGATCGTCAGGACCGAGTTGTCGAACGAGCTCCCGCCGCCACCGTAGGTCTGGATCGCCGTCCGATTCGTGCCCGAGCACGAGTCGCTGTTGCCGCTGACGCAGACGCCGTCGGCCGTGTAGTTGAACGTGGCGTAGCTGTAGGTGTTGCCATCCGGGCTCAGGACGCGGAGCCACGAGTTCGAGCCCACGTCGCCCGGATCGAACAGCTCGATCACCAGCGTCTTGCCCGCATGCACGGCATCGATCTGGGCGAGGTAGAAGCGCTGGTAGCCGGTGGTCGACGTGATGTTGTTGTAGCCGACCATACGCCCATCGCCGTAGACGCGGGCGAGTCCGGCCCCGCCGTCGGCCCCGACGTAGATGGACCACAGGTTCTCGGCGCCGGTGTTGGCGTTCCCCGCCTGGCTCGTGTTCACGTTCAGGCGATACCGCCCCGCGGGCAGGTTGTTCGCGATCTGGTGCCAGGCGTTGTGGCGTGGGTTGGTCGAACAGTCGGCGATCCCCGCGCCGCCGCCGACGGCCGGTGAGCCGACCCAGCCGCTTCGGTCGGCCTGCAGTTGTCCGGCCTCGCTCAGCGTCGTGACCACGACGTCGTCGGTCAGGTCGAACGGGGTGCCGAGGGCATCGCTGTAGAGGGTGTACTCGGTCGTCACCGGTCCGCCCGGGTTCGGCGTCGAGCCCGAGCTGGCCTGCGTCGTCCAGTGGTCGCCGGCGCCGTACCAGGAGCCCGATGCGTTGGCGCCCACGGCGCAGAAGGGCGCGTCGAACAGGAATACCCGTCCGTTGGACGCCCCTGGCTTGAACTCGATCGTGTAGTCGTAGCCACCGGCGTCGTACTCGGCGTTGGCCACGCCCGGATCGAAGCTGGTCGGAGCGAACCGATCGCCGTTGCGACGGACGCCGCCGCGCGTGAAGATCGCGCCCCAGAAGCCCTGGCTGGTCGGAGCGACGGTCTCGCCCGGTGGGGTCGGGAGGGCCGTGGGTCCGGTCGGAGCCACCTTGGCCCCGGTCGAGTAGACCGTCACGTCGAACGAATCGAGTGACGAGGTCGCGCTGTCCGTACAGATCGCGTTGGAGCCCGGGTCCGGGTCGTCGTCGCGGACACGCACCCGGAACTGACCGGTCGCGAAGTCGCCCGGCGTCCATGTCCGACCCCAGAGCTCGGTCGTGCTCCCGACCGAGACGTAGGGTGCGGCCGGGTCCGACCCGGTCAACACGGCGTTGCGCTCCGTCGTCCAGTTCGCGCCGTTGTTCCAGGACAGGGCGATCGCGATCCGACACCCGTCCGGATCGGTGGAGTTCCCACGGACCCGGATGTCGATCCCGTCGATCGTGTCGGTGCCGGGCACGGACAGTCCGAAGGTCGTGTACTGCTGCGACGCCCCGGTGTTGTTGGTCGCGTAGGCCGTGGCGCCCGGTGCGTTGTACGTGTACGCCCGGGTCGGGTTGGTCCAGGCGGTCCCCGACGTGCCGGTCGGCCGATTCGGCCCGGTCACTCGGGGCGGGCCTGGCGAGAAGACCTCGTAGTTCCCGACGCCGTACCACTGTTGCGGGCTCCCCATGGGGACCGGCAGGACGAAGTCCGCCTTGGCATCGCGCGAGGCGCGGAACGAGTCGATCCCGACCACCCGGGCGAAGTACGTGCCGATCGGGCCGGTGATGTTGACGAGGAGCCGGCGGTCATTGGCCGGATCCGGGACGGGCGTGACGGTGAATCCGCCGACGCCGTTCGTGTACCCGTTCTTCACGGCCTCAGCCCGCGCGGTGGCGATCGCCTGGGCCGGATTCCCTGGGAGCCAGACGACTCCGGCGAGCGCCGCGGCATCCGCCGCGCGCTGCATGCGCAGGTTGTTGGTCCAGTACCAGGACAGGTCGATGACGGCCGCCGACAACGTGGCGAAGAGCAGCATCGCGCCGGCGAAGATGACCACGACCTGGCCACGGGATCGTGGCAAGCGGTAGGTGGATGGTCGTTGGATGGGCGGCTGATCCACGGCGTCGGCTCCCGAGCAAGGCGTCGAGAGACGAGCCTATCGGGATGACCTTTCGCCGCAACTTGCACGACGGTACTGGACCATCGCCGACCCCATCAGGCCGGTGACACGTCGCACCGAACCTTCGGTGCGACGGCCCGGGACCTATGGCAGGACGAGGTGGACGGGGTTGCCTCGGATGTTGACCTGCCAGGTGGTGAGGTCCGTGCTGAAGCTGCTGGCGCTGCCGCTCATGTTGTAGCGGATCTTCCACCAGCCGGGCTCGCCGGAGACCGGGTCGTTCGGGGCCGTGTAGTTGGCGGGAAGATCGACTTCGATCGTCAGCCAGCAGCCGTTGAAGAGGCTGGTCCCGCCGGTGTTGGTCGTCACGGACGTCACGTTCGTGCCGGATCGCGAGCCGCAGCCGCTGGACGAGCCACCGGTCCCGGAGACACCCTGGTAGCTGAAGTTCGCGGCTGCGTACGCGCCACCGGTCGGCCGCAGGATCTGCAGGTTCGCGGCGAGGGCGCCGGTATCGCCCGGATCCCACAGATTGATGACCATCGTCTTGCCGGCGTGGATCGCCTCGATCTGGGCGAGGTAGAACTCGGACGCCGTGCCACCCGGCAGGCGCATGTACGCCTCCATCGTGCCCAGACCGTAGACGCGCGGGCTGCCGCCCGGCGAGCTGACGTAGAACGCGAAGGCGTTGAGGGCGGTCGTGTTGTTCTGGTCGTTCGGCGAGCTGAAGTCGGTCGAGTAGGTGTGCAGCCGGTAGTCGCCGGCGGGCAGGCCGCTGGCGAGTTGATACCACCCGAAGTGCCAGGACTGGGACGAGCAGTCGGGCACGTTCGTGCCCTGCCCCATGGCGTCGAAGATGTCGTGATCCTCGTAGTTGAGGCGGCGGAACGTGTTGCCGGTCGAGGCGACGACACCGTCGTCGCTCAGGTCGAACGGGGTGTTGTTGGTGGACAGGAGGTCGAAGTAGGCGCTGACCGGCTGGCGCGTGCTGTTGCCGTTCGAGCCGCCGACGGTCCAGTTCTCGCCGGTCCCGGCCGTGCTGGTGCCGTCGCAGAAGCCAGGATCGAAGATCCACACGGCCCCACCGTTGACCGGGATCTCGACGCCGTAGTTGTAGTACTTGCTCGGGTCGTAGACCGCGTCGGGGTCCGAGCCGCCGGCGACGTTGTTGACGCTCGTCCGAGTGGCGTACTTCGTCATGAATGCGTCGCCCTGGATGTTCGGCGCGCCCTGGCTCTGCATCGCGCCCCAGAAGTTCTGCGGCGTCAAGGCGCCGCCGGATGGCGACGTGACGTTCGTCTGCTGGAGCGTGGTGGTCGTCGTGGTCGTGGTGACCTGCAGGCGAGCCCGGACCTCGAGCTCGTCGATGCGGATCTCGCTCGATCCCCCGCAGCCCTTCACGGCCGTCGCCCTGACGCGGAAGTTGCCGTTGCTGAGGTCGGCGCCCGTCCAGGTGTGGCCACCCCAGGCGGACGTATTGGTGATGCTCCCGAGCACGTACTGGCTCTGGGTCGTGGTGAGGTTCGGGGTCTCGGTCGTGGTCGTGGTCCAGCTTCCGGGGGCGCCGTTGTTCCACGACAGCGCCACGGACACGCGTGTGTTTGCGCAGGTGCCCGAGATGCGCGTGTCGGACAGGCGCACCTCGATGCCGACGACCGCGCCCGGCGACTGGTTGGCGTTCAGGCCGGACAGCAGGTCGAACTGGTTCCACTGCTGGGCCTCGCCGTTGGTCGCTTCGTAGGCGTAGTCGCTGTCGTCGTTGTCGACGACGTTCCAGATGTTGTTGCCGAAGCCCGAGTTGTAGCTCCACTGGCCGCCGGACGGGGCGGCGCTCGTCGTCTCGAAGTTCGTCGTGACGATGCCGTTGGTCGTGGTCGTCGTGGTGACCGGCTCGATCAGGTAGCCGACGCCGTAGTAGTTCTCGGGGCTGCCCATCGGGACCGGCAGGACGAAGTCCGCCTTGGCGTCACGCGACGCCTGAAAAGAGGAGATCCCGACGATCCGGGCGAAGTACGTGCCGACCGGGCCGGTGATGTTGACCATCAGGCGACGATCGTTCGATGGATCCGGGACCGGGGTGACGGTGTAGCCGCCGACGCCGTTCGTATAGCCGTTCTTGACGGCTTCGGCCCGCGCCACCGCGATCGCCTGGACAGGATTCCCAGGCAGCCAGACGACGCCGGCGAGCGCGGCGGCGTCGGCCGCGCGCTGCATCCGCAGGTTGCTGGTCCAGTACCAGGACAGGTCGATGACCGCGGCCGACAGCATCGCGAACAGCAGCATCGCGCCCGCGAAGATGACGACGACCTGGCCGCGCGACTGCGGCAGGTGAAGTCGGGTGGCAAGTCGTGAGCGGCGAGACAACGGCGTGGGCTCCTGGTCGTGGTCGGTCATGGCTGGGCTCCGATCGTCGTCTCGGTTGGTACTTTCTGCAACGGTCTGGGAGGACTTTCGGAGCTGAATCCGGTGCCGCTCGACACCGACGGTGCGGTCTTGTGGCGTGCGGATGGGCATGGCGGTCAGCTCTTAGTTGATGGGGTTGAGGGCCATGACCGTGCGGTCACGGATCGTCAGGCCGGCGCCACCGGGTGGGCCGAAGAAGCCCAGGGCAGCCGACAGGGGAGTCACGAACCGGTAGTCGTAGACGATCGACACGCCGAGCGAGGCCGGGCTCGAGTCATTGTCGCGGGTGCACGCGTTCCACTGGACGGCGCCCTGCACGAAGTCGAGGTTGGCCCCGTCGACCGACGGGCCGGCCCCGGCGCTGTAGGTCCACACGTTCGAGCGGTTGGCCACCGGCGTGCCGTTGGTCTGGGCCTCGTAGATCGTGATGTTGGTGATGTTGCTGATCTTGACCAGCGAGCCCGGCGCCTTGAGCACGCGCTGGACGGCGGCCACGATGTTCTTGTCGATGTCGGCGCACGGGATGGTCGTGGCGTTGCCCTGGGCGAAGGCCGCGCCGGACCGGGCGCCCTCGCGGGTGGCGTAGCTGACGGTCATCGTGTGGTCGAACACGAAGCCGAACTCGAGCAACCCCAGCAGCAGGAGCATGAACAGCGGCACGAGCATGGCGAACTCGACCAGGCCCTGGCCGCGCTCGGTCCGCTCGTGGCGGCGACGCAGCGCGATCACAGGACGGGCTCCATGCGCATGACGCTGCTGCGATCGAACGTGAGCGTCGTGCCGCCGCCCAGGAAGTTCTGGAGCGGGGTCACGTAGGTGTGGGTGTAGGTGACCCTGACCGCCACGTTGTCGACGGTCGGGTGGCCGACCCCGCAGCCGCCCAGGACGTTGCAGCGGTTGGCCTCGGCGTAGTTGTTGCTGGTCCGCGTGTACGGGACGGTCAGGCTCGTGCCGTCGACGAACGTGCAGGTCGTCGAGCCGGTCCGGGTGTACAGCGTGGGCGACCCGATCATCACCCCGTTGGGGGTGGCCTGGTAGATCTCGACCGTGCCGATCCGGTTGTCGCTGGTGGGCGGTCCGACCGACGTGTCGACGGTATCGAGGATGACGCAGTCGGCACCCACCCCGTTGCCCGCCTCGGCCGCCGCCAGGGCGGCATCGCGCGCGCTGTAGTTGACCGACAGCAGGGCGTTGAACAGGAACGCGAACTCGATGATGCCCAGCAGCAGGACGACGAAGATCGGGAAGACCAGGGCGAACTCGACCAGGGCCTGGCCACGGCCGGCTCGGCGGGTCGGGATGCGCGTGGGTCGCTGACGGAGCTTCAAGAAGACTGGCCCTCTGCTGATGGAGGGCTCAGCCTAGGGGCCGTACCTTGCGGGAGACCTTACAGAAGTACTAGCCAGGTCCTGGCCACAAGGTCCTGGTGCGGGACGGCAACGATGGCCGACATCGCGGGGTGCGTCGACGTCCGCCGGTCGTCCAGCCGTGCCGGCGTCCGATCGGCCGCGATCCGCGGCCGACGGGGCTATGGCAGGACGAGGTGGACCGGGTTGCCCAGGATGCGCACCGTCCACGTGGTCACGTCGTTCGACGTGCCGGTGCCGTTCATCGTGTAGCGGATCTTCCACCAGCCGTTCTGGTCGGCGGTGTACCCGGCCGGCACGGTGACGCGGATCGTGAGCCAGCAACCGTTGAACGTCCCGGTGGTGTTGCCGACGTTCGTCTGGATGGCCGACACGCCGGTCCCGGTCAGGGCGTTGCACGCGGCCGCGCCGGAGTTGGTGGTCCCCTGGGCGGCGGTGTAGTTCAGGGTCGTCGGGGTCCAGCCGCCGGAGGTGGGTCGAAGGATCTCGAGCGACGCGCTCAACGGACTCGTGTCACCCGGGTCCCAGAGGGAGATCTCGACCGTCTTGCCTGCGTAGACCGCGTCGATCTGGGCCAGGTAGAACTCCGAACTGACGGCCGACCCGGCAGCCGACAGCGGCGTGAAGGCCTGCATCGCGCCGAGGCCATACAGCTTGGGCGTGCCGCCCGTCGCCGAGGCATAGAGGGCGAAGCTGTTCTCGCCATTGACGCTCTTCTGGGCGTTGACGTTGGCCGGATCGGTCGATGTCGTATGGATCCGGTAGACGTGACCCGACGCACCGCCGCTCATCCCGCTGTACAGCAGGTACCAGTTGTTGTGGTAGTCGCGTCCGTCGCCGTATGGGCCGTCCGTCGAGGAGAGGCACTCGGATCCGCCACTGCCGCCCATCGTCGTATCGGCCGCCGCGATGTCCCGGAACAGGTCATTCGAGGACGCCAGGGCGGCACCGTCGTCTCCGACGTCGTACAGCGTGTTCTGGGTGTCGTAGACCTGGTAGAACGAACTGACCGCGTTGGACCCGCTGAACCACCGGTCGCCCGTGCCCTTGTTCGTGGCGGTCTCGCAGAAGACCGGGTCGTAGACGTAGATCGATCCGTTGGTCGACCCGGCCGGCATCTCGATCGCGTAGTTGTAGTAGTCCGTGGCGTCATACGCCGGGTTGGTCGCGCCGCCCGTGGTGTCGTAGAACGCCTGGAAGGCGTCGCCGTTCACGTTGGCCGCGCCCTGCGTGTTCATCGTCGCCCAGAAGCCGCGCGGGTTGAGCGCGACGCCATCGGCTCGGTAGCAGTTGGCGACGCTGAAGGCACATGCGGAGCCCGGTCCCTGCAGGTTCGCATCGGGGATCGGCGTCGTCGTCGTGGTCGTCGTCGTCGTCGTGGTCGTCGTGTACAAGCGGTACGAGACCCGGACCTCGAGCAGGTCGACGCGCGCGATCCGACCCGCCGTGGCACAGCCTTTCGTCCACGTCAGGCGCGCTCGGAAGTTCGCGTCGGTGAAGTCGGCACGATCCCACGCGTGCAGGACGGCCGGGCCCCAGGCCGAGGTCGTCGTGGCGCCGTTGGTCGCCGGGATGGTGTAGTCGGTCGAGCTCGTCGTCCCCAGGTTCGGGGTGGCCAGCTTGGTCGTCCACGTCGTGGCGTTGTCCCAGGTCAGGTCGACTCGGATGGGCGAACCGGCGCAACTCCCCGACAGGAACGCGTCGGAGAGTCGGACCTCGAGTCCCTCGATCGTCACGCTCTGGTTCGCAGCCGGGTTCGAGATCGGCGGCGTGCCTCCGGTCGTGAAGCCGAATCCGCCGAACTGGTGCTCGGCATTGGTCGCCGCGGCTGTCGCATAGACGTTGTTGTTCGACGTGATGGAGTTGATGAGCGTCCCGGACGACGGCGTCCATGTGCCGCTGATCGCCGTGGTGGGCACGCGCCAACCGGTGTCTCGAGTGACGTAGGTGGTGTTCGTGCTGGTCGTGGTCGTCGTCCCCGTCGTCGTCAGGCCACGGGTCAGGCCGAACACGCCGTAGTAGTTCTCCGGGCTGCCCATCGGGACCGGCAGGACGTAGTCCGCCTTGGCGTTCCGGGACGCGTTGATCTGGGTGAGGCCGGCGATCCGGGCGAAGTACGTGCCGACCGGACCGCTGATGTTGACCAGCAGGCGGCGATCGTTGACCGGATCGACGGTCGGCGTGACGACGATCCCCCCGACACCGTTCGTGTAGCCGTTCTTGACGGCTTCGGCCTGTGCCGTGGCGAACGCCTGGGCCGGATCGCCGGGCAGCCAGACCACGCCGGCGAGGGCGGCGGCATCGGCGGCGCGCTGCATGCGCAGGTTGTTGGTCCAGTACCAGGACAGGTCGACGACCGCCGCTGCGAGCATCGCGAACAGCAGCATCGCTCCCGCGAAGATGACGACGACCTGGCCGCGCGAGGCGGACCGGCGGGCCTGGAGGACGGATGGCGTGCGGATGGGCATGGCGGTCAGCTCTTAGTTGATGGGGTTGAGGGCCATGACCGTGCGGTCACGGATCGTCAGGCCGGCGCCACCGGGTGGGCCGAAGAAGCCCAGGGCAGCCGACAGGGGAGTCACGAACCGGTAGTCGTAGACGATCGACACGCCGAGCGAGGCCGGGCTCGAGTCATTGTCGCGGGTGCACGCGTTCCACTGGACGGCGCCCTGCACGAAGTCGAGGTTGGCCCCGTCGACCGACGGGCCGGCCCCGGCGCTGTAGGTCCACACGTTCGAGCGGTTGGCCACCGGCGTGCCGTTGGTCTGGGCCTCGTAGATCGTGATGTTGGTGATGTTGCTGATCTTGACCAGCGAGCCCGGCGCCTTGAGCACGCGCTGGACGGCGGCCACGATGTTCTTGTCGATGTCGGCGCACGGGATGGTCGTGGCGTTGCCCTGGGCGAAGGCCGCGCCGGACCGGGCGCCCTCGCGGGTGGCGTAGCTGACGGTCATCGTGTGGTCGAACACGAAGCCGAACTCGAGCAACCCCAGCAGCAGGAGCATGAACAGCGGCACGAGCATGGCGAACTCGACCAGGCCCTGGCCGCGCTCGGTCCGCTCGTGGCGGCGACGCAGCGCGATCACAGGACGGGCTCCATGCGCATGACGCTGCTGCGATCGAACGTGAGCGTCGTGCCGCCGCCCAGGAAGTTCTGGAGCGGGGTCACGTAGGTGTGGGTGTAGGTGACCCTGACCGCCACGTTGTCGACGGTCGGGTGGCCGACCCCGCAGCCGCCCAGGACGTTGCAGCGGTTGGCCTCGGCGTAGTTGTTGCTGGTCCGCGTGTACGGGACGGTCAGGCTCGTGCCGTCGACGAACGTGCAGGTCGTCGAGCCGGTCCGGGTGTACAGCGTGGGCGACCCGATCATCACCCCGTTGGGGGTGGCCTGGTAGATCTCGACCGTGCCGATCCGGTTGTCGCTGGTGGGCGGTCCGACCGACGTGTCGACGGTATCGAGGATGACGCAGTCGGCACCCACCCCGTTGCCCGCCTCGGCCGCCGCCAGGGCGGCATCGCGCGCGCTGTAGTTGACCGACAGCAGGGCGTTGAACAGGAACGCGAACTCGATGATGCCCAGCAGCAGGACGACGAAGATCGGGAAGACCAGGGCGAACTCGACCAGGGCCTGGCCACGGCCGGCTCGGCGGGTCGGGATGCGCGTGGGTCGCTGACGGAGCTTCAAGAAGACTGGCCCTCTGCTGATGGAGGGCTCAGCCTAGGGGCCGTACCTTGCGGGAGAAATTGCCCGGAGGTCCTAGGACGGATGGCTGGGCGTCGGCCTTCGCGGATGGCTGGTATCGTCCGGTCGATGGACGACGTTCGCTCGCCCGACCCCTCCGTCTCCGGTCCGCTCACGCGCGAGGCTGCCCGCGCACACCTCGATCGCGGCGTGGAGCTGCTGGCCTCCGGGGACTTCGATCGCGCCGCGGTCCATTTCAGCCGCGTCATCGGCTTCGACGACCCCGAGATCACGGCCGCCGGCCTGCTCGGCCTGGGCGAGGCGCGCTACCGGATGGACGACGAGGACGGAGCGCTCGCGAGTTGGACCGCGGTCACGCAGCTGACCGAGACCCCGTCCACGTACCCGGCGTGGCGGAACGTGGCGGCGGCCCGCGTCCGGTCCGGCGACCTGCGCGGCGCGATCGCCGCCTACCGCGAAGCCGATCGACGGGCCCCGGCCGCCGACAAGGCCGAGATCGCCAATCGGCTGGGCTGGTTGTCGAAGGAGACCGGCGACACGGGCGCGTCGCGTCGGTACTTTGCCAAGGGTCGTGGGGACGGCCCCCTCATCCCGATGGCCACCGTCATCCTGGCGGCGACGGTCATCGTGTCGCTGACCGTCTTCCTGTCATCCGAGGGCCCGCGGCTGGAGGCGTTCCTGTGGCTGGACAAGCTGGCCGTCGCGGCCGGGGAGTACTGGCGCCTGTGGACGGTGACCCTGGTCCACGGTGACCTGCTGCACCTGTTCTTCAACATGTACGCGCTGTTCCTGGCCGGTCCGGTCGTCGAGCGCTGGTACGGCTCCATCCTGTTCGTCGTCTTCTACCTGGCCTGTGCCGCGGCCGGCTCGGTCGCGAGCTTCGTGTTCGGTGGCGACATCCCGTCCGTCGGCGCATCCGGCGCCATCTTCGGGCTGTTCGGGGTCCTGCTGGCGGCCGGTAAGGTCCACCATCCGATCGACCGGGCCAGCCGGGGCCTCGTCCAGCAGCTCGGCGTCCTGATCATGATCAACCTCGTCTTCGGGTTCGCGTCCGCGGGCACCATCGACAACGCCGCGCACCTGGGTGGTCTGGCGGCCGGGTTGTGGCTCGGAGCGGTGCTGCGACCGACGAAGGTCGCCACGATGTCCGCCGGGTGGTCGATCCCGGGCCGGACGGCCAGTACCGGCGTGGGCGCCGTCGCCTCCGTGGCGGGCGACCGACCCGTGGCGAACCCGACGGCGAGCGGGAATGCTCGCCTGCTGATGCCATTGGCCTTGGCCGTCGTCGTGGTCGTCCTGGTGGCCGGGATCGCGATCGGGACCGCCGACCGACGCGCCGATCCAGGGCGACAGACGGCCGTCGCCGCCGCCGCCGAGACCTACAACGTGCCGAAGACCACCTGAGGTCCGGGTTCGCCGACCGCCCCACCATCGGGCTCCAGCGTGATCATCGCCGCCTCGCTGCTCGCGAGATCCACCCCGAATGGCGCCACGAACGCGGCCAGACCGGCGTGATGGAACGTCCCGAGCGGGTGGACCCCGGCCGTATCGGCGTACCACAGCTGGTAGACGTGCCCGGCCGGCGTCGCCGGCAGGTTCGCCACCATGACGTACGACTCGGTCGTGCCGGGCTGGAACACCGCGACCGCGACCGCGTCGGGCGCCAGGGCATCCGGCTGGAGCGTGGCCGTCTCGTGATCCGGGTCGACCAGCACCGCCATCGCCCCGTCGCGAGCCTCGAGCTGGGCCTGGGCGTCCGCGGCGGCGGCGACGGCCGCGGCGTTCTCGCTGCTGAGCTGCGCCACGCGCGCCCCGAGGCCGACGGCCACGACGCCGAAGACCGCAGCCAGCGCCAACGGGACCAGCCGGTCTAGTCGGCGGGGTCGGCGCTCCTTCGAGGCGGGCGACGCGGTCGGTGAGCTCGTGTTCGGAGGTCCGGCGGCGCGGATCCGGGGCTCGGTGCCACGGTGGGCGTCGATCGACGTCGGTTCGCCCGAGGCTCGGACGGCGCCCACGACCGCCGCCTGGAGGGAGGAAGGTGGGGCGACATCGGGAGCGAGCAGGGCGAGATCCCACACCACGTCGTCGAGCTGGCGGCTCACGGCCAGGCAGTCCGGGCACGTCGCGAGGTGGCGCTCGAGGCGGTCGCGCTCGTCCGGGTCCAGGTCGTCGAGGGCGGCTCCGGCCGCCAGCTCTCGGTATCCCGCGTGGTCGATCACGACGGAAGTCCCTTCAGCACATCGTCCCGCTCGTCCTCGGACAGCGACGTGCCGAGGATGTCACGGAGCCGGAGCAAGGCGGACCGGATGCGCGTCTTGGCCGTGCCGAGCGGGACGTCGAGGCGCTCGGCGACCTCGACGTGGGTCAGGCCGGAGAAGAACGCCAGTTCGAGCGCGACGCGCTGGGTCTCGGTGAGCTCGCCGATGGCCTCGCGAACGCGATCGCGCCGGAGGTTGAGCCAGGCCTCGCGATCGACGTCATCGGGCGCCTCGCGGAACTCGAGGTCCACTTCGGCGGTGTGCTTGCGGACGTTGGCCTCGCGGCGGACAAGGTCGATCGCCTTGTGCCGGGCGAGCGAGAAGAGCCATGGTGCGAGGGCGCCGCGCGAGGCGTCGAAGCGCGCCGCGTCCTTCCAGACGGCGACGAAGACCTCTTGCACGACGTCCTGGGCGAATCGGTCCGCCTTGGTGACCTGGTACGCGAGCGAATAGAGGGGGCGGCTGTACCGCTCGTACAGCGCCTCGACCGCTCGCTCGTCGCGCTCGACGATCCGGGCCAGGAGGGCGGCATCCTCGGCTCGTCGCGCTTCCCGGTCGGTGTCGATCGGTTCGGGCAATCGGCTCTCCCTGGATCCGGATGGGTCGGCTGGGCGAAGGGGATCACTCGGCGCAAGGGTCGTGGACCGACCATGGCTCTCCACATGATAGCCCGGCACCGCGGCCAGACCCGGCAGGCGGCGAAGGGGCAGGGCCATGGCGTCCATGCCCCCGGTTCGTCCGACGACGGCCTGCGGATGGGCCCCCGCCGATCTTTCGACCGGGGATCGACGGATGCCGGCGTCCGGTGCATGCCAAGATACGGACGAGCGCGTCGCGCGAACAAGAGGAGGATCCGGGCATGGGACGGACACCGGTCGGGGTGGCGATCATCGGGTTCCTGGTCCTGATGGCGGGCGTCGCGCACGTCTTCGCCGGGCTGACCCTCATGGGTTACGTCGCCTTCTGGGACGGCGAACTCGGCAGCGGGTTGTTCCTGTGGGGTGCCATCACGCTGGTCCTGGGCATCGTCTTCGTCATCAGCGGTGTCGCCCTCTGGTGGAAGTTCTCCTGGGCGTGGACCGTGACCAACTTCGTCGCGGTCCTCGGCTTGCTGGACGCGGTCTTCGTGCTCTTCGCGACGCACGACGTGTCCCAGGGGATCGCGGTCGCCCTGCTCCCGGTGGTGGTCCTCTGGTACCTGAACCAGTCCCACATCAAGGCGGCCTTCGAGATCGACGCGACCGCCGGGTGAGCGGCCCCGGCTGAGCGATGTTCGCGACCCTGCTCGGAGCCCTGCCGCGGCCACCGGTCCCGGCCGCTGCGGCGCCGGAAGCGCTCGTGCACGCGGCACTGGACGTCCAGGCTGCGGCCGGCCTCGAACCCCTGACCGACGGCGGCTGGTGGGGCGAACGACCGGCGGTCGAGGCGTGGCGAGCCACCTCGGCGATGACCGAACGGGCGGTCAAGCAGGTGGTGGTCGGTCCGCTCTCGAGCGGTGAGGCCTCGCCGACCGACGTCGCGCGACGACTCAACGCCGTCCTGCACGACCTGGCCGGCGCCGGTTGTCCGCTGATCGAGATCCATGAGCCCGCGTTGGCGACGCTCGGGGACGATCGGGGGGCCTGGGCCCGGTTCGCCGAGGCTCACGCGATCCTGACCGAGGGCGTGACGGGGACGCACCTGTCGCTGGCCATCACGGGTGGGAGCGTGGGCCCGCTCGGCATCCCGCCGATCATCGAGATGCCGTATGCGAGCCTCGCGGTGGACCTCATCGCCGGGCCCGAGAACTGGCGGCTGGTCCGAGCGGCTCCGGGTGTCCGCGGGATCGTCTGCGGGGCGCTGTCGCCGCTGGCGGGCTCGGATGACAGGCCGGAGACCCTCCTGTGGGCGGCCGCCTACGCCGCTTCAGGCGATGGTCGGGGGCCGGACCGGGTCGGGCTGGCCACTGCGGGTTCGCTGGCCGACCTGTCCTGGGACGCGGCGGTCACGAAGATGGATCGGCTGGGGGCGGCCGCCCGGCTGGCCACCCTGCCCGCCGAGGAGCTGCGCGGACGCCTCGATCCACGGGCCATCGACAGCCGAAGCGCGGCCCTGGGTGAGGCGGCTCCACGTCCCCGAGGGAGGTAGCCCGCGTCCTCGAGGTGGCGGGCGGCTTCGACCTCAGTCTCCGGGTGGGACGACGAGAACGGGGACCGGCGAACGGTGGACCAGCTTGTACGTCACCGACCCGAGGAGCGCGCCGGTCAGCGGGCTCTCCCCGCGCGATCCGACGACGATGAGGCGAGCGCCACGGCCCACCGCGACATCGATGATCCCGTCGGCCGGCCGATCGTGGATCATCGCGATCTCGGCCGTCACGCCGGCGGCGACCAGTTGCGCCTCCGCCTCGTGGGCGATGGACAGGCCGAGTTCGCGGACGACCTCCTCCTGATCCTGGTTCTCCCCACCGACCGGGTTCGTCGCGTAGCCATAGGCCACGACCACGCTGGTGTCGAAGGCCCTGGCCAGGGCGATCGCCTGCTCGAGGGCGGCCTTCGATCCTCCCGATCCATCGAATCCGAGGACGATCTCACCCGTCATGTCAGTTGCCTCCCGAGCTGCCGGAGGCGGCACCGTGGATCGCCACCTGCGGGTCGACGACCTCGGGCCTTCGCTGGAAGAACTCCGGGTCGCGCATCCGCTGCAGGACCATCAGCACCACGCCGAACAACATCATCCCGACCCCGATGACGAGGGGCGGGCCAAGGCCGAACCACGACTCGCCGGACTCCGAGTTGGCCGGGTCCGCCAGGTCGATCACGGACTTGATCAACGCGAACGTGAGGATCAGCGCCCCGGTCACCGGCAGCACGCCGATGAACAGGAAGCTCTTGACGCTCTTCATGAGTTCGTAGCGGTAGTAGATGGCGCAGGCGAAGCCGGTCAGGCCGTAGTAGAAGGCGATCATCAGGCCCAGCGCGGCGATGGCGTCGTACAGGATGTTCTCCGACACGAGCTTGAGTCCGACGTACCAGACGATCGAGAGGGTGCCCATCCAGAGCGTCGCCGGCTCCGGCGTCAGATAGCGCGGATTGATCCTCGCCCAATAGGACGGGACCGCCTTCTTGGCTCCCATCGAGAGAAGCGTCCGCGCGGTCGGCAGGATCGTGGTCTGGGTGGATGCGGCCGCCGACGTCAGCACCGCGATGATGAGCAGCTTGTCGAGCGGGCTGCCCATGACATCGGTCGCGAGCGCGCCGAGGACGTCGCCGGTGTTCTCGTCCAGGGTCAGGAACTCGACCCCGTGGACGGCCTGGGCGGCCGTGGACACGAGCAGGTAGATGCCGAGCAGGATCAGGGTGGACACGATCGCCGCCTTGCCGGGGCCTTCCGTCGAGTCCTCGCTCTCTTCGTTGACGGTGACCGTGGAGTCCCAGCCCCAGTAGATGAAGATCGCCAGGATCAGGCCGGCCGTCAGCGCCGTCGCGTCGGGGATCAGGAACGGGTTGAACCACTCCAGGGACGGTTGGACCGAGTCGGCCCACATGCCGGTGTAGACCTGGTAGAGCGCGATGACCGCGAACAGGGCCAGCGTGATGAGCTCGGCACCCAGGAGCAGGACCTGGGTGCGGGCGGACAGCTCGATCCCGATCCAGGTGATGATGGTCATGACCGCGATCCACGCGACCCCGATCCCGAGGACGACCCAGCTGTTGGCGTCCTCGATCCCGAACAGGCTCAGCGAGTAGATGGCGGCGATCTCGGCCAGGTTGGCCATGACGATGATGTCGGCGACGATGATCCCCCAGCCGCCCATCCAGCCCCAATAGGGGCCCATCGCCTTCGTGACCCAGGAGAACGTCGTCCCGCAGTCCGGGTCGGCCCGGTTCATGTAGTAGTAGGACGAGGCGATGAACAGCATCGGGATGAACGCGAGCAGCAGGACGGCCGGCGCCTGGTAGCCGACCGCCAGGGCCACCAGGCCCAGGACCGCGGCCAGGCTGTAGCCGGGCGCCGTGGATGCGACGCCGATGACGACACCCGACACGAACCCCAGGGCACCGCCCTTGAGCCCCTTGTCGCCGGGTGCGCCGGCTTCGACCGGACTCACCTGACTCGACCCGACCAGCTCCGCCATCCCTGCCCTCCAGACGAGATCGCATCCGCGCGGACGTTCCGCGCGGACTCTGGGCCCACCGACACCCTCGCGTCAAGAACTTGATTCCGCGCCGCGACGGTGCCACCATCCACGTACCTCTCCCGAGTCTCGAATCCCTCGATCCAGCCATCCGTCGCAGGAGGTCCAGTCCGTGGGTGAACACATCTCTTTGATGGTCAACGGGACACACCGGGAGCTGGATGTCGAGCCGAGACGGCTCCTGGTCCAGGCCTTGCGCGAGGACCTGGACCTGACCGGCACGCACGTCGGTTGCGACACGAGCCAGTGCGGTGCGTGCACGGTCCATGTCGACGGCAAGGCCATCAAGTCCTGCACGATGCTGGCCGTCCAGGCGGACGGCTCGTCGGTGACGACGATCGAGGGCATGGCCGACGGCGACGCGCTCCACCCGCTCCAGAACGCGTTCTGGGAGAAGCACGGCCTGCAGTGCGGCTTCTGCACGCCGGGCATGATCATGACCGCCGCGGACCTCCTGAGCCGCAACCCCGATCCGTCCGACGACGAGATCCGGCACGCCATCGAAGGCAACATGTGCCGCTGTACCGGCTACCAGAACATCGTCGCAGCGGTCCGGGCGGCCGCCGTGGCATCGCGCGACGGGGCCGCCGCCCCGGCGAGCGCGTAGGAAGCGGGAGACGACGATGACCGACGTACTTGGGAAGCCCGTCAAGCGCACCGAGGACCCCCGCTTCATCACCGGTGGCGGACGCTACCTGGACGACATCAAGCTCCAGTCCGCCACCCACATGGCGATCCTGCGCAGCCCGTACGCCCACGCCAACATCCGATCGGTCGACGTCTCGGCGGCGAAGGCGATGCCGGGCGTGGTCGCCGTGTTCGTGGGTGCCGACATCCCGTACAACCCGCTGCCGATGGCCTGGCCGGCCGGCGGCAGTGCCGGGATCCAGAACAACGTCAGCACGCCGCGCATCCTCGCCACCGACAGCGTGAAGTGGACCGGCGAGGGCGTGGCGGCCGTGGTCGCAGAGACCGAGGCCCAGGCCTACGACGCCCTCGAGGCGATCGTCGTGGACTGGGAGCCCCTGCCCGCGGTCGTGGATGCCGAGAAGGCGATCGCCCCGGGCGCGCCGCAGCTCCACGAGAACGCGCCGAACAACGTCGTCTTCGAGTGGAGTGTCGGCGACAAGGCCGGCACGGACGCCGCCGTGGACGGCGCCGAGGTCGTGGTCCGCCAGCGGATCGTCAACCAGCGCCTCATCCCGAACCCGATGGAGACCCGCGGCGACATCGGCTGGTACAACCCGGGCACGGACGAGTACACGATCTGGATGTCCAGCCAGACGCCGCACATCCAGCGGCTGCTGCTGGCGGCCTTCGTCATGGGCGTGCCGGAACACAAGATCCGGTGCATCAGCCCGGACGTCGGTGGCGCCTTCGGCTCGAAGATCTTCTGCTACGCGGACATGGCCCTGACGCTGTTCGCCAGCAAGGCGATCGGTGGCCGTCCGGTCAAGTGGGTCGAGGGTCGCCGCGAGAACTACCAGAGCACCATCCACGGTCGCGACCACATCACGTACCTCGAGATCGCCGGCAAGAAGGACGGCGAGATCACCGGCCTTCGGGTCAAGACGCTGGCCAACCTCGGCGGACGCCTCTCGACGATCGGCCCGGGCATCCCCACGACGCTGTACGCGCGCGTCCTGAGTGGCTGTTACAAGATCCCGAACGTATATGCCGAAGTCACGGGCGTGTACACGAACACGACGTTCGTGGATGCGTATCGCGGCGCCGGACGACCGGAAGCCACCTATGTCATCGAACGGGCGATGGACCTGTTCGCGGCCGAGATCGGGATGGACCGCGCCGAGATCCGCCGCCGCAACTTCATCCAGCCGGACCAGTTCCCGTACGAGAACCCGTCCGGGCTCGGCACCGCCAGCGGTGGCGCCAAGATCTACATCGACTCCGGGAACTACGAGCCGGCGATGGACAAGGCCCTGGCGACGGCCGGCTATGCCGCGCTCGACGCGAAGAAGGCCGAGGCCAAGGCTCGCGGCAAGCTCCTGGGCATGGGCCTCTCGACGTACATCGAGGTCTGCGGCGTGGCGCCGTCCAAGTGGATCGGCGCCGTCGGCGAGGGCTGGGGTGCCGCGATGTGGGAGTCGTCCAACATCAAGGTCCACCTGACCGGCAAGGTCGTCGTCACGATGGGGACCCAGCCGCAGGGCCAGGGGCACGAGACGACGTACGCCCAGATCATCAGCCACGAGCTGGGGATCCCGATGGAGGACGTCATCGTCCAGCACTCGGATACCCAGGGCACGCCGTTCGGTTATGGCTCGTACGGCAGCCGGACGTCGTCGGTCGGCAGCACGGCCGCGATCAAGGCGGCCGACAAGATCAAGGACAAGGCCCGCCGGTACGCCGCCCACATGCTGGAGGCGTCACCCGACGACATCGAGATCGACGGCGCCAACTACTCGGTCAAGGGCTCGCCCGACCGGGTCAAGACCTTCCAGGAGATCGCGTTCGCCCTCGATCTCGCGTTCGACGCGCCCGAGGGGATGGAGCCGTATCTCGACGAAACGGCCTACTACGACACGCCGAACTGCACCTGGCCGTTCGGGACGCACATCGCCGTGGTCGAGATCGACGAGGAGACGGGGCACGTGGATCTCGTCCGCTACGTCGCCGTCGACGACGTGGGCAACAAGATCAACCCGATGATCGTGGACGGCCAGCTGCACGGCGGCATCGCCCAAGGCGTCGGCCAGGCCCTCTGGGAGGGCGCGATCTACAGCGACGAGGGCCAGCTGCTGACCGGGTCCATGCTGGACTACGCGATGCCGCGGGCCTCGTACTTCCCGCCATTCGAGCTCGGTGAGACGGTCACGCCATCCCCGGTCAACCCGCTCGGGGTCAAGGGCGTGGGCGAGGCGGGCGCGATCGCCAGCACGGCCGCGGTCGCGAACGCCGTCATGGATGCGCTGAGTCCGTTGGGGATCAGACACGTGGACATGCCATATACGGCACAGACCGTCTGGCGAGCCATCGACGGCGCGAAGGGAGGCCAGGCATGATCCCGGCAGCGTTCGGCTATCAGCGCCCGGCCTCACTGGACGAGGCCTTGAACGCGATCTCCGGTGGTGGCGATGCCAAGGTCATCGCCGGCGGCCAGAGCCTGTTGCCGCTCCTCAAGATGCGGCTGGCCAGCGCCGGCACGCTGGTCGACATCGGTCGCGTCGCGGAACTCCGCGGCGTCCGGCCGCAAGCCGATGGGGGCATGGAGATCGGGGCGCTCTCGACCTACGCCGAGATCCTCGACTCGACCCAGCTCCAGATCGCCATCGAGGCGATCTCGAACATCGGCGACGTGCAAGTCCGCAACCGCGGGACGGTCGGCGGAGCCATCGCCCACGCAGATCCCGCCAGCGACCTGCCGGCGCTCGGGCTCGCGCTCGACTACTCGGTCGTCCTGCGGTCCAAGCGTGGTGAGCGGGTCGTACCGCTCGACGGGTTCTTCAAGGGCGCGTTCGAGACCGCTATGGAACCCGACGAGTTGCTCGTGGCGATCCGCCGCGGCCCGCTGCCGGCGGGGATGGGCGGAGCCTACGTGAAGCTGGCCCAGCCGGCCTCTGGCTACTCGATCGTGGGTGTCGCGGCCGTCGTGGCGAAGAGCGGTGGAACGGTGACCCACGTCCGCGTGGCGCTCACGGGGGTCCATGAGCACGCCTATCGGGCCCCCGAGGTGGAGGCCGCCGTCCTCGGCACGGACGGCTCGGCGGCGGTCCTGGCCGCGGCGGCCAGCCATGCCACGGACGAGGTCGAGGTCCTGTCGGACATCCACGCGGACAGCGAGTACCGCGCCCGGATGGCCGTCGTGTACACGCGCCGAGCCCTGGAGGCGGCGCTGGGTCGCTCCGCCTGAGGGCCGAGATCCCCAGCGTCCATCGGTGCGGGTCGAGCGGATCACCCCCGGCCGTCGCGCGCCCGCGCGACTGGCCGGGTCCATCCTCGCGCGCGACCTGGCCATCGGCGGCGAGCGCTGGTCCAAGGGCCGCCGCCTGACCGTCGAGGACCTGCACGCGGTCGCGGCCGCCCCGCACGGCCCGGCGATCAGCGTCGTCGTGCCCGAGGCCGGCGAACTCCACGAGGATGACGCCGCGCTCCGGCTGGCCACGGCCGTGGCCGGACCCGGCCTGACGCTGCGTGGCCCGGCCCAGAGCCGGGTGGACCTCCTTGCCGCGCACGCCGGCGTCCTCAACGTCCGGATCGCGGAACTGGAGCGGGTCAACCGGATCGACCCGCTCGAGGTCTTCACCGCGTTCGATGGCCAGGTCGTGGAGGCGGGCGACCTCGTGGCCAGCGTGAAGGTCGCCCCGCACGTCGTGGACGCCGCGACCGTGGACGAGGGCGCTCGCGTGGCGCGGTTCGCCGGTCACCCGCTCGTCTGGGTCGCGCCGTTCATCCCGGCCCGGGTCGGCGTCATCGTGAAGGAGTCGCTCCGCGCCGCGGATCGCCAGCGGTTCGAGGCGAGCGTGCGCGCGAAGGTGGAGGGCCTCGGCTCGGAGCTCGTGGCGATCGACTACGTGGAGGACACGGTGGATGCGGTCGAGGCCTCGCTGTCCGTGTTCACCCAGCCACCGGACTCGGTCGAGCTGATCCTGACCGCGGGCGGCGCCAGCACGGACCCGTCCGACGCCTACTACCTCGCGATCGCGGCGCTCGGCGGCCGGATGGTCCGGCGTGGTGTCCCGGCCCACCCCGGATCCATGCTCTGGCTGGCCCGCATCGGGCGGACCGCGATCGTGGGTCTGCCCACCTGCGGCGCCTATTCGAAGGCGACCGCGGCGGACCTGCTCCTGCCGCGGCTGCTCAGCGGGGAGCCCGCCTCGGAACGCACGGTCGCGAAGCTCGGCTACGGCGGATTGCTGACCCGGAGCCAGCGCTTCCGGTTCCCGCCGTACGCCCGGGACTTGGATGCCCCCGATGGCTGATAGATTCCCTCGATGACCGACCGTGACGCCCGGCCTGCCGGGACCCGCTCCATCGAGGCGCTGACCGACGAGTTCCGCGAGCGCGACTACATCACGGATCGGTCGCTCGCGACGGCCGTCTTCCTCGCGCTGGAACTCGGTCGGCCGCTGCTGCTCGAAGGCGAGGCCGGCGTCGGCAAGACCGAGCTGGCGAAGGTCCTCGCGGCGAGCCTGGGCGCCCCGCTCATCCGGCTCCAGTGCTACGAGGGGCTGGACGTCAACACGGCCGTCTACGAGTGGAACTACCCGCGCCAGATGCTCGAGATCCGGCTCCTGGAGGCCCGCGGTGAGGCGGACCGGGCCACCGCCCACGACATCTTCGGGCGGGACTTCCTCATCCGGCGACCACTCCTCCAGGCGCTGGAGTCCACCGACGGCGTCGCGCCGGTCCTGCTCATCGACGAGATCGACCGGGCGGACGAGGAATTCGAGGCGTACCTGCTCGAGATCCTGTCCGACTTCCAGGTGACGGTCCCGGAGATCGGCACGATCAAGGCCGAGCTCCCGCCGCGGGTCATCCTGACCTCGAACCGGACGCGCGAGGTCCACGACGCGCTCAAGCGGCGCTGCCTCTATCACTGGATCGACTACCCCACGGCGCAGAAGGAGTTCGAGATCGTCCTGGCCCGGGTGCCGCTGGCGCCCGAGCAGCTCGCCCGCGAGGTCGTCGGCTTCGTCCATCGGCTGCGCGAGGCGGACCTGACCAAGGTGCCGGGCATCGCCGAGACGCTCGACTGGGCCGCCGCGCTCCTGTCGCTCGGGGCGCGCGAGCTGACGCCGGAGATCGTCGACGAGACGCTGGGCGTCGTGCTCAAGTACGAAGAGGACATCCGCCAGGTCAAGGGCGAGGCGACCAGGCGATACCTGGCGGAGACCGCCGCCGGCGGCTGAGGATCCACCCGTGACCGACCCTGCGATCGTCCAGGCACCGTTCGGCCCCGAGGTGGACGGGCGCCGTCTGCTGGGCGAAGCGGTCGGGTTCGCCCGGGCGCTCCGGGCCGCGCGGCTGTCGATCGACATCGGCGCGTCGGTCGACTTCGCACGTGCCCTGACCCTCGTCGAGATCGGCGACCGTGTGCAGGTCCACGGCGCCGGTGCGGCGATCTTCGTGCGACGGCGCGACGACCGCGAGACGTACGACAAGGTGTTCGACCGCTGGTGGAAGCGCCGCGGCTCGCGGGTCGGGGCCGACTTCCAGGCACCGCCACTTCGGCGGCCGGACGACGCCGATCAGCCGGACGACGAGTCGGCCGGTGCCACGCAACCGGAACCCGGCTCGGAGGCTCACTCGGCGCGGCCCGAGGAGCGGGGGACGCCGATCCCGGCCGAGGGCGAGGACGCCGACGACGAGGAGACCCCGATCGAGGGCGTGGTCGTCGCGCCGGACGCCTACTCCCAGGGCGAGGTGCTGCGCCATCGCGAGTTCGACCGGATGACGCCCGCGGAGCTTCGCGAAGCGGAGCGGCTCGTGGACGCGCTCATCCCGCGACTGGAGCGGCGCCGGACGCGTCGGTACGAACTGCATTCCCACGGTCGCCGCCTGGCGCCTCGGGCGATGTTCCGGCGCAACCTCGGCACCGGCGGTCAGCTCATGTCGTGGGTCTGGCGCCGCCAGATCCGCGAGCCGCGCTCGCTCGTGGTCCTGTGCGACATCTCGGGCTCCATGGAGCGTCACTCGCGGTTGCTGCTCCGGTTCGTGCAGGCGTTGTCGGCGGCATCCGAGGTCCGCACGGAGTCGTTCGTGTTCGGGACCCGCCTCACGCGCGTCACGCGCCTGCTGCGCGACCGGGACCGCGACCGCGCCCTCGCGCGCGTGTCCGATTCGGTCAACGACTGGGCCGGCGGGACGCGCATCGGCGAGTCGTTCCGCACGTTCAACCAGCACTGGGCGCGTCGCTCGCTGCGGACGTCCGGCGTGGTCATCGTCGTGTCGGATGGCTGGGATCGCGGCGACCCGAACCTCGTCGCCACCGAGACCGCCCGCCTGCGCCGGAACTGCCACCGGCTGGTCTGGCTGAACCCGCTGGCCGGCACGCCCGGCTACCAGCCGCTGGCCGGCGGGATGCGCGCCGCGTATCCATACATCGACGACTTCCTGCCGGCCGGGACCGTCGCCAGCCTGGAACGACTCGGCGAGATCCTGGGCGGCGTGCGGGCCGGCGACACGCGACGGGGGAGTGAGGCGGCGGCGCACGCGTCCCTGCCGGGCGAGGTCGGGCCGGCCGTCGGGTCCACGCCCACCGTGGTCGGCGGCGACGTCATCGATCCGTCCGCCGCGAGGCCGCTGCGATGAAGGAACTCCTCGAGACCCTGGCCGGCTGGGAAGCGTCCGGGGCCGACGTCGGGCGGGCGGTCGTCGTGCGCACGTTCGGGTCCGCGCCGCGGCCCGAGGGCGCGGTCCTGCTGTACGCCACGGACGGCCGCATCGCCGGATCGGTGAGCGGCGGCTGCGTCGAGGGCGCCGCGGCCGAGGAGATCGATCACGCCCGCGCCACCGGCAACGCCCGCGTCATCCGCTACGGGATCAGCGACGAGCAGGCCTGGGACGTGGGCCTCGCCTGTGGCGGCACGATCGACGTGCTGGTGGAGCCGGTCGCACCGGCCGTCGTCATCGAGGCGGCGAAGGCCTCGGTCGGCGCGGGCGGGCACGGATCCGCGGTCATCACGCCACTCCCCGGGGACTCGCCACCGGCCGCCTTCGGGCCGCACGAACCCGGGGTGGGGGCGCCCCCAGCGACCGAGCTGGTCGTCGACGATCACGGGACGCTGACCGGGACACTCGGGTCGTCCGACGCCGATGCCGCCCTCGTCGTCGCCGCGACCGAGGCCCTCAGGCGCGGCCTCTCGCGCACGGTCGAGATCGACGGTCGCTCGCTGTTCATCGAGGTGTTTCCCGTTCGGCCCCGACTGGTCATCGTCGGTGGCGTGGAGGTCGCCCGGTCGCTCGTTCGGCTGGCCCGCGAGCTCGGCTTCGAGACGGTCGTCGTCGATGGCCGGGAGGCGTTCGCCACGAAGGAGCGCTTCCCCGAAGTCGATCACCTGGTCATCGGCTGGCCGGACGAGGTCGCCGACGAGATCGGCCTCGGGCCGAACGATGCCGTCGCCGTCCTGTCGCATGACGTGAAGTTCGACGAGCCCGCGATCGTCGAAGCGCTGCGGCGGGGGTGTCGCTACGTCGGCGCGGTGGGCTCGAAGAAGACGCAGGGCGACCGACGCGCGCGATTGCTCGGGGCCGGCGTCAGCGAGGCGGACCTGGCTCGCCTGCGTGGGCCGGTCGGCCTGGACCTGGGAGGCCGCGCGCCGGCCGAGACCGCCCTCGCCATCCTGGCCGAGATCGTCGCGGACCGATATGGCGGCAGCGGCCGCCCGATGCTGGACCTGGTCGGCGCCCGCGCCTGACCGGTCACCCGAGGAGCACCCGATGAGCCCGAGCGAACCGAGCACCGTCAGGCACCCCGCCGATCTCGAGCGTGACACGCCCGACCTCCTGCGCCGGACCGCCGAGATCGCCATCGACTATCGGTCGTCGCTGCCCGATCGGCGGGTCGGTGCCCGGCCGGGCCTGACGGCCGACGATCTCCGCCGCGCCATCGGCGGCCCGATGCCCGACCATGGGGAGGCGCCCGGGGACGTCATCGATGCCCTCGTGGCCGGGGTGGAGCCGGGCCTGATCGCGATGGGCTCGCCACGCTACTTCGGCTTCGTCATCGGCGGGTCCGTACCGGCGGCGCTCGCCGCGGACTGGCTGACGTCCGTCTGGGAGCAGAACGTCGGCCTCTTCCTGGGGACGCCCGCCGCCTCCACGATCGAGGAGATCGCCGCCGACTGGCTGATCGACTTGCTCGGCCTGCCGAAGGCGTCGTCCGTGGGCTTCACGACCGGGGCGACGGTGGCGCATCTGACGGCCCTGCTCGCGGCCCGCCATGCCGTCCTGCGCGATGTCGGCTGGGATGTGGAAGAGGACGGGCTCATCGGGGCGCCGACCGTCCACGTCGTCGTCGGCGCGGACGTCCACAGCTCGTTGCTGAAGGCGCTCAAGATGGTGGGCCTGGGCCGCGGACGGGCGATCCGGGTCGCGAGCGACGACGAGGGCCGGATGCGCCCGGCCGAGTTGACGCGTGTGCTGGCCGAACTGCCGGCCGGACCGACCATCGTCTGCGCCCAGGCGGGCGAGGTGAACACCGGCGCCTTCGACGATCTCGATGCGATCGCGGATGTGGTCGCCAGCCGACCCGGGACGTGGCTCCACATCGACGGCGCGTTCGGCCTGTGGGTCGCCGCGACCCCGTCCATGCGAGGCCTGATCCACGGTCACGACCGGGCCGACTCGTGGACGACCGACGCGCACAAGTGGCTGAACGTGCCGTACGACTCGGGGCTCGTGTTCGTGCGCGACGCCGCCGCCCATCGCGCGGCGACCGGGGTGGCGGCCGCGTACCTGCCGCCGGCGCCCGGAGCGGAGCGCGACCCGTTCGACTATGTGCCGGAGCTCAGCCGCCGGGCCCGCGGGTTCGCGGTCTACGCCGCACTGCGGTCGCTGGGACGCGACGGGATCGCCGAGATGGTCGAACGGGACTGCCGCGTGGCGCGCCACATGGCCGATGCCCTGGCCGCCCTCCCCGGCGCTGACGTCGTCAACGAGGTCGTCCTGAACCAGGTGCTCGTCCGCTTCGATGACGACGATGCGATCACGCGAGACGTGGGAGCGCGCGTCCAGGAGGACGGGACCGCCTGGATGAGCGGGACCACGTACCACGGCCGGGTCGCGCTCCGCATCTCCGTCTCGAACTGGGCCACGACCGAGGAAGACGGCGATCGGACCGTGGCGGCGATGGCCCGCGGCCTCGCCGACGCCAGGGCGGCCCGCGCGACGGACGGGTGAGCGACCGCATCACGGCGATCGTCCTGGCGGCCGGCGCCGGCTCCCGATTCGGCGGTGGCAAGCTGCTCGCCTCCCTCGGAGGTATGCCGATCCTCCAACACGTCCTCGACACCGTGGCGGCGGCCGGGCTCGAGGATGTCATCGTCGTCCTCGGGCGCGATGGCGAGGCCGTCGAGGCATCCATCCGCTGGCGGACCGAGCGTCGCGTGACCAATCCGGCGCCGGAGCGCGGTCTGTCCAGCTCGCTGCTGACCGGGATGGCCGCCCTCGACCCGGATCCGGCCGGCGTCCTGATCGTCCTCGGCGACCAGCCCCGCCTGTCGGTCGAGACGATCCAGGCGCTGCTCCACGCTCCCGACGACCCGGCACGTCCCGTCGTGGCACCGCGGTACGATGACGACGGGGGCCGGAACCCGGTCCTGGTCCGTCGTCCGGCGATCGCCCTGCTCGAACAGGCGGTGGGCGATCGGGGCCTCGGTCCCATCCTCGCGGATCGCAGCGACCTGGTCCTGGACGTGCCTGTCGCCGGGACCAACCCCGACGTCGATTCGCGGGCGGATCTCGCGCGACTTGTCGAGCAGGCGTGGGGCGACCAGGTCCGCGCCAACGCCGAGCAGGTGGACCGCGTCCGCGAGGTCCCCGACGGGACGGACTTCTACGCCCCGGTCCGGTCCATGTTCCGGGCCGACCCGACGCGGACCGGCGACCCGGTGCTGGACATCCTGCTGGGCATCGTCCGACCCGGTGACACATGGCTGGACGTCGGCGCCGGCGCCGGTCGGTTCGCCTTGCCGATCGCGCGATCGCTGGCGCCTTCGGGCGGGTCCGTCATCGCCCTCGACGCGTCGGCCTCCATGCTGGAGGCGGCGCGAGAGATCGCCACGCAGTACGGCATCGGCAACCTGCGGACGATCGAGGCCCGCTGGCCACCCGACCACAGCGCGATGCGCATCGACGACGTTCGGTCGGACGTCGTGCTCATCGCCCACGTCGGTTACGACGTCGAGGCGATCGGACCGTTCGTCGACGCCATGGAGGCGGCCGCGCGACGCGAACTCGTCGCAGTGCTCATGGACCAGATGCCGGCATCGGCCGCGGATGCCTTCTGGCCGCTCGTCCACGGCGAGGCACGTGTCCCGCTCCCCGCCCTGTCGGACTTCGTCGCGCTCCTGGATGTCCGCGATCGGTCGCCGATCGTCCGCCGCGTGACCGACGAGCGCCGCCGGTTCGAGTCGCGCGACGCGCTCGAGGGCTTCGTCCGACGCCAACTCTGGATCGACCCGGCCGGGCCGAAGGAGGCCCGATTCCAGGCGGCGATGGACGAGCTTGCGCTTCCCGATGGTGATGGCTGGACGATCCGGGGCCGCGGCCCGGTCGACATCGGGATCGTCACGTGGGCACCCCGGTGACCGAGGAGAGCGTCGCGCCCGACGGCCGCACGATGGTCCACCCGCCCGATCGGGCCGCCTGGCGAGCCTGGCTGGCCGCCAACCATACGCGCCCGACCGGCGTCTGGGTCGTCATGGACCGGCGCGAGACGAACCCGACCCGGGTGGACTACGAGTCGGCGGTCGAGGAGGCGCTGTGCTTCGGGTGGATCGACTCGAAGGTCGTGAAGCTGGACCCCCAGCGCACGCTGCAGTGGTTCTCGCCACGGCGGCCGCGCGGGACGTGGGCTCGGACCAACAAGGCCCGGGTCGAACGCCTGACGGCGGCCGGCCTGATGATGCCGTCCGGCCTGGCGGCCATCGAGCAGGCGAAGCGTGACGGCTCGTGGACCCTGCTCGATGACGTCGAGAACCTTGTCGTACCGGGCGACCTGGCCGCCGCGCTCGCGGGCGCGCCACCGGCGCAGGCGAACTGGGACGCGTTCAGCCGATCGGCCAGGATGGCGCTCCTGCTCTGGATCGCGCAGGCCAGACGTCCGGAGACGCGGGCGGCGCGCATCGCCGAGATCGCGCGTCGGGCGGCCGTCAACGAGAAGGCGAACGAGCCCCGCCCGAAGGCGTGACCGTCAGGCGATGACGCCCGGGATCGGGGTCGCACCGGCTCCAAGGACACTCGACGCCGGCACGCCCAGCCAGGCCTCGCTCAGCGTCGCGTAGTAGTCCCACAGGTCGACGGTCGCCTTCAGGTCGTCGTCGGCATCGAGGGCGTTCAGGTCCGGGTACGTGCCGAACAGCCCGGACGCCACCGGCGCGCCGGCCATCAGGACGAAGGACGCCGCACCGTGGTCCAGGCCGTTGGAGGCGTTGTCCGGGACGCGCCGCCCGAACTCGCTCGTCGTCGCGACGACCACGCGGTTCGAGATGCCCCGCGTGACCAGGTCGTCGAGGAACCGATCAAGCGCGTTGTCCAGCTGGGTCATGAGCCGGGCGTGGCGGGCGAGGTGGTCGTCATGCGTGTCGAAGTCGCCGAAGAAGGGGACGTGGACGATGCGCACGCCCTCGTCCGAGGCCAGCAGGCGCGCGGCGAGACCCAGTTGCGTGCCTAGATCCGTGTTCGGATAACCGGCGGCACCGGGCGGCAGGTTGGCGGCGACATCCTCGGCGAAGGCCAGGGCATAGGCACCGCCCTTGCGGGCGCTGCGGAACGGGACGGCGGCGTTCGGGTCGGTCAGTTCGCACATCGTCTCCCAACCCGCGGTCCAGGCCTCGTCCATCTGGACGTTCCAGAACCGCGGGAAGCCGCCGTTGGAGTACGGCTGCATGGACAGCGTCGAGACGGAGGCGCTGACGAGGGCCGGGCTCGGGCCATAGCCCAACGACACGCCGACGGCCGGCACGTCGGGGTCGCCGATCGCGTCGCACAGGCGGCCGAGGAATCCGGTGGCCGTGAGCGTGGTGCTGTTCCGGTCGCCCGCCCACCAGCGCCGCAGCGACTCGAAGTGCGACAGGTCCGGCTTCGTCAGCCCGACGCCCTGGATGGCGGCGACGCCACGCGCGTGCAGCTTGACCAGGGACGGATGCAGCCCGACGGATCCGGACACGGGCAGGATGGCGCTGTCGGCGATGGCCGTGCGTGGCCGGAGCGTGTGGTAGCGGGTGCTGCCGATCGGCGGGACCATGGACAGGCCGTCGTTGCCGCCGGCCATGTCGATGACGACGAGCTGGCGCTGGCCGACGGGGGCGGGCGCGGCGGGTGAGGCGCCCCCCGCGCCCGATGGTTCGCTCGATGCGCCGCCGGCCGCCACACCGCCGACACCGGCCACCGACGTGGCCGCGACGCCGGCACCGGCCGCGATCCCCAGCTGGAGGAAGCGGCGGCGGTCGATCAACTGCATCGGCATCGGTGGTCTCCTGTGGCCGGATCAGGACAGCGCGAATTCGGGCGAGCCGACGGCGAGCGCCAGCAGGACGGTCGCCCGGCGATCCGCGTTCGAGATGTCATTCGCGGCATTCGTCAGCGCGGTCCGGGTCTGGGTGGTCACCTCGTACATGGAGCAGCGCTTGAACACCGCGTTGACCGGATCCGTCGACGCGGCGACGGCGGCGATCCCGTCGGTCTGGACGGCGAGCGACGCCCGGGCCAGCGCGAAGCTCGCGGACAGCCAGCGCGTGCCGGCCGGCCAGCCGGACACGTTCGGCGGGTAGAACGGCATCTGGCCCATGTTGTTGAGCACGTCCCGCCGCAGGTCCTTGTCGGTCAGCCCGAGCGCGGCCATCGCCGGGATGACCCACTCGACCGGGGTCCGCGGGCGGCCGTTCCGGTTCTCGAGGAAGGACGGGTGGCGGACGATCGTCTCGACCAGGAGCCGGATGTCCATCCCGGACGTCCGGAACGACCGGGCCCACGTCGGCAGGGCCTTGTGGGTCTTCGCTCCCGTGAGGTGCCGGTACAGCTTGGTCGTGATCCAGATCGGGCACGCGGGGTGGTCGCACACGGTGTTGATGACGTCCGCGGCGCGCTTGGCGGGCTTGCCGAGGAACGTGACCGGCGCGGACAGGGCGGCGTACTCGTGGAACCCGTTGGAGCCCGACTCCCAGTCGACCCAGTAGCCGGCGAGGGCCTTCGCCCCGTTCTCGACGTCCGTCTGGGTGTAGTGGCCGCGGCCCAGGCAGAACAGCTCCATGAGCTCGCGCGAGTAGTTCTCGTTCGGTGCGTCGGAGTCGGACCAGGCGCCATCGAGATAGATGAGCATGGCCGGGTCGATCGTGATCTTCTGCAGCATCGTCCGGAAGTTGCCGAGCGCGTTCGCCCGGATGAGCAGGTGCTGCGGGAACTCGATCTTCCACTTGAAGACCTTGTCGTGGCTCGTCGTGAGGTGGCCGTGCCAGTACCAGGTCATGCGCTCGTGGATGCCGGACGCCGGGTTCGCCATCCGGTCGAGCCACCAGTCGATGGGGGCGTGGCTGCCGTCATCGGTCAGGGGTGGAGCGGGCGTGGTCTTGGCCGCCGGGGCCTTGAGGACCTTGTCGATGACGCCCTTGACGCCGAGCGGGAGCAGCGATTCCACCTGGCCCGGAAACGGTCCGAACGTCGTCCGGCGAAGGACGTGCGCGATGAGCGCCTGCTGCGTCGGTGGGGTCTTCGGATCCGGTGGGGAACCGGGTCGCGGCGCCGCGCGGACGAGGGTCGGGGCTGGCATGAGCGGGAGGCTAGCGGTCGGCGGCGCTCTTGCGGACCGTACCTTGGGCGTAGGACGCGATCCTGCCGGTGCCGGACCACACCGGACCCTGGCGGGACGTTCAGCGGCGGGTGAGGGGCACTTTTCGGGCCGGTCGCGCGTCTTGCCGTTGGCGCGGTCCAGACGATCCGCCGCGACCCCATGTAACCAGAGGTTCCCGATCCATGTCTCGCTTCGTCCTTGCCCTGACCGTCATGTCGTTCGCCCTCGTGGCGTGCGCCGGTCCGGCACCGTCCAGTTCGCCGTCGTCCGCTCCATCCGCTCCGGCCGCCGAGCCGAGTACCGCTCCGCCGGCCGATGGCCAGGCCCAGCCCGCCGTCTGGTGGGTCGCTCCCGGTGAGACGCTGGGCGCGACGACCACGACCATCAAGGCGATCCTCAACGAGCGCGCGTGCGCGAGTGGCCAGTCCCCTGAGGGCCGAGTGCAGGAGCCCGTCATCGAATACACGGCCGAGGCGGTCACGGTGACGATCTCGGTCGCGGGCCGGGGTGGCGTCCAGGATTGCCCGAGCAACCCCGAATTCCCGATCACCATCACGCTGACCGAGCCGCTGGGCGATCGTGCCCTGCTCGACGGTGGCTCGATCCCGCCGCGGGACGCGACGACCACCCCGTGAGTCTCGATGGCAACTGAGGCCCGACGGTTGCCGTTGACAGGTGACTGGCTAGTCACATATAGTGCCGGCCATGACCGATCCGATGGCGCCGATCTTCCGGGCACTCGCTGACCCGGCCCGGCGCGAGTTGCTCGACCGACTCGAAGAGCGCGATGGCCAGACGCTCGGGGAGTTGTGCGCGTACCTGCCGCAGATGACGCGGTTCGGGGTCATGAAGCACCTCGGGGTGCTGGAGGAAGCCGGACTGGTGCGGACCGTGAAGGTCGGCCGGGAGAAGCGCCACTTCCTGGATCCCGTGCCCATCCGACTCGTCCACGACCGCTGGATCGGCAAGTTCGCCGCTCCGATCGTGGGCGCCATCGTTTCCATCAAGCACGCATTGGAGACCGAGATGGACCCGATCGATCACGTCTACTCCACCTACATCAAGTCGAGCCCGGACCGGGTCTGGAAGGCCGTCACCGATGGTGACGACACGGTCCGCTACTACTACGGCACGCGCGTCATCTCCACGTGGGACGTCGGCGCGCCCCTGCGGTACGACTACCCGGATGGCTCGGTCGCGGCCGATGGCTCGATCGTCGCCATCGATCCCGGTCGAAGCGTCACGATGCTGTTCCATCCGCGCTGGGATCCGGAGATCGAGGCCGAGGGTCCGGTCCGAATGACGTGGGCGATCGAGCCCGCCGATGGCGGGATGACCCGCCTCACGGTGACCAGCGCGTTGGTGCCTGGGTCGCGCGTCGAGTCCGAGTTCACGGGCGGAGTCGTGTATATCGTGTCCGGCCTGAAGACGTTCCTGGAGACGGGCGTGGCGCTGGCGGCTGCCGCGGGCTGACATCCGGAACCGAGCGGACGGCGCGATGAAGCGGAGATGGAGGTCGAGGTGCCGGCACCCGTCCGGCGCCTCGCCACGTCCGGTGGGCTTGCGCGAGACGCAACCAACGTCGCCGAGAGGTCCGTTCGGTCCCCGGCCCGTCGGATCCTTGTGCGTGGCACAACGTTCGCGTGGCGAAAGGGTCACGACCAGCGCACGACACGCGATCGACTGTCGTGTGCATCCGGGTGCCTGGTCCCGCAGCGACAGTGCTTGCATTCGACGCAAGGTAGGGTGTCGGTCTTGCGCCTAGCGCAACGAAACGGCACGGACGCACCCCGGTGCGCATCTGATGACGCAATCTGACGATCCCGGACGCCGTGAGGGTCGAGATGTGGCATCGGATGCGGCTTTCCGGGGTCCTCCTGCACCAGATGCAGCGTCATCTGCTACGCGACAGGCACCTGGACAGTCGTCCGAGTGCCCGGACGCACGATGTGGCGCACTGGATGCGCATCGCCCGCGCCGGGCCCGGCCCACCACCCCCGCGCCGCGCCCGCGCCGCCCCCCGCCCCGCCCGGCCCCCGCTGCGCCCCCCGGGCCCAGCGCAAAGCCCGCCCGAGCCCAGGTCGTTGACTCGTCACACGATTCCCGTTGACGCCGAGCCGACCCGGGACCGATACTCAACGGCAATCCTGAGCTCCGGACCTGCGGTCCTCGACGGTCGAACGAACGGCCGTTGCCGACCCCGTCCGCGATCGTCGCCACAGCTCTGAGCCCGTCCGGGCTGGACGGGCCGACATCGTCACCGCGAACAGCGGTGGAGGAGGGTCGCAGCGCGATGATTCCCGGCCAGTTCGACTACGTCCGCCCGGGGAGCCTGGGAGAGACGCTGCAGATCCTCAAGGATCGGGAAGGCGAGGCGAAGCTGCTGTCCGGCGGCTACAGCCTTATCCCGTTGATCAAGTTGCGCCTGGCGCAGCCGGCCCTGCTCGTTGACATGCGAGACCTGACCGGCCTCGACGGCATCTCAGAGACTGACGACCACCTCGTGATCGGGGCGAAGGCGACCCACCGGCAGATCCACGAGAACGACATCGTCCAGGCCCGCTACCCAGGCATCGTCGACATCTCGGCCACGATCGGCGACCCGCAGGTCCGCAACTGGGGCACGATCGGCGGCTCGGTGGCGCACGCCGATCCGGCGTCGGACTGGCCGGCGTTCCTCATCGCGACGGGCGCCACGATCATCTGCACGAGCCAGGCCGGCGAGCGCGCGATCCCGGCCCGCGAGTTCTTCCTCGACACCTTCCAGACGGCCATCGAGCCGACCGAAGTCCTCACCCAGGTCCGCCTGCCACGCCGCCCGAAGGCGTCCGGCGGTGCCTACGAGAAGCTCGAGCGCAAGGTCGGTGACTTCGCCACGGTGGGCGTCGCGGTCATGGTGCGACTCGATGCGGATGGCACGATCAAGGGAGCCGGTATCGGCGTGACCGGGGTCGCCGCCACGCCGTTCGCGGCCACCGACGCGGAAGCCATCCTGGCGGGCAACGCGCCGTCGGATGCGCTCTTCCGCCAGGCCGGCGCGGCCGTCGGTGCGCAGAGCAGTCCCGGCGGCGATGTCCGGGGTCCCGTCGACTACAAGCGGGCGATGGCCGCGGAGATGACCCTCAGGGCGCTTCGCACAGCCGTCCAGCGCGCACTCGCATACGCGTAGGGAGACCGACCACCGATGAGCACCCAGCACATCAGCGTCACCGTCAACGGGGCGGTCCAGGAGGCGGACGTCGAGCCGCGTCTCCTGCTCGTCCACTTCCTGCGCGACACGCTCGGGCTGACCGGGACCCACATCGGCTGCGACACGAGTCACTGCGGCGCCTGCACGGTCCATCTTGACGGCGAGAGCGCCAAGTCCTGCACCGTCCTCGCCGTCCAGGCGGACGGTCGGGAGGTGAAGACCATCGAAGGCATGGCCGACGGCGCCACGCTCCATCCGCTCCAGCAGGCGTTCTGGGACCAGCACGGCCTCCAGTGCGGCTTCTGCACGCCGGGCATGATCATGCAGTCCGCCTGGCTCCTGGGCGAGAACCCCGACCCCACGGACCTCGAGATCCGCGAGGGGATCAGCGGCAACCTGTGCCGCTGTACCGGCTACGTGAACATCGTGAAGGCCATCCAGCAGGCCGCCGCCGAGATGGCCGCGGCCGCCGAGACCCAGACCGGTTCGCCGGTCGCGGCCGGTTGAGCGGGGAGTGACGGATATGACGACAGAGGCAGAGCCCCGCACCAGCGCCGCGATCGGCGGCATGGGTCACTCGGTCAAGCGCAAGGAAGACCCCCGCTTCATCCGCGGGCAGGGCGAGTACATCGACGACGTCAACCTGCCCGGGCAACTGTGGCTCGACATCGTCCGCAGCCCGTACGCCCACGCGAAGATCAAGTCCATCGACTCGTCGGAGGCGCTCAAGATCCCCGGCGTCGCCGCGGTCGTCACCGGCAAGGACCTGGAGGGCTACAAGCTCCACTGGATGCCGACACTGGCCGGCGATATGCAGATGGTGCTCCCCGTGGACACGGTCATGTACCAGTCGCAGGAGGTCGCGGCGGTCATCGCCACGTCCCGCTATGCCGCCGCCGACGGGGTGGCGGCGGTCATGGTCGACTACGAGCCGCTTCCGGTGATCGTCGATCCGCACAAGGCGCTCGAGCCCGACGCATTCGTGCTCCGGCCGGACCGCGGGCCCGACAAGCAGACCAACCACGCCTGGCACTGGGAATCCGGCGATCGCGCCGCGACGGATGCCGACCTGGCCGCCGCCGACATCCACATCGAGCAGGACATCTACATCCCACGGATCCACGTCGCGTCGATCGAGACGTGCGGCTGCGTCGCCGACTGGGACCCGGTCCGTCAGCAGCTCACCCTGCACATGACCAGCCAGGCACCGCACGCGATCCGGACGGTGCTCGCCCTGGTCGCCGGTGGCGCCGGCCTGCCCATCTACGAGCAGAACATCCGGGTCAAGACGCACGACATCGGCGGTGGCTTCGGCGGCAAGGTGCCGGTCTACCCGGGCTACGTCCTCGCCGTCGCCGCCTCGTTCCTGACCGGCAAGCCGGTCAAGTGGATCGAGGATCGCTCGGAGAACCTGCAGGCCGATTCGTTCGCCCGCGACTACCACATGCACGTCGAGATGGGTGCCACCAAGGACGGCAAGATCACCTCGCTCAAGGCCAAGACGATCGCCGATCACGGCTACACGGATGCCGCCGCGGATCCGTCGAAGTTCCCGGCCGGCCTGTTCAACGTCATCACCGGCTCGTACGACTTCCCGACCGCTTTCGTGGAAGTGGATGGTGTCTACACCAACAAGCCGCCCGGTGGCGTCGCCTACCGCTGCTCGTTCCGCGTGACCGAGGCCGTCCATGCCATCGAGCGCATGGTCGACATCCTCGCCCACGACATCGGCAAGGACCCGGCCCAGCTCCGGATGGAGAACTTCATCCAGCCCGAGCAGTTCCCGTACAAGACGCCGACCGGCTGGTCGTACGACTCGGGCAACTACCCGGCGGCGCTGCAGAAGGCCCTGGACATGATCGACTACGCCGGCCTCCGCAAGGAGCAGGCGGAGAAGCGCGCCCGTGGCGAGTTCATGGGCATCGGCATCAGCAGCTTCACCGAGATCGTCGGGGCCGGGCCGTCGCACGACTTCGACATCCTGGGCATCAAGATGTTCGACTCGTGCGAGATCCGGGTCCATCCGACCGGCAAGGTGCTGGCCCGGATCGGCGTCCAGAGCCAGGGCCAGGGCCACGAGACCACGTTCGCCCAGATCATCAGCGAGGAGCTCGGGTTCCCGGTCCAGGACATCAAGATCGAGTACGGCGACACGGACACGGCACCCTACGGGCTCGGGACCTACGCCTCGCGCTCGACGCCGGTCGCCGGCGCCGCCACCGCGATGGCGTCGCGCAAGATCCACGCCAAGGCGCGCACGCTGGCGGCGCATCTGCTCGAGGCGTCCGAAGAGGACCTCGAGTGGGAGCCCGGCAAGTTCAGCGTCAAGGGCTCGCCGGACCGGTTCAAGACGATCCAGGAGATCGCCTTCGCGGCCTACACCAACCATCCCGCCGGGATGGAGGCCGGCCTCGAGGCGGTCGACTACTACGACCCGCCCAACCTGACCTTCCCCTTCGGCAGCTACATCTGCGTCGTCGACATCGACAAGGGGACCGGCCGGGTCAATGTCCGTCGCTTCGTGGCGGTCGACGACTGCGGCAACATCATCAACCCGATGATCGTGGACGGCCAGATCCACGGCGGTCTCACGATGGGCCTTGCCCCGTCGCTGTACGAGGAGATCACGTACGACGAGCTCGGCAACAACCTGGCCGGTACGTTCATGGACTACCTCGTGCCGACCGCCATGGAGACGCCGAACTGGGAGACGGGCAAGACCGTCACGCCCTCGCCGCATCATCCGATCGGCGCCAAGGGCGTCGGAGAGTCGGCGACCGTCGGCGCCCCGCCGGCCATCGCCAACGCGGTCGTCGACGCCCTGTGGCATCTCGGTGTCCGCAACATCGACATCCCGATCACGCCCCAGAAGGTCTGGGCGATCCTGCACGAGAAGGGTCTGGCCTAGGCCCCCACGGGGTCGAGGCCAGCGCGTCATGGCCGGCCGGTCCGTCTTCGTCCGCGCCGCCGAGCTGGAGGCGTCCGGGCGGCCCTTCGTGGTCGCCACGGTCGTCGCGGTCCGGCGGCCGACGTCGGCGCGGCCCGGAGCGTCCGGTCTCGTCCATCCGGACGGCACGATCGAGGGCTGGGTCGGCGGCAGTTGCGCCCAGCCGGTCGTCGTCCGCGAGGCGCTTCGGTCGCTCTCGGACGGGCAGCCTCGGCTGCTCCGCCTGAGCAAGGACGCCCCAGCCGAGGGCCGGCGGGGCGACGGCATCGTCGAACTGGTCATGACCTGCCACTCCGGTGGCACCCTGGAGATCTACGTGGAACCGCATCTGCCCGCCCCGCTGCTCTGGATCGCCGGCACGACCCCGATCGCCGGCGCACTCGCCACGCTCGGGGCCGCCGCGGGCTGGCGGGTGACCGTGTTCGACCCGGTCGCCGACCCGGACGCGTTCCCTGATGTGGAGCGGGTCATCGTCGGCACGGATCTCAAGAACCAGGACCCCGGGGCTGCGCCGGCCATCGTCATCGCGACCCAGGGCATCTGGGACGAGGAGGCCACGGCCCTCGCCCTGTCGCGCGACGCCGCGTACGTCGGCCTGGTCGCCTCGCCGACCCGGGCCGCGGTGGTCCGCGAGTGGCTCACCGAGGAGACGATGCTCGGGCCTGAACGGATCGCCGCGCTGCGCGCGCCGGCCGGCATGGACCTGGGCGCCGAGACGGCCGAGGAAGTCGCCATCTCGATCCTCGCCGAGCTGGTCCAGGTCCGGCGCGGGACCGCGGCCTTCGTGGCGTCGCCCGGTCCGGCCACGCTGGCCGGCGTCGGCGGCGAGATCCAGATGGCCGCTCCGGCTCCGGCCGTGGACGACATCGTGCTGCTGGATCCGGTCTGCGGGATGACCGTGGACCGGGCCCACGCGCGCCACCTCGCGGAGCACGACGGCATCGTCTACGCGTTCTGCTCGATCGGTTGCCGGACGAGCTTCATCCGCGAGCCCACCGCCTACCTGCCCGCATCGGTATCATCGGCCGACTGACCCGAGCCCACCCGTACCCGCCCAGGAGGGCTGCATGAAGTTCCAAGGTTCCGTGCCGATCAACGCGTCGCGGGAGAAGGTCTGGGCGTTCGTGACCGACCCGGAGCAGGTGGGCCAGTGCGGCCCCGGCGTCGAGAAGATCGAGGTGATCGACGCGACCCACTTCAAGGCGGTCGCCAAGGTCGGGATCGGGTTCATCAGCGCCCGCTTCAACGCCGACATGGAGTTCGCCGAGATCCAGGCGCCGGACCGGGCGCTCATCAAGGCCCACGGGCAGGCGCCAGGCAGTGCCGTGGATGCCACCGCCGAGATGCGCCTGTCGGATGGTCCGGACGGCTCGACCGTCATGGACTGGAGCGCGGACGTGAACATCGCCGGCACGCTCGCCAGCGTGGGCGCGCGCCTCATCGAAGGCACGGCCAACAAGATGATCGGCCAGACCTTCGAGTGCATGAAGGGCAAGCTCGAAGCCTGATCGGCGGCCGGCGCAGTCGGCCGTGCAAGATGCGGCGGCCGTCGCGCGTAGATAGGTCGTGACGGACGATCAGCTCCGAACCGAGGCCGTCGAACGGGCGTACCGCGACCACGCGGACGACGTCTATCGAGTCGCCTATGCGATCCTGCGCGACCCCGACGGCGCCATGGACGCGACCCATGACGCGTTCGCCCAGGCGTTCCGCCGCTGGGACCAGTACGACGCGAACCGACCCCTCCGCCCGTGGCTCCATGGGATCGTCAGCCATCTTGCCCTCGATGCGCTGCGTCGGCGTCGCGTCCGGATCAAGGCCATCGACGCCATCGGGCGCATCGAGGCGGTCCAGCCCGGCGCCGGGCCAGGCGGGGAGGAGATGGTCCGTCGGGTGGCGGATCGCGACCTCGTGGAATCCGCGCTCGGGGAGCTGAAGCCGGACGTCCGGGCGGCGCTCGTGCTGCGCCACTACTACGGCTACGACTACGCCGAGATCGGCGCGTTCCTGCGGACCAGTCCGGGCAACGTGGGCTCGATCCTCAGTCGCGCCCATCGAGCGCTGCGAACGCGCCTCACCACCGAACCCCACCGCCCCTCGGTCGATGACGACATCGCCCGGGGCATGACCCGTTGAGCCAAGGAGATCCGATGGAGCGGAACCCGACATCCCCGATCGACGGCAAGGTCGCGCCCGACGACACCGAGCTCAGCTCGCTCGTCCGAGCGGTCGCCGAGGACTGGCATCGACCCCCGCAGCGGCTCGATCAGCCGACCTGGCGCGAGCGGGTCGAGGGAGGGCGTCCGAGTCGACGTTCGTCCGGTGGCCGGCGCTGGTTCGGGAAGCTCGCCGAGGCCGGGGTCCTGGCCGTGGTGGCGACCGTCGTCCTTGCGATCGGCGCCGTGTTCCTGGTCGGCAACGGCTCGGACCGTGGCGTCGGGACGGCCCCGTCCACCGATCCGACCTCCGAGGCGACCGGGACCCCGGGCGCCTCGACCGGGCCGTCGACCGATCCCTCCTCGCCGATCGCCTCGCCATTGCCGGCACTGCTCGTGAACGGTGACCTGCCCAGCGTGACGCACGTCCTGCTGGCCAGCAACGGCTACCGGATGGTCGACCTGTCGACCGGCACGGCCGGATCGCCCATCGCGTGGGAGCAGAGCGGCTGGACGTCGCCCTTGCCTCGCCCGGGCGGAGGTTGGGTCTGCATCTGCGGGACGTACACCGGGACCGGCTCGGCCGGAGACTCACGGCTGGCCGTCACGCTCCAGGCGATCGATGCGATCGGGGCGCCGGCCGGGCAGGCCGAACTGCGCACGCTGCAGTCCGCGATCGATCCGGCGCAGCCGGCAGTGTCGGACAGCCTGACCGTCGACGTGAGCGCGAGATCGTCGGCCGATGGTCGGTACGCCTTCGTCGGGTGGAGCGAGCGGACCGCAACGGGCTGGCACGCCGGGGTCGATGTCGTCGATCTCGAGACCCTGTCGGTCGTCGATCGGCTCGACCTGCCCGACGTGGATCGGTCGGCCGTGGCGGAAGGTCGGTCGTGGACGCGCCTGGCCCCACGGGTGAGCACCGCTCCGGGCACGGACGCCGCCCTCGTGAGCGGAGACTGGTTCGTCGAGGACGTGACCGGGACCGCGCCGTCGGGTGCCGATCACTGGACGACGACCTTCGCGGGCGGGAAGTTCGGTCGGGCACGCGATGCCGGGATGCGGTCGGCCGAGGGGTGCTACGAGTGGGAGCAGGGCCCCATCGACGAGGCCTCGTTCTATCTCGCTTGTATCGTGAGCACGAGCGGCCACATCCGCGTGGAGCGGTATGACGCAGCCGGTGGCCCCCTCGACACCACGGACCTCGGCACGTTCAGCGGGATCGGGTCGTCCGCGGCACGGCTGGATCGCCGCCTGTTCCTGTGGGACCCACACGACCAGAGCCTGACCGTGTTCGACCTCGACACCGGCGCGATGACCCACGCGGAGGCACCGGATGCCGCCGGCACGGGTCCGCTCGATGCGCTCGGGGCGATCGGGCGGGCGATCGGCGACTGGGTCGCGCCGACCACGACGGCGAAGATCTTCCTGGATCCGGCCCTGGCGATCAGCCCGGACGGATCGACGCTCTACGCCCTCGGGATCACGGGTGCGTTCGAACAGATCGGCTCGTCCGGCGTGTTCGCCTTCGACATCAGCGGTGACACGCCGGCGTTCAGGAGCCACTGGGAACCGACGGCCGACCTCATCTCGCTGGCGATCAGCGAGGACGGGGCGTTCGTCTACGCCGCCGGGATGTCCGGGGTCGACGCCCAAGGGGTCCAGGCGCCGGCCATCCAGGCGTCCGTGACGGTGTTCGACGCGACCGACGGATCGATCCGTCTCATCGCCGGCCAGCTGGGGGCCGAGATGGCGCCGGTCTTCCCGGAGCCCATCGTTCGCTAGGCGAGGGCCGCTGCTACGATCGGCGGGTGGAAGGGATCACGCGTGTCGTCGGGCCGGTGGCGACGAACGTCCATGTCCTCGCGGATCCCGTCACGCGTGAGGCGATCGCCATCGACACGGCGACGCCATCGCTGGCCTGGATCGCCGACGAGTTGGCCGCGCGCGACTGGACGCTCAAGCTCATCGTCTCGACCCACGGGCACTGGGACCACATCGGCGACAATGCGGCCGTCGCCGAGCACACCGGCGCCGACATCGCCGTCCATGCGCTGGATCGTGGCCGGCTGACCGACCCGCAACCGCTCTGGGCCCCCTTCGAGATCCCGCCATCCGTCCCGGCCGTGGAGCTGGCCGAGGGCGGGCTCATCCGATTCGGGTCCATCCGGCTGCGCGTCCTGCACACGCCCGGTCATACCGAGGGTTCCGTGTGCCTGCACGCCGAGGACGAGGGCGTCCTGTACAGCGGCGACACGCTGTTCGCGGGCGGGTGGGGGCGGGTGGACCTGCCCGGTGGCGACCCCGCCGCCATGGCCGGATCGCTGGCCCGGCTGTCCGGCCTCGAGGATGCGATCGCGGTCTATCCGGGCCACGGCCAGGCGACGACGATCGGCCGGGAGCGCGCCTGGCTCGAGTTGGTCCGCGACGGTGGTCGACTGTTCGCATGAGCGACCTGGACCGGTATCGCGACCGGCTCGGGGTGCCCGGCCCATTGCCCGCGGACGTGACGACCCTGCGGACCCTCCACGCGGCGCACCTGCGGACGGTCCCGTTCGAGAACGCGAGCGTCATGTTCGGCGAGCGGGTGGAGCTCGACACGGACGCGTTCGTCCACAAGCTGGGTGTCCTGCGTCGAGGCGGGTTCTGCTATGAGCTCAACGGCGCTTTCGCGGTGCTCCTGCGCTCGATCGGCTTCGCGGTGGACCTGATCGAAGCTCGCGGTCACGAAGAGGCAGGGCGCCTCGGGCCCCGATTCGACCACCTCGCGTTGCGGGTCACGCTCGATGCGCCGTGGCTCGTGGATGTCGGCTTCGGCTACTCGTTCATCGAGCCACTGCGGCTGGAGGTCGGCCCCGAGCAGACCGATCCCGTCGGGGCCTTCCGGCTCGTCGAGGCGCCCGACGGGGAGTTCGACCTGGAGTGGCGCCACCGCGACGGCCGGTGGGTGCCGCACTACCGGCTGGATCCGACCTCGCGCGACCTGGACGAGTTCGCCGGGACGTGCCGCTATCACCAGACGTCGCCTCGGTCGCCCTTCGTGGGTCGTTGGAACTGCGTGATCTTCACGGCCGGTGGCGCGACGAGCCTGTCCGGCCGGCACTACGTCGCGACCGACGGCACGGACCGCGACGAGCGCGACCTGACCGACATGGATCTCCCACCGGTCCTCGAGTCGGCGTTCGGGGTCCGGGCGCGGCCGATCGACGGGCGCTGGGAGCGGGTCGAGCCGGACTAGCCCTCGCTGGGCTGGGCGGTCGAGCGGCTCTCGAACGGACGCTCGTAGGCGATCGAGCGCTGGTAGACCTCGAACCCAAGGCGTTCGTACAGTCCGAGCGCGCCGGTCGGGTTCATCGAGTCCACGCCGAGCATGGCCTCGGTCATCCCGGCATCGCGCAGTCGCTGCAGCGCCACCGCGGTCATGGCACGACCAAGCCCACGATTCCGCCATGGCCGGCGGACACTGATCTTCTCGAGCCAGCCTCGCTTGACGCCGAGCTCGGCGTTCTCCCGGGACCAGACCCAGGTCTGCACGACACCGGCGACCTCGTCCCCGGCCCACGCGACGACCCACAGGTCCGTATCGAGCTCGGACTGGCCGAACGTGACCTCGAACTGGTGATCCGTGTGGTCGTGCGCGCCCCAATGGTCGCGGAATGCCTCGTCCTCGGCGTCCCAGATCGCTCGATGGTCGGCCTGGCGGACCGGCCGGAGGGTCAGGCCGTCGGGGAGGGCCACGTCCGGGATCTCGTCCAGGCTCGCCCGGCGCATGAGGAGGAAGTGGCGGACCGGCGTGAACCCGTCACGCTCGAGCATCGCCATGTGGGCGTGCTCGTGTTCCTCGGCGTGCGCCCGCAGCAGGACCTGGCCGCTCGGGTCCTCGACGGCCACGCGCCGCCGGATCCGCTCGCGGTTGGCGGTGAACAGCGCGCCGCCGATCCCACGCCGCCGCATGTCGGGTCGGACGTACCCCCACAGGTCGTAGTTCGGGACATGATCCCGAACGATCCGCTCGACCATCGCGAACGCGACGAGGCCGGAGTCATCCTCCACGAGGACGATGTCGTCGACCGGGACGAGGCCGTCGGCCCCTTCGTTCTCGGTCCGCATCATCTCCTCGGTCGGGACCCATGGGATCCCGTCATGGACGTTGGCCGTCGCCATCACGGCGGCCATCGGGCCATAGTCCGATAGGTCGCGGAACGAGCGAACGGTGAGGCCGAGGCTCGGATCGAGGCGTTCGGCGGCGATCCGGGCGATGGTCGGGTGGGTCGTGGTGATCATCGGAGCTCCGGTGCGGTGGATGTCGGCGGCGCGACGTCCAGTGGAAGGGGCTTGGTCCAGTCGTAGGTGGTGCTGACGACCTCGAACCCGAGCGACGAGTAGAGGTCCGTCGCCTGGTTCGGATTGAGGCCGTCGACGCCCAGGTAGGCACTGGTCATGCCGCGCTCCCGCAGGCGGACCAGGCAGCGCGCGATCAGGGCCCGGGCCAGCCCGCGACGGCGCCACGCGCGGCGGGTGTAGACCGCCGCGACGAGCCCGCGCTCGCGTCCGTGGTGGGCGTTCTCCTCGGGGTCGATGCGGCCGTGGACGCCTCCGGCCAGCTCGTCGCCATCGAAGGCGATGAGCCACAGCGATGGATCCTCGAGTGGATCCACGAGCGACGCCTCCCACTCCTCCTCGGTCGGCTCCGACTCGTCTCGCTCGTCGCGGAACGCCTCGGTCGCCGCATCCCACACCTGACGGCGACCCGCGCGGTCGGTCGCGACCGCCCGGACCTCCAGGCCGGCCGGCATCGGCAGCTCCGGGATGTCATCCAGGGTCGGGCGAACCATCTCGTAGCCGTGCCCGGATCGGGTCCAGCCGTTCGCCTCGAACTGCGCCGCGAGGCCGACCTCCGCCCCGAACGAGGACGACCGAAGGCTGCTCGGACGACGATCCGCCGGCGGGATCGCTCGAGCCTTGGCGACCGACCGCTCTTCGGCCCAGCGCAGCATCGGCGCAAGGAGCCCGGATCCGCTGTGGACGGGATCGAGCATCACGACGGCGGTGAAAGCGCGAGTGCCATCTTCGAGATCGCGCCACTCGACCCGAACGTAGCCCACGATGAACCCGCCCTGTTCGACGATGAGCATGTCGCGCTCGAGGTCGCAGTTGACGAGGTGGCGGTAGTTCCGGGCCATCCCGTCGGCCGTGACGACCTCCTCGATCCCGGCGGCGTCGCGGCTGCGCTGGTTGGCGGCGGCCAGCCCGAGGAAGTCCTCCGGACCGGCGAAGCCGCGCAGGGTGTATCCGGCCGCGACCAGGTGGTCAGGCAGCCCCGGGCGCGCCGCGCCGATGGCCTGGTCCATCTGGTGCAGCTCGGTCATCGGTCGTCTCCGTACTTGCGTTTCATGTGTTCGTTGACGGACTTGTGGATGAGCTTCCACGTGCGGCGGCTCTCGGCGCGCGCCCGCGGGTCCTCCTGTCGAGCGGTCCGCGCCTGTTCGCGTTGCAGCTTCCGGTAGCTGGCGAGTCGGTCCTCGTCGAGCCGGCCATCGGCGATGGCCAGTCGGACGGCGCATCCCGGCTCGCCCTGGTGCGCGCAGTCGCTGAAACGGCAGGTGGCCGCGATCTCGGCCACTTCATCGAAGGCCGACTCCAGACCGGCCTCGGCGCCGAGGACCTCCAGGGCACGGATGCCGGGCGTGTCCACCAGGAGCGCCCCGCCGGGGAGTTCGAACAGTTCGCGATGGGTGGTCGTGTGGCGTCCGCGCGAGTCGGAGCCTCGGACCGCGGCCGTCGCCTGGCGGTCCTCGCCGAGCAGCGCGTTCACGAGCGTCGACTTGCCGACGCCCGACGAACCGAGGATGGCGGCCGTCGCGCCCGGCCGGAGGTGCGCCCGCAGGTCGTCCATGCCGAGACCCGTCCAGGCCGAGACGGGGACGATCGCGACGCCCGGGGCGATCGCCTCGACCGCCACGACCCGGCCGTCCACGTCGTCGGCGAGATCCGCCTTGTTGAGGACGACGACCGGCAGCACCTCGCTGGACCACGCCACGGCAAGGTAGCGCTCGATCCGGCGCAGGTTGAAATCGTTGTCGAGGCCGGCGACCAGGAGCGCCACGTCCACGTTGGCGGCCATGACCTGCTCGTCGTCCAGGCCGGACAGGAGGCGCGACGCATCGGAGGCCATGCGCCTGAACGACGTCCGCCGGGGCAGGACCGCCGCGATCACGCCGTTCGTGTCGATGGCCACCCAATCGCCGACGGTCGGGAAGTCCGAGGCGGCCAGCGCCTCGAACCGGAACGCGCCCGACACCGAGGCCGTGCGATCGCCGCCGCCGTCACGGATGACCGAGGTCTCCCGATGGACGGCCACGACCCGGGCGGCCCGGTGCCCGGCCGAGACGTGGCCGGCGTCCGCGAAGGTCGCCGCCCAGTCGTCGTCCCAGCCGAGCGAGGCCAGCCGGTCGGTCGTCATCGGATCGAGCGTGCCGGTCATGTCAACCCACCCGCTTCAGCTTGCCGGTGCGCTTGGCGTAGCGCTCCGCCTTGCCGAAGGCCCACAGCCCGAACGGGATGAACACGAAGCCCATCACGATGAGCGGAACGATGTCCTCCGTCAGTTCGGTCACGGGGGTTCCCTCGATCAGCCCGGCGCGCACGCCTTCGAGGACGTACGTCGCCGGCGACAACCTGGACAGGACCTGCATCCACTCGGGCAGGATGTCGACGGAGTAGTAGACACCCGAGACGAGCAGCAGCACGGACTGCAGCACGAAGGTCATCTGCGCCCCGCGCTCCACGTACAGGAGCGGCAGGATCGCGGCCATCATCCCGATGCCCACGAAGCTGAACGAGCCGAGCACCATGAAGGTCAGCGCGGTCCCCGCGTTCGCCTGCGACAGGTCCAGCTTCGGGAAGAACAGCACGAGCGCGATGAAGATGACCGACGTGTGGATCAGGCCATAGCCCATCGCGTAGGTCACCGACCCGAGCAGCTGCGATGAGCGCCGGATCGGGGCCATCATCGTGTACTCGAGCGTGCCCTCCCAGCGCTCGACGCTGATCGTCTCGGCGATCCAGCTGAAGACCACCGACAGGTAGTTCCAGAAGATCGCCCCGATCATGAGCGAGAGGATGAGCGTGTCACTGATCCCGACACCGATGAGCGAGATCGAGAGCGCGCCCGCGACGGAGTAGACCAGGAACGCGAGTTCCCAGCCCCAGTAGCGGCGAGTGAGGTTGAAGTTGCGCTCGATGAAGGCGAATGAGGCCTTCAGCTCATGGGTGACGACGGTCACGAGAGGGTCTCCTGGTGAGGGGAGCTGGCTCGGTCCTTAGCGGGACCGAGCCAGCTCGAGCGAGGGCTCCGCGGCCAGTCGCTCACCGAATCGGATGATCCGATGACCGACCGTCCGACGGATGGACGAGTCGGAGTGGGCAGCGGCCCGTCGCGAATCCGCGGCGTGCACGATGTCCCGCTCGATCCGCTCCTGCGAAAGCCGGAGCCGATCCTGTGCGTGCGTCAGCATGGTTGTCATCACCTCCTTTCAGTCGTCCTCGGACTCGTCCTCCTCGACGTCGTCGTCGAGGGAACGGCCGGTGTAGGTCATGAACACGTCTTCGAGGGTCGCCTCGTGACCCAGGCGGATGGCCGTCATGGCCCGAAGGCCCGCCGGCGTGTCCTCCGCGACGACCTTGCCGTCGTTGAGGATCGTGATCCGGCCACACAGGCGTTCGGCCTCGGCCAGGTCGTGTGTGGTCAGGACGATGGTCGCGTCGTGGGTTTCCTTCAGTTCTTCGATGAAGGTCTGGACGTCCAGCTTCGAGCGAGGGTCCAGGCCGGTGGTGGGCTCGTCGAGGAGCAGGAGGGTCGGGCTCGTCAGCAGGGCCCGCGCGATGGCGACCTTCTGCTGCATCCCTCGACTCATCTGCTCGACGGGTCGTCCGACGCGCTTCTCGGCGATGCCCAGCCGTCCGAGGATCGCGATCGCTTCACGCTTCGCGGTCCCGCCGTCCAGGCCATACAGGCGGGCGGCGAACAGCAGGTTCTCCATCGGGCTCAGCTTCTTGAAGAAGGCGGCGTCCACGCTGACCCGGTTGATCAGCCGCTTGACCGCCATCTCGTCGCGCTCGATGTCGTGTCCGAAGACCTCGACCCGACCCCCGTCGAGGGTCAGCAGCCCGCAGATGAGCCGGATGAGCGTCGACTTGCCCGAGCCGTTCGATCCGAGGATCCCGTGGACGTCGCCACGCTCCAGGCGCATCGACACATCCGAGATCGCCACGACCGGCTTCTTGTTCCGTCCGACCACGAACCGCTTGCTGACGCCCTCGACGAGGAGAGCGGCCGGGCCGGCGGGCCGGGGATCGAGCGGCAGGGCCGTCGAGCCGTTCTTCAGTTCGGGACTCAGGGTGGCTGTCACGGGGTGACTCCAGTGATCGGGGAGGGGATGGGTCCGGGGAATGACAAGAGCCGCGGGCTCGACCGACGATGTCTCGCGTCGGTGGGCCTCGCGGCTCCTGGTGTCCGATCCCGCCAGGAATGGCGGTCAGGGCATCAAAAAAGCCGGGGGCCCGATCTGGCCCACGGCTCTTGGTTCGTCCGGTGGCGGTCCTGCCGCCTGCGGTCTAGCTCGAGTAGGGCACAGATCTCCCACGCGCGTCGGCCGGGATCGGCGCGACGTCTCGTCGGAGGAAGTGGCGATCTGTCATGTCGGGACCCCTCCGTAGCGGGTGGGATTCTGGCCGCGAGGTTACGGACCGGGGCGGAGTCTACGCGCCGCCGTCAGCCGGTGTCAACCCCAGGCGCACGATCGGCCGGACGGGCGATGCCCGGTTCCACTGACGACGTGCCACGACCTCGAACCCGGCCCGCTCGAACATCGCCAGCGTGCCTTGGTAGGCGTTGGCCGATGCGATCCGCTCGCCGGCGGTATCCACCGGATACGCCTCGAGCGTGGTCGCGCCGTGCTCACGGGCGTACTCGACGGCCGCCGCCAGGAGCGTCGTGGCGACCCCGACGCCGCGGGCCGTGCGCGACACGACGAAACAGACGATGGACCAGACCGGCACGTCGTCGATCGGCGCGAGGATCCTGGAATAGGCGAGGCGCTCGTAGTCCTCGCGTGGGCCCAGGCTGACCCAGCCGATCGCCCGGTCGTCGCGATACGCGATCAGGCCAGGGGCAGGATCGCTCCCGGCGATCCCTTCGAGTGCGTCGCGGTTCTGCGCGCCGGTCGAGTTGGTCCAATCCCGGCCGCGATAGCGGAAGTACGCGCACCAGCACCACTTCGGATCGCCGCCTTCCTCGAACAGCGCGGCGAGGTCAGGAAAGCGCTCCGGGGTGAGCGGCAGGATATCCATGGACGCAGGGTACCGTCCCCTCGCGTGCCGTAGAGTCGTCGCATGGGACTTCTGACCTTCAGCCTCAACGTCACTCTCGACGGCTGCGTCGACCACCGGGAGGGGATCGCCGACGACGAGACGCATGCCTTCTTCACTCGGCTCCTGGACGAGGGTGGGGCGATGCTCTGGGGCCGCACGACCTACGAGATGATGGAGGCATACTGGCCGGCGGTCGCCCGCGGCGAAGAGGCGGCGCCGCCGGCGCTACGCGACTGGGCGGTCAAGCTGGACGCCAAGCCGAAGTACGTGGTCTCGTCGACGCGTACGGACTTCCCGTGGACCAACAGCCACCACCTGGTCGGCGACCTGCGCACGAGCGTGCAGCAACTCAGGGACGCGACGCCGTCAGGTGTCCTCCTCGGGAGCGGCAAGCTCGCGACGGAGTTGGATCGGCTGGACCTGATCGACGAGTACGTGTTCCTGGTCCAGCCCAGGATCGCCGGCCACGGGCCGACCCTGTACCAGGGCGGGCTGCCCGCAACGCGACGGCTCGAGTTGGTCTCGGCGACGCCGTTCCACAACGGCGCGGTCGCCATGCACTACCGGCGAGCCGGCTGACGCCGGGCCCCGCGAGAGAGGACCGGGACCGGCCGCGATCCGTCGATCACGGCGCGATCCGCGCTAGGGCGTCGGCTCCGGCGTGGGATCCGGGGTCGGATCCGGCGTGGGCGTGGGATCCGGGGTCGGCTCCGGCGTGGGCGTGGGATCCGGGGTCGGCTCCGGCGTGGGATCCGGAGTCGGCTCGGGCGTCGGCGTGGGGTCCGCCGTCGGATCCGGCGTCGCTGTCGGCGCGCCGGTCGGTGTCGGTGTCGGGGCACCCGTGGGCTTGGGTGTCGTCAGGACGATCGGCTTGTCGGTCGCGCCAGGGCCGCCGCTCGGGGGATCGGTCACGTCGGCCGGGTCGACGGTCCCGCCGGTGACACCGGGGATGGTGGTGGCCGGCGGTTCACTGACGGGCTGGGTGCCATCCGGCGCAGGAGTCGAGCCCGGGTCGGTGGAGATGACGCCCGGGATGGTGGTGGGCGGGTTCGGACCATCGCCGGCCGCGACGCCGCTCGGTGCCAGGCGGATGACCCCGGCGAACACGACGGTCACGACGCTGACGGCGAGGGCCGACCCGATCGCGGTGGCTCGGATGACGCGGCCCAGCCGGATGTGGCCGAACCTCGCCACGCTCGGGCGCCCCAGGGCCGTCGCGGCGACGACGGCGGCGTCGGGCTTGGGCTCCACGACACCGGGCATCGAGGTGACGATCGCGTCGGGTTGCGGCCTGGACCCTCGCTTGAACCGGGGGTTCGCTCGCTTCGGCTTGGTCGCGGCAGTCACGGCGACCGTCGCTGCCGTGGCGACGACGGCCGGCTTCGACGAGACGCCACCGGTCGCGGCCTTCGGACGCGCTCGCGTCGAGGTCGCAGCGGCGGCCGAAACGGTGGGCAGGGCGAACGCGCGGCATGACAGGCAGCCACCGGCGACCTGGTTCCAGCAGTTCGCGCACGTCGCCCGACCGCAGTCGGGACACGGCTGCATGTGCGTTCCGGCGACACCCAGCTGGTCTCGATGGGCGCCGCACGCCTCACAGAACATCGCGTCGTCGACGCCGCCCTTGGCCACCGATCCTCCAACCATCCTGTCTGTCCGGCCGCGCGCGGGCCGCCATGGGAACCGTAGTCGCGTCGAGCGTCGAATCCACTCACCCGAACGGGGTCTGCCCGCCTGCCGGAGGTCCGGTGTGCGCGGGCACCACCCGGTCGGCAGGGTCGACGGGCCGAACCGACCGGTGGTTCGGTTGACGCTCCGTCGGGACCCTGACTACGCTGGAGCCCCCGGACCTCCCCGGCCTGACGCGATCGGAGTCCCGTGCCTGAACCCGCTTCCCGAACCGGTCGGGTCGTCAACCCGATCCGGGCGACACCGCGGTCCGTCGTGGCCGCCATCCGTGCCGGGATCCTCGATGCGGGGCTCGCCGCGACGCTCTGGCAGCTGGTCGGCGCACGCGTCCCCGTGGTCGTGACGACGGCGGACCCAGGCGTCGAAGCGGAGTCGCTCCTGGGCGGACTCCTCCAGTTCGCTCCGCCGACCGTTCGACGCGTCGCACTGCGCGGGGCCGACGAGACCTTCGACTGGCTGCCGCAGGCGACCGAGCTCGGCCGGCCGGGGACCGTCCTGGCCGGCGACGGAGATCCGGTCCGCCCGGACACCACGACGCTGGTCGCTCGCGAGTTCTCCGATCGGCTCCCGGCCTGCACCTGGGGTGAGGTCGCCCGGATCGCGATCCGGGCGACGGCCATCGGCTATGGCCTGGCGACGACGATGCGCGAGGACTCCCTTGACGGCGTGTTCGCGTCGCTGGAAGCCCCACCGGTCTCGCTGACGCCGGACGAGCTGTCGTACCTGGGCTGTGTGCTCGTCCTGCGGCGCGTGGACGGGGCCCGCCAGCGGGTGGTGGCCGCGCACTACGTCCGCCCGTTCGTACGGGACACGCACGGGCACACCCAGCGCCTGGGGCCGGCGGTCCTGTCGACCTGGGATCCGGCGAGCGACACGTTCGAGGACTTCGGGTGGGGGATCACGCCGGAGCTCGCGTTCCGGATCGGGGTCCGCCCCGGGGACTTCGAGCGTGAGGTGGACCGTCGCCGAGCGGTGCTTGGCACCCTCGTGTCGGCCGGTGTGACCGGGCTGGACGAGGTGGACGAAGCGCTCCGCCGCGCGGAGGGCTGAACGGGCGGTCGTCGGCGGCCTATCCTCGGGGGCGGTCGGCGCCGAGTCCGCCGACGAGACGTTGCGAAGGAGTGACGATGGCCCAGTTCGTCCCGTTCCTGCTGTTCCTCCATGTCATGGGGGCGATCCTGGCGTTCGGTCCGACGTTCGCGTATTCGATCATGGGAGCGATGGCCGGCCGCGAGCCGCAACATGCCAACTTCAGTTCCCGCCAGGTCGCCGCGATCGGGAACAAGCTGGTCTACCCACTGGCCATCTTCCAGGGCGTCACGGGCGTCCTGCTGATCATCGCCTCCGGCCGTGACATGAGCGCGTCGATGTGGCTGAACATCAGCATGGTCCTGTACGCCATCACCCTGATCTACGCCCTGACGGTCCAACGGAACGCGCTGCATCACCTCATCGAGCTGACCTCGACTCCGCCCGCCCCGGGCCAGGCGCCATCGCCCGAGATCCCCGCGACGGTCAAGAAGATCCAGCGTGGCGGGATGTTCATGGGCCTGATGGTCGTGATCATCGTGTTCCTCATGGTCGTCAAGCCGACGTTCTGACCGGGTCGTTACCATGGGGGGCGACGGACGACCCCAGGAGACCTGACCCCGATGCCCCACGTCGCGACCTCGCCTTCCGACCTGCTTGCCACGCTCGGCGGCCTTGCCCACCTTGACGGTGACCGGCTGGTCATCGACGACGAGGCAGGCTTCCGTGCCGGCGGCATCCGCGATCTGGCGTGGACGGCCGCGTTCGGCACGGATGACGCCACGACCGAGGTCGCCCAGTGGCTGGTCTGGGAGGCCAGCCAGGCGCTCGGTGCGCGCTCGGCGAGCATCCAGGCGCTGTACGACGCCCGGGCGCGGGGCGAGGTCTCGGGCTTCACGGTCCCGGCCATCAACATCCGGGCACAGACCTTCGACATGGCCCGGACCATCTTCGAGACCGCGGCCGCGGACGGCGTCGGCGCCGTCATCCTGGAGCTGGCCCGGAGCGAGCAGACGTACACGTTCCAGCGACCCATCGACTACGCGACGTCCGTCCTGGCGGGCGCGATCGCCGCGGCCTGGCAAGGTCCCGTCTTCATCCAGGGCGACCATTACCAGTTCAATGCCAAGAAGTACGCCGCGGATCCGGAGTCGATGACGGAGGAGATCCGGCGCGCCTGCCGGCTGGCGATCGATGCGGGCTATCGCAACATCGACATCGATTCGTCGACGCTCGTGGACCTGTCGAAGCCGAACGCCGACGAGGAGCAGCGCGAGAACTACACGCGGGCGGCCGAACTGACCGCCCTGATCCGGTCGCTGGAGGCGGACGGCGTCACCGTCAGCGTCGGCGGTGAGATCGGCGAGGTCGGGACCCAGAATTCGACGGTCGCCGAGCTCCGCGCCTACCTGGACGGCTACGGTCGCGTGCTCGAGGATCTCGCCCCGGGCGCCCGCGGCATCTCCAAGGTGAGCGTCCAGACCGGCACGAGCCACGGTGGCGTGCCGCTCCCGGATGGTGGCGTGGCCGAGGTCAAGCTGGACTTCGAGGTCCTGCGCGAACTCGGTGTCGTGGCGCGCGCGTATGGCCTGGCCGGAGCGGTCCAGCACGGGGCGTCCACGCTGCCCGATGCGCTGTTCCACCGGTTCCCTGAAGTGGAGACCGCGGAGATCCACCTCGCGACCGGGTTCCAGAATGCGCTGTACGAGCATCCGGCCTTCCCGGAGTCGCTCCACCGCGAGATCGAGGCGTGGTGCTTCGCGAACGCGCTCGATGAGCGCAAGGCCGGCCAGACGGACCAGCAGTTCGTGTACACGACCCGCAAGAAGGCGATCGGCCCGTTCAAGCGCCAGCTCTGGGAGCTCGAGACGAAGGACGCCATCCTGGCCGACCAGGCCCGCAAGGTGGCGTACCTGTTCCGCGAACTCAAGGTGGACGGCACGCGCGACCTGGTCGACCGGTACGTACAGCCGACCGAGGTCCATCGGCCGCTGCCCGAGGGGCTCGTCAGCCTCGCTCGCTGACCGAGCGCCACGAGGCGCTGATCGCGCCCGGGAGCGCCCGTCTCACCACGAAGAATCGTCGTTGACGGCCCGCAACGTGGTGCTATCCTCCCGCGCAAGTCCATCGAGGATCGGAGGGACCCTCGACGGATGAGCCCTCGCGACTCGCGTCACTCCCCAGAGGTCAGTCTCGCACCGGCGGTGCGGAGGTAGGAGGAGAGAACGTGGCGGGATCGGACAGTACCCAGGACGTCGCCGCACGCGACGACGCGCATCTGCGGTCGCTCGGCATCAAGCCGGAGCTCAAGCGTTCGCTCGGCTTCCTGTCGAACTTCGCGGTGGCCTTCAGCTACATCAGCGTGTCGACAGGCACGTTCACCGTGTTCGCGCTGGCGATCGGCGTCGCCGGCCCGATGTTCTTCTGGGCATGGCCCATCGTCATCATCGGCCAGACGTTCGTCGCCCTGAACTTCGCCGAGTTGGCCAGCCACTTCCCGGTGGCCGGCTCGATCTACCAGTGGTCGAAGCGGTTGTCGCACAAGACATTGGGCTGGTTCACCGGCTGGATCTACTTCTGGGCCGGAGTCCTGACCACGACCGCGGTGGCCGTGACGGTCCCGCTCGTCATCGCCGGCATCCACGGTGGCGAGGGGTTCCTCGATTCGGCGGACCCCTCCGGCGTGACGACGATGTACGCCTTCATCGCGCTCGTCACGCTGGTCGTCACGACCGCGATCAATGCGTTCGGGGTCAAGCTGCTCTCGATCATCAACAACATCGGCGTGGCGACCGAGATCCTCGGGATGCTCGTGTTCGCCCTGATCCTGCTCATCTTCGCGAACAACCAGAATCCGTCGGTCCTGTTCGACACGTACGGACTCGAGTCACAGGCCGGCGGCATGTACTTCCCGGTGTTCCTGATCGGGATGTTCATCGCCCTGTTCGTCGTCTACGGGTTCGACACCGCCGGCACGTTCGGCGAGGAGACCCTGGATGCCGGGCGACAGGCGCCCAAGGGCGTCCTGTCGGCCATCTGGCTGTCGGGCATCATCGGCGCGATCTTCCTGCTGGCGATCATCCTGTCCTTCCAGGACATGGAGGCAGCGATCGCCGAGGGCCAGGCGTTCGGGTTCCCGATCGCGACCACGCTCATCCAGAACCTGACCCAGGAGCTCGCCTTCGGGATCACGTTCGGCGAGTTGTACCTGTTCGTCATCCTGGCATCGGTGTTCGTGTGCACCCTGGCGATCCAGGGCGCGACGACGCGGTTGATGTTCTCGATGGGCCGCGACCGCCGGCTCCCGTTCGGAGGCGTGTGGGCGCACGTCAGCCCGACGTTCCGGACGCCGACATACTCGGCGATCGCCGTCGGCATCCTGGCCGCCATGCCGATCGTCCTGACCGGCCCGCTCGGTGCGGCAACGATCGCCATCGCCGCGACGGGGATGATCTACCTCAGCTACTTCCTGTGCAACCTGGGCGTCCTGTTCGCCCGACGCCACGGGTGGCCGCAGAAGGCCGCGTTCTTCTCGCTCAAGCGTTGGGGCCTGGTCATCAACATCCTGGCCCTCATCTGGGGCGGCCTGATGATCATCAACATCGGCCTGTGGATCTGGCCTGAAGCGTTCGGCGTCTTCGGGAACGATCTCCGCGGGCTCACCAACCCGTTCATCAATACCTTCCTGTCGTGGAACGGCGAGGTCCTGACGGGCCTGCCGGCCATCCCCGTCTTCGAAGCCCTGGTCGGGCTCGTGATCGTCGTCGGCGTGCTGTACTACCTGGTCACCGGCCAGGGTCGCAAGGCTGACGCCGTCGAGATCGACCCGGCCACCGGCGAGGCGCTGATCGGCTGACAGCTGTCACTCAGTCGGACCTGGCGGCGCGGCGAGCGATCGCCGCGCCGCCGCATGTCGGGGAGCACGAGGCATGGATGACTGACGAGGACGACGTCCTGCGCGGACCCCTGCGCGACGACCTGGTCGCCGCGATGCAGCGCATCCCGGAGATCGCCGGACGCGACCTCACCCTGACCGCGCTGTCGGGCGGCATCACGAACCGCAACTTCCTCGTGGTCGCGTCGGGGACCACGGAGCGCTGGGTCATCCGCCTGGCCGGCAATGACACGTACCTCCTGGGGATCAGCCGGGAGGTGGAGCACGCCGCGACCGTCGCGGCGGCCGGCGTGGGCGTCGGTCCGGAGGTGACCGCGTTCATCCGGCCGGAGGGCTACCTCGTCACCCGGTTCATCGTGGGGTCGCCCGTGTCGGACGAGACCGTCCGCCGGCCGGAGACCCTGCGACGGGTCGCCGATTCCCTCCGTCGGATCCACGACGGCCCGGCGATCCCGGGTCTGTTCATCCCGCTCCGGATCGCGGAGGCGTACCGCGGGCTGGCGGAGGCGCGCGGCGTCCCGATCCCGCGCGAGTACGACGTCGCGGCCGCGGTCGGTCGCCGGATCGAGCTGGCGTGCCTGAGCGCGCCGCTGCCGATGCGCCCCTGTCACAACGACCTGCTGAACGCGAACTTCATCGACGATGGGACCCGGATCCGGATCGTGGACTGGGAGTACGCCGGCATGGGCGATCCGTTCTTCGACCTCGGGAACTTCAGCATCAACCACGACCTGACGCCGGATCAGGACGAGACGCTCCTGGCGGCATATGACGGCTCGGTCCGGCGCGATCGCCTGGCTCGACTCACGCTCATGCGAGTCGTCTCGGACATGCGCGAGGCGATGTGGGGCGTCCTCCAGCAGGGGATCAGCACGCTCGATGTCGACTTCGTCGCGTACGCCGGCGAGCACTTCGACCGACTCCTGGCCAATGCGTCCACGCCGTCCTTCGAACGAGCGCTTCGCGAGGCGGCCCCGGACTGACCGGGGGCCGGTCCGCTAGGCTGCGGACGTGACCGAACCGAGCCAGCCGGAGACCGTCGAACCGGCAGCGCCCGCTCCACCCACGGCGCCCGACGACCGCCGCGCGCGCCAGGTCGCGCTGGGGTTCATGGCGTTCATCGCGACCGGGCTGATCCTCATCGGGTTGAGCGCCGTCGTCCGCCAGGCGGGCTCCGGCGAGCCGGCACCCACCGTCGAGTCCGGTTCGAGCGCCCCGGTCGCCGGCGCATCGGGTGGGGGCGCGTCGGTCGACCCCGGCTCATCGGCTTCGGGCGGGCCGTCCTCGGCGCCATCGACGCCGAGCGGCGACCCGGTCCTCATCGGTGCCGGCGACATCGCCGACTGCTCGCGCGAGGCGGACACAGCCACCGCCGCCCTGCTGGCGGGGCAGCCCGGGATCGTCTTCACCGCGGGCGACAACGTCTACCCGAGCGGGAGCGCGACCCAGTTCGACGAGTGCTACGGCCCGACCTGGGGCCGTGAGCTCGCGCGCACCCGCCCGGTCCCGGGCAACCACGATCACGAGTCGGCCGGGCTGGCCGGCTATCTGGGTTACTTCGGCGAGGCCGCCGCCCCGGACGGGACCGTCTGGTATTCGTACGACGTGGGGGCCTGGCACGTGATCGCGCTCGACAGCTCGTGCGCGCTCGCCGGCGGCTGCGACCCGGACTCGCCGCAGGGGCGCTGGCTGGCGGCCGATCTGGCGGCCTCGGATGCGCGTTGCACGCTGGCGATCTGGCACCACCCGCGGTTCAGCTCCGGGGAGCACGGCAACGACCCGTCAGTGGCCCCGTTCTGGGAGGCGCTGTACTCGTCCGGGGCGGACGTCATCGTCAACGGCCACGACCACGACTACGAGCGGTTCGCACCGCAGACGCCGCAGGGTGCCCCGGATCCGACGGGAGGGATCCGCCAGTTCGTCGTCGGGACCGGCGGCGCGGAGCTGCGCCCGTTCGGTGACCAGGCCGCCAACAGCGAGCTCCGCGCCGCCGGCTACTTCGGGGTCCTGCGCCTGGTCCTGCACGACGCCAGCTACGAATGGTCCTTCCTGACGACGTCCGGCATCGTCCTCGACGCCGGCAACACGAACTGCCACTGATGGCGGACCAGGCGCGGGTCGTCGTCATCGGCGGTGGGATCACCGGGTGCAGCGTCGCGTACCACCTGGCTCTCGCCGGCTGGACGGACGTCCTGCTCGTCGAGAAGGCGACGCTCACCGCCGGCTCCACCTGCCAGGCGGCCGGGCTCGTGACCGCGCTCAACCCGTCGGCCACGATGATGGCGTTCCGTCGCTACAGCATCGAGCTGTATGGGCGTCTCGGTGTGTTCGAGGCCGTCGGCAGCCTGCGCCTGGCATCGAGTCAGGATCAGCTGCGGGAGCTGGAGCGGACCGCGAGCCGGGCGCGCGGCATCGGCCTGGACGCAGGCGTCATCGGTCCGGAGGAGGCCCGACGGCTCATGCCGGCCGCCTCGCCGGACGCCCTGTACGGCGCGGTCCACCTCGTCGGCGACGGGCATCTCGATCCGCACGGGGCGACCCACGCGGTCGCCGACGCCGCACGGTCGCTCGGCGTCCGGGTCCGGACCGGCGTACGGGTCACCGGGTTCACGCTGTCGCCCCGCCGTGAGGTGACCCACGTCGAGACGGACGCGGGACCCATCGCGACCGAGATCGTGGTCAACGCCGCCGGGATCTGGGCGCCGCAGATCGCGGCCATGGTCGGTGGGTTCGTGCCCTCCACGCCCGTCGATCACCAGCACATCGCGCTCAAGGCGGTCCCAGGTGCCGAGCTGCCGCGCGACATGCCGTGCTTCCGCGATCCGGACAACCTTGTCTACGGCAAGAGCGAGCACGGCGGGATGGTCTTCGGCGGGTACGAGACCGATCCCGTCTCGCGCTGGGAGGACGGCGTCCCGTGGGAGCATGCCGCGCAGATCCTGCCGCCGGACTACGAGCGCTTCGCGCCACTGATGGCCGGCGCGATCCGACGGTTCCCGTTCCTCGCCGACGCGGAGGCCATCCGCCTGGTCTGCCATCCGGACGCGATGACCCCGGACGCGAACCCGCTCCTGGGCCCGATCCCCGGGGTCCGCGGATTCTGGATGGCCGCCGGACTGTCGCTCAACGGGTTCGGTGGTGGTGGTGGGATCGGGCGGGCGCTGGCCGGCTGGATCACGACCGGCGACCCGGGCGTGGACGTCGGGCCGTACCGGGCGTGGCGGTTCGCCGACACGTACCGCGATCCCGGGTTCGCGGCCGGGTTGGCCCGCGAGACGTATGCGGACTACTACCGGCTCCGCTATCCGTTCGACGCGGACCTGGCGGGTCGGCCGCGGCGGCTCTCCCCGCTGCACGGGCGGCTCCAGGAGGCCGGGGCCGTCTTCGGGACGAAGGCGGGCTGGGAGCGGGCGGACCACCACGATCCCGGGCGGCCCTGGCGTCGGGCGGGTCGGGATCAGGCGGCCTACGGCTGGACGCGACCACCCTGGGCGGACCGGGTGGCCTCGGAGGTCCGGGCCGTCCGCGAGCGGTGCGGCCTGATCGACCTGACCTCGTTCGGCAAGATCGCCGTCGAGGGTCCCGGCGCGCTCGGCCTGCTCCAGCGGGTCTCGGCCAACGACATCGATCGTCCGGCCGGGTCCATCGTCTACACGCCGTGGTGCGACGAGCGCGGCGGCATGGTCGCGGACGTCACGGTCACGCGGCTCGGGGAGACCTCGTTCCGGGTCATCACCGGAGCCGGCTCCGTCGCGTCCGACCTCGCCTGGTTGACCGCCAACACGCCGCCGGGCACGGCCGTCCGGCTGGCCGACGTGAGCGGCGCGTTCGCGACGATCGGCCTGTGGGGACCGCGGGCTCGCGACATCGTGGCCGTCGCGTCACCCGACGAGGTCTCGGACGGCGCCCTGCCGCTCCGGAGCGCCGGGGCCATCCGGATCGCGGGGGCGACCGTGCTGGCGTCGCGGATCAGTTACGCGGGTGAGCTCGGCTGGGAGCTCACGACGGACCCGGCGTCGGCCGTCCTGGTCTGGGATGCGTTGCGCGGGGCGTCGGACACGGTGGAGGCCGGCCTGGAGCCATTCGGCTACCGGGCGCTGGATGCCCTCCGGATCGAGAAGGGCTACCGCTACTACGGGACCGACATGACGATGCTTGACACGCCGTACGACGTCGGTCTCGGTGCGATGGTGGGGCTCGTGCGCGCGCCGTTCATCGGGTCCGACGCCCTCGCGCGGGCGCGCGACGCCGCGCGGGCGGGCATCGGTCGACGCCTCCGGACCGTCCGGTTCGCCGACGACGGGACGTACCAGCCGGTCTACGGCGGCGAAGCGGTCCGCCTGGGTGGCCAGGTCGTGGGGCGTCTGCGCAGCGTGGCTCACGCCCCGACCGTGGGTTCGACGGTCGGCTACGTGTCCCTCGACCGGTCCGTGGCCGAGGGAGCGACGCTCGAGGTGGATGTCCTCGACCGACGGATCGCCGCGGTCGTCACGGCGGATACGCTGGTGGACCCCGACGGATCGCGGCTGCGCGGCTAGCCGGCTCGACCCAGGGTCGGCTGCGTGCATGGGCGCCGGCGTCCTCACTCGACGATGGAGCGGATCCAGCGGGTGAGCGTCGGGAGATGATCGCGATGGAGCCTCGGCGGCTCGCCGACCCGGATCCGGTGGTCGCCGCCGTCGAAGACTTCGACGCGCAGGCCGCCGGGCCGGCCTGCCCGGGCGGCGACGAACACGGCGACGCTAGCGTCCACCGGCACGATCGGATCGGCGCCGCCGAACAGGGCGAGGACGGGGCAGCGGATCCGCTCGAGCGCGTCGCGCGGGTCGTGGTCCAGCCACTGGCGAGCGAGCTCGAGCTCGCTCGCGTCGGCCGGCGACCCGTCCGCGAGGCCGGCGTCCGTCGCAGCGCGCTGCACGACATCGAACGATCCGCCCGCCCGGACCAGCCCGACGATCCGGTCGTAGGCGCGCAGCGCCGCCTCGATCTCGCCGGGCGACGACCCGGCCGCTCGAAGGTGGATCTCCGTCGCGTAGCGGCCCTGCTGCGCCCAGGTGACGCCCGGCCCCGAGTTCGTGACCACGAAGGCGATCGTCTCGTCCGCGGCGGCGACGTCGAGGACGACCCAGCCGCCCTGGCTGTGCCCGAACAGCCCGAGCGGGCTCGCGGCGACCGACGCCTCCTGGCGGACCCGGGCCAGCTGGGCGGCGACGTCGCCCGCCTGCCGGGCGGGATCCGTGTCGCGCCAGTCGCCCTCGGAGCCACCGACGCCACGCTTGTCGAACGAGGCGACGGCGATGCCGGCCGCCAGCAGCCCGTCCCGGATGGGCGGGAAGTACGTGTCGTTGTCGCGGTGGGTCGGGCCGGAACCCGGGACCATCACGATCGCGGCGATCGGCGGGCCATCGGGCAGGTAGAGGGTGCCGGCAAGCCGTGGCTCGTCGCTCGTGCGGAGCTCGGACGTGGTGGGCATCTCAGACCGCGTCCAGCCAGCCCTCGAACTCCGGGCCGTCGAGCATCGCGCTCGCGCGCGCCCAGCGCTCCTCCGCCCATCCGGCGAAGTCGAAGTCGATGCTCGAGATGCGCGCCTGGATGGCCGCCCAGAGCGTCCAACCGACATCGGACATGATCATCTGGAGGCGCATCCGCGCCAGCAGGGCCGGGGAGGCCTCGCCGAAGTACGCGGCGCACAGTTCGGCGACCTGGTCATCGTCGAAGCCTTGCTCCTGGGCGGTGTTCCCAAGCTCGAACGCGGGGTCGTTCATCCCGCTGTACTCGAAGTCGACGATCCACAGGCGCGTCCCGTCGTCGAGGTAGTTCTCGGCGAGCAGGTCGTTGTGGCACGGAACGGGCGCCAGCGGATGCCGGCCGAGCGCCGCCTCGATCCGGGGCAGCAGCGTGCGATGGTCGCGGTACCCCGCCGGGATCGGGATGTCCCGCTCGTCCACGAGGGCCAGGTATCGCTCGGACAGGCGGAACATGTCGAACGTGTCCCGGAACGCCGGGCCGGCGTGCAGCTGCCGCAGGGTGGCCGCGATCCGCGTCGGCATGCCAGGCGCTCCGAGGGAGGCGATGGACATGGTCGTCGCGTCCAGCCACGCCAGGACGAAGACGTCCCACGCCGGGATCGCGTGCAGGACCCGTGGCGAGACACCGGCCACGGCCGCGGCCTGGGTGTTGTGGAGCTCGTTGCCACGGTCCACGGCAAGCAGGTCCGTGGCAGCGCCCGGGATCCGCACGAAATGCGCGACGCCGTCGATGTCGACCCGGTAGTTCGTGTTCGTCAGCCCGGCGGCGATCCGCTCGGTCCGCGTCTGGCGACCGGCCCACGCCGGGATCGCCGCGATGACCTCGTCGATGGTCGGTGGCATCCGTCCCTCCGCATCGGAGCCTAGCGCAGCCGGTACCCTTGGGCCTGTCGTTCGATGCACGAGCGGAGTGGAGGCGAGGTGGACCAGGCCCGGGCGGTCATCATCGGTGGCGGGGTCGGCGGCACCTCGATCGCGTACCACCTGGCCGACCTCGGTTGGACCGACATCGTCCTCGTCGAGCGCGCGGACCTGACGTCGGGCTCCACGTTCCACTCGGCCGGCCTGGTCGGACAGCTGCGCGGGTCCGTGACGCTGACCAAGATGATGATGTACGGCGCCGAGCTGTACCGCGGCCTGGCCGCCGGCACCGGCCACGACCCGTCGTGGCACGAAGTCGGATCGTTGCGGCTGGCGTCCAGCCCGGAGCGCCTCGAGGAGCTGCAGCGGCAGGCCGGCTGGGCCAAGACGTTCGGCCTCCCGCTCGAACTCATCACTCCGTCCGAGGCCCAGGCCCTGTTCCCGTTGATGTCGACCGAGGGCGTGCTCGGGGCGATCTACCTGCCGACCGATGGCTGGCTGGATCCGTCGGGACTCGCGCTCTCGCTGGCCGCCGGGGCCCGGGCCCGTGGGGTGAGCATCCAGACCCACACCCGGGTCGTCGCGATCGCCTCGGAGGGCGACCGCGTCACGGGCCTGACCGTCGAGCATGGCGGCGAGCGACGCGAGATCCGGACCGACGTCGTCGTGAATGCCGGCGGGATGTTCGCCCCGGAGATCGGCCGGATGGTCGGCGTGACCGTGCCGCTCATCCCGATGGCCCACCAGTACCTGTTCACGGAGCCCCTCGACGGCGTCCACGCCGGCCTCCCGCAGCTCCGCGATCCAGACAACCTCGTCTACTTCCGGGAAGAGGTGGGCGGCCTGTGCATGGGCGGCTACGAGCGCGACCCGGCGCCGTGGAGCCTCGACGGCGTCCCGGCCGACTTCAACGGCAAGTTGCTGGCGCCGGACATGCCCCGCTTCGAACCGATCATGGAAGGCGCCATCCGGCGCGTCCCGGCCATGGAGGAAGCCCGGGTCAGTCGAGTCATCAACGGGCCGGAAGCATTCACGCCGGACAACGAGTACATCCTGGGCGAGTCGGACGTCCGCGGCTTCTGGGTCGCCGCCGGATTCTCGGCCCATGGCATCGCCGGCGCGGGTGGCATCGGGCGCCAGATGGCGAGCTGGATCGCAGACGGCCAGCCGGAGCTCGATCTGTGGAAGATGGACATCCGCCGGTTCGGAGCGGCCTACCGCTCGCAGCGCCACACGCTGGCACGCTCGGTCGAGAACTACGCCACCTACTACGACATCCACTACCCGAACGAGGAACGCCAGTCCGGCCGACCGCTGCGGACGTCGCCCACGTACGAGCGGCTCGGCGAGCTGGGCGCCGCGTTCGGCGAGAAGTCCGGCTGGGAACGGCCGAACTGGTTCGAGACGAACGCCGCCGCCGGCGACGAGTCGCTCCGGCCACGCGGATGGGCGGGGATGCACTGGTCGCCCGCGATCGGCGCCGAGGCGATCGCGACACGCACCGCCGCCGGACTGTTCGACGAGAGCTCGTTCGCCAAGCTGGAGGTCGCCGGACCCGCGGCGACCGGGTTCCTCGGCCGGATGTGCGCGAACGACATCGATCGGCCGGTCGGATCGGTCGTGTACACGCAGCTGCTCGACCCGCGCGGTGGGATCCAGGCGGACCTGACGGTCACCCGGCTCGCACGGGATCGCTACCTCCTGGTCACCGGGACGGCGTTCGGCCAACACGACGCCGCGTGGCTGCGCCAGCACCTGCCGGACGACGGCTCTGTCGCGCTCCGGGATGTCACCGGCGGGCTGGTGTGTTTCGGTCTGTGGGGCCCACGGGCGCGAGACATCCTCTCGAGCGTCACGCGCGACGATCTGTCGAACGACGGTTTCCCGTTCCTCACCGCGCGCGAGATCACGGTCGGGTCCGTGCCGGTCACGGCGTTGCGGGTCACCTACGTGGGTGAGCTCGGCTGGGAGCTGTACGCCCCGGCCGAGTATGGACGGGTCCTGTGGTCGACCCTCTGGGAGGCGGGTCGACCCTACGGCCTCGTAGCCGGCGGCTACCGCGCCATCGACGCGCTCCGCCTCGAAAAGGGCTACCGGGTGTGGTCGAGCGACATCACGCCGGACGAGACGCCGTTCGATGCCGGGCTCGGGTTCGCCGTCGCGCTCGACAAGGACATCGACTTCATCGGGCGCGAGGCGCTGGTCGCCGCCATGGCGGCCGGCCCACGCAAGCGCCTGCGCTGCCTCGTCCTCGACGATCCCCGCTCGGTCTGCCTCGGCAACGAGCCGGTCCGGGTGGCGGGCGAGGTCGTCGGCCGGGTGACCTCCGGTGGCTACGGGTTCGCCGTGGAGCACTCCATCGCGTACGCCTACCTGCCGGTGGCTCTCGCCGCGATCGGGACGCGCGGCGAGATCGAGGTCTTCGGCGAGTGGGTCGGCTTCGAGGTCGTGAAGGAGCCTCTGTACGACCCGACCGGGGCGAGGATCCGGGCATGATCGGCCGGGACGACGACGCCGCGCGGCCGTCCACGGATCCCGACCTGGCGAGATGGCTGGCGTTCGCACTCACGTGCTGCGACGAGGCCGACCGGCTGGCCATGGCCCACTTCCGGCGCGATCTCGTCATCGAGGCCAAGCCGGACCGGACGTTCGTGACCGAGGCCGACCGGGCCATCGAGCGCGCCATCCGAGACCGGATCGTCGCGACGTACCCGGATCACGGCCTCGTCGGCGAGGAGCACGGTACGGAAGCCGGCGCGGGCCGGGTGCGCTGGTACATCGACCCGATCGATGGCACGCACAACTTCATGCGTGGCGTGCCCCTGTTCGGCACGCTGCTGGCGGTGGAGCGCGATGGCGAGATCGTCGTCGGGGTCATCAGCGCGCCGGCCATCGGTGCCCGCTGGTACGCCTCGCGTGGCGCCGGGGCGTGGGCCGTCGACGCGCTGGGGCCGATGGCCGGGACCGCACGGAGGATCGGCGTGTCGAAGGTGGCCGATCTGGCCGACGCCCAGGTCGTCTACGCGTCGCCGCTGGACATCGCCGCCAGCGGGGAGGCGCCCGGCTTCGATGCCCTGATCCGCTCGGTCTGGCGCGATCGCGGCTTCGGGGACTTCTGGGGCTACGCGCTGGTCGCCGAGGGCGCGGCGGAGATCATGGTCGAGGTCGGGCCGCACAGCTGGGACCTGGCCGCCCCGTCCATCGTCGTCGAGGAGGCGGGCGGCACGTTCACCGACATCCACGGCGTGCGCTCGATCCACAGCGGGCATGCCCTGGCCACCAACGGTCGGTCGCACGACGAGGTCGTGACCCGGCTTCGACAAGCCCGCTCGGTCGACGTGCCCGACTGAGTCAGACGGCGCCCGCCACGGCGTGGTCGTCGGGCTGCGGCGTCACGACCGCGGTCTGGTGGACGACCAGGACCGAGGCCTTCGTGTGGACCAGCACGTTCCGGGCCACGCTGCCCAGGACGACCGCCCGCACGCCCGTCCTCGCGTGTGTCCCGACGACGAGGAGATCCACGCCGTCGTGTGCCGCGGTCTCGACGAGGGTGCCCGCGGGATCGCCGTCGAGCACGCGGCCGGTCGCCCGGAAGCCGGCGTCGACCAGCCTGGCCGCCGCATCTGTCACGCACGCCTCGCCTTCTCGCCTCGCCGCGACCACGGCGTCCTCGTACCACGCCAACGAGCTGCCGAACGCCTCCGAGAGCATGACCCCGGGACCCGGCACGGTCGACAGGGCGACCGTCACGACGTCGATCGTGGCGTCGGCCAGCCAGGGCGACGCCGCCACGGCCGCGACGACTCGATCGGACCCGGGCGTGCCGTCCAACGCGACCATGACGCGGTCCATGCGGGAGCCCCGGGCCACGAGCACCGGGCACGGAGCGTCGTGGCCGACCTCCGCCGACACGGAGCCGAGGACCATCGTCGCGATCGTGCCGCGTCCACGGCTCCCCATGACGATGAGATCCGACCGGAGCCGCGTCGCCGTCTCGGTGATGACGTTGGCCGGGCGACCGACGACCACGTGGGTGTCGACGGTGAGGCCCGGTCGGCGGAGACCGGCGACGGCGTCGTCCATCTCCCGTTTGATCTCATCGGCACCCATGACTTCCTCCATGGGGCCACCGAAGGAGACCGTCGGGACGGCCAGCATGCTCCAGATCGGCTCGACGACGTGGATGACGTCGACGTGCGATGGCTCCGGCCAGGCCAGGTGGTCGACGAGTGAGCGAGCGGTCGCGGCGCCGGCCGAACCGTCGTGTGCGAGCAGGATGCGCATGCTGCGGCTCCTTCTGCCCACATCCTCTCTCCGAGTGCCCCCGCACACCACGGCCGACGGTCACGGACTCGCGGTCCGTGCGGCAGGGTCGCGGCAGGGTCCTGGCCGCCGGGCCACGCCCGGACGCGCGCACGGATGATGGGGTGGTGCCTAGCTGCTCGGTCGTGGTTGTCGACGTGCCAGCGTGGCGATCAGCGCCAGCCCGACGACGATCCCAAGGACCCCGAATCCGACGCCCACGCCGATCCATAGCAGGATCCCGCCGATCACGACCGTCGTCACGGCGACGAGCTGGAGCGGACCGCGTTCGTACCCTGAGCGAGGCGCCGCCAGGCTGGAAAGGGCACCCGGCGATGGGATGCCCGTCAGCCCGACGAGCCGACCGGCTGTGGCCTGCAGGATCCGGCGTGCGTCGGGATCGATGAGGTCGTCGGCGACGGCTGCCAGGGCCGCCTCCTCGAACGCGGACGCGGCTGCGACCCGGTCGCTCGGTCGCGTCACCGATGCCGCCATGTCCGTGGCCGCCCATGTCCCGCTGAAGCCCCCGCGGGCGAACGCTCGCAACGACAGCTCTCGGGCAGCGTCGGTCGCCTCGTCCATGAGATCCACCCGACCGGCCAGCACACAGGCGGTCCGCGCCCGCTCGCGGGCGGCTCGTCTGACCGCATCCGGAGGCGCGACCACCACGACCTGCAGGTCCACCCTTGACAATCGGTCCAGCAGGGCCTCGACCCTCGCCCGAGCGGCGGCGAGTCCCGCCGATTCGGTCCGCGCCGGACCAGGCTGCGAGATCGCCCCACGTCGGTGGGTGACCCGCCGTCGCTTCATGCGCCGGCGGCGGCCAGGCTCGCGTCGAGGATCGCCAGCGCCTGATCGACCTCGGCGGCCGTCGTCACGAGTGGCGGGATGATCCGGACGACGTTCACGTACGTGCCGGCGGTCAGGACGATCAGGTGCCGGGCCAACGCCTCCGCCTGGATGCGCTTGGTCAGGTCCGGATCCGGCGTCCGGCCGTCACCGACACCGGGCTTGACCAGCTCCAGCGCGACCATCAACCCCAGGCCGCGGACGTCCCCGATGGATGGGTAACGCGCGGCCAGGGCTCGCAAACCGGCGAGGAACTGGTCGCCGCGCTCCCGGGCGTTGGCCACCAGACCCTCGTCCTCGATGACGTCCAGGGTCGCATTGGCGGCCGCACAGGAGACGACGTTGCCGCCGTAGGTCCCGCCGTGGGAGCCGGGCTTCCAGTGGGTCATGAGCTCCTGTCGCGCCAGGATCCCGGACAGCGGCAGGCCGGACGCGATGCCCTTGGCCATGACGAGGATGTCCGGCTCGACGTCCCAGTGCTGGACCGCGAACAGCTCGCCGGTCCGACCGAAGCCCGTCTGGACCTCATCCGCGATGAGCAGGATGCCGTGCTCGCGGGTGATCTCGCGCAAGCGCGGCAGGAAGCCGGGTGGCGGGACGACGTAGCCGCCCTCGCCCAGGATCGGCTCGATGATGACCGCGGCCACCTTGTCCGGGTAGATGAACTGGTGGAACGTCAGGTCGAGCTGGGCCTCCCAGTCGCACGTGCAGGCATCGGGGGCGTGGGCGCCGCCGGCGGCGCGATAGCAGTACGGATAGGCCGTGTGATACACCGAACCCGGTAGCGGCTCGAACGCCGCCCGGTAGACGTCCTTGGCGGTCGTGAGCGCCATCGTCTGGGCGGTGCGGCCGTGGTAGCCGTACCGGAACGCCAGGATGGCCGGTCGGCCGGTCGCGACCCGCGCCAGCTTGACGGACGCCTCCACGGCCTCAGCGCCCGAGTTGGACAGGAACGCCTGCCACGGTCCACCGGGCAGGAGGCCCTGGAGGCGCTCGTACAGCCGCAGGCCGGGCTCGTGGTACATGATGTTCTGCTGGCCGTGGAGCAGCTTCGTGGCCTGCTCGGCGATCGCGGCCGCGACGCGTGGGTGGGCGTGGCCGGTGTTGGTGACCCCGATACCCGACGAGTAGTCCAGGTAGCGCTCGCCATCGCGCGTGATCAGCCAGGATCCCTCTCCGCGATCGACGTCGAGGTTGGTGATCCGCCCCCAGACCGGCGGGACGACGGCGTGATCGGGCAGGGACGTCGCGGACGTGACCAGGTCTGTGGTGAGCATCGCTTCCTCCGGATCTCGGGACGCGGTCGTGGCGTCAGGCTCCGATGCTGGCAGCATAGTCGCGGCCCGCCACGCGACGCTGCCAGAGCGTGGTCAGCAGGACCAGGCCCACGGCCACGACGAAGATCATCGTCCCGATGACGTTGACCTGGACCGGGATGCCGCGGAGTTGTGAGCCGTAGATGAACAGCGGGAAGGTCTGGGTCGTGCCGGCGGTGAAGCTGGTGATCACGTAGTCGTCGATCGACAGGCTGAACGCCAGCAGGCCGGCGGCCATGATGCCCGGCAGGATCAACGGGAACGTGACCTTCCAGAACGTGACCCACTCGTTCGCGCCGAGGTCCATGGCCGCCTCCTCCAGGTGGCGCGGGAAGCCCGACAGGCGGGCCTTCACGGTCACGACCACGAAGCTGATACAGAACATGATGTGGGCGATGATGATCGTCCGGATGCTCATCGGGAACACCACGCCCTCCGGGATGAATCCGAGGTCCGTCGACGCGATGAACGTGGTCAGCAGCGACGCGCCAAGCACGATCTCAGGCGTCGACATCGGCAGGAAGATGAGCAGATTCGTGCCGGATCGGCCGCGGAACTGATAGCGGACCAGGGCCAGCGCGATCAACGTTCCCAGGATCGTCGAGACGACGGTCGCCACGAATGCGATGAGGATGCTGTTGAAGACGGCTTCGGGCAGGCCGGGCCTCGCGAGCGGGTGGAGCCAGGCGTCGATGCTGAATTCCCGCCATGTCAGGTTCGAGCGCCCGGTCGGGTCGTTGAAGCTGAAGACGATCATGACGATGACCGGCAGGATCAGGTACAGCACCACGAACAGGACGTAGATCGGCAGTAGCCAGCGATCCACGACCTTCCCCAGGCGCATGCCGAACGTCGGCTGCTTCGCGACGATGACTGGCTCGCGGGTGGCTTCGGCGCCGGCGCCGGCGGCGGCCATCAGGTGAGCTCCTCGGTTCCGATCGCTCGGGCGTACAGGAACACGCCGACGAGGATGGCCGCCATGAGGATGAAGGACAGGGCTGACGCGGTCGGATAGTCGGTGACCTTCAGGTAGCGGGCCTGGATGACGTTGCCGATCATGAGCGACTGCGGGTTGCCCAGCAGCTCGGCGTTGACGTAGTCACCCATCGCGGGGATGAAGACCAGCAGCGAGCCCGCGAACACGCCCGGCAACGACAGCGGGAAGACGATCCGAACGAAGGCCTCGCTGATCAGGAATGTCCCGATGATCAAGCCGAAGATGGCACCAGGGATCGCGAGCGTGATCGCGCCGTAGCCCATGACCAGCCCCACGACCGCCCCGAGGACGCCGCCGAGGACCCCGCCGACGACCGTCCCTTGTGGCCGCCACGGGCCGGCATACAGGTCCTGCGCGGCCTCGATGAGTCGCCGGTCGATCTTTTCGAGCGCGACGTACAGGGGCAGCGTCATGAACGGCAGGAAGTTGTACGTGATGCCGGCGATGACGGCCGCCGGCGTGGCCAGCAGCTGGAAGTCGGCTGGGATGACCCCGATGTCCTTCAGCGGTCCGAGGACGATGCCGTTGTCGGACAGGATGATCTTCCAGGAGATGGTCCGCAGCAGGAAGCTCGTGAAGAACGGCGCGATGACCATGAACAGCAGCAGGTTCTTGTAGGCGCCGCCGCGGAACGCGATCGCATAGGCGAGCGGGAATCCCAGCGCGAACGCGAGGATCGTGGCGAGTCCGCCGTAGACGATCGAGCGGGCGATCCACGGCCAGTACTCCTGGAACGCTTCCGGGTAGATCCCCCAGTTCCAGGTCTGCTGGAATCCGTCGTTGACGTTGCCGGTCCACAGGGAGACCAGGAACATCTGGATGGCCGGGTAGATGTAGAAGACGGCCAGCCACAGCAGACCCGGCGCGAGCAGCGCGTACGGGGCGACCTTGCGGAAGTCGATCGCCCGCCGCATCGTCGGTTAGAGGCCCATGATCTTGGTGTACGCCTCGGACCAGGCCGTCTCTTCGTCGGCCGTGGTGGCGCGGAACTGGTGCAGTCGCGCGACCCAGTCCTCGGGCGGGAAGATGAGCGGGTTGTCCGCCATCGCCGGGTCGAGTTCGATCATGACCTCGCGAGCCCCGACCACCGGACAGACGTAGTTGACGTACGCCTCGACCGCGGCGGCATTGACCGGGTCGTAGTAGAAGTCGATCCACTTCTCGGCGGCTGCCTTGTTGGGCGAGCCGAGCGGGATGGCCATGTTGTCCGTCCAGAGCATGCCGCCCTCGTCCGCGAGGACCCACTGGAAGTCCTGCTCCTCGGTCTGGTCCGGGACCAGGAGTCCGGCGATGTCGCCGGACCAGGCCATGGCCAGCACGACGTCGCCGGCGGCCATGCTCTCGATGTACGACCCGCCCGCGACCTGGCGGACGATGCCGGACTTGATGGCCGTATCGACCTTGGCGAGCGCGGCATCGAACTCGTCCTGGGTGAGGGCGGCGGGGTCGGCACCCTGCGTGATCGCGGTCAGCCCGATGGTATCGCGCATCTCGCTCAGATAGGTGATGTTGCCCTGGAACTCGTCCGTGTAGAACACGTCGAGCGAGGTCTGCGGTCCGGTCACGTTCTGGTCGAACCCGAGGCCGGTCATGCCCGATTGCCACGGCGCCGCGAACTTGGTGTCGGGGTCGAACGTGCGGCCGACATAGGTCGGCGCCAGGTTCGCGACGAAGTTCGGCGTGTTGGCCTTATCGATCGCCTCGAGCCAGCCGAGGCGGACGAGGCGGCCGATCATCCAGTCGGTCAGGACGACGATGTCCCAGTCGGTCGGGAGGCCGGCGTCGAGCGGGCCGGCCAGGCTCGCCGCGAAGAATTCCTCGTTGGCGTTGATGTCCTCGAGGTACAGGACCTCGATCCCGGTCTCGGCAGTGAACTTGATGAGGGTGGGGTACGACCCGTCATCGGCCGTGTCGATGTAGCCGATCCAGTTCGCGAACCGGAGCTCGGTGCCGCCGCCTCCGCTCGGGGCCGCGACAGAGGCGGGTGCTCCGCTGCCGCCCGTGCCTGAGGTCCCACAGGCCGCCAGGAAGGCGGCGGTCCCGGCCAGCGCCGACCCCTGCAGGAAGTGGCGACGGGTGAGGCTCGCGGTGGTCGTGGTGACGCGCTCGGTCATGTCGGGTCCTCTTTCGTGCTCGGATCAGGCGGGGACGGCGGTGACGTCGGTCTCGCTGGTCGAGGTCGAGATGGCGTCCCCGGAGGGCGCCGCCGCACCGGCGCCGACGATGACGAAGCTGTGTTCCGGCCGCCAGGTCATCACGACCCGCTCGCCGGCGGACCACAGCTCGGACTTGGTGGCTCGTTCGACATTCTGTTCGTACACGGTCAGGCGGGCTCCGCCCGGCGCTTCCACCTGGTACTGCGTGCTGACGCCCAGGTAGGACGCATCGCGAACGATGCCGTCCAGGCGATTGTGCCCATCCGGGATGGATCCAGTCTCCTCGCGCAACCGGAACTTCTCCGGGCGGACCCCGACATCGACGGCCGTGCCGGCCTGCGCGCCGCCCGGGGCGCGGATCGAGACACCATTGGCGAGAGCGACGGAGACGTGGTCGCCGTCGCTTCCGGTGACGGTGCCCGGCAGCAGGTTGCTGATGCCCAGGAAGCCGGCGACGAAGCGCGTGGCAGGTCGCTCGTACAGGCTCTCGGGATCGCCCAGTTGCTCGTACCTGCCCTTGTTCATGACGGCGATCCGATCCGACATCGTCATGGCTTCTTCCTGGTCGTGGGTCACGTAGATGAACGTGATCCCGACCTCCTGCTGGATCCGCTTCAGTTCCACCTGCATCTGCTTGCGCAACTTGAGGTCCAGCGCCCCGAGCGGTTCGTCGAGGAGCAGCACACCCGGCCGATTGATCAGTGCACGCGCCAGGGCGACGCGCTGGGCCTGGCCGCCCGAGATCTGGGTGGGTTTGCGCTTCTCGTAGCCGGGTAGTTCGACCAGCTTCAGCATCTCCGTGACCCGCGCCTTCACCTCGGAGTCCTTGGCGCCCTTGCGGCGCAGGCCGAACGCCACGTTCTCGTGGATGGTGAGGTGGGGGAACAGGGCGTAGTTCTGGAAGACCGTGTTCACGTTGCGCTTGAACGGAGGCAACCACGTGACATCGTCACCCTGGAGCTCGATGTACCCCGACGTGGGCTGCTCGAAGCCGCCGATCATCCGCAGTGTGGTCGTCTTCCCGCAGCCGGACGGGCCGAGCAGGCTGAAGAACTCCCCGTTCCGGACCTCAAGGTCGATGTGGTCCACGGCGACGGCATCGCCGAACTTCTTGACCACGTCGACGAGTCGGACATCGATGGTGGGCACGCTCGTTCGCTCTCCTGCGTCCGCGGTGCGAGGCCCAAGCCGGGCGCGACGTCGACCGAGCCGTGCGCCCTCCACACACCCTCAGGGGACGATCCGGTGGCCACGTCCTGGGGGCGGGCTCCGGTGCCGGGAGGATAGGGGCCGCTCACCCGGCGCGTCAAGGAATCGGACCGGGCTGCGGCGCGGCGTCCGATGGCCCCTTGCGGCGGGTCGTGGGGCCCCGCGGTACGATATCGGCGCTCACCACGTCAGAACCCCCCAATCGACGACCGCGGAAGGATCCCATCCCCGATGAGCCCGATCACCGAGACCGCCGTCATCGACGCGATGCGGACCGTCCAGGAGCCCGAACTCGGCAAGGACCTGGTCACCCTGGACATGGTCAAGAACGTCTCCATCGACGGGTCGGCGATCGCGCTGACCATCGAGCTGACGACGCCCGCGTGTCCGCTCAAGGACGAGATCGAACGCACGACGCGCGCCGCCCTCGGTGGGATCGGCGCGACCGGGATCGACATCACCTGGGGCGCGATGGTCCGGCGTGCGGCGCCACGTCAGGCGGAGCAGCTCGTCCCGGGCGTGAAGAACATCATCGCCGTGGCCTCCGGCAAGGGCGGCGTCGGCAAGAGCACGGTCAGCGTCAACCTGGCGGTCGCACTGGCGCAGTCGGGGGCGTCGGTCGGCCTGCTCGATGGCGACATCACCGGCCCGAACATCCCGATGATGCTGGGGCTCGAAGGCCAGCCGAAGGCCAGCCCGAACAACAAGATCCTGCCGCTCGAGCGCCACGGCGTGAAGGCCATCTCGATCCAGTTCTTCGTCCCGGACGGCCAGCCCATCGTGTGGCGCGGACCGCTCGTCGGCGGGGCGATCCAGCAGTTCCTGCGCGACGTGGAGTGGGGCGACCTCGACTATCTCGTCATCGACCTGCCGCCCGGCACGTCCGATGCGCAACTGACCCTCGCCCAGGCGGTCCCGATCTCCGGCGCGGTCCTGGTGACCACGCCCCAGGAGGTCTCGCTGACGGATGTCGCGAAGGCCCTCGCCATGTTCAAGCGGATGAGCGTGCCGGTCATCGGGCTCGTGGAGAACATGACGGCCTTCGCCTGCCCGCACTGCGGCGAGCTGACCGAGATCTTCGGGAGGGGCGGAGGGGAGCGGTTCGCCGCCGAACATGGCCTCGAGTACCTCGGCGGGATCCCGCTCGACGTGACCGTTCGCCAGGGTGGCGACGTCGGCGTGCCCGCGGTCGCCCAGCGTGAGCCCGGACCGGCCGCGGTCGCCCTGACCGGGGTGGCCCGGACGGTCGCCGCGCGCATGAGCGTCCGAGCGGCGCAGTCGGCGGCTCAGCCGGTGTTGACCGTCTCCTGATCTCGAGCCGGGCTCACGGTCAACGTCAGCCCGGCGACGGCGGGTCGGATCCAGGGCCCGACGGCCGCGCACATCGCCGCGATCTCCTCGCGCCGCGTCGGCTGGTAGTGGACCAACAGCGCCTCGCGGACCTCGGCCTTGATCGCCAGGTCGATGGCTTCCTCCGGCGTCAGGTGGCCACGGCGTGGATCGTCGTGTGATGAAAGACGGAGTGCCGCCTCGACGAGCAGGACGTCGGCTCCGCGGACCGCGTCGATGACGGCCTCGCTCGGGCCGGTATCGCCGGTATAGGCCAGGCGCGATCCATCGGGGGCGTCCACGACCACGCCCCACGCCGGCACGTAATGCTGGGCCGGGACGGAGCGGACGACGAGCGGACCGACGTGCAGGACCGCTTCCGGGTCGTACTCCTCGACATCGAACGCGGCATCGAAGAAGCCCGCTCGTTCGCTGATCGCTGCAGCCAGTCCATCCAGCTTCGCCCGCCCACCCGGTGGCAGGTGGACCGGCAGCGGGTCCGGCGTGGCCTCGCCCCAGGCGAACAGGTAGCGCAGGCCGACGAGATCGAGGTAGTGGTCGGCGTGCATGTGCCCGATGATCACGGCACTGAGATCGTGCGGGTCGAGCACGCGCTCGAGGCGCCGGATCGTGCCCTGACCCGCGTCAAGCATCAACGCGGTCGATCCCCACTCGACGAGGAAGCCGGCGGCCGGCGAGCCGGGATGCGGCGCTGCCGTGCTGCAGCCGAGGACGGTCAGCCGCAGCAGGTGGTCGGGTTCGGCGCTCATCTCGAGCATCCTAGGCCTTCGGGTCCCGGGCCGGAAGTGCCAGCGACGCGAGCAGGATGGCCGCGGCCGCGAGGGCGGCCCGGGTCCGTCCGTTCGCGCCACCGAGGAACATGGTCCGCCGCTCGAATGTGGTCGATCGCGGTGTGCCGACCGCGACGCTCGCGATCGCATCATCGCCGCCGTCGGCGACATGGACGGCCAGTCCGACGTCGGCCCCGCCGGCGTCCCGGGCGGCGGCCGCCCGCGCGCGCAGGTCCGCCTCCGACGGTCGACCAGGCTCGGCCGCTCGCGCCACCACCAGTCGGATCCAGGGCACGTCGCCGAACAGGGCGCCGACCTGACCCCCGGTGCCGATCTCCTCGATGGCGAGGGTCCAGCCGAGTCCATCCAGGCGAGCCCCGATCGCGCCCGACCAGGTCGTGTCGCCGGTCGCCCAGATGTACCTCCCGAGCTGCTCGCGGACGACGGATGCCGCCGCTTCGACCAGTTCGTCGGCGGTCGCGACACCCGATGCCGTGGCCGAGATCCGGACATCCACGGCCTCCGCCCTCGCGTACGTCGCGACGACGGGATTCGTGGCGCGGAGGAGCGGTTCACCCAACAGGTCGGCCACCTGGGACTCGCCGATCCCGGCCAGGCGATACGTGACGCTGGCGACCTCGGCCCCAAGACCGATCGCGGCGAGCTTCGGCAGGGCGTGGTCGTGCCACATGGGTCGCATCTCGCGCGGCGGGCCGGGCAGGGCGACGATCACCCGGCCCCCGGGTGCCGCCACGAACCAGCCCGGTGCCGTGCCGTTCGGGTTGGCCATGGCGGTCGACGACGGGATCAGCCAGGCCTGTTTGAGGTTGAGTTCGGGGAACGGCATCCCGCGCCGTGACCAGAGTCGGCGCAGCCAGCGCTCCAGGGCTGGATCGACGCTGACGGCCTCCCTGACGGCGGTCGCGATCGACTCGCGGGTGAGGTCGTCCGGTGTGGGACCGAGGCCGCCGGTCGAGACGACCAGGTCCGACCGCGCGATCCCGGACCGGAACGCGTCGGTCACCGCATCGAGATCGTCCGGGAGGGCCGTGACTCGACGGACCGTCACGCCTTGACCGGTGAGGCTGCGCGCGAGCTCACCCGCGTTCGTGTCGCGAGTGTCGCCCACGGTCAGCTCGGTGCCGATGCTCAGGATCTCGGCGCTGAGCAGTCGCGGAGTGGGGGAGTCAGGGGAGTCGGGCGCCATCGCGGGAGCCTACCGCGTGCGTCGAGGCGGCGAGGGGCGCTGCTATCATCGTCCGGCGAACTTCTGTCGCTCCACGCTCGGAGTCACCGCCCTGGACCCCAAGCCGCCCGACGCCAACGAACCAGCCGACGAGCCGACGCCGCCCGAGCCCGCCCCGGCCGACGAGCCGACCCCGGACCCGGCTGCCCCCGCGCCGACCCCGGCTGCCCCCGAGCCGACCCCGCCGCCGCCCGGTGCGACCCCGCCGCCCTCCGGCGGGACCCCGCCACCGCCCGGTCCGAAGCCGCCACCCAAGGCGAAGGCGAAGAAGCCCAAGCCACCGAGCCTCCGTGAGCAGCTGGGCAAGACCGCCCAGGCGGCCGCGACCCTGGCGATGGCCCACGTGGACCTCGCCAAGGAGGAGGCCTCCGAGATCGGCCGCGAGGGCGGGCGCCTGGCCGGGCTCGTCGCCGCGGCGGTCGGCCTGGTCATCGTCGCGGTCATCCTCGCGATCATCGGCACCTCGCTCTTCATCGGGGAGTGGCTGCTCGGGTCACTCGGCTGGGGCGTGCTGCACGGCGTGCTCCTGTTCGTCACGGCGGCCGTGGCGCTGGTGCTGCTCGGCCTTCGGGTGGACCCCGTGCGCATCGTCCGTGCGCTCGTCATCGGGATCATCGTCGGGTTGCTCAGCGGTGCGATCCTGGGCCTCGCGTTGCTCAATCAGCTATACGCGCGGATCGGCGAGTCGCTCGGGCTGGCGATCGACCCGGCGTATCGTCCGCTCGTCGTCGGGATCGGCATCGGGGCCATCATCGGACTCGCCATCGGGATCGTCGCCGGCATCCGCGCGAAGCAGCCGAACTGGTTCGTGGCCATCGCCGGAGGGATCGTGTTCGGTGCCACCTTCGGGGCGTTCACCAGCATCAGCTTCAACCCGCAGGTGGGTGCCGGCATCGGCATCACCCTCGGCTACCTCACCTGGGCCGGGCTGATGGCCCTGGACGTCTATCGGACCGGCATCGACGTCGAGGATCTGAAGGCCCGGTTCACGCCGGACGTGACCATCGCGACCAGCAAGGAGACCCTCGAGTGGCTGAAGGAACGGACGCCGCGCGGGAACGGGTCCTAGTCGCCCGGGCCCAGCTCGGCGACGAGCTGGCGCTCCTGGAGGCGTCGGCCCGCTCGGCGGTGGATATCCCGGCTAAGGTCAAGGCCAGCCCGGCCAAGGCCGCGGCGGTCGCGGGCACGGCCGGCTTCGTCGTGCTCGGTGGTCCGAAGCGCGTGGTACGAGGGGTGAAGCGCGTGATCCGCGGTCCGAGCGCGCCCATGCCCAAGTCGATGCTGCCGGACGAGATCGAGAAGACGCTGAAGCACCTCGGCTCGGACGGCGACGCCGTCCGGGGCGCCCTGGAGCGCGACTTCGCCGACTACGCCAAGAAGGCGTCCAAGAGCCGCAACCAGCTCCGGACCGTGCTCGCCCTGTCGGTCGCTCGGCCGCTCCTCTCGGGCGGGACGAAGGCGGCCTCCCGGTGGCTCTTCTCGAGCGGCGAGGAGGAGGGCTTCAACGAGCGGCTGGCCAAGGTCCGTGAGCGGATCGAACAGGCCGCCGGCCAGGTGTCCGGTGGTGAGGCCCCCACGACCAAGCCGGTCGCGAAGCCGAAGACCGGCTCCCTGCGCGACGACGCCGAGGATGTCTCGGGCGCGTGAGTGCCCCGAGCCCGCGCGGCGCTAGACTCTGGCCGCTGGGCGAGTGGCGGAATGGCAGACGCGCCGGCCTTAGGAGCCGGTGCCGCGTGAGCGGCGTGGAGGTTCGACCCCTCTCTCGCCTACCAGCGACGATCGCCCGATGGCGCGCCCGGCCCTGACCGGCCGCGCCCACGCTCCCGCCCTATACTTCGCGGGCGATGCAGATCACCACCACCCCCGCTCCCAACAGTACCGTCGTGCTCGAGATCGAGCTTCCCCCGGATCGCCTGGACAAGCAGCTGACCGAGTCCGTCAGGCACCTGTCCCGCCGCACCCGGGTCCCGGGCTTCCGTCCCGGCAAGGCGCCGCGACCCGTCCTGGAACGCGCGCTCGGACCGGGCGCGATCCTCGACGACGCGGTCGAACACCTGACCGAAGCCGCCTATCGCGACGCGCTCATCCAGGAAGACATCGTGCCCCTGGCGAACGCGGACGTCGAGATCGTGCAGGCCGAGGAAGGCAAGCCGTTCATCTTCAAGGCGACCGTGCAGGTCCGCCCCGAGGTGGAGCTCGGCGACTACCGGAACTTCAACTTCGGGCCGGAGATCGAGCCGACCGACGACGCCCGCGTCGACAAGGTCATCGACGAGCTCCTCGACCAGAACGCCACCCTTGCCCCGGTCGAGGATCGCGCGGCGATCGACGGCGACTACGCGGTCATCGGCTTCACCGGCACGCGGGACGGAGTCGCCTTCGACGGCGGTTCGACGGACCGGATGCCGCTCATCCTCGGCCAGGAACGCCTGATCCCGGGCTTCGAGACGAACATCGTCGGCCTCAAGGTCGGCGAGTCGACCGAGTTCGACGTCACCTTCCCGGACGACTACGGCGAGCCGACCCTGGCCGGCCAGACCGCCCACTTCGCGGTGGACCTCAAGGAACTGCGCGAGAAGGTCAAGCCGGAGCTGGACGACGAGTTCGCCCAGCAGATGGGTGACTTCGCCGACGTCGCCGCGCTGCGCGAGGACATCCGCACGCGTCTCGCCGCGAACGCCCTGGACCGGGCGCGCCATACGTTCGCCGATCGCATCATCGAGTACGCCGTGGCCAACGCCACCGTCGAGTTGCCCGAGATCCTGGTCGACCAGGAGGTCGAGGTGATGCACGACGAGTTCCGTGGCACGCTCGCCCGGCAGGGGATCGAGGAAGCCGCGTACCTGACCGCGGTCGAGAAGACCGAGGCGGACCTGCACACCGAGTTCCGGCCAGGCGCCGAGAAGCGGGTGAAGACCTTGCTGGTGCTGTCCAAGGTGGCCGACGTGGAGGGCGTGGAGATCCCCGAGGCGGACATCCGGGCCGAGATCGCCCGTGGCCGGGACCGCTACGAGTCGGATCCGAAGCTCGTCGCGTACTTCGAGTCCGAGCGGGGCCGCAGCTTCATCCGCAGCAGCCTGCGGCGCAGCCGCGTCGTCGAGGGCCTGATCGACCAGTGGTTGCTCGCCCATCCGGACCACCCGCCGCTCCCGCATCTCGAGGACGGACCCGGCTCCGCCGTGGACAACACCCAGGCCGAAGCCAATGCCGCCATCGGGGCGACCGACCCCGGATCCATCCTGACCGACGAACCGGCTCCGGCCGGCTGATCCGAACGATCACAGCGCACGAGGGAGTCACGATGCTCGTCCCCATGGTCATCGAATCCTCCAGCCGGGGGGAACGCGCCTATGACATCTACTCGCGCCTGCTCCGCGAACGGATCATCTTCCTGGGCGACCAGATCGAGGATCACCTCGCCAACCTGGTGATCGCGCAGCTGCTGTTCCTCGAGTCGGAGGACCCGGAGAAGGACATCAGCCTGTATATCAACTCGCCCGGCGGCGTGGTCACGTCCGGCCTGGCCATCTACGACACGATGCAGTACCTGCGGGCCCCGGTCAGCACGATCTGCATCGGCATGGCGGCGTCGATGGCGGCCGTGCTGCTGGCGGCCGGCGCGAAGGGCAAGCGCTACGCCCTGCCGAACAGCCGGATCATGATCCACCAGGGCTCGGGTGGGTTCCGCGGCGCGGCCCAGGATGCGGTCATCCAGATGCGGGAGTGGGAGCACCTGGTCGAGGTGAACCACCAGATCCTCGCTCGCCACACCGGCCAGCCGATGGAAAAGATCGTCAAGGACACGGATCGCGACAACTTCATGTCGCCCGAGGCCGCGCGGGACTATGGCATCATCGACGCCGTCTACTCCGTACCAGGGGACTCGCTGATCGCTCAAGCGCACGACGCCGGGCTCTCCGGCGGTGAAGGATCCGGGACCGTGACACCCGCCGAGGTCGAGGCGGCCAGCGGCGATCCGTCCGAGCCCGGACCGAAGAAGTCCAAGGACAAGTAGCGAGCGGGGTCGGGAACGCGTGACGACGACGAGCAGCACCAAGGGGCCCAAGGTCCCGTACCGGTGCTCCTTCTGCGGGAAGAGCCAGGAACAGGTCCGCAAGCTCATCGCTGGCCAGGGGGTCTACATCTGCGATGAGTGCATCAACCTCTGCCAGGAGATCATCGAAGAGGAGATGCTCGAGACCCCACGGCCCAAGGTCGCGGCGTCCAAGCTCCCCAATCCGCACCAGATCAAGGACGCGCTGGACCAGTACGTCATCAGCCAGGAACGGGCCAAGAAGGTCCTCTCGGTCGCCGTCTACAACCACTACAAGCGGGTCAACGCCGGCCACACGGTCGACGAGGTCGAGCTCCAGAAGTCGAACGTCATGCTCGTGGGCCCCACCGGCAGCGGCAAGACGCTCCTCGCCCAGACCCTGGCCCGCGTGCTGGACGTGCCGTTCTGCATCGCCGATGCCACGTCGCTGACCGAGGCCGGCTACGTCGGCGAGGACGTCGAGAACATCCTGCTGCGGCTCATCCAGGCGGCCGACTTCGATGTCGCCCGGGCGCAGCGCGGGATCATCTATATCGACGAGATCGACAAGATCGCGCGCAAGGCGGACAACCCGTCGATCACCCGCGATGTGTCGGGTGAGGGCGTGCAGCAGGCCCTGCTCAAGATCCTGGAAGGGACGGTGGCCAACGTGCCGCCACAGGGTGGTCGCAAGCACCCGCACCAGGACTTCATCCAGATCGACACGACCAACGTCCTGTTCATCTGCGGTGGGGCCTTCGACGGCCTCGAGAAGATCGTGGAGGAGCGAGTCGGCCGGCGGTCGATCGGGTTCGGCTCCGAATCGGCGATGACGCCGGCCGCCCGGGGCCGGATCCTCGAGAAGCTCATGCCGGAGGACCTGCTGAAGTTCGGGCTGATCCCGGAGTTCATCGGCCGTCTGCCGGTCATGGTCACGCTGTCCGCCCTGACGGCCGAAGACCTCGTCCGGGTCCTGACCGAGCCCAAGAACGCCGTCACGCGCCAGTTCCAGCGGTTCCTGTCGCTCGACAAGGTGGAGCTGGCGTTCACGCCGGGGGCCCTGCGTGCCGCCGCGGACGTGGCGCTGGACCGCAAGACCGGCGCCCGGGCGCTGCGCTCCATCGTCGAGGAGGCGCTCCTGGAGGTCATGTACGACATCCCGGAGCGCACGGACGTCCGCAAATGCATCATCACCGAGGAGACGATCCGCGAGGGTCGCCTCCCGCTCCTGCTGACCAAATCGGACGTCGACAAGGGCGTCGACGAGACGAACTACCAGGACTGGCTGGCCGAGCAGGGCGAGACCGCCTAGGTCCGGCTCCGCTCGGCGGCGTCAGCCGAGTCGCTGTCGCTAGGCGACCTCGATCGGAACCTCGTAGACCTGCGGCGTCGGATGTCCGGCCCGCTCGTGGACGCGCATGACGGCCTCCTTGGTCGGACCCGTCGCCAGGCAGAAGACCTTGCCGGCCTCGGGGTCCAGCCAGGCGTGCTCGTAGTGGACGCCTTCCTCGGCCTCGATGTCGAGGTCGCGCTGGTGCGCCTCGGCGAGTTGCTGCGCGGATACCCCGAAGAATCCATCGTGGACATCCATGAACCTGGCCATCATGCGTCCTCCACTGGTCGCTGGTCCGCCACCTCGACGGTCGGTCGTCACCTTCGGCGGCAGGCGTCACGTCGTCATCGGTCATCCGACCGATGGGCACCGAACCACGTCGACCTACACTGGCGCGGATGACCCAGAGTCGGCCGCGCACCTCGCCGATCCTCGTCGGCAGGGACGACCTGCTGGACCTCGGCGAACGACGCCTTGCCACGGCGGCGGAGAGCCACGGCCACCTGCTGTTGCTCGCGGGTGAAGCGGGCATCGGCAAGACGCGTCTGCTGGATGCCATCAGCCGCAAGGCGGCCGCGATGGGATCCCAGGTCGCGGGCGGCGACCTGGCGATCCGTGATCTCGAGGCGGCAGGCTCGCTGATCTCGGACATGGCCCGTTCGATGAGCCGGTCGCCGACCTTCGGCCCCGTGGGCCTCGCCATCACGGCGGTGCTCACGCCGGATCGTGCCGCCGCGACGGATCGGTCGGCGGACGACGGGGCCGCTCGCCGCCGGCGCGACCTGGTCCAGGACGTGACGGACATCCTGTGCGAGGTCCCGACCCCGGCCCTGCTGACCTTCGAGAACCTGCAGTGGGCCGACGACCTGAGTCTCGAGATCGTGGCGTCGCTGGCTCGCCGGCTGCCCGAGCTGCCGATCCTGGCGATCGGCACCTATCGCAGCGATGAGCTGGCGGCCCGGGTCCCGTTGCGCGAGTGGCGGTCGAGGCTGCTGACCCAGCGCCTGGCGGAGGAAGCCAACCTCGCGCGGCTGTCCCCGGCGGACACGGGCATGATCGCGACGCTGCTCCTTGGGAGCGACCTGCCCGCCCCCACGGACGTGGTCGATGCCATCTTCGACCGGACCGATGGCATCCCGCTCCACGTCGAGGAGCTCCTTGGGTCGATGCGGGAGCGGCCGACGTGGACTGGCGATCTGGTCGACGCGGCGAGTGTCCCGACCACCATCGACGACACCGTACGCGGACGCCTCGATCATCGCTCGACGGAGGCGATCGATCTGGCCGAGGCCGGCGCGGTCATCGGTCGTTGCTTCATGGTCGATGTCGCCGCGGGCATCCTTGGATCCGAACCGGAGCGGCTGTCGCCGGCCCTGCGGGAGCTGGTGGATCACGCGTTCCTCGTCGAGACGAGCATCCCGGGCCTATACGACTTCCGCCACGCACTCATCCGCGACGCCATCTACGGAGCGATCCCCGAGCCGATGCGGCGACGGATCCACGCCCGCGTCGCGGAGCTGGGCGAGGGCCTGCCTGGGGCGGGCGATGCCTTCCGATCCGAGCATTTCGAACGGGCCGGGCGCGGCGACGATGCCTACGCGTCGGCGGTCGCCGCGGCGCGCGCCGCCGTCCGTTGGTCCGCGCATCGCGAGGCCGCGGCTCTCTACCGGCGAGCGTTGCGGAACCTGCCGACCGACCTGGCCGCTGCGGATCACGCCGCGCTGCTGCAGGCCTACGCGACCGAGCTCGCGGCACTGGACGAGAACGAGGGTTCGGCCCGGGCCTACGCGGCCGCGCGTGACCGGTGGCTGGCCGCCGGTCGCCCGGTCGAGGCGGCGGCCGTCGTCGCGCCCCTCGTCGCGGTCCGGCATCAGCTCGGTGACGACCTGGACACCCGCGTCCGCACGCTCGAGAGCGCCCTCGCAGAACTGGCTGGATGCCCGTCCGACACCGCCACCGAGGCGGCCCGACTGTCGCTCGAGGCCGGGCTCGCCGCGGCCTTCATGCTGGCCCGCCACCTGGACGCCTCGCTCGAGCACGGCCGCGTCGCCCTCGACCTGGCGACCCACCTCGGCGACGAGCCGGCGGAACTCCATGCCATGGCCACGGTCGGCTCCGATCTCGTGTTCCTCGGGCAGATGCACGAGGGTTGGGCCTCGCTCGAGCAAGGGATCCAACGGGCGCTCGCCGCGGGCAGCGAGGCCGAGGCCGCGCGCGGGTACCGGATGCTGGGCTCGTGCGCGTCGGTCCTGGTGGAATACGACCGCGCGGACGAGTGGCTCCCGGCGGGGATCGCATTCGCGGATCGAGCGGAGCTGTGGAACCACCGGCACTACATGGCCGCCCACCTCGCCCATGTCCTGTGGGCGACAGGCCGCTGGACCGAGGCCGACGATCTGGCTGCGCATGCCCTGGCGGACGGGCGGGGTGGTCTCACGACGCGGATCACGGCCCTCCACGTCCTGGGGTACGTGGCCCTCGGCCGTGGCGATCTCGGGCGGGCAGCCAGCCTGCTCGACGAAGCTCGCCGGGCCGCCGAGTCCATGCGCGAGCTGCAACGGGTGTCGCCAGCCCTCTGGGGCCAGGCCGAGGTGCGCCTACTGGCCGGCGATCCGGACGGGGCGATCGCGCTCTGCGAGGCCGGCTTGTCTGGCTCGGCCGCGGTGGACGATGCGGCCTACCTCTTCCCGTTCCTTGTCACCGGGACGAGGGCCCACCTCCTCGCCGGCGATCTCGGCGCGGCGGAGTCATGGGCCAGGCGGGTGGGCGAGCGACTCCGGACCCGCGACATCCCGGGGACTCGCCCGGCCCTGGCTCACGCCGCCGGGCTCGTCCATCTGGCGGCCGGCAGCACCGCCCGGGCGCGCGAGGCCCTGACCGATGCGGTGGCCGGCTGGTCCGAGCGCCGCCGCGTGTGGGAAGGGATCGGCGCCATGATCGACCTGTCCGACGTCCACCTGCGCGCGCACCGGCCCGCCGATGCGATCGAGGTCGTCGATCGGGCCACCGCGCTGGCCGCGTCCATCGGGGCCGCGCCCCTCGTCGAACGGGCCAGGGCCGCCGCCGCCTCGGCGCGAGCCAGACACCCGCGGACCGAACGCTGGGAACCGTTGACCAGCCGCGAGTTCGAGGTCGCCCGGCTGGTCGCCACCGGCCGGACGAACCCGCAGATCGCCGGCGAACTCGGCGTCTCGCCGCGGACGATCGGCGCCCACATGGAGCACATCCTGGCCAAGCTGGGCGTCAGCCGGCGGA